>JAGATN010000010.1 GCA_017621225.1 Muribaculaceae bacterium | reverse complement strand
TTCCACCTCTACCCATCCCGAACAGAGAAGTTAAACCTTGCCACGCCGATGATACTGCGAAAGTGGGAAAGTAGGTAACCGCCCCCTCTGAAGACAGGGCCGCGATCCAAACGGATTGCGGCCCTTTGTCGTTTATACCCCGACTATTGTTGTAGTAGGTATTTAATGGAAAATTTCCATCAAAAGAACGGTTATGAAGGGATGAATATCACATAACATTTCATACAATAAACATTTTTATTATCTTCGCAGTATTAAAATATCGGTTGAATATGATAAAGATTACGGCGGATGCTAAATTGTTCCAAAAATTGAAGCAGAAGATAGATATTATGGGTGTGCAAATTGGCATTTTTAAACTATGTCGTAATTTTTCGATAACAATGGTTGTGAAATGTGTTCTTTGTTTCCCTCATATTAAAAATCGAATTGAAAAGGTTCTTCACCCGTCATCTTCGGCGTTTATGATTGAGTCCTTTATTTATGCAACTTAATGATGATATTTTTCTTATTTAAAGTAGGATGCTCTAAGTCGGATTTTATCTAATTTAAGTCTAAATAACTTATAAAGCTCATTAAAAAATAATATTAGTAATTGACGAAATATGAAAAATGTATTGATTACAATAATTGTATCATTTTTTGCTGTGGTTCAAAATCTTAATGCCGCAGTAGCACAGAAATCGCCAGCTGTAAATATGGTCTCATACGAACAGTCATGGTTAGACAGTGAAGGAACAATCGCACTGAAGAACAATACGTCCGAAACTATTCACAATATCAAATTTGTCCTTGAATATCTTGATATGCAAGGAAAACCGATGGACTATGAAACTTTTTCATATAATATAGACATAGCTCCCGGTATGACAAAGAAATTAGATATTCCTGCATATGAGCATAGTCGTAATTATCATTATTATAAAACTAAGGATGGGTATGGAAATCCTGCTTTTAAGTTAAGATACGAACTCAAAGGATTTAATTTACCTGACGCAAAGATATCAGATGACGATAATAATCATAGCACATCCAAAAAAGGTTTTGCAACAGGTGAAATAGTAATTTTATTGACTGTCTTTGGTGTGTTAGGCATATTTATTGGAATGTATGTCCTTGTCGCAGTTATGGCGAAAAAGTTAAATAGAAATCCAGTTTTATGGTTGTTATTGAGTTTTATAGCCACACCTTTCCTAATTTGTATAATTCTTCTTGCTATTGGTAGAGAAGATAGAAATGAATATTAATTGTCAGTGAACAAACCGCTGTGTTAAGTTGTCTATGAAGATGTCATTTTAATCAACTACCTGTTTTAATGTGAGATTGATTGAAATTAAGTGGTGAAAGTATTGCGATTAACGATAGTTTATAGTATAAAGCCTATCAAAGTGTTCTCGAACGCCGAAGTGTGGCACTGCTGAGATTTTGCTTCTGCTGAGATTTTGCCCGTATCGTTTACTCGGAGATACAGGCATATTGTCGCGAAAATTTTGTAAATTTGTATTTGCGTTGGCAACGTGTGCCGACGCTCTCATTGCATATGAAGCGTATAGATCCAGCAACGGTTCAAAAGATACTCGATACCGCCGACATTGTGGAGGTGGTAAGCGATTTCGTTAGCTTGAAGCGGCGTGGAGCCAATTATGTTGGCTTGTGTCCGTTTCACAATGAGCGCACACCGTCGTTTTCGGTATCAAAGTCGAAAGGAATATGCAAGTGTTTCAGCTGCGGAAAGGGCGGCACTCCCGTCAATTTCATAATGGAGCTTGAGCAGATGACCTATAACGAGGCGTTAAGGTATCTTGCCAATAAATATGGCATAGAGATAAAAGAGCGCGAATTGTCGGATTCGGAGCGCGAGGCCATGTCGGAGCGCGAAAGCATGATGGCGGTCAACGACTTTGCCATGAAGCATTTTGAGCGCGTGCTTAGCTCGACCTCCGACGGACGCAACATCGGTAAGGCGTATTTTCGTGAGAGAGGATTGTCGGATCGCATGATAGAGCGTTTCCATTTGGGTTATTCACTTGAGGACAGAACCAATCTGTATGATACGGCGATAAAGGCCGGATTCAGTGAACGGTATCTTTTGGAGACGGGGCTTTGCTATAAGACGGAGCGCGGATCGATTCAGGATCGATTCAGAGGCCGAGTGATATATCCCGTGTTTACCGTGGTAGGCAAAGTGGTGGCATTCGGAGGCCGAACGCTTCGTAAGGACAAGGAGGTTGCCAAATATGTAAATTCGCCCGAATCGGCCGTCTATCGTAAAAGTTACGAGGTGTATGGCCTGTATCAGGCCAAAACGGCAATAGTAAGAGCCAATAAGTGCATACTCGTGGAGGGATATATGGATGTGATATCCATGCATCAGCGCGGAGTGGAAAATGTGGTCGCTTCGTCGGGAACGTCGCTCACGCAGGGTCAAATAAACCTAATACACCGTTTTACCGATAATGTAACCGTGATATACGACAGCGACGCGGCCGGCATAAAGGCATCGTTGCGAGGCATTGACTTGTTGCTGGCCGAAGGACTTAACGTGAAGGTGCTGCTATTGCCCGATGGCGACGACCCGGACTCGTTCGCGCAATCGCACACGTCGTCGGAGGTGGAAAGCTACATAGCGGAGAATGAAACGGATTTCATATCGTTCAAGACGCGCATACTCATGGCGGATGCCGCCAATGATCCGATAGCGCGATCGCGCGCCATTTCCGATATAGTACGTTCGATTTCGTTGGTTCCGGAGCTGATAACCCGCACGGTTTATGTGTCGGAGTGCAGTCATGCGATGAACATCGACGAGAAGGTGCTTACGCTGCAAGTGTCGAAGTACATGGCGGAGCGTGCCGAGCGCGAAAAGAACGACGCAATAAGAAAAGGTGCGCGCGACCAATATCCCGATCCCGACGAGCCGGCTCAGATAGATGTAATAGCCGAGCCGTCGAAGCGCGACGCGGCGGAGCAATCGACTGCCGATGCCGATCAGCGCCGTGCTCGCTTTCTTGAACCCTATGAACGCGGATTGCTTAGATATGCGGTGAAATACGGATTGCTGTATCTTTGCGACGTGGCCGTGGGCGATGACGGAAATACCGCTCCAATGAGCGTGATAGAATACATAAATTATTCGATGGCATCGAACGACATACATTTCAGCAATGGAATATATGCCAAAGTGTTTGACGACGCATTGGATCTGTGCCGAAACGGATGGAGCGCGGACGTGGCGAGAATAGAAGCCGACCTGAAAGCAAAGATGGAATCGGAGATAGCGTCGGGGATAGATGAGATACGCAACACGGCGGTAGGAATAAGCAACATAGAGTCGATGGAGCAATCGGTAAGAAGTCGGGCTCAGGATGATTATGATGAAGCCTTGACCTCGGCGGCGATGAATTACATATTCAAACGATTGGGGTCGTCGCCCGATGATGACGTTCGCCGGCTTTCGACGGAGTTGGTAAGCGAGAAGCATCAGTTGAGTAAAATTCATACCAAATATTCGAAAATCGAAACGGAGAAGGACCGATTGGTAGAACTGGTGCCCATGGCCGTGTATAACATGATGGAAGCCATGCTCGAATGGCAGATACTCGAACTTACCGAGGAGATACGCCGAGTGTATTCGGTGCCAAATCCTGATTTTGGCCTCATAACGTCGCTCATGAAGAAGAACTCCGAACTGAATGATACAAAAAAAGAGTTCGCCAAGATGCTTGGCGAACGCATACTTTCACCTCGTAAGAGGTAGTGAACGATATGTGAGGCTACGGCCGTTATTCGCCGGCAGCCTTCAGCGTCAATCCCACCCGTTCCTGTAATCCGAACAGCAGGTTCATATTGTGTACGGCATTTGAAGCTTCACCCTTCAGCTTCGCATCGAGCACCGACGTTATCGCCAAGGTGTTTCCGGCCTTCTGTATGTGTATGATGCATTTGTTGGTGCCTATTACGTCGGCCAGGCTCGGCACCGTGTCGGACAAGAACGTGAAGTTGTGATCTTCGTAAAACTCATCGTAAATGTTTTTCAGCTCGTCCTCCGATACGTTGGTGTCGAGATATACCGTTGCCGTGAGACCTCGTTTCCAGCCTCCGGCCGTGGCCACGAATTTTATATCGGAATTGAAGCTCGACTGAAGCTGTCGGAGCGCATATTTAATTTCGTCCACTTCCTCGTGGTCGAGAAGCGCTATGGCTTCGCCGGGGCGATTGTCGTCGAACTCGCCTGAGGGCGCAACCGCAGCCACGTGAATGTCGCCGTTGAGCATCAGATTTTTTGCCATTGGGAGCAACGACAAGGCCACTATGGTGGCGTATGCTCCGGGGATGGCCGATCGTTTCGCGCCACGTACGAGCGGCTTTCGGTTTAGTTCGGGGAGCCCGTAGACCCATTCCGAATCGCTGTCTGAGATTCGGAAATCGGATGATAGATCGATTATTTTCAGATTTTCGGGAATTTCGATTGACTCGAGAAACGACTTGTTTTCGTTTTGTTCGCCGGGGCACATGAACAATACATCGATATCGTCGATCGAAGCTTCGTCAGTGAAGCGCATATAAGTTTCGCCGAGCAATCCTTTGTGGAATCCGGAAATCATTCTCCCGGCGAGTTCGGGTGCCGCCACCCATTGCAGCTCGATGTCGGGATGGTTTATGAGAATTCGTATCAGCTCGCCTGCGGCGGGATGATGTCCGCCGGTAATGCCTACTTTTATCATATATTATATTTAGATTTGAGAATTGAATTTCGGTTTACGCAAATGTAATTTAAAATATCGATTAATTGAAAAATATGCGTGCGAAATTATCGAAAATCATTCAGGGCCTTATGCCGAATGCATTCGACATAAAGCCCCGAATGGATTTATTGTGTTACTTCGTATTATTGATCTTCATAGCGACGAGCGCCGTCAGATACAATTACGGGGTATACTTTCGGTTCATGACCGTAACGGGCATTGAATTTTTCGGTAGCCGTCTTGATGAAGTTGTCGTAAAGGTCGTTTTTCACGAGGTTTACGGTGCAACCGCCGAATCCACCACCCATTATGCGCGATCCTGAAACGCCGCATTCGTGAGCTATTTCGTTAAGATAGTCGAGTTCTTCGCAAGAAACTTCGTAGTCTTTCGACAGACCATCGTGAGTTTCGTACATCTTCTGACCAACGGTTTCGAGGTCGCCAGCCTGCAAAGCTTCGCAAACGTCGAGTACGCGCTGTTTTTCTTCGATAACATATTTAGCACGGAAATAGTCCTCGGCCGAGATGTCGCTCTTGATGGCGTTGAGCATTTCCATAGTGGCGTCGCGCAGAGTCTCCACGCCGAGCTTTTCGGCAACGCGTTCGCACGACTGGCGACGTTTGTTGTAGGGAGAGTCAACGAGCGCATGCTTTACTTTCGAGTCAAGCAATACGAGTTTGTAGCCTTCGATGTTGAAGGGGAAGTATTCGTATTCCATCGAGCGGCAGTCGAGACGCATCAAATGATCCTTCTTGCCGAATACGGAAGCAAACTGGTCCATGATGCCGCAGTTTACGCCGCAATAGTTGTGTTCTGTCGACTGGCCGATTTTAGCGAGTTCGAATTTGTCGATTGTATTGCCGTTGAACAAATCGTTGATAGCGTTTGCGAAACAGCTTTCCAAAGCGGCCGAAGAAGAAAGGCCGGCACCAAGAGGCACGTTGCCGCCAAATACGGCATCGAAACCTTCAACTTTACCGCCACGTTTGATTACTTCGCGGCATACTCCGAATACGTAACGAGCCCAAGCCTGTTCGGGAGCGTCTTCTTCGCGAAGGCCGAATTCGGCTGATTCGTTAAGGTCGGCAGAATAAAGGCGAACGCGGTTGGTACCATTGGGACGGATATCGGCCATAATGAATTTGTCGATAGCACCGGGGAATACGAAACCACCGTTATAGTCGGTATGTTCGCCAATGAGGTTGAAACGTCCGGGAGCAACGAAAAGAGTGCCTTGTCCGCCAAAATGCTGATCGAAGGCTTTTACGATTTGATCTTTCATGATTTGAAAACGGGTTATTTTAAGGATCTATAAAAATATATTGATCGGTTGATTGATATTAACGAAGCAAATTTAATAAAAAAATCGATTGCCACATAACAAAGATGTCAAATAAACATGTGAAATAATCATAATGTGAAATGCGGATATAAAAAGTGCGGATATAAAAAGCTGTGATTAATTTTTTGTTTTGTGCTTAGAGTTGTATCTTTGCATTAGATATGAACCAGCAGATAAAGACAGCTTGTGACGTAATGCGGCGTGGCGGGATAATATTGTATCCTACCGATACGGTGTGGGGCATAGGATGTGATGCCACCAACAGCGATGCCGTGCGCAAGATTTTTGACATAAAGCATCGGGCCGACTCGAAGGCTATGATTACGCTCGTTTCGGGGTTGCCGATGCTTGAACGGTATGTAAGATGCATCCCCGACATAGCCTATGAACTTATGGAGGTATCCATGAAGCCCATCACCATAGTATATGATTCGGCTACGGGGCTTGCTCCCGAATTGTTGGCTCAGGATGGCAGCATAGGCATCAGGGTTACGTCGGAGGAATTTTCGAACAGGTTGTGCCGCACCTATGGCAAGCCCATCGTGTCGACGTCGGCAAATGTCAGCGGGCAAAAGACTCCCTGTAATTTTTCTGCCATATCGGACGAGATAATAACCGCCGTGGATTTCGTGGTCGACTACGCACGCGACGTGGTCGATTGTCCGAGTCCGTCGTCGGTAATAAAAATCAGTGAGAACGGAACGTTTCACATATTGAGACCGTGATGTGTATGGTGTCGCAACGAGGAAATGCCGGAATGTGCGTTCGGCCCGAACGCATGGCATTGCCGTATGCATCGCTCAAACGCCATATGAGCAAGCGCATTGCCGACATGGTGCTTTCGGCGATGGCATTGGTGGCGCTGCTTCCCGTATTTGCCATCGTGGCGCTTTTGGTGAAGGTCGACTCGAAAGGCAGCGTGATATACCGTCAGACGAGAGTGGGTCTGCGAAACGCCGATTTCGTAATCTATAAATTCCGTACGATGTACACCGGAGCCGAAGGCGCGGAACCGTTGCTGTCGAATGCGGGCGACGCGCGCGTGACCCGCGTGGGGCGATTTTTGCGCCGTCATCACATTGACGAGCTGCCGCAGCTATGGAACGTGATTTGCGGTGATATGTCGATAGTGGGGCCTCGTCCGGAGCGACGATATTACATAGACCGCATATTGCCGCTTTGCCCGGAATATGCATCGTTGCTGTCGGTAAGGCCGGGCCTGACGTCGCTCGGCTCGGTGAGATATGGTTACGCATCGGACGTGGAGTCGATGATAGAGCGTGCATCGTATGACCTGAAGTATGTTAATGCTATGTCGTTCACGGCCGATTTTAAAATCGTGGCCGAAACCATAGGTATAGTCGTAAAGGGTGAAGGATTGTAATTATGTCAATTAAATTAGATAACATACGCGAAAAGTGGCATACCGGATTTCTTTCGTTTCTGATATGGCGCGAACGTCATATAAAGGAAAAGACATTCGTGGTTATGCTGTCGCTGCTTGTAGGAGTGTTGTGCGGAGTGGCCGCGTTGCTGCTCAAGGGGCTGATACATTTCATTTCGGGTTTCCTGACGTCGCATCTTGCCGTTACGAGCGGTAACTACTTGTTTTTCATATATCCTGTTTTGGGCATTCTGATAACGATGCTTTTTGTTCGTTACGTGGTGCGCGACAACATATCGCATGGCGTAACGCGAGTGTTGTATGCCATATCGCAAAACAAGAGCTATCTGAAGCGTCACAACGTATACTCGTCGATAGTGGCGAGCTCGATGACCATAGGCTTTGGCGGATCGGTAGGAGCCGAGGGCCCAATAGTGTACACCGGAGCTGCCATAGGGTCGACATTGGGTTCGTTTTTCAGGATGTCGCCTCGCATTCTTATGATATTGGTGGGCTGCGGTGCCGCCGCCGGAATATCCGGCATCTTCAAGGCTCCGATAGCCGGCATGCTTTTCACGCTCGAGGTGCTTATGATAGATCTTACCACCGTATCGGTCATGCCGCTGCTCATATCGTCGATAACGGCAGCAACTATGGCATATGTGTTTACGGGGTATGACGTGGAGTTCTTCTTCGTTCAGAGTGAGCCGTTCGTTACGGCGCGCATACCGTTTGCCGTGCTGCTCGGAGTGTTTTGCGGCTTGGTGTCGCTCTACTTCACCAGGGTAATGAATATGATGGAAAACGTGTATGGCAAGATATCCAATCCATGGAAAAAGCTTTGCTTCGGCGGCGTCATACTTGCCACGCTCATATTCCTGTTCCCGCCGTTATACGGCGAAGGTTACGGCTCGATAGTAAGTCTGCTCGACGGCAACATATCGGGCATAGTGGACGGTTCGATATTCTATGCCGATCGCGACAATGTGCTGTTCATACTCGTGTTCATAGCCATGATAATGCTGTTTAAGGTATTTGCCACGTCGGCCACTAACGGCGCGGGGGGCGTAGGCGGCACGTTTGCACCATCGCTCTACGTGGGCTGTATGGCGGGCTTTTTCTTCGCGTACCTTACAAATACGGTGTTCGGGCTGGATCTGTCGGTCAAGAACTTTGCCCTGATGGGTATGGCCGGAGTGATGTCGGGGGTAATGCATGCCCCTCTGATGGCCATCTTCCTTACGGCAGAGCTTACGGGCGGATATGAGCTGTTTTTGCCGCTGCTAATAGTGTCGGCGCTTTCATACGGCACCATAAAGGTGTTTGAGCCGTACAGCATTTACACCATGCGACTTGCAAAGCAGGGCAAGCTTTTGACCCATCACAAGGACAAGGCCGTGCTTACATTGCTTAAGATAAACAATGTGATAGAAACCGATTTTCTGACCGTTAGCCCCGACATGAATCTCAAAGAGATGGTGGAGGTAATAGCCAAATCGAACCGCAACCTGTTTCCGGTGGTGGGGCGCAATGGAGAATTGCTCGGCGTGGTGTTGCTCAACGACATACGAAACATAATGTTTCGCCCCGACCTGTATCGACGCATGTATGTGAGCAAGTTCATGAGCATGCCTCCGGCCAAGATAGAGCTGGGTGAAAGCATGGAACAGGTGATGAAGACATTTGACGATACCGGAGCGTGGAACCTCCCGGTAGTGGAGGATGGAAAATACGTGGGCTTCGTATCCAAATCGAAGATATTCAATTCGTACAGGAGGGTGTTGCGTCACTATACCGAAGACTGACGAAGCGATTCCCCCTATTTCAAAGATAAAACAATGGCGGCCCGATTAGGAATATCGGGCCGCTGCATTATGAGTGGTTGTCGTAGTGACTTTTGTCGAGTTTATGCTATGCCGAGGTCTTTCTTTACCATTTCGATTTTCGAATCGGCTTCGTTGATGGCTTTTTCGTAATCGGCAGCCGTCTTCATCGTACCCTTTACTTCGATGTAGAATTTGATTTTGGGTTCGGTTCCCGACGGACGTACCGAAATCTTGGTTTCGTCTTCGGTGAAGAACTGCAAAACGTTTGAAGTAGTGGGCATGTCCATCTTCGTTACTTTGCCATTGATGGTGTCGGTGGCATCGAGCGTTGCGTAATCCTTTATAAGGGCTACCTTGCTGCCTCCGATTGATTTCGGCGGATTTTCGCGATAAGCTTTCATCATAGCCTGAATTTCTTCGGCACCTTCTTTTCCCTGACGCACTACCGAAACGCCTGACTCGCGAGAGAATCCGTTGGTAATGTAGATGTCTTGAAGCATCTGCAAGAAGTTCTGACCGCGATCCTTGGCCCAAGCAGCGGCTTCGGCCATCAACGATACGGCAGAAACGGCATCCTTGTCGCGCGCAAAATCTTCGGCCAGGAATCCGTAGCTTTCTTCGCCTCCACCGAGATAACGAGCCACGCCTTCGTTGTCGCGAATCACGGCTGCAATCCATTTGAAGCCGGTGTAGCAGTCGTACATCTTGATGCCATAGTGATTGGTTATCGACTTTATGGTTTCGGTGGTTACGATGGTCTTAACGATGTATTCGTTTCCGTCAAGGCGATTCATCTCTTTGTTTCGGGTGATGATGTAGTTGAGAAGAATCATCACTATCTGGTTGCCGTTAAGCAGCACGTATTCGCCATCGGTGTTTCGTATCACTGCTCCGATTCGGTCGGCGTCGGGGTCTGAAGCCATAACCAGGTCGGCGCCCACTTCCTTGGCCTTTGCAATGGCCATGGCCATTGCTGACGGAACTTCGGGGTTGGGTGACTCAACGGTGGGGAAGTCGCCGCAAGGCACGTCTTGTTCGGGCACATGGATTATGTCGGTGAATCCGTAGTTGGCCAGTGATTCGGGAATCAGCTTCACGCCGGTGCCATGTATAGGCGTGTATACGATCTTCATGTCGTGATGACGCTTTACGGCATCGGGGCTTAACTGCAAGCCTTTTATGGCCGACAGGAATGCATCGTCGATTTCCTTGCCAATTATCTGTATGTTTGACTTGTCGCCGTTGAATTTTATGCTTTCAACGCCTTTTATTTGGTTTACGTGGTCGATGATGTTTACATCGTGTGGAGCTATGATCTGAGCACCGTCGGCCCAGTAAGCTTTATATCCGTTGTACTCCTTGGGATTGTGTGATGCCGTGATGTTCACGCCACTCTGGCATCCGAGGTGACGTATTGCGAATGACAATTCGGGCGTGGGTCGGAAGTCGTCGAACAGATAAGCCTTTATGCCGTTGGCCGAGAATATGTCGGCAACTATTTCGGCAAATTTACGGCTGTTGTTTCGAACGTCGTGTCCAACCACTACCGATATCTGAGGCAGATCGGCAAAAGCCTCTTTCAGATAGTTTGCAAGACCTTGGGTTGCAGCTCCGACGGTGTATATGTTCATTCTGTTGGAGCCTACGCCCATAATGCCTCTCAGGCCACCGGTGCCGAATTCGAGATCTTTGTAGAAAGCTTCGATAAGAGCCGTTTTGTCATCTGCATCCAAAAGCTTCTTCACTTCGGCGCGAGTTTCTTCGTCGTAACCCTCTCCGAGCCATACTTGTGCTTTGGCAGTTACTGTTTTCAATAAATTAGTGTTATCTTCCATAACGGATAAAAAAATGATTGTGTAACCTTATTCTATGATTGCCAACAAATTTACGCCATTTATGTCAAAAAACAAAATGCAAAATAATATTATCTGATAAATAATGTGGTAATGGCGTGAAAAACGAGGTGCCTGCCATGGCAAGCACCCCGAATTTTTCAATTATGAATAGAAATTATACTAAAGAGGAGTCTTATGGTTGAGTGAATATTACGATACGGTTCCAGTTGTTTTCGTCGTAAGGCTGGGTTTCGCTACCGTTGGCCTGGATGGTGAGGCGGTCGGGGCTGATGCCGTACTTGTTGGTGAGAACGTCGGCTACGGCCTGTCCACGACGCTGAGAGAGTTCCATATTGTAAGCTGCGGTACCGGTGTCCTTGTCGGCATAGCCTTGTATGATTACGTTAACTTCGGGATTAGCCTTCATCCATTCGGCTACGTTGTAAACGTTGACCATTTCTTCGTCGGTAATCACTGCAGAGTTGATCTTGAATCTAACAGCTGACAGCATGGGAGCCTGTACGATAACTTCTTCCTGAGCAACTACTTCGGGGCAAGGAAGCTGAGCTTCGGCAGCAGCAAGAGCGGCAGCGGTGTTAGCGAGATCGCCACGGAGGTCGTTGACCTGATTGTTAAGAGAGTTTATGTACGAAAGGTAATCGCAAGGATTGTACTTCTGATACTTGGTTCCGCCAATGTTGATGATGAAACCGCCAATGGCTGAAATGTTGGCTTCGATAGAGCCGCCCGATGCTACGTTGTTGAAGTTGTCGCCGTAGAACTGAGCGCGAGCTTCAGCGAAGAAGTCAACGTATTTGCTAAGACGGAAGCGCATCTGCAAACCGGCCGAAACGGGGAGTGCCCATTCGCGAGATTTGATTTTGCGGCCATAGTCGGTTGTGATGTTGCCTTCGGTGAACCCGTAAGTGTAAGTGCCACCAATACCGGCATACGGCAAAATGCTGAATACGCGTGAAGGATTAGGACCTGAGATGGAGTTGAACATATCCCACATGATGTCGAAGTTTACGTTGCCCATCGTGGCTTTGTTGTATTCACCCCAGTTGAGATGGAGCTTTCCATAGTAACCGGTGAATCTGAAACCCAGATAGGGGCTGAACCAGTGTCCGAAACCGAGGTTGTAGACGGGCGTAATGTGATGTTTCGCATCGCCATGGTTGAGATAGTTGTCAACGTAGGGTATCTGGATGCCCGCACCAAGCTGTATGAACCAGTTGTCGCGCCATGACGACGAGTAGTTGTCCTTGCAGTCGACATTAACTTCCGTTAAGACGGTTTCATCAACCACTACGGTTTCTTGAGCGGTGGCCTGATTTGCTGAGAGCAACGTAAAGCCGCATCCTGCGATTGCTAATAAAAAGTTCTTTTTCATCTCTCGTAAATTTTAATGAAACAATATTTAAATTTTATAGAATTTTATTTTTGTCTTAAATCATAACTACTCGATGTGGGTTGTTATTCATTTTGGTTTTATAACATAATCTAAAGTTTTTTTGTTCGGAAAAGTTGTGCGAAAAAATGCATCGAGCGTTTTTGTGGGAGATTCATAGTATTGAAATGGAGTTTTTGCACTAAATTTGCACATTAATAAAATAAAAAGCATTTAACGGCATCTTTTATTCAAAGAGACGTGACTCAAAAAAAAAACATAGCAATAATAGGAAGTACTGGCTCGATCGGAACGCAGACGCTTGATGTGGTATCGGAATATCCGCATTTGTTTTCCGTGAAATTGCTTACGGCCGGGTCGAATGTCGATTTGCTCGTCAAGCAGTCGATAGAGCATAGGCCATCCATGGCCATCATAGCCGACGAGACGAAATACGAGGCGTTGCGCGAAGCATTGCAGCCTTATGGCATAGCCACTGAGGCGGGCGCGCGCGCCATTGCCGACGCCATGGAGCGCGACGACTTTTCGATGGTGGTTACGGCCACGGTGGGTTACAGCGGTCTTGAGCCTACGATACGTGCCATACGTTCGGGCAAGGATATAGCTTTGGCCAATAAGGAAACGCTGGTGGTGGCCGGCGAATATGTGAGCCGACTGCTTGAAGGCTCAAAGTCGCGGTTGTATCCGGTCGATTCGGAGCATTCGGCCATATATCAGTGTCTTGTAGGCGAAAGTCAGTCGTCGGTAAGCAAGTTGATAATAACGGCATCGGGAGGCCCGTTCCGGACGCTTGATTCCGAGGCTCTCAAGTCGGTAACGGTAGATGACGCCCTGTGTCATCCGAAGTGGTCGATGGGGGCCAAGATAACCATCGATTCGGCCACGATGCTTAACAAGGCCTTTGAAATAATCGAGGCCCGCTGGCTGTTTGGCATATCGCCGGAGCGCATCAAAGCCGTGGTTCATCCGCAATCGATAGTGCATTCCATGGTGGAGTTTCAGGACGGCGCCATAAAGGCTCAGTTGGGATTGCCCGACATGCGTTTGCCCATAAGTTATGCACTTGCCGGGGGCGAAAGGCTCGAGACACCGCGTCATCATATGAAAATAACGGATTACGCGTCGCTCACGTTTGAAGAACCCGACGTCGAGAAATTTCCATGTCTTAATCTGGCTTATGAAGCATTGAGCAGCGGCGGAACGACGGCCTGCATAATCAATGCGGCCAACGAAATTGCGGTGGCATCGTTCCTGTCGCGCAAAATAAAGTTTCTCGACATATATAAGGTAATACGCCATACGTTGAATAAGATTCCGAGCATTCAGAATCCGGAATATGACGACTATGTGGCCACTAACAATGAGGCTCGAATCATAGCCTCGCAATTTATCAATGAAATAATCAAATAATGGAATCATTTCTTATTAAGGCCGCTCAGCTGATAGTGGCATTGGCATTTTTGGTGATAATACATGAATTCGGACATTACATCATAGCCAGGTCTTTTGGCATAAAGGTCGAAAAATTTTATTTGTTTTTTAATCCGTGGTTCTCATTGGCAAAATGGAAACCTAAGAAAGGAAAACCGAAATATGACAAAGACGGCAACGAAAAGGCATCGTGGCGCGACACCGAGTATGGCATAGGCTGGCTTCCGCTTGGCGGATATGTCAAGATAGCCGGTATGATCGACGAGTCGATGGACAAGGAGCAGATGGCTCAGCCCGAAAAGCCGTGGGAATTCAGGGCCAAGCCCGCGTATCAGCGGTTGGCGGTGATGCTCGGCGGCGTGATGTTCAATTTCATATTGGCAATAATCATATATTCAGGCATAGCATGGTATTGGGGCGACAAGTATATTCCGCTCGAACAGGCTTATGAAGGAATGGATTTTGTCGAGGCCGCACAGCGTGTGGGCTTCCGCAATGGCGACATACCGTTGATGGCCGATGGCGAAAAAATCGATGCCGCCGATGGCGACTTTGCTTATCGCATGGCTGACGCCAAGGTGGTGACGGTGTTGCGCAATCATAAAGATACGGTCAACATTCCCATTCCCGACGACTTTTTGTTCAGGCTTAATGACGATAAGGGATTTTTGACTTATCGTGTGCCGGTATTCGTGTATCGCGTGCAGCCAGGCGATGCGGCTGACAAAGCCGGAATAAACGAGGGCGATAGAATAATTGCAGTCGATACGATCGCCACTCCATCGCTTACGGAACTTACGGCGGCTCTTAAAAATTACGTCGAGAAGCCTGTGAACGTTACGCTGCTTCGCGATGGTAAGGAGATGATGGTTACGGCCGTGCCAAATGAATTCGGCCGATTGGGCTTTCAACTGTCTCCGATAACGGAGGTTTATCCCACGGTCACGGTGCGATACGGCGTGTTTGAGTCGGTGCCCAAAGGTTGGGAGATAGGAACCACCACTCTGTCGAATTACGTGGGGTCGATGAAGCACGTGTTTAGCTCGGAAGGGGCACAGAGCCTCGGCGGCTTCGGCTCGATAGGAAATTTGTTCCCCGATAAATGGAACTGGTTTACATTCTGGCAGATAACGGCATTTTTGTCCGTTGCACTGGCATTTATGAACATCATACCCATTCCGGGTCTTGACGGCGGCCACGTGATGTTTCTCATATACGAAGTGGTGTCGCGTCGCAAGCCGAATGAAAAAGTCATGGAGTATGCACAATATGCCGGAATGCTGTTTTTGCTGTTGTTGCTCGTATATGCCAATGGCAATGACTTGTTTAAGGCGTTTTTTAAATAAGAAAGATGAGTTACAAGATAATAAAGCTTAAAAAGGGCAAAGATGAGTCGTTGAAGCGATTTCATCCGTGGGTGTTTTCGGGTGCCATAGATCGAATGCCCGATGATTTGGAAGAAGGCGAAACCGTCGAAGTGGTGTCGCACGAGGGCTCGACGCTTGGCGTAGGCCATTATCAGGTGGGCAGCATTGCCGTGAGAATGCTCAGTGAAACTGCCGGCGACGCGATAGATGAGGCTTTCTATGCAAAACGCATCGAGGGCGCATGGAAGCTTAGGAAAATGCTCGGACTCAAGCGTACTGATAACAATGCTTTCAGGCTTGTGCATGGCGAGGGTGATTTTTTGCCCGGACTGATTGTCGACGTGTATGGTACGACGGCGGTAGTGCAGGCGCATTCGCCGGGAATGCATTATGCCCGAAATGCCGTTGCCACGGCTCTTGTAAATAATGAGGAGCTGGGGGTGAAGAATGTATATTACAAGTCGGAAACCACCCTTCCGTACAAGGCGCAGCTCGATCCGCAAAACGACTACATAGTAGGCGGTTTTGACTCGAACGTGGCAATAGAAAACGGACTGAAATTCCATGTCGATTGGCTGAAAGGACAAAAAACGGGTTTCTTTGTCGATCAACGCGACAATCGCATGCTTCTTGAACGTTACAGCAAGGGGCGCAAGGTCTTAAACATGTTTTGTTACACGGGCGGATTTTCGGTATATGCAATGCGAGGCGGGGCCGAGATGGTGCATTCGGTAGATAGTTCGGCTAAAGCGGTGGCTCTTACCGATGCAAATATGCTGCTAAACTTTCCCGGCGATGCCCGACATAAATCGTATGCCGAAGATGCATTCAAATTCCTGTCGGACATGGAGGCTGATTCGTACGATTTGATAGTGCTCGACCCTCCGGCATTTGCCAAGCATCGCAGTGCCATAAAGAATGCGTTGAGGGGCTATCAGCGTTTGAACGCCAAAGCGATGGAAAAAATTTCGCATGGCGGCATTTTGTTTACGTTCTCTTGTTCGCAGGCCATCACGAAGGATCAGTTCCGGTTGGCCGTATTCTCTGCTGCCGCCCAGACGGGCCGTAAGGTGAGAATACTTCATCAGCTGACGCAGCCTGCCGATCACCCCGTAAACATATATCATCCCGAAGGTGAATATCTCAAAGGTCTAATTTTATACATAGAGTAACTATATGGTCAATATTAATAACAAGATAGGTGGGGCTGTAATGGCTGTTGCCCTGTCGACGTCGATGATGGTTATGGCAAAGGAAAATAAGAATTTCAATTATGTGGCCGACCGTTTTGCCGACATAGAAGTGTTGCGCTACGAGGTGCCCGGATTCAATGATTTGTCGTTGAATCAGAAAAAGTTGATATATTATCTCACGGAAGCGGCGCTCATGGGGCGTGACATACTGTGGGATCAGAACAATAAATATAATCTTGAGTTGCGTCAACTGCTTGAAAATATATACACTTCATATTCGGGCGATAAGAATGGAAAGGAATTCAAAGCCTTTGAAAAATATTTGAAGCAGATATGGTTTGGCAACGGAATACACCATCATTACTCGATGGATAAGTTCGTGCCTGAATTTTCGGAGTCGTTCTTGCGCTCGGCAATAAAATCGCTGCCGGCATCGAAGCGTCCGGCAAATGCCGATTTGATGATTAAGGTGGTGTTTGATCCGGAGTTCGTGGCCAAGAGGGTCAATCAGGCTGAAGGTGCCGATCTGATAGTTACTTCGGCCAACAATCTGTACGACGGCGTTACGCAGAGCGAGGTTGAAAACTATTACAACGCTATGAAGGATTCGACCGATCTGACTCCGGTGTCGTACGGCTTGAACTCGCGAGTAGTGAAGGAGAACGGCAAAGTGGTTGAGCAGACCTACAAAGTGGGAGGTTTGTACTCGAATGCAATATCGAAAATAATAGAGAATTTGTCGGAAGCTGTCAAATATGCCGAAAATGACAAACAGCGTAACGTAATAAATAAACTTATAGAATATTATACTACGGGCAATTTGAAGGCGTTTGACGATTACTCCATAATGTGGGTCGAGGATACGGACTCGAAAGTCGATTTCATCAACGGATTTATTGAAAGCTACGGCGATCCGCTCGGCATGACAGGTGCCTGGGAGTCGATAGTCAATTTCAAAAACGACGAAGCTTCACACCGCACGGAAGTGATAAGCGAAAATGCCCAATGGTTTGAGGATAATTCGCCTGTCGATTCGCGATTCAAAAAAGATAAAGTCAAGGGGGTGTCGGCAAAGGTGATAACCGCAGCGATATTGGCCGGCGACGCTTATCCGGCCACTCCGATTGGCATCAATCTGCCTAATGCCAACTGGATTCGTGCGGCTCACGGATCGAAGTCGGTGACCATCGAAAACATAACGGAAGCTTACGATGAAGCTTCGCATGGCAACGGCTTCAACGAAGAATTCGTGATTGACAAACCTACGGCAAAATTGCTTGACGACTATCTGTTCATTACCGACAATTTGCATACCGACTTGCATGAATGTCTTGGTCATGGCAGCGGCAAGATGCTTCCGGGTGTTGATCCGGATGCATTGAAGGCTCACGGGTCGACGCTTGAAGAAGCGCGTGCCGATTTGTTCGCACTGTATTATCTTGCCGATCCGAAGCTTGTGGAATTGGGACTGCTCGACAATAAGGATGCTTATAAGGCCGAATATTACAAGTATCTGCTCAACGGGCTTATGACGCAGCTGATGCGAATAGAGCCGGGCAAGGATGTAGAGGAGGCACATATGCGTAACCGTAAGTTGATATCGGAATGGGTGTTTGAAAAGGGTAAGCCTGATAACGTTGTGGAATACGTGGTGCGCAATGGCAAAACATACATTCAAATCAACGATTATGAAAAGTTGCGTGGACTGTTTGGCCGATTGTTGAGCGAAATACAGCGAATAAAGAGCGAAGGCGACTATGAAGCAGGTCGTGACCTCGTTGAAAAATATGCCGTAAAGGTCGACCCCAAGCTGCATAATGAAGTGCTCGAACGTTATTCGCACTTGTCGATAGCTCCATATCGCGGATTTGTCAATCCCGTTTATGTTCCCGTAAAGGATGCCAATGGCAACATAACCGACGTTAAGATAACCTATGGCGAGGGATATGCCGACCAGATGTTGCGTTACTCGCGCGATTATTCTCCTCTGACGAAGTAAATCAGATAAAGCAAAGCAAGCGGCGAATTCGGAATGGGATTCGCCGCTTGCTCGTCACATATAAGGTTCATGTATGTGTTGCGATTCAAATGTCGGGTGGAGGCAATATCGACTCGACGAATTCGCGAAACACGCCTTCGCCGCCTCGTTTCGACAAGTTGACGTGCGAAAGCTTCAGTATGTATTTCGGCGCGCTCGCGGGAACTCCCGCGAAGCCGGCATTCTTTAGCAGTTCGACGTCGTTGATGTCGTCGCCTATGTATGCCACGTCGGTCAGGTCGATTCCCAATTCGTTGCAAAGCGATTTGGCTACGGAGAGTTTGTCGGAAATACCTTGAAAAAGGTAATCGACTTTGAGCTTCTTGGCGCGTCGGCTTACAATCTCGGTGTTTTCGCCCGTTATTATGCCGACCGGAATGCCGTGTTTATGCGCCAACATAACGCCGGCGCTATCGTAGGTGTGAAATTTTTTCCACTCATTGCCGGTCTGGTCGTAGTACATGCCTCCGTCGGTCCATACGCCGTCAATGTCGGTCAAAATCAGCTTAGGCAGTTTAGTGGCCATATTGTTAGTTTAGGTATTTTTCGTAAATGATTTCGTTTGCCGGAATGTCGGTCGTTACGGTGCGCCCCACCACTATGTCGAGGTCGCGCCACTTGAATCCGTCGCCGGGGCTGAGCATATGCAGATCGTCGGCCGTTATCACGTGGCCTTTCGGCAAACGATGCTTGGAGGCTATCGATCGTTCGAGTTTCTCTTTTGCCGACGCCACGCTCTTGTCGATGTACAGCTCTTTTGTGCCCATCCAATGTTCGGCGACCCTTATGTCGCGGATCATTCGGTTTACGCCATCGGGGCCTAACGAACCGGCCTGATCCGTTCCTTTCATGCGTCGGTCGATGGTTATGTGCTTCTCTATTATTTCGGCGCCCATGCCTATGGCTACCACCGGAGCCGATATTCCTATCGTGTGATCGGAGAACCCTATGCGGTATTGGCCGTAGTGCTCTTTAAGATATAATATGGTGTTGAGGTTGAGATTGTCGGGGTGTGTGGGGTATTGCGATACGCAGTGCAATATGGATATGTCGGAATGGTATTTCGTTATCACGTCGAGCGCATCGTCGAGTTCGCGCTTTCCTGCCATTCCGGTCGATAATATTATTGGAATTTTGGTTTCGGCCATGGCCGATAGCAGTGGCAGGTTTGTGAGGTCGCGACTCGCAACCTTTAATTTGTCGGGCGTGAACAGTTTCAGCAACGACAGGCATCCTTTGGCACATAGCGTTTCAACGAAGTCGAGTCCGAGTGATTTTGCGTGATTGTAGATTTCCAAGTGTTCTTCGTCTGACAATTCGAGGAATGCGCGATGCTCTCCGTATGTTCGGCCAAATGAGTTGGGGGTGTCGTAAATGCGGTTCATTTGCGAAGTGGTGAGTTCTTCGTTGAGATCACGCTTCGTAAGCTTTACGGCATCCATCGGCTTCAGGTCGATGTTGAACACTTCTTCCTTTACCGGACGTGAAATTAGGTCGACTATTAGTTTTGCAATGTCGACCGATCCGTTGTGATTCTGTCCGATTTCTCCAATTATGTAGGTGGGTTTCATGTCATTTACTGTTTTCGGAAATGGTTCGGGCCATTATTTCGTAAAGGTCAGGTCGCGATTCCAGATAGTTTATGATGTTTTGCGGCGTTATTTCGCGCCCGTTGTTGACTAAATCGGCATATATCTCTTGCTGCACTTTAAAGTCGGCCGGAGTGTCGACCGTTAGTCTTAAGTTTTTGTGACTCTCTATGCCGTTTATTGTTTCCTCGATTGGCGTAAGGCGTATTTTAAAATCCTTGATGCCTGAATATATGAAGTTGGTTACGTGTTCGTGATATAGCGGTTCGTCAGTCGACCGGGAGACGGTTTCAAGTGCTTCGGCGGTTACCGCTTCGGCCCAGAATCCGTAATGGGTTTTTATCGACGGAGTGCCGTCGGATGTGCAAAACGACTGATAGTCATAGTCAGACGTAATGAATTGGTCGTATAGTTTTTTGATGTTGCGAGTGTCGATGAAAACATTGTCGGCACATACGCGAATCAGCTTTTGGGCATTAAAGTGTCGTGCCGTCATAATGAAGCGGTTAAGCACATCTTGTTCGCTTCCTCTGAACGTGTTTATGCCCATGTTGTTGCAGCATTCCACTATTGCGTCGTCGCCTTTTGCCGTCGTCGTGGCCACTACTATGACTTCTTTTGCGTCGGGAATGTCTTTCTGTAATCGTCCTAACAAGATGCTCAGAATGCATTCTCCGTCGTAAAATGGCATGAGCATTTTGTTTGGCAGTCGTGTTGATCCGGTGCGAGCCTGAAGAACTATCAGTTGCTTCATATCTGGTATAAATGGGGATTGATCGGTGTGATTATTGTAATGAATAGAACTCCGTGTACGGGAAAAACCACGGAGTTCTATTGTTTGATATAGGGGTGTGGTTATGCCTTCTTTTCGGCAACCTTGCGCAGTATCAGCTTAAGCTGTTCGTAGAATCGCTCTACGGCCGGAATGTGCATCTTTTCGCTGGGCGAGTGCACGTTGCGTAAAGTCGGGCCGAATGAAACCATGTCGAGGTGCGGGAATTTCTGAAGGAATAAGCCGCATTCGAGGCCTGCATGTATGGCTTTGATGGCGGGTGTTACGCCGTATAGTTCTTTGTATGCGTCGCGTGCCATTTCCATAATGGGCGATTTCATGTTGGGTTGCCAGCCCGGATATCCTTCGCCGTGTTCAACGGTGGCACCGGCCAGGAGGAACAATGCTTCAACCTGATTGGCGATGTCCCACTTGCGAGAGTCGACGGAACTGCGCTGGCTTGTGGTTACAACGATCTTGTTGTCCTCTTTCATTTTCACCGAAGCGAGGTTGGTAGAAGTTTCCACGAGGTTTTCGAGTTCGCGGCTCATCGAAACCACTCCGTGAGGAGCGCTGTACAGCGCGCGGATAAGGTTGAGCGACGTTTCGGAGTCGATGCAGAATTCCGGCATCTCCACGCTTTCCATCTTTATTTCGAGCGTCGGTTCGAGATCGGAATATTCATTTTCCACGTCGGCGATGAAGTGGTTGAGGGCGGTGCGTACGGCCTCTTTGTTTGATGTGTGAACGCCTACTATGGCATGCGATGCGCGAGGAATGGCGTTGCGCAGGTTGCCGCCATCGATTTCAGCAACGGAAACTTCATATTTCTTGGTGAGGTCAAACAAGAATCGTGCAAGCAGCTTGTTGGCATTGATGCGACCGAGATGTATGTCGCCGCCCGAGTGACCGCCTTGACCCTTGCTGATGTCGATTTTGAAATAAGTGAAATCTTTGGGCGCGAATGAGCGTTTGTAGTTGAATGTGCAAACGGTGTCGACTCCGCCCGCGCATCCTACAAACAGTTCGGCATCGTCCTCAGAGTCGAGATTTATGAGTATCGATCCGGATATCATGCCTTCGCCAAGGTTGAATGCGCCGGTCATGCCGGTTTCTTCGTCCATCGTAAACAGAGCTTCGAGAGGTCCGTGAACGAGGTCGGGATCGGTAAGGATGGCCAATGCGGCGGCAACGCCTATGCCGTTGTCGGCGCCTAAGGTGGTGCCGTCGGCGTGTATCCATTCGCCGTCGATTATTGTGGTTATGGGTGTGTTTTCGAAGTCAAAGGATTTGTCGTTTGATTCGCACACCATGTCCATGTGGCCTTGAAGTATAACTGTCGGAGCATTTTCGTGTCCCGGAGTAGCGGGTTTTGTCATAACGACGTTGCCTATGGCGTCGGTTTTTGCATTAATGCCGTTGGCTTTTGCAAAGTCGAGCAGATATTGACGTATTTTCTCCTCTTTTTTTGACGGACGAGGCACTTTTGTGATTTCGTCGAAAATGGCGAACACCCTTTTTGGATTGAGGTCTTTGACTGTCATGATTCGTAACTGTTTTTATTAGTATAAACTTTGTTTTGATTATCTCTAATGGAAAATAATGTTAAAAAAACGTTTAAGAGCACACTAAGTTACAAAATAAAATTTAGTTATGGCAAAAAATTTCGCGACGTTTCCTATATTTGCACTGCAAAACATAATTTGTGCGATGAAAACGGTAATTTTAGCAATGATATTACTATTTATGGCGCTTTTGGCCCTTGGCGTGAGGGTGCTTTTTGTTAAAGGCGGTAAATTTCCGTCGGGGCACGTAGGAAGCATACCGGAATTGCGTCGCAGAGGCATAAAGTGTGCATCGCATGAGTCGAAACAAAATTAGAAATTAGTAATAAACCATACCTATATTTATTAAAATTACAAATGAAAAAAGTAGCATTTTCTTTAGTGCTTATGTCGGCGTTGGTTGTCGGCGCATGTTCGGAAAATGGTGAAAACCAACCGGCCAAAACGTCAGGCTCTGATACACCGGCAGCTTCGGCATCGTTGAACATTCGTTATATAGATGCCGATTCTGTTAGCGCGCACTATAACTTGGCAAAAGATTTCAAAGAAATTTCAATACGTTCCATAAGCAAGCTTGAAAACGCAACACAATCGCGCCAATCTGAAATAAACCGCTTCGGTGCGCAGATTGAAGATAAGATGCGTAGCAACGGTTATCTGAGCGAAGCAAGCTATAATGCCGACGTTGCCAAGTTGCAGAAAATGCAGCAGGATGCTCAGAACTATCTGATGAATCTCCAGCGCACCACCGAGCAGGAAATGGCAGAGCAGCAACAGCAGTTGAATGATTCAATCGAATCGTTCATTAAGGCTTACAATGCCCAAAAGGGATATGACGCCATATTGTATAAGGCTGCCGGCGTTTATTTCAATCCGTCGCTCGACATTACTGCTGAAATAATAGAGGGCCTCAACGCTCGTTACAACAAGGTTAATCAGAAGTAATATAAAAATACGCATTGCGTCGGCGGTTAACGCCGTATGACAATGGGCCCGTGTATGGGCCAAAATAGGATTTAGTCGTTTGCATGCATTCCATTTCCACCAAGGATCTGGAATGTGCGCAAACGATTTTTTCGTATAAGTATAATTATTAATGTGTATACCCAAAGACTATGATTGGATTTTTTAGAATGTTGGTGTGCGTGTCGATGTTTGTGATTTCGATGGAAGCTTATTCGCAGTCGCAACAGATACGGTTGTTTTCTCACCGAGGCGGTCGGATGGAAAACGACGAAAACACGATGCAGGCTTTTAAGGCGAGTTACGATGCGGGATATCGAGGTTTCGAAACCGACATACGTATGACCGCCGACGGAGAGCTGGTGGTGACGCATGACAGCTCGCTCGAACGCACCACTAACGGATCGGGCACGGTTGAAGAGAAAAGCTTATCCGAAATACGTAAGTTGGCCACCAAAAAGGGCAATAAGATTCTTACGCTTGATGAACTTCTCGATTTTTTGAAGGATAAGAGGGGGCTGTATGTCGAATTTGAAATGAAGACTACTCCCACCGACTTGTATCCGGCCGATCGTCTTGCCGATTATTGCGAGAAGCTATATTCGAAGGTGATTGCAGCGAAGCCGGCCGATGCCGATTTCGTATTCACGTCGGGCGATTACAGAGGGTTGAGATACCTGCAAGAGCATCATCCCGATGCCGATTTGCTTCTGATAACGTCAAAGCCGTGCAATGCCGAGACTATCGCTATGTGTAAGGCAGTAGGTATAAAGCGACTGGGCGCAACCATGAACGGCACGAGCCGCGAGAGCGTGGCAAAGGCGCATAAGGAGGGGCTGATTGTTAGCCTTTGGCCCGGTCAGTCGGTCGACGATTTTATGCTTGGCGCATATCTTGGCTGCGATTACATGTGCAGCGACATACCCATCCGATTGAAGAAGTGGATATCGGATAACGCCTCTTGGCTCAACGTAAAGTATTGAGCCACGGCGGTCTCCGATTCAAGAGTAAATACAAAAAAAACCGAGGGAGCTGATTTAGCTCCCTCGGTTTGTGTTGTCTTACCAGGATTCGAACCTAGACAGGCAGAACCAAAAACTGCAGTGCTACCATTACACCATAAGACAATCATATTTGCTCAAGCCTTTTGCCTAAAGCGATGCAAAGTTACGCATTGTTTTGAAATTGTGCAAATGAAATTGTCATTATTTCAACCGCATTTTTCAGGCCATTATTTCACAGACCATTATTTCAGGCGAACTTTGGGGCGTTTACTGACAAATAACGCTGATGTCTGAAAAATGAACAACTTTTTCAAGACATCAATTCTACGTTTAGATGCATTTTTATTCCGAACTCACATTACGAATAAATGCAATTATCGTCCACCTGTTATGATAGATGTGAATTTTGGAACGTATCTCTTTAAAAGGTAGTATATTCCTAATCCTATTAGTATGGTGAATGATGGTGCAAGAAAATATATGGCAATCAATTCAAACTCCGAATCCGGGAGTGTGATTTTTACCGCAAGTTTTATCAATAGGGCAATGAGAGTTCCATGATACGCATAAATAAAGAAACTGCTTTCCGACAAAAAATTATTAACATGCCATTTCCCATCTTCCAATTTACGTGCAGTCAAAGTCACGGCACACACCATGCCTATAATGATTCCTGTACTAAGCATATATTCATTCCGAAAATAAATATTAATCCCACAAATTATAATGTATAATATCATAGAATAATTAGTCAATGGCTTCAAAAAATCAACGAAATTAATTTTAATAATGTTGAAAAATGCACCGGTAGAAAAAAAGAAGAAAGCCGAAATGCTGAAACCGGATATATCACACCAAATATTAGTTATCCAAAAAATACCTAAGAGTAGTACAAAATAGCATTTTAAGTACCTAATCCCTAAAAATATGATTGGAGACAACACCATAACCACCATCAAGTCTCTCAAAAACCAAAACTGAAAACATATAGGGAAGCCTCCAGAACCATCCCAAAATAAATTGAGCCATTGAAGTGGGGTATAACTCAAAAAAGAATTACGCCCACTTCTCAACGAGGGAATGTAAAGCTCCATCCCCAAATATAAAACTAAAACAAATAAATTCCATAATACGTAAGGTAAAAGAATTGTTTTCGCTCGCCGCTTTAATTTATCTTTATAAGAATCAAATGTAAAATCTCCTTTGAAAAATAAGAAACCGGAGATAAAGAAGAAAAGTGGTACTGCAATCCGGGATAAAATATGTGAAATGAGAAATGAAATATTCTCAAATATGGGAAATTGGGCGACATTAAAAAAAGACTTCCCATCTATTACAATATCATCAAGATTACTATGAATCATCACTACTCCCACAATCATCGGGAATCGAAGAAAGGATATGACATTAGATTGCAATGATGCTGAAGATAGTGGCTGGCGTGCGATATTATCCATAAATTGTTTTATATTGACTAAAGCCTCACGTTGTAACTATGTTGGGTCCATTATCGGATATTAACATTGCGCGGACTTTAATATTCACTGCCACCGACTCCATAATGGCGAATTCGATTTGTTTGGATAAAAGAAAAGCGGGGAGCCTTATTGTTGCTCGTCCCGCTCTTTCAAAGCCTTTCCACGTGCTCATCATGCCAAAGACGAGCAACAGACTCCACGCTGTATATGTAAATACCCCAAACCCATTTCAAGCATATACCTGAAATGAGCCCGGATAGGTATGTACATACCCGTGACGTCTATTGCTGCGTTGTCATGTGGCATGCTACTTCAAGTTGTGGAAAGTTCTGAAAGAGCCAAAGACAAAGCGTCAATATACGCTTTCCTATTTATGTGTCGTTAGACTTCCGTTCGCCATAGTGCTATGCTCCTCTGAACCACACTTCCATAGCGTGGAAATCTATGTGCAAAATTAACGTTTTTTTTTCAATATGGCAATAGTTCGTTTCATTTTGGATTATGTCGCATTCCCAGGGATTGCGCTATTTTATAGCTGATGCAATGCGATATAAGGAAGCCTATTATATTTGATTTTAAATGGAATAAGTCTTTTGTGGATTTTGTCAAATACAATGGCTAAAGTATGGCGGTTAAAGTTCGGCTTTTCCGATGACGCGCAGCGTGTCGGCCGAATCGTCAATCGCAAATAATTGGGGCACTCGGTGATAGCTTCCGTCGACATTTACCTTGTGGCTGTGGGCTGCCATAAGCAGGCGTCCGTCAAAGTCTCTGAACATCATTCCGTGTCCATGGTTTGGTGGTGTGATGGGTTGCGGCGACTGAGTCCATGGGCCGTCGAGAGTGCCGCTCTCCGAATATGCCACTCCTTGCGTGTAGTCGCCATACACCCAGCTTGTCCAAAGCATTCCGAGCTTGCCGGTCTGCGTGCGGAACAGGAACGGGCCGTCGGTAACTCTGTTGGGCCTTTCGGTGCCGTCGATTATTTCGCGGCTCCAGGGCGAATCGCTTGCACGGAATAGAATCCGGCCTTCGCCTACGGATGAAGACAAGTCGGGCGTTAGCTCGATTTTTTCAATCGTGCCATCCCAGTTTTGTAACCATTCCCAACAATACACCATGTATGGCTTTCCGTCGGTGTCGACCCAGAAAGTGCCGTCGAGCGTAAGTTTGTCGGCCGGGAGTATAAGGTCGTCGCTTATCGGGGCGTATGGTCCGTCGGGATTGTCGCTACGCAATATATGGCTTGCGCGCCGTTCGAGTGCATTGCCGCGAAACGTTCCGATGGTGTCGGCGTGGTTGGTAAATGTGGCGAAGTAATAATATTTGCCATTGTATTTGTGCAGTTCGGCAGCCCAGATGGCAGGGCGCGGGCCCATCCATGACGATGTGTCGGTTTGAGCTACGGTAAACGGGCCTTCCCACATTTTCAAATCGCTACTTTTCCACATTTGGCCGCCGGTGCCTGTCATATAATATGTGTGAGTGGCTGAGTCGGCGAGTATGAATGGGTCGCTGAGCACGATTGAATCGAGTGGAACGAGTTTGGCCGAATCCTGTGAATCGGTAGCGGTCTTTCCGCCGGAGCAAGCCACCGTAACGGCACCGATGGATATTGCTGCAATGAATGTTTTGACGAGTTTTATCATGATAAAAGCGAGTGATATATTAAATAATGAAATTGCCCTAATGGGGCAATTTCATTATGTGTTGTATCGGTTATAAGCCTCATTAAGTTTTTATTACGAGGCATTAGTCGGCTACGCGGAGAAGATAATAGTTCTTCTTGCCTTTCTGTATCAGTATATACTTGTTGTTCAACAGCATATCGGCGCATATCGGCGCATACGGATCGGTTACTTTTTCTTTGTTGACCGATACGCCGCCTTGTTGGGTCATTTTGCGCATTTCGCCCTTCGACGGGAATACCGGAGCTTTGTCGGTAAGCAAGTCGGCAAGCTTTATGCCTGCTTCGATGTCGGCGCGCGATATTTCATGTTGAGGAACGCCTTCCATTACTTGCAGCAGGGTGTTTTCGTCGATGTGGCGCAGTGCATCGCCGGCTTTGTTGCTAAACAATATCTGCGATGCTTCTACGGCCATTTCGTAATCCTGTGCCGAGTGTACCATGGTGGTTATTTCCTTGGCAAGTCGGCGTTGCAGCGGGCGCAATCCCGGATCTTTGTGCTGTTCTTCGATAAGGCTTTCGATTTCCTCGCGCGACAATTCGGTGAATATCTTGATGTATTTTTCGGCATCGGCATCGGTAACGTTTAGCCAGAACTGATAGAATTTGTATGGCGACGTGTATTTGGGGTCGAGCCATACGTTTCCGCTTTCGGTTTTGCCGAATTTGCCTCCGTCGGCTTTCGTTATCAGCGGGCAAGTAAGTGCATAAGCCTCGCCTCCGGTGGTGCGGCGTATGAGTTCCGTTCCGGTGGTGATGTTGCCCCATTGATCCGATCCTCCGAGCTGCAGTTTGCAGTTCTTGTCGCGATACAGCGTGAGGAAGTCGTAGCCCTGTACGAGTTGATATGAGAATTCCGTAAACGACATGCCTTGTTGGCTTTCACCCGAAAGACGTTTCTTCACAGAGTCTTTTGCCATCATATAGTTTACGGTGATGTGCTTGCCTACGTCGCGTATGAATTCGAGGAACGAAAAATTCTTCATCCAGTCATAGTTGTTCACCATTTCGGCCGCGTTTGGTGCATCGCTGTCGAAATCAAGAAATTTTGCAAGCTGTTTCTTGATGGCTTCCTGATTGTGACGCAATGTATCTTCATCGAGAAGTTTGCGTTCCTGGCTTTTCATGGACGGGTCGCCGATCATTCCCGTTGCGCCTCCGACAAGAGCGATGGGCTTATGGCCCGAACGTTGGAAGTGCTTGAGCATCATTACTCCTACGAGGTGCCCTATATGTAGGCTATCGGCGGTAGGGTCGATGCCCAGATAAGCCGTAGTCATTTCTTTTTTGAGTTGATCTTCCGTTCCCGGCATCATTTGATGTATCATGCCGCGCCATGAGAGTTCTTCGATAAAATCCATCGTTACATGTTTAAAGTTATATATTTAACGTCAAATGTTTAGACTTGAAATCGGGCACAAATGTACGCATTAAAATCCATAATAAAAAATGGTTAGGGCAGTGTTTTGGTATGCGAAATGCATTCGGGCACTTCCGATTTGTGATGTGTCACGTATATTATGGTGGTATGGTCGCGCCGCGCATAAGTGTTTATGATGGCGCGGACGGCCTTTTTGCGGGCTATGTCGAGGCCGTGCATGGGCTCGTCAAGAATCAGCAATTCAGGGCTTTTTATGAATGTGCGCGCCAGTAGTGCCAATCTTTGCTGTCCGGCCGACAGTACGTTGAATCGTTGCTGTGCAAGGTGTTCCATGTGCAGCAGCTTCAGCCATCTCAAGCCTCTTTGCTCCTGTTGTGGCGTGATTTGTCGGAAACAGCCTACCGTGTCGTTCAGGCCTCCCGACACCACGTCGATCAGTCGGTTGGCTCCTCCGCCGAAATACAGATGCATTTCAGGCGAAACGTACCCGATGCGTTTCTTTATGTCCCAGATGCTCTCGCCGGTTCCGCGCCTACGCCCGAAAATTTTCACCTCGTTTGAATATACTTGTGGATTGTCGGCATATATGAGGCTCAGCAGCGTCGATTTGCCGGAGCCGTTGCGCCCGGCGAGTGCCCAGCATTCGCCTTGTTTCACCGTCCAGCAGACATCTCTCAAAATCACGCGTGTTCCATACTTCACATTGCATTTGTTGAGCTCGAATACCGCGTGGCGGGTGTCGTCGCTTTCCGATTGTTGCTTGGTGGCGGGTGTCGGTATGCCGTCGATGTTTACTGCAAAGTCGAAAAGCGATGCCACGTTCTGCCTTATGTTCTCCATCGGCGTGGAGCCGCAATGTATTGCTTCTCCGATGGTCAAGTCCTTTATCGGTATTACGGTGTCGGTGTAATCGGGTATTTCGTTCGGATCGCATATCAACAGCATTATCGATATGCCCCGATCTGAAATTTGTTTCAATTCTTCGTTTAGCGTGTCGCGCGACGCCGCATCGAGACCTATGAATGGGTTGTCGAGTATGAGAAATTGAGGCAAATCAAACATCATGTTGGTGATTAGCAGCTTCCTTAACTCGCCGCTCGACAGAAAATTGACCTTCTTGTCGAGAATATCGGATATATTCAGACGCTTTTCGGCCATTTTCCACGTTTCGCTTTCTACGTTCTTGCCCAAGAGTTCGGCCACCGTGGGCACGTCGTCGTTCATCGACGATTCAAAGCGTTGTTGATAATACTCCACTTTAAATCCCGCCAACGAATGTATGTCGTTAAACTCCATGTACTTCACCTTCAAGCCGTCGACGGGCGACTTTATGTCGTTGGTGGTAATGTTCCATCCCTTTTCAAGAATTTTTCCGAGCACCGACTTGCCGGCGCCGTTGGGGCCCGTCACCACCGTAGTGCCGGTAGGTATTACGGTGTGATGCGGATTCTTTAATGAAACTCCAATATATTGAAGTTTGGGGCTGTTGAGTGATATCAGTTCTTTTGTCAACATTTTTGTCTTTCTGCAAAGTGATAAAATTTGTTCATCCGCCGTATGAATGTAGCGAAGGCATGTAGTTTACGCCTATGTAGGTCATAATCACCGTGATTATGGCCAATGAGTTGTATGCGAACAGATGGCGTGGATTGTCAAACCATCTGATGCTGCCATGAAGTGGAACGGCATATGTCATGAAGGTGATCAATGCCCACGTTTCTTTGGGATCCCATCCCCAATATCTTCCCCAGGCCGACAATGCCCAGGCCGATCCGGTAAGAATGCCCATCCCGAGCAGTAACACCGCCGGGAGCAATACGGTTTTCAACGTTTCGGCAAGTCGCGGTGCTTGCCGACGGTTTGTCAGGCCGGCCATCGATATTATGAATGCGAACACGAACAGCGTGTACGACATCATGACGAGGCTCACGTGTATGGCGAGCCATGGCGAGGCCAACGCTACCGGCAGATGTGACGCTTCGGGCACCGATTGCGACAGTGAGGCGATGAGGCCTATTATTCCCGATGCGGTCATTCCGAGGGCGAATGTCAATTCGTCGGATCGTCGCGCCATTATTATGGTCAGTGCGGCGGTTGCGGCTGAAAGCAGCGTCATTGTGTCGCTTGTAGTGGCAAACGGTATGTGGCCATATATCATCCAGCGCAATACGTATCCCGTCAATTGAAACGCGATTGCCACCCAACTTAGCCGGATAAGCCATTTTGAAATCTTGCGGTTGACTATGGCTTGCCGTAGCGACAATAATCCGATTGCGAATGCCATGATGAAAAACGCGGCGTGAAAATTCATTCCGTCATATGCGGCTTTGATTGCCGATGTGTAGCGTACGGGTCCGATTGCGATGTCGTTGCTGCTCGACGCGCTTTGACCAACCGACAATTCGTTGCTTGACAATGCATTTGTCGTTTCTATCGGCATTGTCGATGCGTTGGCTTGCAGCGTGCTGATTGACAATAATATGATTGCCGCCACTGTGGGCACCTTGCGTCGTGCCATTTTTGAAATCATTATCCAAACGGATGCAATGACAAATAGTATGGCTCCGCTGAAAAACAGCATTGTGCCTGCCTTATCATGATTTACCCCTATGATGGCCGTGTCGGAATGATCATCTATGAGCTTTTGTGAAAATATGTATCCGTTATGTTCTATGATGCCATTGTTGGATAACGTATGCTTCGTGCCGTCAATTGTAAGGATGCATTCGTAGGACGATGGGGTTAGTCCGTCGGGGTGAAAATTTCTGATGATCGAATCGAGCTCGATGGTGAAGGGGAGCATCTGCACGTACGATTCTTCGTCAACGTATTCGTTAGTGGCGGTTCCCGGTATTATGTCGATCGATCCGCGTTTGCCCGATATCATAGTGGTCAGCGCCCCTGACAGCATTATGATGAACGACATATGCATAAGGAAAGAGCCAACCCGGCGCCACATGCGTCGGCGCAATATGACTATTGTCAGAAGAACCGCCGACAGTGCCCACAACGAAATGAGCCATGCCGACTTGAACAATGTTTCGTCAAACAGAAGCGACGTTGCTGCCAATGTCGCCGTCAATAGTGCGTATGCGCCCCAATGTATGGTTTTAAAACTTATCATATTGTGGTGCCGATTGCCTGCAAATGGCCATGCACTCCATCTCTATCAGCCATCCCGGACGGCATACCGGTGCTTCTACTATTATCATTGGCTGATTGGGCAGATGCGCGCGCATGATGTCGCGCACCACCTCCGTGTCGGCTATGTCGCGCAGGTATACTATTATGTGGGCCGTGTCGTTCCAGCCGCATCCCGCTTTGGCGAGGAGCGATTCAACGTTTTTGAGCATTCGCAATGCTTGCTCCTTCACGTTGCCCTGATGCATGATTTGGCCCTTATTGTCAATGCTGGCCGTTCCTGATATTATGACGTGGCGACGGTCGCCGTAATTTATTGCCGTGCCTCGCTCGAATGCGACTCCATATTCATGCGTGGCGTTCATCATTTCGGGCGCATGAAGATAGGTTATCTGATCCTCTTTCAGGCCGTGTATCGAGTACGCGTCCATCGTCACGAGGCTGCTACGCGACGAGGCGATGCCTCCTATTCCCGTGCTGGCAATGAAATGGGTATCGGTGGTGAGATCATTGGCTCGAAACACCATGTTTCGGCCCTCTACTACGCCTGAATAATTTATGTCGATGTCACGAACGAAAAACCATGTTCTTACGCAATTGTCCTTTAGCGTGCAGTTTAGCTCGTTAAGCTCTGCCGCATATTCGTTGAGTATCGATGTGGTTTCTTCTTTCGAATTGTTGTGACCGGTCGTTATTCCTCCGGCAAAAATATGAGTGTAGGCGTTATGTTTGAATTCAGTAAGTCCTGCTTGATTGCGGCGAATGTCGGCATTGGTTATGGCATACATCCATAGTGCCACTTTGCTGCCGTTGAGTGGCGGTTGTCCGATTGCCGATAGGCAGCAATTGCCACTTCGCTCTATTCGATGAGCCTGATTGGCCACATCGCTTAAAAAATATCGTTTCAGCACCACATCAGTACCGCTTCCGAGCAGCGCAAGCATTTCGGTGGCTGTCGATTCGATCGATGCCAGTTGGGTGTCGAAATCGGCCGACGGGTCGGTGTGGCTTATTATTATGTGGTGTTCGGCTAAGGCATCGTCGTTGTCATTGGGTGAAAACGATGCTGATAGGGCTATGGTTCTATGTGATTCAAACGAATGTCGGTTATATATCATTGTAGGTTGAAATTATGGCGATGGCGTTTTTTCTGACGGCCAACTCCGTGCCTTGTCAATCTTGTGCAAATTTAATTATAAATTCGTAATTAACGAATAAGAGTATGTTTTTAAACGACCTTTAAATGACGTTTCGAAATGACTAATGACAAAAAATGGTTTCCGTTCGATGTTGCAGCGGAAACCATTTATTCGGTATGTAGAGGCGGTTATGCCGTCTTTGAATCTTCGGCGTGTAGACGCAATGTCTCGATGTCGTTGCCCGATGGCTGATTGTAAAGTTTCAGGCCAAATTTCTGACAGGTGGCCGCTATGTGTTCGAATATCTGGCTCTGTACGGCTTCATAGGCCGTCCACGCCGTTGTGGTGTAGCAATATATCTGAAGCGGCATTCCCTCGCCGGTAGGTGTCATTATTCTGACCAATATCTGCTGATCGGTGCCTATCAGTGGATGATTGAGAAGATATTGGCACATATAGGCCCTGAACAGGCCGAGATTGGTCTCTATGGTGCCGTTTACGGTGGCCAATCCGGGGTCGTATTCGTTTTTGCCCGATGCCTGGAGTTTTGCCACGTAGCTTTTTACCTCAGGAAATTCGGTGGTTATGGCGGTGATGAGTTCGGGCGTGCATTGGGTTATGGTGTCGCAATCGAAAATTACCGAACGGCTTATGAGACGATATCCGCTGTCGCTCATTCCTCGCCAGTTTTGAAACGATGTCGACACCAACGTGTATGGTGGAAGCGTCACGATGGTATTGTCCCAGTTCTGCACTTTTACGGCTGACAGCGACACATCTACGACTATTCCGTTGGCTATGGTCGATGGCACAACTATCCAGTCGCCGACTCTCAGCATGTCGTTTTGCGATAGCTGTATGCCTGCCACGAATCCGAGTATGCTGTCTTTGAATATCAACATCAATGCCGCCGCAAATGCGCCAAGTCCGGTGAGCAGGGCGGCCGGCGATTTGTCGACGATTACCGAAATGCTTATAATGGCCACTATTATCCACACCAAGCCTTTCCCCACGTTGAGTATGCCTTTGAGCGGCAGATTTTTTGTGTTTTCCTGTTTGTCAAATCTGGTCCATATGAATGTCAACACCGCATTTATGGCAATTGCCGTTACTATGAGCGTGTATACGGTAAGCGCTATTTCGATTATGTGAAGCAACTGCGACTTTGTGTCGAATGCAAACGGCAGCAACCCCAATATGACAAGTGGCGGTATCACGTGGCTGCAATGCGTCAGTACGCGTTGGTTTATGAGCTCATGGCTCATCTCGGTGTCATGCAGCGATACCCATTTTCGAGAAATGAAAAGTATTATGCGTCTCAAAACCCAGCCTATCAGTACGGCTACGGCCACTATTATGCACACATAAATTATTTCTTCTATCGTTTTGTCATGGGTTAGACCAATCGAATCCAGCCCACCGTCGATGGTGCTTAGAAGCCATGTGGCAACTTTGTGCGATGGTACTATTTCTGTAAACATAGTGCTTTAAATAAACAGTCAAACGTTATGATGATGCATCGGCATCACCTCTATTTGTCCGTATAACGCTTGATGCTTATTTAAAGTTTCAAAGCGTAAGCACTATGTTGTTTTCGCTTGCTATGCGGCGCATGTTGAGTATGGCGTAGCGCATGCGCCCCAATGCCGTGTTTATGCTTACGTCGGTGGCTTCGGCTATCTCCTTGAACGACATGTCGCGGTAATATCGCATTTCCAGAACTTCGCGCTGGCTGTCGGGGAGGGCGGCCACGAGACGGCGCACGTCCGACGATATTTGGTCGGATATCATACTGTCCTCGATGTTGCCGTCCGAAAACTCCTTTCGGTTGTAGATGTCGGCGTCGAAAGCATCCGTCTGCACCATATTGTTGGAGTTGCCTTGTCGGAAATGGTCGATTATCAAGTTGTGGGCTATGCGGCATATCCAGGGCAGGAACTTGCCGTTGTGCACATATTGGCCTTGCTTGATGGTGATGATGGCTTTGACGAACGTTTCCTGAAAAAGGTCGTCGGCAATGCTTCTTTGTTTTACGATGGATAATATGTAAGAATAAACTCGCGATTGATGACGTTTCAAAAGCAAGTCGAATGCTGAGTTGTTGCCTATAAGATATGCAGCTACCAACTTATCGTCAGGTAGCGTTGATAATGATTGCATAATTTACATCTACTTTAAAATTGGAGTAGAAGTGTTTCGATAGGCAGATGATTTTTTAAGTTTTACAATGATATTGTTGTTTGGTGAGCTACGAAGTCTCCATCGGCAAAGATATGAATTTAATTTTGTATTACAAAATACAATGAAATTTAGCTTAAATAAATTTTCGCATTTATTAGATTCAAACATTGTTACATAACATCTTCAATCGTTGCATTCCTATGATACCCATGGCGCACATGCTGATCAATAAAGATTAATTCTTTAACAAGCTCTCCTTTATCGTTCTTTTTATTCTGCATTCTCAAATAACCACGAACATAAATGTCATTATCATTTACAATCTTTCTAAACCATTTTGAATCCATGACAATAACCTCTTGCCCGGTTTGGTTTATAACCTTCTTTTTATCAACATATTCAAGAGGTGTGCCTTCAATTGCAGTAAATTTCCCTTGTGGGATAACGACGATTTCGACTTTCATATGCTTTTTTACGGCAATATATGAAGCGATAAAATTTGAAACTGAACCAATGGAACTCTCTCGTTCTTCAATTGAACCTTTGAACAAGCCATCATCCTGTATTAATGACGATATTATATTAACTTTGAGTCGAAGTTCAATATGCTCACAATATGAATAAAATTTAAAAATACTTTTGCCGTTTTCCTCTATGAAATACCATATATGTAACTTGTTGTCTACAAATCTATAAACCAAAGTGACATTCCGTTTGCATAATAAGATTCCACACTCCTCTTGCTCGCTGAATTCCTGAAACAGAGTAGGCATCATTTCCTTAAAAGATGAAACGGTTCTTTTCATAACATCCTCAAAAGAAGGCATAAGTAATTCAGGTAGTCCCCACATCGGCTTTTGAAGTCTTATGTTATCCAATTCGGCTATATGTTTATTTAGAATTTGATGATTCATCGAATTAGCTACTTCGGATAACAAAATGCCATCGGTGTGTTTTTGGCTATCAGGATTTAAAAGCCATGTTATTATGGGGCGTTTTTTTATTATCATATATTCTATATATTAAAATATGACATCTTGTAGTTTTTCAACAAATTCAGGTACATCATCCGATACTGCAATAGTATTTAGAATTTTTGAAAGGAACTCAAAATCTTTTTTTGAGCATTCGAATTTTACATTGAAATTCTTATCGCATAAAAATATGTGTTCATCGAATAAATCAAAAGTTCCTGCCCCATTCAAACACTTAAGCCTATGATATACTTTCCACCCATCAAAAACACCTGTCTTGATTTTTGACTGACGTGTCTTTATTTTGTCAAATTGAGCTTTTATGCGGTCTTTTGTCTTATCCAATCGCCGTTTGTTTTCATCTCGCTCTTTCTTTGCACGTTTATATTCTCCGCGACTATACGTTGAAGAATAGCCATCGGGTGACCAAATGTCCATAGAGCTTTCCGCGTCTTCAATCTTATTTGTATATTCTTCTTTCAATTGGAAGAGCTTTAACATGTCCAATGTGAGATAAATGGCTTCCTTGTCAAAAGCTAATGAAACGAATAAGCTATCCACTTTTGTTTGTAAAGGTTTGTAGCTATCAAAGTGATACACTTTGTCTTTAAAGTATTCAACAATCATTTGTTGTGCCTTTTCTTCTTTGGATTGTTTGCAAGAACATAGTCCTAAAAAAGCAACGAGGGTGATTATTAAGGATTTTGTTTTCATGTTGTGAAATTTAATATCCAATATTGTTCTTCCACTTTCAGTCCCTCAAGCAGATTTATCTACAAACACGAAGCGTGGAACTGCAATGCCACGTCTTAGTTTGGAGGTCGTAGGAAACCTTGAATACAGATGTAGTTATAGCAGCCCACGCTATAGCGTGAGAACCACTATGCTAATCCTTGTATTCAATTTGAAAAGGTCCTACGTTTCCAAACACAAGATAAGCATAACGCTTCTTATTTTTCCAAAAATGTTATGATGGGAATTTTCCCAATCAATTGCAAAGATATAACTTTTATGGCTTATATCAATAGTTTATGTGGAAATAAGCTGTGTAAGTTTTTAAGTTTTGTTTTTTTGCGATTTTTTAGATCCCAAGTCAGATATATGGCTGTCTGAAAAGTACGGTTGGCGTTTGTCTGAGATAAATGGCATTGGAGGGGCAGCGCATCTTCCGTGTGCAACGCATCAAACATTTGTGGGGCCATCGGCGTTATGTAGGCGTGAAAGCATCAGAGGTACATATAACCATAAATGGCATTCGTGAACTGAAGGCGCGTAATGTCTATCACCGTTGGGTGTCGCTGCGCCACACCGGGCTTCCGGTATGGGTGTCGATTTCAGCCGATTTCTCGGCAAATCGGAGCAAGAATGTATGCGTCATGACGCTTGGTGCGCATTATCGCACTTTGCGGTCGCAGATAATGCGTGATTTGCTCGACTATTTCATTGAAGTGACTTTCGACGTTGACGATCTTGGCACTCTGATAGACGAGGCCGATGGCGAGATGCTGGTGCCAAAGGGTTTGCTTTCATTGATGCTCGGCATTGGCATAGGTGCCTTGAGGGGTATGTTGGCCCTTCGCACTTCAGGAACGTTTTTGGTGCACTATCCTCTGCCGATAATAAGCATTGCCGATATGATCGATTCGATGGATGGCGCAAACGGGCTTCCCTCCGTCAAGTATGATCTTCCTCTTGAGCCTGTTGAGTCTTGAGTCGACTGTGTAGCAGATTGGTGAATTGATAGTTCTTCAGGCCCCAGCGCGGATATATGAGCAATTCGTCGGGCGATTGCGACACGAATCGTTCGATGGCTATGTCGTCGCGCAGTCGCGATATTATTTTGCAGCAAAGGGCAATGTATTCGTTGACGGTGAATCGCCTAATGTCGTATGCTCCGTTTGCCACATCCATTGCCATGCGGGTTCCGCGTATCAGTTGCAGCTGATGTATCTTGATGATGTTTACCGGAATGGCATTTACGGCGTCGATGGTTTCGAACATCATTTCGTCCGTTTCGCCCGGCAATCCCATTATCAGATGCAACCCGACGTCGATGCCGGCTGATGCGGTGCGCCTTACGGCATCTGATGTCTGTTGCCACGTGTGGCATCGGTTTATCAGATTGAGCGTGTCGTCGTGGCTGCTTTCGGCTCCATATTCAACCATAATGTACTTGTCGGTTGCCATTTCGCCTAACCGCTTGAGCAGCTCGTCGGGCATGCAATCAGGACGCGTTCCTATTATGAGGCCGTCAACGCCGTCAACGCTGAGGGCTTCGTCGTATAGCGACAATAACCGGCTTACCTCGCCGTGGGTGTTGGTGTACGATTGGAAATAGGCCAGATAGCGCATCGACGGATATTTTTTCCCGAAAAAGGCTTTCCCTTTTATGAGCTGATCGGTTATCGAATCGGAGCTTTGGCAATAGGCCGGGCTAAACGATTTGTTGTTGCAGTAGGTGCAACCGCCGCGCCCTATCGTTCCGTCGCGGTTGGGGCACGAAAATCCGGCATTCACCGTCAGCTTCTGCATCTTGCCGTCAAAGCGAGTGGCCATGAATGCGCTAAAGTCGATGTACTGCGAGGTAGGCATTTATCGTGGGGTTACAGATGCACCGTTTTGTTCATCAGATAAGAGTCGAGAATCACCATGGCGGCCATGGCCTCTACGATGGGCACCGCGCGCGGCAGCACACACGGATCATGACGTCCGCGCGCGGCCAATGTGGTCTTTTCGCCGTTGACGGTTACGGTGTTTACTTCGCGCAGCAGGGTGGCTACGGGTTTGAAGGCAACGCGGAAATAAATGTCGGCTCCGTTCGATATGCCCCCTTGTATGCCCCCCGAATTATTCGAGAGGGTGGATATTTTGCCGTCATTGTCGGTGGTAAACGTATCGATCATTTCGCTGCCACGACGCCCTACGCCCGCAAATCCCATACCGTAATCGAAGCCTTTGGCGGCATTTATGCTCATCATGGCCGCAGCGAGGCGGCTCTGGAGCTTGTCGAAAACCGGATCGCCAAGCCCTATCGGGCAATTGCGTATCACTCCGGTAATCACTCCTCCCATGGTGTCGCCATCGTGTTTTACCTCCTCTATGAGCTTGCGCATTCGTTGAGCGGTGGCGGCATCGGGGCATCTTACGTCGTTATCGTCAATTTTCGTCAGGTCATAATCGCCATACTCGCCTTCGAGCGTTATGTTGCCTACTTGCGAGGTGTATGCGTATATTTCCACGCCGAGAGTCGTTAAGGCTTGTCGGGCAAACGATCCGCCCACTACGCGCGCTATCGTTTCGCGCGCCGATGAGCGCCCTCCGCCTCGATGGTCGCGCAGGCCGTATTTTGAGGTGAACGTGAAGTCGGCGTGCGATGGTCTGAACACGTTGCGTATGTTGTTGTAATCCGATGAATGCTGGTCGGCATTCTCTATTATGAATCCGATGGGCATTCCTGTGGTTACGCCTTCAAACAGGCCTGACAGCACTTTTATTTTGTCCTTTTCGTCGCGGGCCGTGACGATGGCCGACTGACCCGGCCGACGGCGGTTGAGCTGGTGCTGTATTTCGTCCAAGTCTATTGCAAGACCCGACGGCATTCCGTCGATCACGCCGCCTATGGCAGGGCCGTGCGATTCGCCGAACGAAGTGAGCCTGTATATGTTGCCAAAAGTGTTCATATATGTATTCGTTGATCGTTATTTATTGGAAATTATGTCGCATACCGTAGCGCCGGTAAATTTTATCAGGTCGTTTGGCGAAATGTCGATTTGCATTCCGCGCACGCCCGCACTTACATAGATGTGGTCGAATTCAAGTGCCGACGAGTGTATGAACGTGGGGAATCGGCGTTTCATGCCGATAGGCGAACAGCCTCCGCGTATGTAACCGGTAACTGAAAGGAGCTCTTTCATCGGTATCAGGTCCACTTTTTTCTCTCCGGCGGCTTTTGCGGCTTTTTTAAGGTCTACCTCATCGTCGCCGGGAATTACGCATACAAAATGCCCGTTCTTATCGCCATGGAGCACAAGCGTTTTGAATACCTGCTTAATGTCCTCGCCCAGTTCCTCGGCCACGTGAGTGGCGGCAAGGTCGTTTTCGTCAACCGTATACGTTACAAGTTTGTAATTTATCGATGCTTTGTCAAGCAATCGGGCGGCATTGGTTTTTTGTATTTTGTTCATGCTGCAAAGATACATAAAAATCCGTGAGCTAAGTTTATATATTATGTATTATTGTTAACTTTGCGAGTGTCAATAAAAAACGATTCGTTATGCGAAAGTTCCTACCGTTGATTATTATGATTTCATCGTTGGCCGGTTCGGCTCAATCGTACGATGAGCGCATCGCCGCAGCGATGAATACGAGCAATTGGTTTGCGTTAGATTCCATATATGACGCTGCTCCGAAAGATTCGATAATGCCATTTCTTGAGGTGTTTTCACGATGCCTCATCGGCAACCGTCTCAATCGCCCTGATGTTTCTGTTCCGGCGTTCGACGAGCTGTTCAAGGAGCATTCCGCATCGCTCGACCTCGGAAATCTATTGAGCTCCACCATTATGTATGCCACGGATTTGGGCCGAATCGGTTACAATAAAGAGGCTGCGGAGCTGAGTAAGGCCATTCTTGATGCAACGCGTCAGCACCTCGATTCGACTTGGACCGAATCGCTTGAGCAGTCGGTTTCGAAATACTCGGCTTTGTCGGCTTACAAACCGTATGGCGTAACATTTGCAGAGTCCGTTGGGCGTGTTCCGTTCAAAATTGTTCCGGTTGGCGAGGATAAACGTGGCTCGGTTCTCATGCATCTTGAAAATAGCACCATCAATGGCAGTGATGCCGACATCACATTCGATACCGGTGCCGGAGTGAATATGATTTCCGACTCGCTTGCCCGGAAATTCAATCTCATTCCTATCGAAGGCTACGTTACGGTGGCCGGAGTTGGTACGCGTAAAGGGCATTATGCCATGGCCAAGGAGATAAAGATTGGTAATATGACGGTGACTGATGTGCCGTTCGTCATGACGGACTTCAAGACCGGAAATGCCAAAGTCGATCAGTTCACGCATCATTTCAGCATCATTCTTGGAAGCGAATTGATGCTTCAGCTGAAGGATGTGACTTTGGATTTTGTAAATAATGAAATCACGGTGCCTTCCGTGGCTCCCGAAAAAAGCAAGGTAGCTCCAAATATGTGTTTTGGGGATGGAATGAACTTGAACTGCGCGGGGCGCGTACTTGATAATCCGATTTTGATGAATATTGACACCGGTGATGCCTCTTACGGCTCATTGGGCGTTTCATTCTTCAATGCCAATAAGGAATACATTCTTGCTAATGCAGAAGCCGACACCGTTCGCCGGGGCGGACTTGGCGGCGTGGTTGAGTCGTTGTGTTATCGCGTCAACAATATGCCTGTAAGTTTGGGCGGACACACCATCGGAATACCCGGGCTTGAGGTCGACACTTCGCAATCTTCGGCCGCAATGAGTTTTGACTGTAATTTAGGACTAAAGGCCCTTATGCAGTTCGGCAAAGTGCGATTCAATCTGGTCGATTTTCTGCTGACCACATATCCCCAAAATCCCCAAGAAGCTCCAAGAAATTTCAAGAAGCCAAAGAGCCGCTAATTGATGCAGATTCCGTCGTTGACCGAATGTCGCCCTCGCGTTAAATTTGTGTACCGATTAATATGGTGCGCCCTACAACATCATTTTTAGGGTACGTAGAATTACCGGATGCTGTCTTAAATTATCTGATGTAGGTTTATCAAACAATAGTTCTGGACGAAAGTCACCGTTGAAAAAACGTTCAATGAACTCCGTTTCCGCATCCTCCAATATCATCAGATTTTTAAGATATTCCACGGCTGTATCAAGTAGTTGATCCTTGTCAAAACGACCTAATTGGGTATGTAGCATCGGAAGTAGTTGCGTTTTTAGCGCTTGGAACGGTATTTTGCGAATTTCATTTAAGTCTTGTTTTAGTAAGTTCGGCTTGTCAGCATTGCCTAATACAGAATAGAGTACGGTGCAACGTCGCAGCGCGTTTCGTTCATCGTCAGTTGTCAGCAATCCTGATTGAGCCAATGTGTATATATCGAAAATATCGCGTGGCTTGCATCGCTCGTACAAGGCTTTTATTTTGCCTGCAAAAAGTTCGATTATATTCAAGTGAGCTACTTTAATATGTCGTTCCAATAGTTTGAATGGCGCTTCTATTTCACTGATGACATACGGATATACATGGCATCTGGAATGATAGTTGATGTCAAGTTTTATTTTGTCAAGGCTACCCGTAGTTGTTGTATAAAGTAATGACTTTGAATCCAGAATATAACTGCTCCGATTACTCAACGTGTAATCCGCATTCTCGGCATATGATGATATGTAATTGTTGATTTTATAACGCTCAACCATCATATCATCTTTTGATAGATTTACCGCAAAATCTAAATCAAGATCCACACTAAGTCTTGGAAGCTCGTCAAAGGCAACAAGGTTTATGGCAGTGCCTCCTTTTAATAATAATTTTCCTGCAAATTCGTCAAGGTTGTTTAGATCGTCCAAAATAAGACACAAGCGTATGACTTTCTCCACGTTGGTAGCTGTGTAGGAGTGTTCCGCTGCAATTTGTTGGATCTGCTTTTTGTCGTATTCGAACTTCATATTGCTTTGAGTTGGGTTTGGAGGTTGTCAGGGATGCATAGATTCCATTCCTTGTTAAAGCTATTGCAAAAGTACGGATTTATAATGTAACTTTGGTTCTTTCCCATTGCCGATTTGCATTTATTGAAGAACCCTCCCGACAAGTTCAGGCGATGATTAAATATGGAAAATAAAAAACCGGCACGCTGCCACAGACTTTTGTTATCGTAAAGTTCGAGACATTTCAACAGGTCATTCTCGCAGATGCTATTTGTTTGACATTCCGAAAGAGCATACATTAATTCCTCGATACCACCGGCAAGATTGATGTTATACATACAATCTACCAATGTTTGCGATAGCGATGTAACTCTCAACGCATATCCCGAACGGTCAACCGTTTCTATTACTTTATGGAGGAATTTTAGTTTTTTGTATGAGTACGTTTCCCCAAGATATTCAAATGTTCGGAAATTTTTAGAGGAATGTATATACAGCTCGTTGAACTCTTGCGTTTGCAAAAGGTAATATTCCAATGCAGAATGGTAGGCAATGACACCATCTTGTACGGCATTGCAACCTATTATAAATTTGTTGTTTATTTCCACGGGCATATATACCCCTTTGCGAACTAACCCCAGAATATTCTTCTTTTTCCCCTGACGAAGACGTGACCATATGACCGACTCCTTGACCGGCGTCGATTGTGCGTTTATGTAGGCATTGGCCAATGCGTATGTTCCGTATATATCCATTATACTTAGAATAACACGCAAATATATGAAATATTTCATTATCGACAATAATTCTAAGTATGAGAATTGTCGATAATTTGGGGAAATTAAGTGCAGTAAAGCTACTTTTTCGTTAAAATGTAATTGATTATCAATTATTATATGTAATTTTGCTACGTTTTAATGTGTGATTAAAATGTTGCAAAATGAATTTTAAAAGATACATATGGATATTGGGGCGTAAGATTGAGCTGGAACTTCGTGCCAACGACAATCTAAAGGGTGTCTCCATTGGCGAAAAATTATCATATAGCTTCTATGATGGCATATATCAGGGTATGCCTCTGCTATTTTTGGAGCCGAAAAATGGAAATCCAACCCCAAGAGAGTGCGACATTACGGGTAGGCGGTTAAGTGAGGCATTGGGGCTACCTGTGGTGTTTATACTTGCGCCCGGTCCTACATACGAACGTCAGAGGCTTATGGATAAGGGCGTTTATTTCATTATGTCAGAGCGGTATGCCCATCTGCCTATGATTGTTGCGATGGAAAAGACCTCCAACAGAAAGAAAGCTGAAGTATTGACACCTGTTGGACAATACCTTCTGCTCTACCACTTGCAAGTATGTAGTCTCGAAGGAATGTCGGCGAGGATGATTGCACCACTCTTGCCATACTCTTACGAAAGTGTGACGTTGGGTATCACCTGTCTTGAAGATGTGAGTCTGTGTCGGAAAGTGCAAAATGGACAACGCAGCAAGGTAATTCATTTTGAGTTGAAGGGTGAGGATTTGTGGGATAAGGCGCAAAACGTCTTACAGTCACCGGTGGAGTATCGTATGTATTGCGACGCCATACGCCTTAGTGCAGATTATCCCGTGTGTGGCATCAATGCTTTGGCCCATTATACTATGCTCAATCCTGATAAGGAACGTATGATAATGATGACAGGTAAGGAATATCGTGCCATAAAGTCGGCAGATGCCATTGACAACCCCAATCCATATGATGGCAACATAATGGTAGAGGTATGGAAGCACCCCGTTGTCAGCATTAAGGGTAATAATGACGGATGGGTTGACAGGCTCTCGCTTATTCTCTCCCTGCGTGAAGATGACGATCCGAGAGTGGAAAAGGAAGTAGAACGAATAATCAATGAATTGAAATGGACGGATTAGACAAATTCCGCGAAGCATTTGCAGAATACACGGACAACTATGTGGTTATAGGCGGTACGGCTTGCAGCATCACTATTAATAACACCGTGGTACGCCCTCGCGCTACGCACGACATTGATATGATAGTCATAATAGAGAATATGACTGAAGCCTTCGCCAATCGCTTTTGGCAGTTTGTTCAAGAAGCAGGCTATCGCCCTGAGAAGCGGAAGCAGGATGACGGCGAACCTCCTCAATACGAATTATATCGTTTTCTGGACGGTAAAGAAGGATATCCTGAAATGATAGAGTTGCTGTCACGTCATCCTGACGTGTTAGGTGAGCCAAAAGGATTTGTAATTGAACCAATCCCCACCGATGAGGATGTCTCAAGCCTAAGCGCCATTATTATGGCTGATGAATACTATCATTTCACCATTGCACATAGTCAACTGACAGATGGAATACGCCATGCCGACTCGGCAGCATTGATAGCATTGAAGGCAAGAGCATATCTTAATCTTCTCGCCGATAAACAGGCTGGCAAACATGTGAATACCAAAGACATCAAAAAACATCGCTCGGATGTATTGAAGAATTTGGTCATAATAACGGAGGACGCCATAGAGGCTCCGATTCCAATTGTGGCGTGTGTTAGGGAGTTTGTTGCTTCTATCAGAGCTGATTGGACTGCACTTGCCACTCCTTTGTCGAAATCGCTTGACCAAGACGAGGTATTCGTGAAAGATTTGATAGATCAACTTGATGGATTGTTTATTGAAGAATAATTAAGATGAAGATACAATACGCATCCGATTTGCATTTGGAGTTTGCCGACAACTGGCGTTATCTCAAAGCCCATCCTTTGGAAGTGAAGGGCGATGTGTTGCTTCTTGCCGGCGACATTGGTTATCTTGGTGATGATAACTATTCCAAACATCCGTTCTGGAATTGGGCATCAGAAAACTATAAGGAAGTGCATTGTTGTATGGGCAACCATGAGTTTTACAAATTTTATGATGTGGCGACATTGCCCGATGGCTATGTCATGGAGATACGCCCCAATGTGTTCAGTCATTATAATGGTATTGTGCAATTTGATGACACGGATATTATTATGTCTACTCTTTGGTCAAGGATTCCATTGGAGAATGCATATTATACGGAACAGGTGGTCAGCGATTTTCGCCGTATATTATATGAAGGTGAACTAATGACTTTTGCCAAGTTCAATGCCGAACATAAACGTTGCCTGACATTCATCAAAGATGCAGTGGCACGGTCAAAGGCCACCAACAAGATTGTCGTCACCCATTATGTGCCGTCATTCCGTATGCTTCATCCAAAGTTTCAGGGTAGCAAGGCAAACGGAGCATTCACCGTAGAACTGGAGGACTATATCGTTGATAGCAACATTGACTATTGGATTTACGGACATTCGCATACAAATATTGATGCCAAGATTGGTAAAACCCAATGTCTGTCCAATCAATTAGGGTACGTTTTCGCCAATGAACACCACAATTTCATCCCTGACAGACACGTGATCGTATAGTCGGTTACTTTTGCTCTTTTAACTCTTTTGACAATATATTGCATGACTCGCGATGTTTTGCGGTAGCGGCATCACCACTGCATAAAATCTGATTTTTCTATTGGCGGTACCCAACAAAATGTTTGTTGGTGGTGTTGTAATGGTACGTTTAACTTATTTAAATATTTAAAGATTTATGAAAAAGTTCGTATTGATACTTATGCTCGCTATCGGAGCTTCGTTGGGTGTAAATGCCCAGACCAAAAACATATCGGTAAGCTATGGTGGATATACCCAAATGGATGCCTGCGATATGCATGACGGGTGGCATGGTGTTGACAATGCGTGGGGTGCTCTTACGTTTGCCGCTAACTTCAAAGTGGCGCGTGACCTTTGGCTGGGTCCGTCGTACACCTTTTCGAGTACGTCGGTGAAAGGCCACAAATCGGCAAAGATATACTATCATGTCATTATGATGAACTTGCGTTACGACTATTATAAAAACAGCATATGCACGGTATATGCCCACGGTGGCATTGGTGCCGACATTTCGCATCTCACCTATCCCGATGATGCATACAACAAGGGTTACTTCGCTTTCCAGGCATCGCCTCTTTGCGCCGAGGTGCAACTTAGCCGAAGCTTTACGATGTTTGGCGAAGCCGGTTTCGGCGCTCAAGGCTTGTTGCAGGCCGGATTTAGAATAAATCTTTAAATGTTGACATCTATGAGCGACAGACTCTCATACGAAGAAAAAAAGGAATTGCCCGATTCGGTGTACGGACTTCCCGAGCGCAGGGAATACCCGATGCCCGATGCAGCGCATGTGCGCGCGGCCGAGGCATATTTCAGATATTGTCCTGAAGAACTACGCCCACGGTTGGCAAGGGCCATACTCAGCAAGGCGCAACAGTTCGGGGTCGATGTCGAAAGCCCGACGGTTATCGGTTACGCAAATAAATGAAGCGCGTTTAAACGGCGCGTGTTAAGGTACATAAAAAACATCCATATTTGCTCCTGAAAAATAATTCAAGCGTTTTTCAGGAGCGAATTATTTTGATGTGATCATTCTTTTATGTCTGAACGCGTCAAGTTGAGGCGCAATTATGAGGGTTATGAACGGAAAATGTGTTAAATTTGTAGCTCAAATAGTCGCTTATGGATGACATCAAATATAAAGGCCTGACTTCGGCGGAAGTGCTTGAAAGCCGGGCCAAATATGGCCGTAATGTTTTGACTCCTGCAAGTAAAGAGTCATGGCTGCGGCAGTTTTTATGTAAATTCAAAGACCCGTTGATCATAATACTTCTTGTGGCCGGAGTGCTTTCGATAGCCATATCGTTTTATGAATACATAGGTCTTGACAAAGGTAAGGTGGTATTTTTTGAGCCGGTGGGCATATTCATTGCCATAATGCTTGCTACCGGTTTGAGCTTCTTGTTTGAAAAGCAGGCCGAACGAGAGTTCGCGGTGCTCAATCAGGTCAACGACGAGGAGCCTGTGATAGTGATGCGCGATGGCAATGTCACCGAAGTGCCGCGTAGGGATGTGGTTGTTGGCGACATTGTGATGCTGTCGGCCGGACAGGAGATTCCTGCCGATGCTAAATTGCTCGAAGCCGTAGAGCTGAAAGTGGATGAGTCGACGCTTACGGGCGAACCGATATGCGGCAAGACCACCGATCCCGATAAGTTCAAGTCGGAGGCTACATATCCGTCTGACATGGTGTATCGTGGCACAAAGGTGGTGGAGGGTCATGGCGTAGCGCGCGTGATGGCCGTAGGCGATGCCACCGAAAACGGAAAAGTGTTTGAATCGGTAAAAATAGACGATTCGGTGCGCACTCCGTTGAATGAGCAGCTCGATCGCATCGGTGCGCTCGTGGCCAAGGCCAGCTATTTGGTTGCATCGCTCGTGATTGTAGGGCGAATTCTGATGTACGTTCTTGAAACGGGTGGCAATGCTGACAGGATAGAATTTTTGGCATATTTTCTGCAAACCGTCATGCTTGCCGTCACGCTTATAGTGGTTGCCGTTCCCGAGGGCTTGCCCATGGCGGTTACTCTGAGCCTTGCATACAGCATGAGGCGAATGCTGAAAACCCACAATCTGGTGCGCAAATTGCATGCTTGCGAAACGATGGGGGCCACCACCGTGATATGCACCGATAAAACCGGTACGTTGACGCGCAATCAGATGCAAGTGGAAACGGCCGATTTTCCCTGCGAAGGCGATGCCTGCCGCAGGCGCATCGCATCGTGCATGGCGGTTAATTCAACCGCTCAGCTCGATATGTCGAATCCCGATGCCCCGAAGGTGGTTGGCAATCCTACCGAAGGCGCACTGCTGCTTTGGCTTGCTGCCAATGGCTACGATTATCGGACGCTGCGCAATGAAGTGAAGCGGATAGCTGAAATCCCATTCAGCACCGATCTTAAATACATGGCCTCCGATGTGGTCATGCCTGATGGCGACAGGCTGCTGATTGTAAAGGGCGCGCCTGAAATAGTAATGTCGATGTGCAAGTCGGCCGAAGGTGATGCGTCGTTCGACGACGTGCGTAAGCGCCTTGCCGAATATCAGTCGAAGGCTATGCGCACGCTTGCATTCGCATACAAGCCGCTTGCCGTTGACGACCGTCCGGCGTCGGTGAGCGACGGAGCTCCCTCCGACCTGATATTTCAAGGCTTGGTGGCCATATTGGATCCGGTGCGCGATGACGTTCCCGATGCCATTGCCGAATGCATTCACGCCGGAGTGAAAGTAAAGATCGTGACCGGCGACACTTCGGCTACCGCGCGCGAAATCGGTCGCCGAATCGGATTATGGACCGATTCCGACACCGATTCGAATATCATCACCGGCTCGGAAATCGAGGCCATGACCGATGACGACTTGAAGCAGCGCGTACAATCGATAAAAATCGTGGCACGTGCTCGTCCGATGGACAAAAAGCGCCTCGTCATGGCTCTGAAGTCGAATGACGAAGTGGTTGCCGTAACGGGCGATGGCACTAACGATGCTCCGGCATTGAAATCGGCCGACGTGGGTCTTTCGATGGGCGACGGCACGTCGGTGGCAAAGGAGGCAAGCGACATAACCATAATCGACAACTCCTTTACGAGCATAAGCCGCGCGGTTATGTGGGGACGTTCGTTGTATCGCAACATACAGCGTTTCGTCCTGTTCCAGATGACCGTTAATGTTGCGGCCTGTCTGGTGGTGCTTGCCGGGGCCTTCATGGGCACGGCCGTACCGCTTACCGTCACTCAAATGTTATGGGTCAATCTGGTAATGGACACGTTTGCCGCCATGGCGTTGGCGTCGTTGCCGCCGTCGGCGTCGGTGATGAACGAGCGTCCGCGCGATCGCCATGCCTTTATGCTGTCGGGAGCGATGCGTTTTTCCATATTGGGCGTCGGGTTGCTGTTTGCCGTGATAATGTGCGCCATATTATGGGTACTCGAGCACTCGTCGGTGTCCTCGGTCACCGATCTGTTTCACCCCGTGTTGGGCAAGTACAAAGGCTTGTCGGATTACGAAGTTAGTCTGTTTTTCACCATATTTGTCATGCTGCAGTTCTGGAACATGTTTAATGCCCGGGCATATGCCACTCGCAATTCGGCATTCCGACTCCATAAATGCGGCGAGTTCATTTTCATATCAACCATCATATTGGTAGGTCAGATATTGATAGTTACGTTTGGTGGCGAATTGCTCAATGTAACCCCCTTGTCGTTGTCTGATTGGATATGGATCGTGGTGTTGACATCGCCGGTATTGCTCATCGGCGAGGTGATTAGGGCTTTTAAACGGATTAAAGGTTGATGCATATGGAATATCTTGAAGGTAATAAGAAAAAAGAGATGGATTTGGATGTTCGCGACATATTGTTGAGCGCGGGGCAAGCGCCGTCGCCGCACAATATTCAACCGTGGGTATTTATGGCCAATGATTACAGCCTTACCATAATTCCTGATAAGCGCAAGTCGCTTAAGGCATCTGATCCCAACAATCGTCAATTGTTCGTCAGCATGGGGTGTGCCATTGAAAATCTATCGATAGCAGCCGCCACGCGACGATTTGAGATAGTGCGCACCAATATGATGAATAACGGAGCCTATACGTTTGATCTCGAACATAATTATCGCGTGACCCCCGATCCGTTATATCCCATGATTGCGGAGCGGCGTGTCGACCGTCGTAAATATGACGGATCGCGTCTTACTCAGCAACATCTTCAAGCGTTGTCGGACATAACGCCCGAATATGGCGTCAGGATGCATATGCTCCCCATCGGGAATGTAGAGGCCGACATACTTACTCGTTACATATTGGATGGTAACAAACGACAGCTCGAAACGCCCGAAGTCAAGCGTGAGCTCATAAACGCCATGCGATTCAATCTTGGCGATGAATTGAAGACGCACGACGGGCTTGCAACACGTTTGATGGGCGGTGTGCCCCCGATGCCGGGATGGCTTGGCCGATTCCTCATGGGTATGGCATTGTCGGTAAAGAGTCAGAATGCGTCGATGTTGAAACATATCAACAGCTCGTCGCACTTGGTATTGTTTAACACCGTTAGCGACAATATGACGGGATGGGTTTCGCTCGGACGCACGCTTCAGCGCTTCATGTTGGTGGCTACGTCACTCGGCGTATCGTTCTCTTTTCTCTCTCAGCCCTTCGAATGCTCTACCTTGGCTAAGCGATTGATGTATGAGCTGCCTTATGGCAACGAAGCGCCTGTGATGGCTCTGCGATTGGGATATGCGCAAGGCCAACCTTTGAAATCTTTGCGTCACCCGTTGTCGTCCATTCTTGTCGGTTGATTCAAAAAGAGTCTTTACGGTTTCCTTTTGTCGGAGTTGTTATATAACTTTGTGATGTGAAAAAGCCAATCGTCAAAAACTGCTTGAAATCAGGTTTCGTAGTAGCTGCCGCCTCGTCGGGTAGCGGAAAAACCACATTTACCATGGGTCTTTTGCGTGCTTTGCGACAGCGGGGCTTGAACGTGTCGCCATTCAAATGCGGACCGGACTACATCGACACGCAGTTTCATCGTGTGGCGTCGGGTAGGGAATCGGTTAATCTCGATATGTACATGGGCACCGAACGGCACGTAAAGGATGTGTATTGTCGATATGGCGCATTGGGCGATGTGTCGGTAGTTGAAGGTGTCATGGGGCTTTTTGACGGATACGACAATATGAAAGGCAGCACGGCCGATGTTGCAGTGGCTCTCGGATTGCCGGTCGTATTGGTGGTGAATTCCGCATCTACCGCCTATTCCGTCGGAGCATTGATATACGGGTTCAAGCATTTTAATCCTCAGGTTGAGATTCTCGGAGCGGTGTTCAATAAAGTCGCTTCCGACTCTCATTTTGCCATGCTTGAGAGAGCATGCATCGATGCCGGAGTGGAGTGCTTGGGATATGTGAAACGTATGCCCGGACTTGAGGTGCCGTCGCGACATCTCGGACTTACTATCGACAATGCCCGGAAAATGGACGAATTTGCCGAATTGGCGGCCGAAGCCGTAGCGTCGACCGTAAATGTCGACCGCTTGCTTGAAATTTCGGCAAGACCATTCCAACCGGTCGAAAGCGATTGCGACAAATCGCCGTCGCGCTCGCCGCTCACGGTGGCCATGGCTCATGACGATGCGTTTAATTTCGTTTATGCTGAAAATATTGCGGCCCTGAAACGAAATGCCCGATACGATGTGTCGATTGTGGAATTTTCGCCGATTCATGATGCCGCATTGCCTGATGCCGACATAGTTTATCTGCCGGGGGGGTACCCCGAAATGTATGCCGAACAATTGGAGGCCAATGCCGCAATGCGCAGTGACATAAAACGGTTTGCTGAAAGCGGAGGGCGTATTCTCGCCGAATGTGGCGGATTGTTGTATATCTCCGATTCTATTGACGGAAAACGCATGTGCGGCGTGATGCCGTTTGAATGCACCATGAATCAGGCGCGCCTTACGCTCGGATATCGGTTGGTGCATATTGTCGGCTTCCCGGAGATCAGGGGGCACGAATTTCATTATTCGAAGTTGGTGAATCCCGATGCATTAGCCTCCGTTGCCGAGCAGTATAATGCCAAAGGGCAGAAGGTGTCGACGGCATTGTACAGGCATAAAAATGTATTTGCCGGTTATACGCATCTTTATTGGGGCGAAACCGACATATTAAAGCTTTGGAACTTATGAGACGATTATATACCCGCACCGGCGACAAAGGATATACCGCCATTCATGGAGGGATGCGCGTGCCGAAAACCGACATACGGATAGAGGCCAACGGAACGCTCGACGAGCTCAACGTGGCTTTGGGCATGGTGCGCATTGCGATGCCCGGCAATCATGGCTGGCAAACTCCATTGAAAAACGTGCAGATGACTTTGATGACGGTAATGAGCATCATAGCCACGCCAAGCGACACGAGAGATTCAAACCCCAACAAATTGCCGGAGTCGATGGTCGACGATACCGAGCGGCTGATCGATGAGGTTACTGCCGAAAGTGGAGCAGCCGAACATTTTATTCTGCCCGGAGGAACCGCTTTGGCCGGATGGCTTCATCAGGCGCGCGTCGTGGCTCGTAGGGCCGAGCGGCGATTGTGGCAGCTTAACGAAGTCGATGCGGTGCCCGACGAAATATTGCGTTGGATAAACCGTTTGTCGGACTTGTTTTTTGCCATGGCACGAAGCGAAATGTCGTCGGAGGGAGTCGACGAGGAACGTTGGCGTGCATTTTCATACAGAAGGACAGGAAAATGAAACATAACAGGCTTAAAAATTTTATGCTTGCCGGTACGGGGAGCGATGTCGGCAAAAGCGTAATTGCTGCCGGATTGTGCCGCGTGCTTAAGCAGGACGGTTACGCTCCGTGCCCGTTTAAGGCTCAGAACATGGCTCTTAATTCGTATGCCACCCCCGACGGTTTGGAAATCGGGCGCGCGCAAGCGGTACAGGCCGAAGCCGCCGGATTGCCGTGCGAAACCGATATGAATCCGTTGCTTCTCAAGCCTTCGAGCGATCATACCTCGCAAGTGGTGTTGAACGGTCGTCCGATTGGTAATCGAAATGCATACGATTATTTTCGGCGCGAGGGCCGAGATGAGTTGCGGCGCGAGGTTTGTGCTGCATTCGATCGTCTGGCCGCACGCTTCAATCCGATAGTGATGGAAGGTGCCGGAAGCATTTCGGAGATAAATCTGCGCGACACCGACCTCGTAAACATGCCGATGGCCCGCCATGCCGATGCCGACGTAATACTCGTGGCCGACATTGACCGTGGGGGAGTGTTCGCATCGGTATACGGGTCGATAATGTTGCAGACCGAAGCCGATCGCAAGCGCATAAAAGGTGTCATAGTCAATAAATTCAGGGGCGACATGCGCCTCTTTGACGAAGGCCGACGCTTGATGGAGGAGGTTTCGGGAGTGCCGGTGCTCGGAGTTGTGCCTTATTTCACCGACATTCACATAGAGGAGGAAGATTCGGTAGCATTGTCGCATAAGGGCCGATCGCCTGAACGCAATATGGTAAATGTGGCGGTGGTGCTGTTGAGGCATATCTCAAACTTCACTGATTTCAACGTGCTTGAGCTCGACGATAGGGTGAATTTGTTTTACACAAACAATCCTTCCGACCTTGACGAAGCCGACATAATAGTGTTGCCCGGCAGTAAATCGACTCTAAGCGATTTGGCCGAATTACGTCGTAACGGCATGGCGCATGCCATTATGAAGGCCCGTCGCAACGGAAAGACCGTGATAGGCATTTGCGGGGGTTATCAGATGATGGGACTAAGCATTGACGACCCCGAAGGAGTAGAGGGCGACATACGTTCACTGCCCGGACTTGGCCTGTTGCCGTGCCGAACCACGCTTACGGCAAATAAGGTGACGCGTAGGGTGGAGTTTGCGCTTGACGACCGTGACGGCATGACTTGCAAAGGTTACGAAATACATATGGGAGCCACCGATACGGGCGATGCAATGCCATTGAATCGTCTGGCCGACGGCGGCTGCGAAGGGTGCCGGACCGACTACGGATGCATGGGCACCTACATGCATGGATGGCTCGACAATGCATCGGTGATCGACTACATATTGCAGCCGTATGCCGACAAGATTAATGCAAAGCATGAGAAATTCGATTACGAGGCATATCGTCAACGACAGTATGACATGCTTGCCGAGCATATACGAAAATATGTAGATATGGATAAGTTGTACGAAATATTGTCGGATAATGATTAACGGACATGGCGACGATCTGTATCGTTACGGATACAAGGTGAAGCATAATTTCAGCAGCAACATACTTCAGCGGGTCGACCATTCGGGCTTGTACGAAGCTATGGCTAAATCGATGCCCGATTTAACATCGTACCCCGATCCCGAACCATTGAGGTTGGAGCGCATGATGGCAACGTGTGCGGGAGTGGATGACTCGGATGTCATGGCTACGAACGGCGCTACCGAAGCCATTTATACTCTTGCGTCATGTTTCAAGGGGGCCACGAGCGCCATAATGACGCCTACGTTCAGCGAGTATGCCGATGCGTGTAGGCTTAGCGGTCATAAGGTGATATCGTTCACTGACATAAACGCGATGCCCTGCGAGGCGATAGACTGCGTGTGGATATGCAATCCAAACAATCCGACGGGTAGCGTGATAGACAAACGTATAATCGTAGACAAAATAAAGTCGCATCCGCAAATCACGTTCATTCTCGACCACGCTTATTGCGACTATTCGGAGCGCGATATGATCAGCGAGGCCGAAGGGGTGGAGATGGGAAATGTGGTGATGCTGTACTCCATGACCAAACGCTACTCGGTGCCCGGCCTGAGGCTCGGATATGCGGTTGGCAGTGCGCGCATCATCGACAAGATGAAAAGTCGTCGGATGCCCTGGTCGATAAACAAAGTGAGCGAACAGGCTGCCATTTATCTTATGGAGCACGCTTCGGAATATCAAATCGACGCACATACGCTGCATGCCGAAGCGTTGCGAATATCCGAGGCTTTTCGCAGCATGGGGTTGACGGTAGACGATACCGATTGCAACTTTTTGTTGAGCCGTTTGCCCGAAGGATCGGCGCGAGAGCTAAAGGAGAGGCTTATGAGCGAATATGGAATATTGATAAGAGATGCTTCGAATTTCGAAGGGCTTACGTCGGGTCATTTCCGCGTGGCGGCACAAACTCCCGAACAGAATGATTTGTTGATAGAAGCTTTAGCAAAATGTATTGGATAATGCCCATATTGCCTATATTGCCCCTCTTGTCGGGATGGATTCTCGATCTTATTTTTGCCGATCCGGCTCGGTTGCCGCATCCGGTGATATTCTTCGGTAAATGCATCTCATTCTTTGAAAAGCGTTTAAACAAGGGAGCCCACCGTATGATGAAAGGTGCGTTCGTGGCGATAGGTCTGATTGCTGCCACGTATATTATTTCATATGCATTGTTTGGAGCGTTGGATGGCTGGCCCATTGTAAAGGTGGTGATAGAAGCCATTGCCGTGTTCTACTGCCTTGCCGGAACTACTCTCGCGCGCGAGGTGCGAATGGTGTTTGAAGCGTGCGAACGCTCATTGGACGAAGGCCGTCGGCAAGTAGGGCGAATAGTGGGGCGCGACACCGCACACCTTAGTAAGCAGGAGGTGCGCACGGCCGCACTTGAAACTCTTGCCGAGAATTTAAGCGACGGAGTGGTTGCGCCGCTGTTTTGGTACATGTTGGCGGGCATTCCGGGGATGCTTGCCTATAAGATGGTCAATACGCTTGATTCGATGATAGGCTATCGCACGTCGCGTTACAGGCAGTTCGGATGTTTTGCCGCGCGGATTGACGATGTGGCCAATTATATCCCGGCTCGTCTCACTGCCGTTTTGATGGCGTTGTCGTCGGGCACATGGCGGACGTGGCGTTACATCTTCAAATACGGGTCGTGTCATGCAAGTCCTAACTCAGGTTATCCGGAGGCTGCGCTTGCCGGCGCGCTTGACTGTCGTTTCGGCGGCCCGCACGATTATTTTGGAGAGTGCGTCGATAAGCCGTACATAGGCGACAATGAGCGTGAACTCACCATTTCTGATATGCGGCGGTCGATACGGATAAACAGGATGGCGGAGACTATGATGGTCATTATAACGTTAATGACGATAGTTCTATTTCGATGATTTCGCCGTAGCGCGGTTGTTTTGAAAACAGATTTTCGAGCGAGGCTTCGCCTGACAACAACATGGCGTGGGCCATTACGCCTCCGTGGGTAAATATGATTGCGGAGCGTGCGCGCGCGCCGCGCAACGATCTGAAAAAGTCGGCCACCCGTCTGTGTTGGTCCATGAACGATTCGCCTCCTCTCGGAGCCACGTTCACATAATCGGCATACCATTCTTCGATCAGCGGATCGGTTATTTCGTCGTAACGCATCATTTCCCATTCGCCGAAATTCATCTCCATCAGTCGCGAGTCGCGCAAAGCATTGCCATATCCGCAATACTCGGCCAGCCGCGTGCATCGCGACAGCGGACTTGTGAATGCCATGTCGAAATGTAGCCCTTCAAGATTGTGTGCCACTTTCGCCGCTTCGGTCATGAAGGTGGGCGCGAGAGCCACATCCGATTGTCCGTAGCACGTGCCGGGCAGTACGTCGACGCTTGTATGCCTTACGAGGGTTATCTTCATAATGCGTGTTGTGTCATCGTTGCCACGATGTAAAATGCAAGTTCACACAATATGAACGTCGCGCCGCAGCAATCGCCCGTATAGCCTCCCAGGTGTCGTTTCATGATGTTTATCAACACGATAAGTACAACGAGCGGTGCCAAATAGGCCCACAGCATGGAGTGAGGCAGGAATATGGCCGGGATGGCCGCTATGACCACTCCCGACACCAAAGCGGGTATCGAAACGCGGTCGTAAACTATCTTATTTTTTGCTTCTTCGCTCTTTCGCGCATATGGCAGATGGTTGATCAGTTGCGCTCCGCACAGCTTTGCGAACGTATCGGCCGCCACGATGGTGAAGCATGCCGTGACGACGGGCAATGAGGAGAGCAATCCTATTACAGTCAAAAAATAGAATATCAGAGCGATTACTCCATATGTGCCTATATGCGAATCTTTCATGATGGCGAGTATTCGCTCGCGTGTGCCACCGCATCCGAATCCGTCGAAAAAGTCGGCAAATCCATCCTCATGCAGTGCGCCGGTGATGAGAACTCGCCATATGAATGCAAATGTCACGGCAACCGCTCCGGGGAGTGCGTGCGATGACAGCCATAGAACCAAAGCCGTGGTAGTGCCGGTGAGCAGCCCGGTCAGAGGCCAATAATCCACCACTCGTTTGAAATATTCGGGCGGCACGTTGGCAATTCGCCAAAACGGTAGTCGCGTAAAGAATATGAAAGCGGCAAGGATATGCTTCATCGGTTAGAAATATTTCGTTACCGCCACCGTTTGGAATGAATCCATGTTGTTGATCATATTGACAGCCGACATAAGTATCGGGTATGCGCATACGGCGCCGCTGCCTTCGCCCAGTCGCATGCTCAGATGCAAAATCGGGCGCGCGCCGAGATGTTCGATCACGAGTTTGTGTCCGGCTTCGTCGCCTTGGTGGCCGAATACGGCATACGACAATACTTCGGGGTGGAGCTTTGATGCCGCCAGAATGCAATTGGTCATTATGAAGCCGTCGACCAAAATAATCATTCCCAATTCGGCCGCGCGGAGCATGCCACCTACTGCCATGGCAAGTTCGTAGCCGCCAAACCACGCCATTTTCTCTTTTACCGAGTCGCCTCCGCGATAATTCGATAACGATTCTGACAGCACTTTTAGCTTATGGTTAATGCCTTCGCTGTCGAGCCCGGCGCCGGCGCCGATGCATTTGTCGAGTGGAATGTCGGTGAAAAGGTGCATCCACATGGATGATGGCGATGTGTTGCCGCTGCCCATTTCGCCGAAGCTTATCACATTGCAACCGGTTTCGGCTACCTTGTCGACTATCATGCTGCCGCGCTCGAGGCACGTTTCAAGTTCGTCGATTGTCATTGCCGCCTCGTAGTGGAAATTGCGCGTCGACTTGCGTACTTTCATGTCGATGATCTTCGACCCGGCGGGGATGTCGTAATCAACGCCGGCATCAACGAGCACGAGCTTGAATCCATTTTGGTCGCACAGGAAATTTATGCCTGCTCCGCCATGCGAAAAGTGGCTGAGCTGTTGCCATGTCACCTCTTTGGGCGATACGGTAACGCCGTCGGCTATGATGCCATGGTCGGCGGCAAACAGCACGTTGTGGGGATTGCGGAGCTCGGGCGTAAGGGTCTGTTGAATCAAGCCCACTTGCAGAGCCAGGCTTTCAAGCATGCCTAACGAGCCTTTGGGCTTTGTGAGGTTGTCGATTTTATCGATTAGGAGATCTTTTATTTTTTGATCGGGAGCTGTGATGTTAAATGTTTTCATTTGCAATCTTTTATCATTACAGGAATGCCCGACACCACTAAATAAACGGTGCGGGCTTTGGATGCGATGTATTGGTTTATTGATCCTTGTAGATCGGTGAATTTGCGTTGTAACGGATTCGGGCTCGTTCCGCCGAGTCCTATCTCGTTTGTGACGAATATTATGGTTGAATTATCGTAGTTTGCTATTTCGTCGACTTGCTGCGTAAGTCGTGACAATGCCTTCTCGGCATCTTCGCCTGCGGCGAAAAGATGGTTCGAGGCCCATAGGGTGACGCAATCTATCAATACCGTTCGGCCTGAAAAGTCATACCGTGAAATGTCGAGCGGCTCATCAACGGTAGTCCAATTGGGGCCTCTGCGTTCTCGGTGCTTTGCGACCCGGCGTCTCATTTCCTCGTCATGTATTTCGGCAGTGGCCACGTATATCGGGGCGTTTGAATGCTGAAGGGCCAACCCTTCGGCAAATAAGCTTTTGCCGGAGCGCTGGCCTCCTGTTACGAGTATGATATGATGTTTCATCCTACTGATGGCGTATAACCTGTTTTAGCATCGAACCTGATGTTATCGATTGGTCGTGAGATTGAGTCTCTTGAGCTCAAGCATCACGTTGCCCGATTTGTCCTTTAGCAAGGCCGTGTCGTCGTCCTTGCCCGGTATTACGGTTTCCACTTGTTCGAGCGATACAAGGAATTGTTGCTCCAATTCGGCATCCGGACAAGCCATTCGGGTGGTGGCGAGGTTGGTGAACTGCAAAGAGTTTTGCTTGTCGGGGTCGACGAACAGCTGTCCGTTGAGAATGTTGCACCCTGTATTTCCGTGCACTTTGAGTTCAGGAATGTCAATTACCATTTCAATGCCGGCATCGGGCTTGACGGCCTTGCCGTTTATTTTCGTCACAGTCCAAGCTCCGTTGATGAAGCTTATGTCGCTCTTTCGCAAAATCATCATAGTGTTACCTTCAGCATTTTTCATATACAGCAAATAATCCTGGGCTATCTTTTCGATGGAGAACGATGCCACAGTCTCGAGGGCCAGATTGATGCCCATTTCGTAAGGCGCATCGGGGCAGAACATCATTGTCGACAACCCTTCCGATGCTTTTTTCATGATGCCTTTCGTCGATACTTCGAGCTTGCCGTTGAGTACGTTGCACCCGTTGTTGGCATAATACTTCATTATCGGGGCAATGGCCGTGGTATCGAAAATGACGTAAGGCCGCGTGTCGCCTACCACGCCTTTTCCGTTGACGTCGGCAACGGTCCATTCGCCGTAGAGAATCTTTTCGATGATCTTTTCATCCTGAATGTAGTTTGACGTATTGGCGGGCGGCTCTACCGGAGTGGGTTTCGCGGTCACCGCGTTTTTCTGGAACAAACTACAGCTCGATACCAGTGCTGCAAAGGTAGCTATTGCGAGTAGATTTATTTTCTTCATATCAAATACGGTTTTAATGTTGATATACATTAATAAGATTATTAATGACCAAATGTTCAATCGAATGCAAGATGCAATGTCATTATTATGCAAAATTAAATAAAATAAACGTGATTTTATGCGTAATTTTGCATCGTTTTTATGATATGAATATGTTGGCTCGATTATTCTTTACATTTTTTAAAATCGGAGCATTTACGTTTGGAGGCGGATGGGCGATGATTTCGATCATTGAAAAGGAGATTGTTGACAAACACAAATGGCTTGGCCGAGAGGAATTTCTTGATTTGCTTGCCGTAGCGCAGTCGCTCCCGGGCATACTTGCCGTAAATATTTCGGTGGCCGTCGGCGACAAGCTTCAAGGCCGTAAAGGTAGCATTGTTTCGGCGTTGGGAACCATCTTGCCGTCGTTTGTCATGATACTGCTCATAGCCATATTCCTGACTCCCGATCTGATAAAGAACGATCCTGTTTTGAGCAAGGTGTTCATGGGGATACGTCCGGCCGTAGTGGCACTGATAATCGCACCCGTCATATCGTCGGCGCGCACGGCCAAGATAACGTGGCGCACGGCCATCATTCCGATAGGGGTGGCGCTTTTGATATGGTCGAAGCTGCCGTATGTGTCGAACCCGATACTTTACATAGTGCTTGGCGGCGTTGGCGGCTATTTGTGGCTTTCGCATACTCAGAAGAAAATTCGGTCGAAAGAGGGAAAGGAGGGTGAGAAATGATTTACCTCAGATTGATATGGTCGTACCTGAAGATAGGCCTGTTTGGATTCGGAGGCGGATATGCGATGCTTGCGTTGATAGAGCGCGAGATTGTAGGGCCGGGATGGATAAGCGGTCAGATGTTTACCGACATAGTGGCCATCTCGCAGATGACTCCCGGGCCGATAGGCATCAACTCGGCCACTTACATAGGATATGTCGCACCGGGCATGTCGAGTCCGGCACTGTCGTCGCCGATATACGGATTGTTAGGCTCGATAATATGCACGCTTACGGTGGTGGTGCCCTCGTTCATGCTGACCATCTATGTGAGCCATTTCATATCGCGCCACAGGGAGAGCACGATAGTGAAAGGCATGTTTGCCGGCTTGCGCCCGGTGGTGGTTGGGCTGATAGCATCGGCGGCATTGCTGCTTATGAACGGCTCGAATTTCGGATACGATACATATGCCATATCGGTGAGCATAGCAATATGCGTGGCTGCATTCATAATGGTGTTTTTTGTGAAGATGCACCCCATCGTAGTGATATTGATAGCGGGATTGGCCGGATATTTGTGTTTTTAGCGTGCCGTAATGGTGCTGCTCGTCATAATGTATACATAGCAAGATGAAACATTTCGAAGATTATTCAAAAACCATAGATTATTTATTCTCGCAACTTGCCGTTTTTCAGCGCGAGGGCGGGAGCGCTTACAAGCCCGGACTCCAAACGTCGATGATGCTCGACGAAGCGTTTGGCCATCCGCATCGTAAATTCAAGTCGATACACGTGGCCGGAACGAATGGCAAGGGCTCGACGGCGCACACGCTTGCAGCGGTGCTTCAGAGCGCGGGCTACAAGACCGGATTGTATACGTCGCCGCACCTGGTGGATTTCAGGGAGCGCATACGAGTCGACGGACGCATGATTCCGGCCGACAAGGTGGTCGATTTCGTCAATCGATATCTCGACATGGGGCTTGACTGCAAGCCGTCGTTTTTCGAGCTTACCATGATGATGGCGTTTGAATATTTTGCGTCGGAAGCGGTCGACGTGGCCGTGATCGAGGTAGGGCTCGGCGGCCGTCTCGACAGCACCAACATAATAACTCCGGAGTTGTGCGTAATAACCAACATATCGAAGGATCACACGCAGTTTCTCGGCAACACGCTGCCCGAGATTGCGGCGGAAAAGGCGGGCATAATGAAGCCCGGAATCCCCGTGGTGATTGGCGAGGCTGAGGGCGACGTGAAGGATGTGTTTGACCGCGTGGCCGCGAAAACCGGGGCGCGCGCTATTTATGCCGCCGAGCATAAGCCGATAAAAAAAGTGGTTGAGGGCGACGGCTGCCTCGTTTACGATACGGTGAATTATGGCGAAATTCGTGGCGAACTGACCGGCATTTGTCAAAAGCTGAATGCCGCCACCATACTTACGGCCATCGACCTGCTCAATGAGTCGGGGTGGCAGCTCGGGAGCGATGCCGTGGCGCGCGGATTTAGCGATGTGACTACGCTTACGGGCCTTATGGGTCGGTGGTGGAAGGTTTCCGACAAGCCTTTGGTGATATGCGATACGGGGCACAATCAAGGGGGATGGGAGCTGTTGTCGCGTCAGCTTTCCGACTCCCGGCGTCGCAAATTTATGGTGATTGGCTTCGTTGGCGACAAGGATGTGGACAGCATACTGAGTATCATGGCCACCATTCCCGATGCCACGATGCTGTTTACCAACGCTTCGATACCACGCGCCATGGCGGCATCGGATCTTGCCGAAAAAGCCGCGACGCACGGGCTATTCGGCGAAACTTTCGATACCGTGGGCGACGCATACAAAAAAGCCCTCGCCGAAGCCGGCGAGGACGATATGATTTTCATCGGCGGGTCAACATTCGTTGTGGCCGACTTTCTGTCGCTTAAAGATTAGAAACTGTTTAAAAATTTATTTTGTCTTGTCATTGAGGCCTTTGTCAGCATCTTGTTGATATTTATTCAGTCATTATGGAACCCCATAACTCCTTCATAAATATCAAAAATCTACTTGACAAATCCTCTCAATTCCTTCGACAAATAAATTTGAACAGTTTCTTAGTCCTTAAGAGCAATAGTTTCGATTTCCACGAGCACCTGCTTGGGCAGTTCCTTTACGGCAACGGCCGAGCGAGCGGGGTAGGGCATCGTGAATTCCTGACCATAAACTTCGTTCATGTCGCCAAACAGGCTCATGTCGGCCAAGAATACGGTGGTCTTTATTACGTTGTTGATTTTCAGACCTGCTTCGGCAAGTATGGCCTTGATGTTGGCTATTGACTGAGCAGTCTGAGCCTTGATGCCTTCGGGAACTTCGCCGGTAGCGGGGTTTACGGGTATCTGGCCGGAGATGAATACCATGTTGCCCATGTCGATTGCCTGGCTATAAGGGCCTATGGCTGCGGGTGCGTTGTTGGTTGCAATTTGTTTTTTCATTTCAGTAATGATTTTGATTGTTAATAAAAAAGTATTTAGGTTGATTAAACGTCAATGTCGATGGATGTTATCGGTACGGAGTCGGCAATTGAACTCATTGCATCCACAATCTCGTTGCCCACTTTTATCGCTTCGGCATATCGGTGGTCGAAATCGGGTATGAAATTGCTTTGTCCGTAGTTTTGCAAACAGCGTATCACGTCGCCTGCCGACATGTTGCTTATGTCGCGCGCAGGCTGAAGCGGATGCTCGTTAAATTCTTTTTCGGCTTGGATGAAATTGATCAGCCCGGCTCTTTGAAGATCTATCACTATGTCGGTGGCAAGATTGGGTGGCAACATGTAGCGTTCGGATATCTCCGAGACCGTTACGGGTGCCTTGCCGGCTTGGAATCGTCGGGCCACGATGGCCATTATCACGAGCGTCACCTGCCGACGATAGTTCAGCGATATGTTTTTCACGTCGTCGGCAAAGTTGAATTGGCCGATGTTTTGTGATGCGTAGCACACCAGTCCGCCAATGAGCGTTATCAGCCACGTCAATTGCAGCCAAATGAGCATTAACGGCAAAAACGAGAAGCTTCCGTATATGGCGTTGTATTTGGCCACGTACATCTGTCCGCTTACGAATATCCATTGCAATATCTGGAATGCCGTTCCTACCACCATGCCCGATATCAGGGCATTCAGGAATTTCACGCTCGTATTCGGTATCAGCATGTAGGCCCCGGCGAAAAACAGCCATGTGAATATGAAGCTTGCGCAATCAAGTATTACCTTTATCACGGGACCGAACATCTGATCGGGCAGTAGCGACTGTAACGTGGTCGACATTAATATGGTGAGACCGCTGGCGCATATCATAAGTATGGGCAGCACGAGGAATATGGCCGTATAGTCGGTTATTTTTCGCCAGAAGCTTCGGCCTTCCCTTACCTGCCATATGGTGTTGAACGTGTCTTCTACGTTGCCGAGCAGCGATATCAACGTCCAGAGCAGGAATATTATGCCTACGCCTACGAATATGCCTTCGGATGCCTGCGACAGATATGAGTCGACGAATCCCAATGCGGCTTCGAGTGCCTTGTGCTGCGACGGCAGGTATTTGTAAAGTTGCGTTGATATTAGGTTTTGCAGTCCGAACCCTCTGCCTATTGCGAATACGAGAGCCAATGCCGGAACTATGGCGAGTAGCGTGTTGTAGGTCAGCGCACACGCTTTTGACTGCAAATTAGTGCTTAAAAAAGAGCGCACCGTCAGGCTCAAGGTTTTGATAATGTTTACCTTCAGGGTGTTGTCGGTATTGCGCCATATGCCTACGTTAAAGTAATTCCAGGCGTCGACCGCACGCTTATACAGGCGCGCTATTTTCGATTGATTTGTGGAATCGCTGTTTGTCGGCATATGCAAAACGAAACTATAAACAATTACAAAATTAACAAATTCCGTTTGAAATGTTTTGCATTGCTATGCTAAAAAATGCAATAACAAAAAAACCTCCCCTTTAAGCAGGGAGGTTTTAGCCTTGTTCGTTGGATAGAAATAATCGATTGATTACTTTCTGATTCCAAGCTCTTTTTGTGCAATGATGGCACGGTAGCGGTTGATGTCTTTCTTGATCAGATAATCGAGGAGACGACGACGCTTACCTACCAACATTTTAAGAGCACGTGCAGTTGTATAATCTTTGTGATTTGACTTGAGGTGTTCAGTCAAATGAGCGATACGGACCGAGAATAATGCTATCTGAGCTTCGGGTGAGCCTGTATCAGTCTTGCTCTTACCGTATTTCTCGAAGATTTCTACTTTTTCGTCAGAATTCAAATGCATTCTTTTGAAAGTTTTTAAAGTTAATATTAAATATAGTTATGTTTTTGAGTCGGCAAAGGTAGTGATTAATTTTAACATATCCAAATGCTTTTTCGAAAGCAGCCGGAAAAAATGTCGCGCACGCGCTTTTCACCAATCGCCACTATGCCGATTTGTCAAAATATCAGTCGAGATTGGGCTTGTCCTTGGCCGGATTTCTGAAGTGTATCTTGTGCTCCACGTATTCCTGAGTGGCAATGAGGGTGGGTTTGGGGAGCTTTTCGTAGTAGCGGGATATTTCAATTTGCTCACGGTTTTCCGAGATTTCCTCAAGATTGTCGTTCAGCGATGCGAATTCCTGAAGTTTCTTCTCCAGATCGTGTTTCATTTCGCCGGCAATCTGATTTGCCCTCTTTGCAATGATGCGCACTGTTTCGTAGACGTTGCCCGTGTCTTGTGAAAGTTCGATCATGTCGCGGGTCACGGTGTTGAGCGGAGCATTTGTTTTTTTGTAATCCATATTGCTATATGCTATATTAATGTTTTTTTGTTGTATCGGTGTGGGTTGCGTTGCCAAGCCTCATTCGCCTACGTGGCTTTGCGCAATCTTCAATATGTTGTCGGCTTCTTGGCGATTGGGGCTGTCGGGATAGTTGTTGACAAACGAATAGTATTCGTCAATCACCTCGCGGAAGCGGTCGGCCTTCTTTTCTTCGACGCTCTGTGCGGCCTCCTGATAGCGCGATTTGAGCACCAGCAGCTCGAGGTCTTCCTTGTAGCGCGAATAGGGATAATTCTTGATGGCGTTTTGTGCCACTATGATGGCCGATTCATAATTGTTGCCCATGTAATTGCCCAGATTGTAGTATAGTTGAGCATTTTCGAGCTGCTTGAGCGTGAGTTTGTCTTGAAGCTCGAATATGGCGTTTTGTGCTATGTTTACTTTGTCGCTACGCGGAAAGTAGTCGAGAAATCCTTGCAGCTCCTCGATGCCTTTCATCGTGTCGCTCTGGTCGAGCTGCGTTTCGGGCGAGTCGAGGTAATATCCGTATCCGCAATAAAAACGTGCGAGCTCGGTGTATTTACCTTTGGGGTAACGGTTGTAATAGGTTTTGAAGTATGCGCCCGAATTTACGTAATCGTTGCTTTCGTAATAACTTAGAGCCAACAGATACAATGCATCTTCGGCTTTTTCGTATCCTTTCAGGCGAGTTATTATTTCGGTAAGTATCGATGTGGCTTGGGTATATTTCTTTTCTTCGAAAGCGCGTTTCGCGAAATCGAATTTATAATCCATGTCGGTGCTTTTGAGAACTTTCTGGTACTCACCGCATGAAGTCAGCAGTACGGCGATTGCCATCCATATAAGGTGTCTGAGCATAGTCTTTGTCTAAACGATATGATATATTTTACAATTTGCAAAGTTACAATTTTTCCATATAACAAAGGCTAATATTATATAAATAAATCATAAATACCTCAATATTGGCCTAAATACTATACTAACGACTTCGGACAAGCGACGTCATGAAAGCACCGGCGTACTGAAGAATATGGCAAATGGCAAAGACGAGCCTACTTCTGTAAGACGATTAGCCAAACTTAATTTCGGCAATAAATCAAATTTATTGCCGAAGTTAAGCGCTATTCCCATTAGAACAAGAAAAATAACAAAATAGGATAACATTCGCCTATTGTCAATAATCCTAACAGCACATATAAATATATAATGGATTCATGAGGTCGCCTTTCAGCGAGCGAAGTCAACCGCTTATAATCATTATTGTATATGGCGCGTCGGATTGTTATGCATAAATATGATGGGAAGTATGGTAAATTACGCTAATCAAATTAAATTTCATTTTTTGCTATCTACAATTATAGTTGTATATTTGCGGCCGAATATGATGCAGAACAAATATGCACATAAACTGATATCATAAAAGGACTATATTATGTTTGACTCAAAAAAAATGAAATCCATACCTACACGTCAAGTCACATTTCTAATAATGTTTTGTTTTTCCGTCATGGCTTTTGCTCAGAAGACTTACCTGTACATGACGGTGAAACCCATCGACGCGATTACGGAATCGTCATTGATACATTCGCGTGTGTCACTACTTTCACAAACCGACAGCGCAGAAGTCGACACGTTTAAACGAATCAAAATAATAGGTGATGTGATAGAACGGTATGAATTCGTTTACGAAAATAGTCACGTTAAACTACCATTTAAGTATATAGTCCGCGTGGAAAGCAAAGGATATGAAACATCATATTATGATTTGAATATACTTCCCTCCGAGGAACGTAATCATGAAGTGATACGTAACATCGGATTTATACGGTTGCAAAGAGAATTTGATCGAAATTTAAATGAAGTGACGGTGACTGCTTCGAGAATTATGATGGTGATGAAAGGGGATACTCTCGTCTACGATGCCAATGCGTTTCAGATGGCGGAGGGATCCATGCTCGACGAACTCATCAAGCAACTACCCGGAGTGCGTCTTGAATCCGGTGGACGCATCACTGTAAATGGGCATTTCGTAAGCAGTCTGTTGGTCAATGGTAAGGATTTTTTTAGTGGCGATCCTAAAGTTGCTCTGTAAAATCTTCCGGCCTATATGGTAAATAAGGTAAAGGCTTACCAAAAGACACCGGATGATGCTTACCTGACGCGATCGCCTGACGAAAAGAAGCCACGCGTCGACGACCCCTGGGTGTTGGATGTGGCCTTGAAGCTGCAATATGCACAGAGTTATATTGCCAATGCAGAGTTGGCCCATTCGGTTTATCAATCCAATCCGATGTTGGCACGTCTGTTCGGGCTGCGCTTTTCCGACAAATCACGGATATCGCTATACGCCACTTGTAATGCTATACGCCACTTGTAATAATGTGAATATGAGCGGTAGTCCGCAGACCGATTCGGGCAATTGGGAAGAACATATGAAGAAGGAGGGGGTGACAAAGATGGCAGAAGCGGGCGCTTTTTATTATGTGGAAAGCCGTAATAGAAAAATACGCTATCACTCGACGCTTAAGGCCGGAGTGGATGATAAGGATTTGACGCAATTCTCATCTGCTACATCGTTTCTTCCCGGTACGGATTTTGTCTACACTACTGCTTATAGGGAGCAACTGAATAAGAATGTTTATGCAAACTGGAATAATGGTTTCATCTTTGTTTTGCCTAAAACGTATGTGCGTTTTTCGCCAAGTCTTACCTATTCTTACGATCGACACCATGGACGGCATCGTTCTGCCGAAGGAAACAGGCTGTTAGGGCGTGAAGGGCTTGATTCGGTCATCATTGCCGGCGACTGCGGCGATGATTTTCTCAACCTGCTTAACACGCAAGATGTTGGCCGTACGCACAAATGGAGCACCGGCGGAGATATGATTACGAGTATAAGCCTTAAATCATTGCATATGAATCCGATTAATCTAAGAGCCGGATATAATTATCGCCATGAGTGGGGCTATGATATGCAACACTATAAACTGCTTACGGCTAACAATGCGGCCGATAAACGTAATCGGTATGACAATAGGCCGGAGAGTAATTATGACTATAACTTAGTGGCTGATTACCCTATTGTCGACATTTCAAGAATGAGAAAAGTAAGTAAGTTGTTTTTTACTTATAGGTACACACAGCGATTCAGGTCGTCGGAACGTATGCTTTACAGATTGGATAGATTGGGCGACGAATGGATGCCCGACGAAGCCCCAATGGGATTGCTTCCTTCTGCTGCAAACTTATATGAACATTGCGTTGATTCACTGAATAGCTACCACCGTACCCACTTTTATAGATGTAATTCGGCAGAATTAAGATGGTTTTACCAAACGGGGGATTTGCAGATACAGGTTCGTCTACCTCTCAACGTCACATACGAACGCCTGAATGAATGGCGCCCCGAAATGAAACAATCACATATTCGCAAAGAAGCATATACGTGGCCGCAAGTGTCATTTAAGTTAAAAGGGGTGCTGTTGCGCTTAAATGTACAGCATAATTCGCCTTCGCAAACATTAATGCTTGACGTTCGTGATAATAGCAATCCCTTGTCTGTTTTTATTGGCAATCCTTCGTTAAAATCGTCATATGAATACTATCTTACGACGGAGTGGAGCGGATTTCAACAAGAAATAATGCGCCAATGGAATTTGGGACTATATCTGCACACCATTGATAATGCAATAGGCCAATTGCGACGGTTTGATACACAGACGGGCGGTTACACCTATACACCTTGGAATATAAACGGAAATAGAGGTTTGCGAGCTTCCGGGAGCTTGAGTCAGTCAGTTGATAAGGAAAAGCGTTGGTTGCTCAATGTAGGCACAGATGTAAGCTTGAATCGCAGTGTCGATTTCTCCAATACGGGAACAAATATCGATTTCAACAGAAGCATCGTACACAATATGCATGTTTCTCCGGCCGTAGGTGTTGACTATCGTTATTCCAAGTGGCACGCCGGATTCAAGGCATCGGCTGATTGGGAACGCCTCACATCAGCACAAGAGGAATTCGAAACGCTAAGTCAAGTCGATTTTCTCTACACGCTCAACCTGAATGCTCCGCTGCCGCTTGGCGTTGATTTTAATACCGATTTGAATCTGTTTATGCGCCGAGGTTATAGTGATAGAGCGATGAATACTGACGAATGGGTTTGGGATGCCAATTTGAGCCGTTGCATTGATAAACGGAAGCTATGGTTGGTGAAACTATCCATTCATGATTTGCTTGGTCAACTTAGAGCAGTACGTAAAACTATTAACGCTCAGGGTCGCGTAGAGACCTTAAGCAACACAATTACGCGAAACATTATGCTACACATCGTATGGAAGTTTAATAAAAAACCATCAAAGGAATAAGATTAAATGCAACATCTTGGAGTTGTGGTGGCTACGGGCTTGTTTAAACGCGGAAGGGGAATTATAGGCGGCCTTCGTCGGCATACGAGGTGTATTTTTCAGGCGTCACGATCAGGTGGTCGACTACACGTATGTCGAGGAGCTCGGCAACGGCCTTGATGCGTTGCGTGAGCTTGTCGTCCTCGCCGCTTGGACGGCAGTTGCCCGACGGATGGTTGTGGGCGAGTATTATCGCCGAGGCCAATTGGTCGGTGGCGCACTTTATCAAAATTTTTATGTCGACAATCGTGGCCGATGTGCCTCCGGAGCTTATGCGCTCCATATGCTTGATTTTGTTTGACCGCGACAATATGAGTATCCAGAATTCCTCATGCCGCAGATGCTCCAGATGTCCGCGTATGGCGGCGTATGCGTCGGCCGATGTTTTTACCGTATACTCCTTGTCGGGGCGTTCGTCGCGACATCTGAACCCCAATTCAAATGCTGCCGCGAGCGCAACTGCCTTTGCCGGGCCAATGCCATGATATCTTTTCGACATTTCGGATATCGACATGGTGGCTAAGTCGGCAAGGCTGTGATTGCACGAAGCAAGTATCTCCTTGCTAAGGTCGATTACCGATTTGCCGGGTATGCCTCCGCCGAATATTATGGCTATCAGTTCGGCATTGCTCAATGTGCGTATGCCATGTTTAATCGCTTTTTCGCGCGGCTTGTCGTCGTTGCTTAAGTCGGCTATGCGTCCTGAATATGCTTTTTCCATTACAGAATGTCGTTTTATTGATAATTATGGTTTTCTGATTGTGCCTGACGCGTTCGGAGCGTCATTTGCCTTTTCTGAGCGCTATCTCCTCGTTGATGTCGCGTCCGCGTCCAAGCAATATCTTGGTGATGAACGCCTTTAAAAATCCGCATCCGTAACCGGCTATCTGTATTATCGATGCCGGAACGGCCGTAAGGGCTATTTTTATCGATCGGGTTTTGGCGAGGGCATCGACGAATATGGCCGAGAGATATATTCCTAACGGCAGAAACCACCATACCCATACGGTGATGCCGAGTATGAGGCATGCCAGTCCGGCCAGCACGGCGATGGCGGGCAACGTGTGCACCAACTTCAATGATCCGGGATAGAGCATTTTCAACGTGATGCGCGACATGCCGAAAACGTATACCTGGCGCATGAATTTGCGAAAATCCACGCGGCGCTTATGATAGACGTATGCGTCGCGGATGAGTCCGACCGAAAATCCGGCCTGACGTATGCGCGTGCTCATGTCGATGTCTTCCGAAAACATTTCTCTGAAGCCGCCGACGGCTTCGTACACGCCGCGCCGATAGCCCATGTTGAAGGTGCGGGGCACGAATTTTTCAAGTTGTATCTTTCCGCCTCGTATGCCTCCGGTGGTGAGAAACGAAGTCATGGCATAGTTGATGGCTTTCTGCGTGTCGGTAAACGATTCGTGCGCGGCATCGGGGCCTCCGAAGCAGTCGAGGTCGGTGCGGTCGAGGTTTTCGGCCAGTATCTTGAAATAGTCGGGGGGAATTACGCAATCGCTGTCGAAAAACACGAAATAGCGGCCACTGGCATGCTCGAGTCCGTAATTTCGGGCAATGGATCGGCCCTCGTTTGACTTGGCGAAATATAGTATGTCGATTTTTCCGGAATAGCGGTCGACGGCCTCTTTGCATGGCTGTGTTGACCCATCTTCCACTATTATGGTTTCGAAATCGGTATATGTCTGTTGGCTCAAGCTTTTTAGCAGGTCGTCAACTTCGTCAATTCGGTTGTAAACCGGTACTATTACAGAAAAGCGGGGCATTTGTCAGTATGTTTTTTTAATGTGATGTATCGATGTTGCTGTCAGCTCATACGCGACTTGTAGTCGGAGTAGTCGTATTCACGTAGGTATTCGCACTCGCCGTTGCTGCGGCACAATACTATCGACGGGTGCTGGATGCCGTTAAACATGTTGGTTTTCACGGTGGTGTAGTGATTCATGTCCTCGAGCGTAAGCCTGTCGCCCTCGCGCAGTGGGCGCGTGAAGCTCCAGTCGCCCATGAAGTCGCCGCTAAGGCATGAATTGCCTCCGAGGCGATATGTGGGCAGGCCGGTTTGCGTAGGCACGCTTTCCGATATGGCCGGTTTGTATGGCATTTCGAGGCAGTCGGGCATATGGCAGGCAAACGATGCGTCGATGATGGCCGTCGTTATGCCCTGATTTTCCACTATGTCGACCACCGACGTTATCAGGTCGCCGGTACGCCATGCAAACGCGCTTCCCGGTTCCATTATTATAGAGATCATCGGATGTCGGCTCTTGAAGTCGAGCAGCGTAGATATCAGATGTTCAATGTCGTATCCTTCGCGTGTCATCAGGTGGCCGCCGCCGAAGTTCACCCACTTTACTTTGTCAAGATACGATCCGAATTGCTGTTCGAAGGCGCGCAGCACCTTCTCGAAGTCGTATGAATTTGACTCGCATAAGGCATGTATGTGCATTCCTTCGAGTCCTTCGGGCCATTCGGCTCCTATTTCGTCGGCCGTGACCCCGAAGCGCGACCCCGGCAGCGCCGGATTGTATATGTCGGTGTCGATTACCGAACATTGCGGGTTGACTCTGAGTCCGGGTGAGACGCCGGCCGCAATCGTGGCTTCTTTGTGTCTGAGCCACTGATGCAGCGAGTTGAATGTGATGTGCGTGGAGCGTTTTAGAAATTCGCCGATGGTTTCGGGCGTATAGGCCGGACAATAGCTATGGGCTTCGCCGCCAAGTTCTTCGTTGCCCAGTCGAAGCTCATTGAGCGATGAGGCGGTGAAGTCGCGGCAATATTCGCGTACTATCGGAAACGTGCGCCATAATGCGTTGGCTTTTAGCGCCATTATTATGTTTACGCCGGCGCGTTGTTTCACCTCGTTTATCAAACGCAGATTGCGGCGTAATTTGTCCTCATACACTACGTAAAATGGCGTTGTGATGTCATTGAGCTTCATGTCAGTCTAATATTTTGAATCTTGCGAATTTTAATAGTAATGTCTTGGTGCCGGTGTTGTCGAAATCGACCGATATGCGCGTGTCGTCGTTCGACGTATCGATGCTTCGTATTATTCCGATGCCGAATCGCGAATGCTCTATTCGAAGTCCTTCGCGCCACGCCGACGGCTGATGTTGCAGCGATGGGTTTGCCGCGTTTGCTGAACTCGAAGGTGCATTTCCGTTGACGAGCGGACGCATGGCTGACGAGAGCGTGCGGCTTTCGGCGCGCGCTACTCTCCGAGGCGGCAGGGGAGCGGTGCGGAGCGCGGTGCGGTAGTTGGTGGTTTCGGCTACTTGCGAACCGAGGTATGACCCTGACGACATGTGCAGGTATTCGGGGTCGATGTCGCGTAAGAAGCGCGACGGCATGCACGAGGCCGGCGCTCCGTTGCGGTATCGCGACGAGGCATAGCTCATCTGGCAGAAGTTGCGCGCCCTCGTGATGGCCACGTAGAGCAAGCGTCGCTCCTCCTCTATTTCGGCAAGCGATCCGGCGCTCAGGGCCGACGGGAAAAGATCTTCTTCGACCCCCACTATAAACACGTTGTTGAACTCGAGCCCTTTTGCCGCGTGCACGGTCATTAGCGTTATTCGTTGTTCGGATATGTCGGCTGAATCCTGGTCGGTGGCCAACGACACTATTCCGAGAAAATCGGCCAACGACGTAGCCGTCGACCCTTCTTCGAGGGCCGAATCGACAAATTCCTTAACTCCCGCCAGCAATTCAGACAGGTTTTCTTGCTTCGAGATGCTCTCGGGCGTGCGGTCGGTAAGCAGCATCGTAAGCATTCGGGTGCGGCTTATGATGTGTCCGGCAAGCGTGTATGCGTCGGTGCCCGAAGCGAATTTGGCAATGAATTCCTCTATCAGCTGTTGGAATGCCTGAAGCTTCTTTGCGGTGCCCGAATTTATTTCAAGGCCGTAAGAGCCGGGATTGCATATCACGCTCCATATGCTCACGTTGCTGTCGATGGCGCAGCGCGTAAGTTTGTTGACGGTGGTTTCTCCGATGCCTCGCGTCGGGAAGTTGATGATTCGCTTCAGGGCCTCGTCGTCATCGGGATTTATGGTGAGCCTGAAATAAGCTATGGCATCCTTTACCTCCTTGCGCTGATAGAACGACAGGCCTCCGTATATGCGGTACGGAATGTTGCGCTTTCGGAGCGATTCCTCGAGTATTCGGCTCTGTGCATTGGTGCGATAGAGTATGGCGAAATCTTCGTAGCTGTCGGAGGTCGACATCTTTAGCTGCGATATTTTGTTTGCCACCAAGAAGCTCTCCTCGTAGTCGCTGTATGCTTTCACCACTTCTACGCTCTTGCCCACGGCATTTTTCGAAAAAACCGTTTTGCGTATCTGTTCGGTGTTCTTCTCTATCAGCGAGTTGGCTGCATTTATGATGTTTTGCGTCGAGCGGTAGTTTTGTTCGAGCTTAAACGTTTTCAGGTCGGGATACGCTTTTTTGAGATTTAATATGTTGCGTATGTTTGCTCCGCGAAACGAGTAGATGCTTTGGGCATCGTCGCCCACTACGCACAGATTATGGTTTTCGCTGCAAATCTGTGATATGATGACGTGTTGGGCAAAGTTGGTATCCTGATACTCGTCGACGAGTATGTATCTGAAAAAGTCCTGATAGTGATGCAGTATGTCGGGATTGTCGCGAAACAGCACGTTGGTATAATACAGGAGGTCGTCGAAGTCCATTGCTCCGGCGGTGACGCACCGATTGCGGTAATGCGTGTATATCGAATGTATCAGCGGGCGTCGGCTGTTGGCGTCGGCCTCCATGACATCGCGTAGCGTAACGTATTTTTCGGGGGATATGAGAGCGTTTTTTGCGCTTGAAATGGCCGAAAGCACTATCGACGGCTTGTATGTCTTATCGTCAAGCCCCATGTCCTTGATTATCGTCTTCACCAACGATTTGCTGTCGGCGGCATCGTAGATGGTAAAATTGCTTTTGTAGCCTATGCGGTCGGCGCTGCTTCGCAATATTCGGGCAAAGATGGAGTGAAACGTGCCCATCCAGAGCTTTTTTGCCGTGCTGGGGCCGGCAAGCTGCTCGATGCGTTCGCGCATTTCGCGCGCGGCCTTGTTGGTAAACGTAAGTGCGAGTATACGCCACGGTTCATAGCCGAGATGCAGCAGATGCACTATCTTGTAAGTGAGTACGCGCGTTTTTCCCGAACCGGCCCCGGCTATTACCAATGAGGGGCCGTCGGTGTAGGTTACTGCATCCTTTTGTTGCGGATTAAGCTGAGTCAGATATTTTTCCAACGATGTAATGCGGTTTCGTTTGCTATTATTCCGACCCCAAAGTTACGAAAAAAAGAGAATAAAACCGTATTTGTCTCCATTGATTCTAACCAATGTGCTTGAACATAGCTTCGTATTCGCGCGAGGTGCCATAGCACGTGAAAGTGTCGTTCTTTTCCACTCTCAGGTCGGGCGTGGTGATGTCGAGCTGCTCGTAATGGCTGCGTGCTATGCCGAGCATGTTGCGCGATTCGGTTTGTCGGGTCACTGAAATGAGCTTCATGCCGAATTCCTTTTCGAGATTGAGCGACGAATATTTCATGCCAATGAAAAAGTCGGGTACCTTGAATTTCAGAACGTAGTAATCGTCGTCGATGCGCAATGACTCAATTTCGTGTCCGAGGCCCATTTCGTTTACGAGATCGGACGCCGCGCGCTGTTCGGGCGTCAGTATGCGGTCGATGTTGAATCCCTCGAGTATCGATTCGTGCAGCTTGTCGATCGCTCGGGCGTAAATGTGCTCCACGCCTATTTTTTTCAATATGGCTACGGTGCGTATGCTTGCGCCGAAATTTTCGCCTATTGCCACTATCACTAAGTCGACGTTTTTGAGGGGCAATACGCTTAGCGACACTTCGTCGGTCGAATCGATTATGTAGGCGGTGGATATGTAATCTTTTATCGACTCCACGAGCGTGGCGTTTATGTCGGCGCCTATTACCTCATGGCCCATATTCGACAGGTCGATGGCCAGATTCGAACCGTATATGCCTAATCCTATTATAAGATATCTCATGATGCAGTGGCTTTTAGCTTATTATTATGTTGTCAGACGGATATTCTACGTTGTGGTCTTTGCGTCGGCCTGCAATGCCCGTGAGGAGCGATATTATGCCTACTCGGCCAAGAAACATGGCCGTGCACAATATCACTTTTGACGCATCCGACAGTTGATCTGTGATGCCGAGCGACGAGCCGACGGTGAATAATGCCGAGCATGTTTCGAACAATATTTTTTTAGCCGGAATGTCGGGGTTGAGATATACCATCACCATCGAGTACGACAGATACGACAGTATCGATATGGCCACTACTGCGTTGGCGCGGCGTATCGACCCCACGGCAATGGTGCGCTTGAACGCCGTCACCTTGTGGCGGCCGGTTATTATGGCGCGCAGATTGAGCACTATGGCGGCGAGCGTGTTGACCTTGATGCCGCCACCGGTCGATTGTGATGCTCCGCCCACCCACATCAGAAAAAGTACCATTATCAACGTGGCGTTGAGAAATGATGACGGATCGATCGAAACGAATCCGGCGCTTCGCGGAGTCACCGAATTGAATACCGATTGGGTAATCTTTTCCATTGTGGTCATACCGGCCATCGTGTTGTCGTTTTCGAGCAGGTAAAACAAGGCTGCACCGCCCACGAGCAGTGCCGAAAATGTAATGAGCACTATTTTTGTGTTCATATTGTAAAGATGCACCTGTTTGTTGCCGGCCGGCTTGTGATGCAGATGCGTCAATATTCGTCGGAAATGAAACATCAATGCATCCTTGAAGTTGACAAGTATCGGAAATCCGATGCTTCCGGCCACTATCAGTGCGCTCGTAATCCAATAAATCGAAATGTTGCCCGTGAGCAGCTGTCGGTTCGACATCCCTCCCGGCAAACTCGAAAAGCCGGCATTGCAGAATGACGAAAGGCTGTGAAAGAGTGAGAACTTTATTTCGTCTTCGATTGTCATGGCAAGGGTGCCGTGTATGGAAATGAATATGAATATGGCCCCTATGACTTCTATCGTTATGGTGAAGCCGAGAATGTAGAGCAGGGTGGGTATGAGGGCGCTCATTGACTTGGAATATATGACATCCTTTAGCATCAACTGACTGTATATCGACGTGTTTCCGCTGAAAAAAATGGCGAAGAAGCTCGTGAACGTCATGACGCCGATGCCACCTATCTGTATGAGTATCGACAATACCACGAACCCCATGGGTGTCAGATATACCGAAATGTCAATCGGCGTAAGTCCGGTTATGCACACGGCGCTGGTGCTTATGAAAAGTGCGTTGACGTAACTTATGCCTCCTATGGTGCATTTGGGCAACATCAACATGAACGACCCGATTATTATGAAAATCAGGAAGCTCCCTGAGAGCATTAACGACGGATTGGTGCGCTTTCCGATTATTCGCACTATGCCGTAGCAAAACGTCACCATCGAATATGCTCCTATGACGGCGAAAAGAAAAGCGTTGCCGTATATCAGCGATTCGAGCGCGGGCAACCACGGATGCGCGGTGCGCGGAATGACGTATGGTATCGCCGAAAGCAGAATGGCTATGTCGACGCTCCATTTTATGGGGCGCGTTTTTCGCAATGTGTTTCTGAAATTGAATATCAGATTGAACGTAACGTTTGTCACGAATACCCACTGCACGCCTCTCATTGCGCGCAGCAGATAAAGGTTTTCGAGTTCGGAATGGTCGTATCCTATGTATATCACGAAGCATATGCCGCATATTATCGCCGCGATAAACGATATCAGTGCCAATACATCCGACATCACCCTTATCATCGTTGCGCTACGGTGATTGAAGTTGGTGAATGCCTGATGCATCCGTTTGCTTTGGTTATATAATATGTAGAATATCGACTTTTGTCGTTGCGTCATCGTAAGTATATTAACGTATGTTCGTTTTTTATAACAAATTGATGACGCTTAATGTTACCGGTTCTTATGCTTTTTCCGAAAGTTCGAGCCAACGCATCTCTTTTTCGTCGAGCAGCTGTTTTATGTCTTCGAACCGCTGCGATGCTTTCAGTATCTCGTCGGGGTCACATACGGTAGCAAACACCTTTTCCAACGCATCTTTTTCTTCGTTCAGCTTGTCGAGTTCTTCGGTCAGTGCTTCGAATTCAAGCTTCTCCTTATACGACATTTTTTCCTTGCGATTCTGGCGCGACCTTGTTTTCGATGTATTGTCAGTGGCTGTTGCGGCGTTTTCGCGCAATGACTTTTCGTATTCGTCGAGCCAGGAGCGATAGTCGGAGTAGTTGCCAGGAAAGTCTTTGATCACGCCGTTGCCTTGAAATACGAACAGGTGGTCGACTATGTTGTCGAGGAAAAATCGGTCGTGCGAAATTACTATGAGGCAGCCCTTGAACGTGCTCAGATATTCTTCGAGTATGCCGAGGGTCACTATGTCGAGGTCGTTTGTCGGCTCGTCAAGTATTAGGAAATTGGGCGATTTCATGAGCACTGCCGCCAATTGCAGTCGGCATCGTTCGCCGCCGCTGAGCGTGTGGATGTATTTTTGCTGATCGGCGGGCGAAAACAGGAAATGTTGCAGAAACTGCATTGGCGAGTAGTGTATACCGTCGTTTATTGTTATGTCCTCAGCTATTTCGGTTATGGCATCGATTACTTTTTTGTTGTTGTCGAATGAAATGCCTTCCTGGCTGTAATATCCGAATCTTACGGTTTCGCCCACGTTCCATTTTCCGGAATCGGCTTCTACCAGCCCTTGCAGCATTTTTATGAAAGTGGATTTTCCCACGCCGTTGCTGCCTACGATGCCCAATTTTTCATAGCGGGCAAATATGTAGTTAAAATCGTCGAGTATCACTACGTCGCCATAGCGTTTTGATATGTGTTCGGCTTCAAATATCTTTGAACCTATGTATGACGACTTTACGCTTATGTCGACATTTTTCTCGTCGAATCGCACCTTCGAACGTTCTTTAAGGTCGTAGAATGCGTCAATGCGAAATTTCGCTTTCCCCGCACGTGCCTGTGGCTGTCGGCGCATCCATTCCTGCTCTTTTCGCAGCGTATTTTTTATCTTTTCGAGTTCGCCGGTCAGTGCATTTATCCTTTCGGCTCGTTTTTTCAGATAATAGTCATAGTTGCCGTCATATGAAAATATCTGTTTCATGTCAATTTCGATGATCTTATTGCACACTCGATCGAGAAAGTATCGGTCGTGCGTAACCATCAGCAACGTAACTTTCGATCGTTTAAGGTAATTCTCAAGCCATTCTATTGTCTTTATGTCGAGGTGGTTGGTGGGCTCGTCAAGAATCAACAGGTCGGGGTTGTCGAGTATCAATCCGGCAAGTGCCACTCTTTTTTGCTGGCCGCCTGACAACGATTCGATTTTTGCCGTGAAATGCGATATGTCGAGCTGCGATAGCAGTTGCTTGAAGCGGTCTTCGTAATCCCACGCGTTCGCGGCATCCATCATCTGCATTGCATCGTTGATGGCTTTCGTATCGCCCGATTCCAGGGCCGTTTCGTAAATCTCTATTATCTGCTTTATCTCCTTGTTGTTGCCGAAGCAAGCCTCTATTATCGATGTTCCCGGCGTGAATTGTGGCTTTTGTTCGAGGTATCCTGTCTTTATGTCGGTTCGGAATGTTATTTTGCCGCTGTCGGGCGATTCTTTTCCCGATATTATGCTCAGCAAGGTGCTTTTTCCGGTACCGTTTTTTGCGATCAGACCTATTTTGTCGCCTTCATTTACACCAAACGTTATGGAGTCGAATAAAATTCGGTCGCCGTAACTTTTTGTGAGATTTTCGATTTGGAGGTATGATGTCATGTCAAACTTTATTTTTTTAGCGTGATAAGGATAAATTTAACGATATGCCGTAGGCGGTGTTGGTGGTCGGGTAGGCGTTCGACGATACGATGGGCGTATTGATGCGATGTTCCAAAAACATTCCCACCGTGAAGCGGCGGCTCATTATGTAATTGGCGCTCATGTTGAAGCCGATGGTGCGCGTGCCCAAAGTGGGCTGCGTATAGTTCGACTCTATTCGTCGTATCAGCGCCTGATTAAGCTGATATGAGAATTCTCCGTTTATCGTTAAGTCGTTGCTTATGTTTTGTTGCGATCCTTTCATTTTCAAAACAGAGTTGAACCCTACTATCTTATAACCCAAACCTGCCGTAATGCTCCGTGACGATGCTTCCACCACTTGCCCTGCCGAGGTGTTGAGCGTAAGCGTGCGCCCGTCGCGGTATTCGGTGCTTAGTGTCATATCATTCTGTAAAGTTACGGAAAAACCGATTAATGGTGCAAATTTTTCGGTGATTGTTACTGACGATATGTTGTAGGGCGATGACGGTATGGGTGAGCCCGACAGTTCGTCGAGCGTGAATCCCATGCCTGAATCGCCTATGCCTACCCAGTTTAGATATGACGAATATGCCCCCACCGAGTAGGTGCACTGGTATGCATGGTTTATGATGAAGCTCTTGAATTTGTTGCGCAATCCCCAGAGGTTTATAAGCCCGTCGTACGACACTCGCCAGTTTGGCAGCGCTTGCAGGAACGATGGGAACGGATTGAGATATTGCTTGTTGGCATCGGTGCCGGTGTAGGCGGCTATGAATGCCGGAATCAGGGCGTCGCTTCCGGTGCGGCTTACCCCTCCGATTTCAGGATTGTAGGGCCTTCCGGCGTGAATGTTTCCATTCATGAATCCGGTGGTGGGGTAGGTGGTGCCGTGATAATTGTTTTCGATTCGTCGGGTAATGATGCCTATGTTTTCAATGAATTTGTCGAACGCCTTGCTGCTGTATCCGTCTTTTGCCGAACTGCCGTGCAGCGCCGTGGCTATGGCGCAATGTGTTTTCGTGTAGCTGCCCGACAACGACGTGGGCATGTCGTTGTACATGAACTGAATCTGTTGCGACCGGTTGTCGGTACGGTTTGTGGTCAGTTGAATCTTGAGGTTGGGCAATGGTTCGAGCGTAAGTTCGAGCGTAAGTTCGTTGGTGCGTGAAAATATGGCCGGCGACACTTGGTCGGGGTCGCATATCAGCCATCCGCGATCTTTTGCCTTGGTGACGTATGATTCGTCGGTAAAGCCGAACGCAAAGTCAAGGCCGGGGGAGAGAGGCCCGTATGAGCGCGACTGACCGAATATGTCGCCTATCTCGGGGGTGAACAGGGGCAGCGACATGGAGTGAGAGTTGCGCCATCGAAACGATGCGCTGCGCGGGCTGAGCGCCAGACGGGTTGCGTATGCGCCTATTTCGCTCCAGATGCTCTTGTGTTCGTTGATTACTTCGGTTACTATGAATTTTACATTCTGTTCGCCCCGGTTTAGTATCTCTACGTTGTTGTCGTCAATGATTTTAGTGCGTATTGCGATAGGCCGATTTCCGTTCGCATCGATTCCGACTACTTTTATCTTGCGAGTGCGCATGTTGTGGCGAATCACTATCGAGGTGTCGGGTTTGAGCATATATGTGCGTTCGAATCGTCGCGCTTTTTTTCGTCGCGATCGGTCGGCGTTTCGCTTGTTCGATGCAAAGCGTTCGTTTATGCGTTTGAGATATGGTATTTTCGTATATAAACCTTCGAGGTTGATGCGTCCGTCGGCGCTCCAAGAGCCTTGATTATTGACGTTGTTGCCGAAATTGCGGTCGTCGACGGTAACGCCTCTATCCCAACGGTATTGGGCGTTGTAGTTTATCGATCCGCTCAGGAAGTCGAGCACGGGAATGCGGTTGAACGGAGCTTTGTATGAGCCGATGAACGTTTGATTATAGGCCCACGGCGTGCCGAGATGAAGAATGCTCTGCATCACGGTGTCTTTCCATTCGCGATATTTGTCGGGGAATAGTTTGCGGTTCACGGCGCCTATCGGCTCGTCGATGCGTGCGGCAGTGTTAGATGTGAACGAGAGATTGAGCGACTTCGTAAGATTCCACGTCAGCGTGAGCTGTCGATCCCATAAAAAGTTCTTGCTTACCGAAACGGGAAGTTGAAAATTCGTGTCGATTTCGCTACGGGTCTGTTGCTCGTAATAGTAGCGCGACATGTTGGTGAGAAATGAGATGTTGTTAGGCAGCCAGTTAAATTCCCATTCGTTGAAAAATTTGGCATTACGCGATTTGCTCTTAATGCGGCTGAACGGCCTGAACCCTTTTACGAGCGGCGAATATGAGTATTGGAAGCTTCCACGGTAGTCGTTGATGTTCTCATATTCGGTAGTGGGGTCGGTTTTTGCCTGTTTGTTGAATGAGAATCCTGCCGTGAAGTTGGCCGGATCCCACGGCATCGGATTTTTGCTGCGTATGCCGAAGTTGAGCCCCGATAGGCTGAAGCTCTGTATGGTGGAGTGCTGGATGGCATATGCCTTTATCGAATCGCGTTCGTGGCGCGTCTCCACCTCGTCGAGAGCGTCTTTGAGCAGCACGTCCTTGTCGAGCGGATTGTACTTTGGCGAAGTTTTTTCCTTTGATATGGAGTAATATATCGGAGCGGTAAGGCGCGCTTTTGACGGAAGGAATCGACCCAGGTCGGCCTGCACCGAAAAATCGTGCCTGTTGTATGTGTCGATGCGGCGTTCGTTGAGCGATTGGTCGACTCCTCCGAATCCGGCCGTTTCGACGTGCGTGCCGAAGTTGAGGTTGGCAATGTCCGATATGCTCAGGTTGGCGTTGGCATTGGCCGCCCATCCGCCGTCGTTTTCGAAATCGGTAACTTTGAGTTCGTTTAGCCATATGGTTCCGCTCTTGGTGGTTGCCGAGTTGTTTCGGATGCCTATGAGCATAACGCGAATGTCGCTCAGGCTCGGATTGCCCATCACCACTATGCGGTTTTGTTGGTTCGCGGGGTCGCGTCCGGTGTAAGGTATGTTGAATCCTACGCCACTCTCCTCGTTGCGCTTGGCACGGTTTCGCTCCTTTTTCAGGTCGACGAGCGTCTGAAGCTCGAAGTTGAGATAGTTGCTTTCGGGCCATACCGTCTGACGGTCGGACCACGTGTCGCTATATCGTCCGTGAGGCGTGAGGCTTAGCGGAATTTCGTATTCGTAATAGTTGTTCTTTACGTCACTGCCCATGCGCACGAATACCGATAGCTCGCCGTTGCGCAGGTTCGTGACATCATCGATGGGCGACTCGGCGTGTACCCACATCTGCAATCGTTTGTAATTACGCAAGTCATGCGATTCGTTGCGATACACCGCACGTGCGTCGCCGGCTTGCAGGTCGGTAACTTTCAGCGACATTGACTGCTCGTTGAGCTGTATGATTTGCGACTGCGACGGGTCGGATATTCTGCTGACACCGGGCGGCAAAATGTAATTTACCGGGGTGCGCGCGGAATTTTCTTCGATGTTCACCACCGATATGTCGAGCTGCCCTTCGGCCGGGGTGTCGCCGCGATTGTTGAGGTTGAAGGCGTATGGGCGCCATTCGCCCCTGACGAGCTCGAGCGTGGCAAATCGCAGGTGCGTCGTAGCCTTGAATCCGGTCATGAATATGCGCGCAAACCTGATAGCCGAAAAGTCGCTTATGTTTCCCACTATCTTTTCGTAGTCGGACAACGGAATCTTGAATTGGTACCATTCCACCTCCTGATCGCTTCCATCGCGCGTTGGCACTTGCGACACCTGTTTGTCGGTAATGTAGTTTTTGCCCACTACGAGGTCTTCGGGGCGAATGGATATGCGATATTGAAAATAACGCTCATACTCGTTGAGGGTGTTGTCTTGGTTTATGTCCTCTACGTCGGGGAGGCTTCGCGACGATTGGTAAAGCGGTTCGCCGGCATCTTCGGGCGAGAGAGAGTTACCCTCCACGCCATTGTAACGTTTGTAACGTTCAAGAATCGACAATTTGCGCTCGTCGTAGTCGTATCCACGGTAAAAGTGGTAGTTGTCGCCCGCCGGGTCGTTGAATGGCGAGAACGGGTCGTTCTGCATGCGCTCGATCGTGGCGGCCGACAGGCGATTGCGTAGCTCGTTGAGATAGTTGCTATATGTATCGAATGAAAATTCCGAATCGTTTATCAAGCCGTCGAGCCCTACGTCTTGCACGCGACGCGACGAATTGTTGTTGTCGAATGCATAGGTCAGGGAGTTTTGCGAGCTCACGCGCCCCCATACTGTCGACTTGAGATATTTGTCGTCGCCATCGAACGGAATGCCGTTTTCGTATGACTTTAGGCCGTCCTTCAATATGTCCTCGCTTATCTCGCCGAAATTTATGTATAGGTCGCCACCGTCGTAATTGGGGTTTTCGGGGTCGAGAAACGGATTCATCAGCCAAAACTGCACGTATTCGATGTTTGATTGCTCGAAGTTGCTGTTTTCGATGCGTCGCATTATGCCTCCCCAACGCTTTTCGGGGTTCAGGAGCTTGCCGTTTTCGTCAATGTTGGTTGCATCGACGTTGTACGGGCCGCGCTCGTCGGGATAAAACGACAGGTTCAAGGTCTGTATGGTCGACGATTCGCCATACGACAGTTGTCGGTCGGGGAATATTTCGCGGGAAGTGACTTCGCGTACATATGGATTAGACAACTGCTTAAGGTCGCTGCGAATGTATCCGGGCGCCAGCGATGAGTTGCGCTGCGTGAACAGTCTGTCGATGTAGTACCAGTTGATTAGTGCGCGGTTTTTGCCGTAATCGGGATTGTTTGACAGTGCCGCTTCGGGGAACAGCGCGTCGCTGCCGCCATCGTATGGCGTGGATGCGAGAAACCACGCGTATGGCGACCGCAGGTCGATGCCGGTTTGCGTCGATTCGAAGTCGTCGATGTAGGAGCTTCCCCGGTTCGATCCGCTTTTTTGCGAATTAGGCATCAGCCTTGCCACTTCTCCTATCAGGCTGAGCCGCGATGGCTGAGTGGCGTTGACGGTGGGTATTTTCCCTATCAGGTCGGTAAGCCACATGAACTCGGTGTTGTATGCAAAGTTTAGGCCGAGGATGGTATTGTTGACTATTTCGTCGCCTATGCCTACTTTTTCGGTCAACGCCTTCTCGGAGTAGTTCATTATGGTACCACCGATGTTGAAATTCTTGTTGAACCGATAGTTGAGGTCGAGCCCGGCAAGCGTTTTTCGTTGGGTGCTGAACAGTGATTGGTTTTCGAGCGTAACGTTGATGCTTTGTCCGGAGTCGATTATGCTTTGGTTGGTTATCGTCACTATTCCCATCGAATAGTCGACGGTGTAGTCGGTGTTTTCGGTCAGCGGAACGCCTCCGGCCGTAACTATCACCGATCCTCTCGGCACGTTCATTGCGTTTAGCCGTATCTGAGACCCCGACGATGCCTGATATTCGCCGGTAAGGATGAACTTGTTTTTGTCGGCAAATTGGCGTGCCACCACTAACGTGGAGTCGTAAAGCTGCTGATACACATATTCTTTCGCCAGCGCCGGGTTGCCTATTTTTCGCTCAAGATGTTTGCCGAACGGTTCGACTACGGGAAATATTATCTTTGCCGACGACGATATGACGGTGTAGCCCTCTATGTAGTCGAAAAATCCGTCGGGGTTCGACTCCTGGTTCGAATCGAGTCGGTCGAGGTTCATCACCTGAAGGAGCGGCATGTTGTTGATTCCCGGAACGGGGAGATAATTTATCTCGGTGCCGGTGGTGTCGGACAGATATTTGATTTGCAGTTTGAAATTCGATTGCTGTATCTGATATGCTCCGAGCGAGTAGACGTTTTTCATCATCAGGTGCCACATGGGCACTTTGGTTGACGGCGACGTGCTTTTCAGCATCTTAACGTAGAGCGATTGGTCGGTGGTAGTAATGTCGCTCGAAAATTCTCCCACTTTGTACACTTTGCCGTGATAGGTGTATTCAAACGCCACGCCCAGTACTTCGTCGGATGACAATTGGCTTTTCAGCGAGATGTATCCGAGTGATGCGTTGAGCGTGTATTCCGATTCCGATAAAAGTCGCGCGCTCTCCACTTTTTCGTAGTCGCGGCCCCCCTCGATGCCGTAATCGCGCAGCGGCTCCAATACTTGGGTAACGGTGTTGATGTTTCGTGCGCCGGGGTATTCCTCTTTTATCACCGACAACAGATTGTTTGATGTGTTTGACGGATTGGCTTCATTGGGATTGCGAGTCCAGTAATCGTTGGCCAACACCGAATTTTCGCCAAGGTCCATGAATGCCACCAAGTTTCGGCTCTGATTGTAGTTGCCGCTTTTGTTCGTGACCCATACTTCGATGCGCGTAATCTGCACTCCGGAGTTGACGTAGGGGAGATGCGAGGCGAATTCGTCGTAATTGTCGCGGAAAAAGTGAGAGAGGAAAAAGTGTCGGTTTTGGTCGTATTCGTCGGCATTTATTGAAAACGAGGTCGTCTGCACGCCGCCTTTGGTGCTTACCGATCGCGACTCGGAGTTTTGCTGCGACACCAATGCCGTTGCCGTCAGGCGCCCGAATTGAAGTTTCGATTTTATGCCGAAAAGGGCCGACGTGCCGCGTATCAGCGATGAGCCGGTGGTCATGCTTACATTACCCGCCTCGATGCTTTTTACTATGTCGTCGTCGATGCCTTCGTAATGCAGCTTTAGATTCTTGGAGTCGAAGTCGAACGTGGCATCGGTGTTGTATGTCATGTCGAAATTGAGCCTTTCGCCCACCGAGGCAACCACCGAAGCTTGTATTTTCTGGTCGAAATCGAAAAACGTTTTTCGTCGCGACGTGAGTGAAAGTGCCGGATTGTCAGTTTTGTTCGACTTTATGCCCATCGACACTTGCACTGATCCCTGAGTTTTTAGCTGAACGCCTCCCGGTCCGAAGATTTTCTCCAACGGGCCTAATGCAAAATTCATGTCGAGTACGTCGAAAGGCTTCTTTTCAAGCCCGTTGGCGCGCTCGAAGTCTTTTTTGCGGAAATAGTCGCGTCGCGTTTTCCGCGCCATCCACTCATCGTATTGCGCTTTGGTGAGAATGAACGGCACGCCGACGAATGTGTTGCCAATGCGGTGTCGGATGGTGTATAATCCGGTGTGGGGATTGAATTCGCGTACCGTTTCAATGTTTGACGGAGCCGATAGGTCGAATGCCGATTCGTTTTCGAGTAGTTCTTCGTATGACTGAGGTATGAAATGTCGGGGCTTAAGGCGGCGAGATGCCGAAACGGAGTCGACGCTCGTGGTGTCGGCCAACGATATTTTTTGTGTCGTGATTTGTGAATGCGCAATATGCGGCACGGCGATTGCAATGAGAGTAATCGCTGTGTATATCAGGCTTTTAATGAGCCTTGTATGTAGTATATTCGCAATATTACGTATTGTCACTGTGGTATCTTATGGCAACGATTTTCGCTATCGTTCAATCGTCAATAGTAATAACGTAACCCACAGTGTCTTTATTGTGATATAAGTGGTAATATTCAGCCGAAGTTGCGTCACATCATGGCCAATGCCTGTTTGATGGCTTTTTCGACTTTGACGGTGGGGTCGGCCTCGAATATCTTCTTGAGGACTTTTTGGCTTTGAGGTTTCGAAAATCCAAGCATCACCAGCGCGGCAAGGGATTCGTCGAACACTTCCGACATGTGCGATGCGTCCAATCCCGGCAGCGTGTCGTTTGACGAGGGCTCTATTTTGTCGCGTAGATCCACGATTATGCGTTGCGCCGTTTTCGTGCCTATGCCCTTTACGTTTTTCAGACGGTTGTGGTCGCCGCTCACTATTACTATTTCGAGCTCCGGAGCCGCTATCGACGACAATATCATGCGTGCCGTGTTGGCGCCTACTCCCGAAACTCCTATGAGCGCGCGAAACATGCTTCGCTCCTGTTCGGTGATGAATCCGTAAAGTAAGTGTGCGTCTTCGCGTATCGATTCGTGAACCAGTAGTTTGGCTTCGCTCACGCCTTCGAGGGCCGTAAAGGCCGGCAAGCTTATGTTGAGCAGATATCCTATTCCGTTGCAGTCAATTACGGCATAAGTGGGGGTCAGTTCAGATATTTTTCCGCTGATGTATTCTATCATATTTAAATGTCGGTGTTGAAAATGTTTATTGCAAAGTTAATCGTTTATTCTTAAAATCACTAATTTTGCATTCATCATGGAAGTAGTATACGAAGACAATCACATAATAATAGTCAATAAGCGTCCCGGCGAGTTGGTCCAGGGCGACCGTACCGGTGATCGCGCGCTGGTAGATGACGTTAAGCAATATCTTAAAGAGAAATATGCCAAGCCCGGCAATGTGTTTTGCGGGGTAGTGCACCGCATCGATCGTCCGGTGGCGGGGCTTGTGATTTTTGCCAAAACGTCGAAGGCTTTGTCGCGTATGAACGAAATGTTTCGTGACGGCAAGGTTAAGAAAACGTATCGTGCCATCACGCGCAATCGTCCGCCCAAGGATGAGGACCGACTGGTGAGCTACATAAAGTCGACGCAGCAAGGCAATAAATCGTATGCATACGATTCGCCCAAGGAAGGGGCGAAGGAGGCCATACTGTCATACAAGCTCATAGGCGCCAGCAAGAGCTTCTATCTGCTTGAGGTTAATCTTGAAACGGGGCGCAAGCATCAGATACGCGTGCAGTTGTCGTCGATAGGATGTCCGATAAAGGGCGACCTGAAGTATGGCGACAAGCGCAGCAATCCTGATGGCAGCATATCGCTTACGGCATATCGCATACGGTTTGAGCATCCGGTGTCGCACAACGTGGTGGATGTGGAAGCTCCCTTCGACATGTCGATGTTCGAAAGCGTATGATCAAAGCTCGGATTCGTGTCTGAGCTGAGAATTGACAAAATGATTCAGCCAGTTTGAAAACAACTGGTTGGCGTGTGAGCGCCATCTTACCACGGGGCCTTTGGCAGGGTCGTCGTCGCGATAATAATTGGCGGGTATCTGAGGATTCATGCCTTTGTCGAGGTCGCGATGATATTCGAAGTCGAGGGTGCCGGGTGCGTATTCGGAATGTCCGGTGACGAAAAACTCGCGTCCGCCACGGCCCATCACCATGTATATGCCGCTCTCCTCGCTTTCCGACATTACGGTTAGCTCGGGCACTTTGTCGACATCTGTGCGCGTAACCTCGCTGAAACGGCTGTGCGGCACGAAAAATTCGTCGTCAAATCCTCTGAATATCGGATTTGACGGATGTAAGGCGGTATGTCGGAACACGCCGGAGATTTTTGGGGTGAACACGCGCTTTGGTATGCCGTAGTGGTGATACAGGCCGGCGAGTGCTCCCCAACATATATATAATGTGGCGTTTACGTTCGTGCGGGTCCAATCGAATATTTGCGTGAGTTCGGGCCAATAATCCACATCTTCAAAATCTATTTTTTCGACCGGGGCTCCTGTTATTATGAAGCCGTCGTAGTTGAGATGTTTTATCTCGTCGAAATGCCTGTAAAATGCGTCGATGTGATGCTGAGGAGTGTTTTTCGACTTGTGGGTGGCGGTGTCGATAAGGTCGAACCTTATGTTGAGTGGGGTGTTTGACAGCAACCTGATGAAGTCGACTTCGGTCATTTGCTTCAGCGGCATGAGGTTGAGTAGCCCTACGCGCAGTGACGGCTGTCGGTTTGCGTCGAATTCGTTCGGATCGACCGTGTGGATGTTCTCCGATAGCAGCTGTTTTACGGCAGGGAGTTGCTGTGATATGATTATCGGCATTTCGTTGGGTAGTTGTGGATGTGTCAGTCTAAAAGCTCTGACGACGTTATTGAGTCAGCTTTTTGTACAATTATTTCGTCGAGCACTTTGCGTCGCGCTTCCTCTATTGAGGCTTTTGTGACGGGCGGGGGAGTGGTCTTCTTTATTTTTGCTACCGCTATCGTAGTGGGGTTGGCAACTTTTTTAGAAGCTACCGTCACATCTTTTTTCTTGGGGGCCTTCTTCTCTTTTGCCTGAGGTGCCATTTTGTCAGGCTCGGATGGCGGCGTGACCTTTGCCGCTGCCATGACCGTCGGCGTTGCGGTGACCGTCGGCTGGGTCGGAGTCATTTTTATGGCATCGGTTTTATTGATTGAATTGGCAACCATGGCCCAATATTGTGATACTCGCCCTGACGAATGGTATGTGCGTCGGTAGTAGTCTTCAGTAAGTGAGCTGATTATCACCCCTTTGCTCGATGACGAATGAATCATCTTACCGTTTCCGATGTACAGCCCTACGTGGCCTATCGAACCTTTTCTTCCCGTCGAGAAAAATATGAGGTCGCCTTCCACGAGATCTTCCTTGCGTATGGTTTCGCAATATTCTTGCTGTTTCGCTGAATTGCGCGGTATTTTAATGCCGAGAGCATCGTCATACACCCTCATGGTCAGCCCGGAGCAGTCGACGCCTTTTTTTGAGTCGCCGCCGTATTTGTATTTTGTGCCGAGCCATTTATCCGCTTCTTTCAGTAGCGCCAGTGTGTGTGGCGGCAAATTACCGTTTGTTATCACGATATTGTCGTTACGGTTGGCCTTGTCGTTATCGCCGTCGTTCTTACCCGTAAAGGTGGTTGATTCGGCTTTCGGTTTTGCCGTGTAAGCCACTTTCTTTGAGGTATGGCAGGAGGCCGTGAGCAGTAATATTACAATGGCCATTATCGGCAGGTAAGCGTGACCGATAAATGCAGACGTTGATATGTGCTTTCGTGTTTTCATTTAGTGCAAAAATACTGTTTTTTTGTCATTTTGGCAGGGTTGCAACGATTAATTATGGGAAAAATTTCATTTTTTTACAATTATAGCGTAAAATTCCTTTAAAATAGGATGTTGTAGTATTAAATCAGTTTAAATTAGGTCATTTTGACATTTGCCGATTAAATTATGCACTATATTTGCGATCAAATTCTAAAAGTTAATTTTAACAGAGTAAACATTTAAATTTTAACATTAAGATTATATGAATAATTACGGAAAAATTGCATTATTGGCATGTGGTGTAGCTGTGGCAAGTTCAGCCGCGACGATGGCCGTTTTTAGTGCTGCGACCAATACTGACATAATAACCGATTCGGTGATACATGACAATTCATCGAGCAAGTCGTTTCTTAAGGTGGTTCAGCGTCCGGGTGTTGAGACCGATTTTACTAAGGCGGCCGAAAGCACCATCAATGGCGTTGTGAGCATAAAGAGCTATGTTACTCCGCGCAATAGTTACAGGGGTGCGAACGGAGGCTATTTCGATCCGTTTAAGTTTTTCTTCGGTTCGCCGGGTAGTCAGCGCCGTATGCCTCAGCGCGAGCGCGAACAGCAGGAACCGCAGCAAATGCCTACGGGGCTTGGCTCGGGAGTGGTGATTTCGTCGGACGGATATATAGTCACCAACAACCATGTGATAGATGGCGCGGAACGTCTTGAAGTGACGCTTAACGACAATCGTACGTTTAACGCCGAAGTAATCGGAACCGATCCGGCAACCGACCTCGGACTCATAAAGATAGATGCAACCGATCTTCCCACCATTCCCATTGGCGACAGTGACGCACTGAAGGTGGGCGAATGGGTGCTGGCCGTAGGCAATCCGTTCGGCTTCACGTCGACCGTAACTACTGGCATCGTCAGCGCGAAAGCACGTTCGATATCCGCACTGACCAGCAGCGGACGTTCGATGGGCATAGAGTCGTATATACAGACCGATGCCGCCGTTAACCCTGGAAACTCGGGCGGCGCATTGGTAAACATCGATGGCGAACTGGTTGGCATAAATACGGCAATATATTCGCAAACCGGTAACTATGCAGGATATTCGTTTGCCATTCCTACTACGATAGTTACAAAGGTGGTTACCGATTTGAAGCAATATGGAACCGTGCAGCGTGCCGTGCTTGGTGTGGAATTCCGCGAACTCAATTCGCAGTTGGCGAAAGAGAAGGATATCACGGCCGTAAACGATGGCTTGTACATTGAAAACGTAATAGAGCGTAGCTCGGCCATGGAAGCAGGCTTGAAGCATGGCGACGTGATCACTTCGGTGAACGGCGTGAAGACCCATAACGGCGCTCAGCTTCAGGAGCAGATGAGCAAATATCGCCCCGGCGACAAGATAACCGTATCGTACATTCGCGACAATAAGAAGCATGACGTAAAAGTTACGTTGCTCAACAACCAGGGCAGCACTAAGATTACTCAGGCTTCGTCGGTGGCCGATCTCGGATGCGCATTCAAGGCCGTTGACGATCAGACCAAACGTCAGCTTAGAATATCGGGCGGCTTGCAGGTAGTGGGCCTTAAGGATGGCAAGTTCAAGGATGCCGGAATAAAGGAAGGTTTCATAATACTCGATATCAACAATGCACGCGTCAATAATCCTGACGACGTTGACAAGATATACAATTCGATTATGAAAAGCGATGAATACGACAAGGTTATGTTCATAACCGGTCTGTATCCTACGGGCAAGAAGCTTTACTATGCCGTAGACCTTTCAGATTGATTGCATAAATAATTGATAACAAAAGAGGCCAAGGTGTGCCGCGCGGAGATTACTCTCGATGTCGGTTGCCTTGGCCTCTTTGTTATTAATATGTATGGCTATTCCTGAGTTTCGCCGTTGCCGAGCAGTGAAATGCCTTTTGGCGTCAGCAGGTTCTTGATTTCGTCAAAGTAAAGGTTGGCGGTAATCACGCCCATCGAATACGGCGCTATTTCGTACGGTTGATATACGAAGCATACGCATTGTTGGCCGATATACATGACGCCGCTCATTTTCACGTCGTTTTCCAACAGGCCGCCTTCGGTGAGCTTGTCGGGCGTCGTTCCGAATTGATTGGCAAGATTGTTTCGAATAAGAGAGTCGATGGCGTTTTCGCTCCCCGGCTTGAATATCATGTCGGGCGTTATGATGGCCGACGATTCGAGATCGTAGGTGAATATGTTGGTGTCGGAATTGGGATGTGCTCCTCCCGAATACATCGATGTTACGATTTCGAAGGTTGCCGTATTGGATGTGATGCTTTTTATGGTCGCCGTCTTGTCGAAGAAATACGCATCGTATGGGGCTTTGTCCTCGTCGATTTCAGTTATCGTGCTTCCTGCCGTTATGGCGTAAAGCGAACTGTTGACCTCGGTGGTGAATGCATTCGCCGCTTCGGCGATGTCGCTCCCCGAGTAGGCCGGGTACAGTATGCCAAGCAGGGCGTCCTGAAGCGGCTTTATGTCGAATGACGCTAATTTTACGGGCCATTGCACCGATGTGGATATTTAAGATATGTGGTGTCGTCGGGCGATGTGATGCAGAGCAGGCGCGATGCCGTAATCACGTCCTCGTCGATTTTGAAACTTTTGACCACGTTTCCCGGCTTTACCACCGACGCGGGCTGATATTCGTCGTCGTGGTCGGTTGCGGAATTGGAGTCGGATGATTGCTTTCCGGAGCATGCGCACATCAGCAGGGCCGTCGTAGCGATGCATAATCTGTGTAGGGTGAAATGTTTCATAATAAAATATGCGTTAAGTTTGACTTTACGATTGTGTCAATACGTTGATTATACGAATAACATTCAAACGAATGCGGTGGTTTCGATGTTCATCGCCGACAAATGATGTTCATCGCCGGCAAATGTAGATAAAAATATTAAAATATATGCAGATTCGTTGATTTGATTGATTGTGCCGAAATGGGGAAAATAATTGCTAAACGTGACGAATTCACATAAATATAATAGGAAAAAGCGGCTGATTGTGGCTTTTTGAAGCCCAATAAACATATTTTAATGTAACTTTCTCTTAATAAAGTTTTAATAATCCGATAATATTTGCTTACTTTGCACCGCAAAATGAATTTACTAATCTAAATAACGAAAATTATGTCAGAAATTGCATCACGTGTTAAAGCTATTATCGTAGACAAACTTGGCGTTGACGAAAATGAAGTAACTGAAACTGCAGAATTCACCAAAGACTTGGGCGCTGATAGCCTTGATACAGTGGAGCTCATTATGGAGTTCGAAAAAGAATTTGGTATCACTATTCCCGATGACAAGGCTGAAGGCATTACTACCGTAGGCGACGCCATCGCATATATTGAAGCAGCTGAAAAGTAATTTACGGCTGATTTCATTAACCCTAAACGTTCATTCAATATCTTAGAATGGAATTAAAAAGAGTTGTTGTGACGGGTCTTGGAGCCATTACTCCGCTTGGCAATGACGTAGCTACCACGTGGGATGCTGCCGTTGCCGGCAAGAGTGGTGCCGGGCCTATCACTCATTTTGATGCCTCTAAGTTTAAAACCCAATTTGCATGTGAGGTAAAAGGCTTCAACGCCTCTGACTTCATAGATCGCAAGAAACTTCGTCAACTCGACTTGTATGCGCAGTATGCCCTCGTGGCATCTCGTCAGGCCGTTGAGGACAGTGGCATAATCGATGCCCCGAATCTCAATCGCAACCGCATAGGTGTGATAGTGGCTGCCGGCATAGGCGGCTTGCACACTTTTGAGGAAGAAGCCGGATATTATGCGCTCAATTCGGAGAACGGACCTAAGTACAATCCATTCTTCATCCCCAAAATGATTGCCGACATAGCTTCGGGTCATGTGTCGATGGAATATGGTTTCCACGGTCCGAACTATGGCGTGGTTTCGGCTTGCGCTTCGTCAAACAATGCCATAATCGACGCTTTCAACCTCATTCGTCTCGGCAAGGCCGATGCGTTTGTGACCGGAGGCGCTGAAGCTGCAATCTACCCTGCCGGTGTAGGTGGCTTCAATTCGATGCATGCCTTGTCGACTCGCAACGATAGCCCCGAAACTGCTTCGCGTCCTTTCAGCAAGTCGCGCGACGGTTTTGTAATGGGCGAAGGATCGGCCGTGCTCGTTCTTGAAGAACTGGAACATGCAAAAGCCCGTGGCGCAAAAATCTACGCCGAGGTAGTGGGTGGAGGTATGTCGGCCGATGCATATCACCTTACGGCAACTCATCCCGACGGTCTTGGCGCAAAGCTTGCCATGACTGCCGCTCTTGAAGATGCCGGCATGAAGACATCGGACATAGATTACATTAACGTTCATGGTACGTCGACTCCGGTAGGCGACGTTTCTGAAATCAAGGCAATAGTCGATTTGTTTGGTGAAGATGCCTACAAGCTCAACATAAGCTCAACCAAGTCTATGACCGGACACCTTCTGGGTGCAACCGGCGCTTTGGAAGCTTTGTTCAGCATCAAGGCAGTGCAGGAGGACATCGTTCCGCCGACCATCAACCATGCCGACGATGACGAAGATGAAAACATCGACTATAATCTTAACTTTACCTTCAACAAGGCACAACATCGCGAAGTGCGCGCAGCTCTGTCGAATGCATTCGGCTTCGGCGGCCACAACGCAACCGTGATAGTTAAGAAGTATGCCGAGTAAGCTTCGAATCAGGATAATAAATTTCTATATCGAAAAGCCCGGGGCCGCGAGTTCCCGGGCTTTTTATAACATTGTGTTTCTGTATGATAGACGAAATATTGAATTATAACCGGGAGTTCGTGGCTTCGGGAGGATACAAACGTTTTGCCACGTCGAAGTATCCCGATAAACGCATAGCCATCGTGACCTGCATGGATACCCGACTCGTGGAGCTTTTGCCGGCCGCATTGGGCATACGCAACGGCGACGTGAAGATGATAAAGAATGCAGGCGGAACCATTACCAATCCGTTTGACTCGACGATGCGTTCGCTGCTGGTGGCGGTGTATGAGCTTGGTGTCAATGAGGTGATGGTGATAGGGCACACCGGATGCGGCGTGCAGGGCATGGATGCCGATGAGATGCTGGCCATCATGCGTTCTCGCGGAATAGACGATGAGCACATATCGCTTATGCGTCATTGCGGCATTGACCTTAACGGGTGGCTGCATGGATTTAACGACACGGCCGATGCCGTTGCCGAAACCGTCGATTTGATACGCAATCATCCGTTGATGGCGCGCGACGTGCGCGTAAACGGTTACATAATGGATTCCGAGACCGGCGCGCTCGAAGCATTGTAGTGCGCGCGCGAGTCACATATGAAAAAGAACGAACGCCTCCATAGCTTTAACGGCATCGGAGGCGTTCGCTTTTTTATGCTTAAGCTTGAGAGCGGATTAGAGCTTTGAAGCTATTTCTTTGAATTCGTCAAGCGATACGGTCTTTTCGTCGAGTGTCACGGCGTTTTCGATGGCAGCGAACAACTTGATGTCGCCAGCCTGTTCGATTATGCGTGAACGATAGTTCTTGTCCTCGAGCATGCGCTTTGCATAATCGCCTATTACGGTGTCGTCGAGGTTGGTCATGCCGTATTGAGCAAACTGGCGTGCTGCAATCGATTTTGCAAGACCGTTGAGATCTTCTTCCTCAACCTTCATGCCGGTGATGACGGCAATCTTTTCTTTGATGAGCTGCCATTTGAGGTCGGATGATACGCGTTCGTATTCTTCGTCGACGTTTTCTTCGTTGAGCTTTTCGTCGCGGCTTATCATCCATTTCTTCAAGATGGCTGCGGGCAATTCCATTTCGCCGTATTTCGACATGAACAAGTTCTTGCAAGAGAAGCGGAATATCATTTCGCTGTTGCTCTTTAGTTCGCCGGCAATCATGTCTTTCAAAGCGGCACGATATTCGTCTTCGTTATGCACTTTGTCGGCACCGAATACGTTGGTGTAGAACTCTTCGTTGTGCTCTGCCGGACGAACTACGATTATTTCCGATATGGCCATTTCGAAGTCGCCGGTAACGTTTGCGGCACGATCTTTCTCGATCTGGAGCATTGAAGCCATTTCGGTCAAATCGCCATTGCAAGTTGCGTGGGGATTGAAAGTCACCTTGTCGCCGACTTTCTTGCCGATGAATTTGTCGGTTTCTTCTTTTGATTTGAAGTACATCGGGGCCACTATGCCGTTTATTACCTGGATTGCGTCGTCCGATTCCTTTACCGTGCCGTCGGGGTTGAGTTCCATGATGGCACCCTTTACGAGTGCGTCGGGCTCAACTTCTTCGCCGGGCACCTGTGCGCCGAATCGCTTGCAGAATGCTTTGTCCTGCTCGTCGATCATTGCATCGGTTACTTCGATGTTATAGTAAGGGATGTGTTCTGACTTGTCGAGGGTTATGTTGAGTTCCGGAGCAAGAGCCAAATCATATTCAAAAGTGAATTCCTTGTCGGTTTTGAAGTCGATGGCTTTCATTTCCACGGGCATTGGCTGTCCGAGCACTTCAAGCTTGTTGTCTTCGATGAATTTCATCACGGCTTCGAATACTTCGCGATTTATTACGTCGCTGGTAACTTGGTTGCCGAAGCGTCGCTGAAGGTCGGCAATGCTGATGTGTCCCTTTCTGAATCCGGGTATCTGATGAGTGCGACCGATAGTCTTGAGATCTTTGATTACCTTATCCTTGTAATCGTTTTCTTCAACCGAAACCGTCAAGCGTGCGCTTACAGAGTCGGTTTTCTGCATGGTTACGTTCATAAAATTATATTGTTACTTGAGATACATTCAAATATTAGTTGCAAAATTAATATTTAAGACTGTAATGCGCAATTTAACGCAATAATTTTTAAATTTTTCACGTTCCATGACGTCATATTACCATTGACGAGTGATGAAATTTCGACTAAAATTCGTAACTTCGCGAAAAAATTGAGACCATGGCAGATAACTCGCTACTTTCTCGTCTTGACGGCATCGAAGCTCGTTTCGAAGAAGTGAGCACGCTGATTACCGACCCTTCGGTGATATCCGATATGAAGCGCTATGTGCGCCTTACTAAGGAGTATAAGGATCTTGAAAATCTTACAGGTGCCACTGCTTCATACAAATCATTGCTCAATGAGGTCGATAATGCCCGAACCATCCTTGCGGAGGAATCGGATGAGGAATTGCGCGAAATGGCCAAAATGGTGCTCGATGAGGCTTCTGAAAAAATACCCCAACTCGAGGAGGAGATAAAGCTGCTGCTCATACCGGCCGATCCCGAAGATGGCAAGAATGCCATCGTGGAAATTCGTGGAGGCACCGGCGGCGACGAGGCGGCCATTTTTGCCGGCGATTTGTTTAAGATGTATTCGAAATATTGCGAATCGAAGGGGTGGAACGTGGCTGTGACGTCGTTTAGCGAGGGCGCTGCCGGCGGATTCAAGGAAATAGTAATGGCCGTGACGGGCGAAAACGTGTACGGTACGTTGAAGTATGAAAGCGGCGTGCACAGGGTGCAGCGCGTGCCGGCTACCGAAACGCAGGGGCGCGTGCATACTTCGGCCGCTACGGTGGCCGTGCTTCCCGAAGCGGAGGCTTTCGACGTGGAGATTAATGAAGGTGAGATAAAATGGGATACCTTCAGAAGCGGCGGGGCCGGTGGCCAGAATGTCAACAAGGTGGAGTCGGGCGTGCGATTGCGCTATATGTGGCGTAACCCCAACACGGGCGTAACCGAGGAGATTCTGATTGAATGTACCGAGACGCGCGATCAGCCGAAAAACAAGGAGCGCGCATTGAGCCGACTGCGTACGTTTATTTACGACAAGGAACATCAGAAATATATCGACGACATTGCGTCGCGCCGCAAAACGATGGTGTCGACCGGCGACCGTTCGGCTAAAATACGCACCTACAATTATCCGCAAGGGCGCATAACCGATCACCGCATCAATTACACCGTTTACAATCTTCAATCGTTTGTCGACGGCGACATACAGGACGTAATCGACCATCTGATAGTGGCCGAGAATGCCGAAAAGCTTAAGGCCGGCGAATTGTAGAGAACAATATCAACAAAATAACCATATGACACGAAAAGAGTTAGTTGAAAACATCAAACGCAAAGGTTCGTTCCTTTGCGTGGGGCTTGACACCGACATACGCAAGCTCCCCAATCATCTTAAGGACCATGACGACGCTATCTTTGAATTCAACCGTGCGATAATCGATGCCACCGCGCCATACTGCGTGGCCTATAAGCCCAATCTCGCTTTTTACGAGAGCCTGGGCATGGAGGGCTGGAGCGCATTGGAACGCACCGTAAAATACATAAAGACCAATTACCCCGATCAGTTCATCATTGCCGATGCCAAGCGCGGCGACATAGGCAATACGTCGCAACTTTATGCAAGGAGCTTTTTCGAACATCTCGACGTCGATGCCATAACCGTGGCTCCGTACATGGGCGAGGACAGCGTGACTCCGTTCCTGGGCTATGAAGGCAAGTGGGTCATATTGCTTGCCCTGACTTCGAACAAAGGTTCGCATGACTTTCAGCTGATAGAGGATAAAAACGGCAAGCGCTTGTTTGAAAACGTGATCGAAACCTCGAGCCGTTGGGCCGGCGAAAACGAAATGATGTATGTGGTTGGCGCGACGCAAGGCCGCATGTTCGAGGACATTCGCAAGGTGGCTCCGCGTAGCTTCCTTCTCGTGCCGGGCGTAGGCGCGCAGGGCGGCAGCCTCGAGGAAGTGTGCCGCTATGGAATGATTGACGATTGTGGACTTCTCGTCAACTCGTCGCGCGGCATCATCTATGCTTCGTCGGAAGCCGATTTTGCCGAAGCTGCCGCGCGCGAAGCTTCAAAGCTTGCCGCACAGATGGCATCGCTGCTCAATAAATGAAATTTTGCGACGCTTTGTCATGCGAGTTTGGAAAAAATTAGTAATTTTGCCTCTCGCATTTAAACAGGTGGATTATTGACAAATAGAATAACTTAATATACATATTAAAATGACAATCGATAATTTTAATTTTGCAGGAAAGAAGGCTATCGTCCGCGTTGACTTCAACGTGCCCTTGGACGAAAATGGTAAAATAACCGACGATACTCGTATCCGTGGCGCTCTCCCCACCTTGAAAAAGATACTTAGCGACGGTGGCAGCCTCATAATAATGAGCCATATGGGCAAACCCAAAGGCAAGGTGAATCCTAAATTCTCTCTCGCTCAGATTAAGGACGACGTAGCAAAGGCTCTTGGTTGTGACGTGAAATTCGCTCCCGACTGCGCCAATGCCGATGAAGCAGCTGCAAACCTTAAGCCCGGTGAAGTTCTGTTGCTCGAAAACCTTCGTTTCTATCCCGAAGAAGAAGGCAAGCCCGTAGGCATCGACAAAGAAGATCCCGCATACGATGCTGCAAAGAAGGAAATGAAAGAACGTCAGAAGGCATTTGCCAAGAAGCTTGCAAGCTATGCCGACGTTTATGTAAACGATGCTTTCGGTACGGCACACCGCAAACACGCTTCTACTGCAGTTATCGCCGATTATTTCGACAAGCAGGATAAGATGCTCGGCTACCTCATGGAAAAGGAAGTTCAGGCCGTTAACAACATACTCAGTGACATCAAGCGTCCTTTCACTGCCATAATGGGTGGCTCGAAAGTGTCTACCAAGATCGGTATCATCGAAAATTTGATGGACAAGGTCGACAATCTGATTCTTTGCGGTGGCATGACCTATACTTTCGCAAAGGCTCAGGGTGGACATGTGGGCGATTCGATCTGCGAAAACGACAAGCTCGATCTCGCTCTCGACATCATCAAGAAAGCAAAAGAAAAGAACGTTAACCTGGTACTCGGCACTGACTGCGTTGCAGCCGACTCGTTCAGCAATGACGCAAAGACTCAGGTAGTTCCCGCAAATGCAATACCCGACGGATGGGAAGGCCTCGATGCAGGTCCTGAAACCCGCAAGGCTTTTGCCGACGTAATCAAAAACGCAAAGACCATACTTTGGAACGGCCCCGCAGGCGTGTTTGAATTCGACAACTTCACTGCCGGTTCGCGCGCGATAGCCGATGCCATCGTAGAAGCTACCGACAAGGGCGCATTCTCGCTCGTAGGTGGTGGCGACTCTGTGGCCTGCGTCAACAAGTTCGGTCTTGCCGATCGCGTATCTTATGTTTCAACCGGTGGCGGTGCACTTCTCGAAGCCATTGAAGGCAAGGTGCTTCCGGGTGTAGCAGCCATCAATGATTGATTACGGTCAATACTCACGGGCATAAGCTTGTGATTTAAACATACAGGAGCGTTCCATGGTCAATGGGGCGCTCCTCGTGTTTTTCATGCGGTTTTCGTAAGTCGGCAAGCCGTTTTTTTGTCATAGTTTTGTGCGCGAAACTTTTGAGTAAGCGGGATAAATATCGTAACTTTGCAAAAATCATTACACATTATATTATTTTATGAAAAAGGTTCTGCTACTTGGCTCAGGAGCCCTTAAGATAGGTCAAGCCGGCGAGTTTGACTATTCCGGTTCGCAAGCGCTGAAGGCATTGCGCGAGGAGGGCATCTCAACAGTGTTAATCAATCCTAACATCGCTACCATACAGACATCGGAAGGCGTTGCCGATCAGGTTTATTTCCTTCCCATCACACCTTATTTTGTAGAAGAAGTAATAAAGAAGGAGCGTCCTGACGGCATATTGCTTGCCTTTGGCGGGCAAACAGCTCTTAACTGCGGAACCGAATTGTATCTCAATGGCACGCTCGATAAATATGGAGTGAAAGTATTGGGTACTTCGGTTGAAGCCATTATGATAACCGAGGATCGTGACCTGTTTGTAAAGAAGCTTAACGAAATAGATGTCAAGACCCCCGTATCGCAGGCCGTTGAGAGCATCGGCGATGCAATAGAGGTGGCCCATCGCATCGGATTCCCGGTGATGGTGCGCTCGGGATACGCGCTCGGCGGACTCGGTTCGGGCATCTGCACCAACGATGCCGAATTTGAAAAACATTGCGAAAGCGCCCTCGCATATTCAAAGCAGATATTGGTTGAGGAGTCGCTGAAGGGATGGAAAGAAATAGAATTCGAAGTTATACGCGATGCCAACGACCATTGCTTCACCGTGGTGCCGATGGAAAATTTCGACCCTCTGGGCATACATACCGGCGAGTCGATAGTTGTGGCTCCGATCGTGTCTTTGACTCCCGAGCAGATAAAATTGCTTGAAAACATAGCCATAAAGGTGGTGCGCCATATTGGCATAGTGGGCGAATGTAACATACAATACGCCTTCAATGCCGAGACAAACGACTACCGAATCATCGAAATAAATGCTCGATTGAGCCGTTCGTCGGCTTTGGCATCGAAGGCTTCGGGTTATCCGTTGGCTTTCGTGGCCGCCAAGTTGGCTTTGGGCTATACGCTCGACCAGATTGGTGAAATGGGTACGCCCAACTCGGCTTACGTGGCTCCGCAGGTCGACTATATGATAGTCAAGATACCTCGTTGGGACTTGACGAAATTCGTAGGCGTCGATCGCGAAATAGGCTCGTCGATGAAGTCGGTTGGCGAAATAATGTCGATTGGCAAATCGTTTGAGGAAATAATACAGAAGGGTCTGCGTATGATAGGCCAGGGCATGCACGGCTTCGTCGGAAATACCGACATAAAGTTCGACGATGTTGAACATGCTTTGTCGCATCCTACCGATATGCGCATATTCGCCATTGCACAGGCTCTTGAAGAAGGATATGCAATAGATCGAATAGTCGACCTGACGAAGATTGACAAATGGTTTATCGAACGCTTGGACAACATAGTGAAATATGCCGCCAAGCTTAAGACGTTCGATAAGATAGAAGATATCGACAAAGATACGATGCAAGAGGCAAAGCGTCTTGGATTCTCCGACTTCCAGATAGCCCGTCTCGTCGAGAATCCCGAAGGCACGATGGAATCCGACGTGCTTAAGGTGCGCAATCATCGCAAGAGCCTCGACGTGCTTCCGAAGGTGCGTCGCATCAATACCATAGCTTCTGAATATCCCGACCTTACCAACTATCTGTATGTAACTTACGGGGCTTCGGAAAACGCCATCCGTTACGACTTGAATGCGGGCAACAACATCGTGGTGCTCGGTTCGGGTGCATATCGCATCGGTAGCTCGGTTGAATTTGACTGGTGTTCGGTAAATGCCGCAAATACTTGTCGTAAGCTCGGCTATAAGTCGATAATGATAAACTATAACCCCGAAACGGTTTCGACCGACTACGATATGTGCGATCGATTGTATTTCGATGAACTCAGCTTTGAGCGCGTGATGGATATAATTGACCTCGAAGTGCCGCGTGGCGTGATAGTAAGCGTGGGCGGACAGATACCCAACAACTTGGCCATGAAGCTGCATCGCCGCCATGTGCCCATACTTGGCACGTCGCCTGTGTCGATTGACAGAGCTGAAAACCGTCACAAATTTTCGGCAATGCTCGACCAGCTTGGCATCGATCAGCCGCGTTGGAAAGAGCTTACCACTACCGACGATATCGATGCCTTTGTAAAGGAAGTCGGATTCCCCGTCCTGATTCGTCCGAGCTATGTGCTTTCGGGTGCGGCCATGAACGTATGCTACGATTACGAGCAGATGCATCGTTTCCTCGGTCAGGCTGCGAAGGTGTCGAAGGAATACCCCGTAGTGGTTTCGGAATTTTTGCAAAATGCCAAGGAAATCGAATTTGATGCCGTTGCCCGTAATGGCAAAATCGTTGAATATGCCATTTCCGAGCATATCGAATATGCCGGCGTGCATTCGGGTGATGCCACTTTGGTGTTCCCCGCTCAGAAAATCTACATGGCTACGGCTCGCCGCATAAAGCGCATAAGCGCGCAGATAGCAAAGGAACTCAACATTTCCGGTCCGTTCAACATTCAATATCTTGCCAAGAACAATGACGTGAAAGTGATCGAATGTAATCTTCGCGCATCACGTTCGTTCCCGTTTGTCAGCAAGGTGTTGAAGAAGAATTTTATCGAAACGGCTACCCGAATCATGCTTGGCGAAACCATCGAGCCCATTGACTCGTCGACATTCGACATTGACTATATAGGCATTAAGGCTTCTCAATTCTCGTTTGCCCGTCTTCACAAGGCCGACCCGGTGCTTGGCGTTGATATGTCGTCGACGGGTGAGGTTGGGTGTCTCGGAAAGGATTTCGACGAAGCGTTGCTCAATGCATTGATGTCGGTAGGCCATCAGGTGCCCAAGAAGGCGGTGCTTGTAAGCTCCGGCGACGTAAGAGGAAAGGTCGACATGCTCGATGCTTGCCATATGCTCAACGATAACGGCTATAAGATATATGCTACCGACGGCACGGCCGAATTCCTTAAGTCGAACGGCATTCCCGCGATAACCGTATGCTGGCCTGACGAGGAGGGCGAAAACGTTCTCGATGCCATTTCGAAGCATGAGGTCGACCTCGTGATCAACATACCGAAGAATCACACCAAGCGTGAGCTTACGAATGGTTATCGTATACGTCGCTCGGCCATCGATCATAACATACCGTTGCTTACCAATGCCCGTCTGGCAGGCGCTTATGTGAAAGCTTTCATTTCGAAGCCGATCGAAGAAATAAACATCACTCCGTGGAGCGAATATTAAAGCTAAGGTTTTGGTCCAAATAAAATAATCGACCCCGATGCCGCATTCGAGTGGCATCGGGGTCGATTTTTTATTGCTCGTTCTTATTTGAACGTTCGAAATGCTGAAAGGCGCGCGATTATTTTTCTCTTGCCATGATCAAGGCCGAGCGCGGGGCCACGGTTATGGTGCCGCCACGTGATTTTCCCAATCCTTCGGCGTTGATTTTACCGTCATTGGCTATTATGATCCAGTCGCCTTTGCTTACTTTTATGTTCAAAGGCTCGTCTGATCCGTTGAAAGCGAGTTTTATTTCTTTCCACTCGTCGCCGTTGGCATTTCCGGTGATGGAATACGACACTAAGTTGTCATGCTTCACGTCGTCAAATTTTATGTGTTTTGTAATGTCGGCCGCAGACGTCATGCGAAATGCCGGGTGCGACTTGCGGAGCTTTATCAGTTCTCGATAATAATTGAACTGATCGGCGTATTTATGTTTGTTGCTCCAGTCAATGGCATTTATTGAGTCGGGTGACTTGTAGCTGTTGTGTACGCCTTTTTTGTCGCGGAACACTTCTTCGCCGGCAAATATGAACGGAGTGCCTTGCGATGTAAGCACTATGGTTTGCGCCAGTTTGGCTGCGCGCAATCGTTCCTGCTCCGATGCATCGGGCATCGATTTTGCCAGTTTGTCGGTCAGCGTCAGGTCGTCATGGCATGACACGTAGTTTATAATCTGAGTCGGTTCGGCTGCATATGCAAATTTTGAATTTGCGCCTTTTGAGTAGTCTACTTGCGGGTGGGCGGTTGAAGCGACGATGCCTATTTTCACCGTTTCCTCGAGGCCGGGCTTGCCGGTTGCGAATCCACGGTCGGCTTCGTTTGAATAGTGACCCTTTACGGCATCGCGTAAGTCGTCGCTAAACACTGCTATGTCGGGCATCTTGGCCACATTCTCCTTCAAGGCACGTTGGTCGGCCGGCAGGGGGCTGTCGCCGGCGGTCCATCCCTCTCCATATATGAATATGTCGGGGTTTATTTCTTTGAGCGCGGCGGCTACCTGATTCATGGTCTCGATGTCATGAATGGCCATAAGGTCAAATCTGAAGCCGTCGATGTGGTATTCCTTTGCCCAGTATTTTACGGAGTTGATTATGAAGTCGCGCATCTGCTGGCGCTCCGAGGCGGTTTCGTTGCCGCATCCCGATGCATCGCTGTACGATCCGTCGGGCTTGTGGCGATAGAAGTAGTCGGGTGCCGTCAGCGAGAAATTCGAATCGTCGTTGTTGGCCGTATGATTGTACACCACATCCATTATCACTCCTATTCCGGCATCGTGAAGCGATTTCACCATCTGTTTCATTTCCGAGATTCGTGCCGACGGATCTGACGGATTGGTCGAATACGAACCTTCGGGAGCATTGTAATTGTATGGGTCATACCCCCAATTGTAGCCATTCGACGGTAGCTGCGATTCGTCGATGCTGTTGTAGTCGTATGACGGAAGTATGTGTACGTGCGTTATGCCGAGCTCTTTCAGGTGCTCAATGCCGGTTTTGTCGCCGAGCATCGATTTTGTGTCTTGTTCGGTCAGCGCTATGAATTTGCCCTTGTTCACTATGCCCGACGAAGGGTGCATGGAAAAGTCGCGATGATGCATCTCGTATATTACCGCATCGTTTATGGCTTTCAGGCTTGGCCCTTTGTCGGTGTTCCACCCTTCGGGATCGGTTGCCGCTATGTCGATTATGGCAGCTCGTTCGCCGTTGGTTCCTACGGCTTTGGCCCAGATGCCGGGAGTGTGTTTCAGCCATTTTCTGTTATGTTTTATGCGGAACGTGTAGAACATACCGTATAATGGCTTGTTGACCGATGCCGTCCAGGTGCCTTTTACGTCGCGCTTCATGGTAAGGGAGTCAACGGCCGGAGTATTTCGGTCGGTATCGTACAGATATACTTTGGCTTCGTCGGCCTCGGGCGACCACAGTCTGAAATGCGTGCCGGTGGCATCCACTTTTAGTTCAAGGTCGTCGGCCGAATACGATGGTAGTTTGGCCAGTTCGATGTCGCGTGTCGATTGTGCTGATGTGTCGATAGGTCCACACACGTATGCGCCCGATAATATAGTGCAGGTGCATAGGCTCATGATTGAAAATTTCATTTAAATGAATTACTGGTTAAGTATGATATGTTTGAATCACAAAAAATAAAAAATATGCTGTTATGGCGACCGATGCATTGTCGGTCGTTGCTGTATCATTTGACAATCACTTTCTTTGACCATTTTTCGCATTTAACTATGTAGCAGCCGGCAGGGAGCTCCACCTGAAGTGATCCGTCGGACACTTCAACTCGCTTGATTAGCTGACCGGTTATCGAAAAAATGTGGAAAGTAAATGTCGTTTCTGAACTTACGGTAAGTTCGATGTATCCGCTTGCAGCTTTTAGTTGGGGCGCGTTGGCCTCTATCCGTTCGTCGGCATTGGCTTGAACGGGAATTGGATTTACGGCCGTAAGGGCCAGCAAAGTCAATAATATGGCTGCAAAGTTTTTCATATAACAATTGTCATATGCAAAATTAATGTTTTTGACACAATAATACAAACATTATTTCGTTATTGAAGGTCAAAAAAAGAGAATCCACCTTAATTTGAAGCATTGGCGGATTCTCTTTTTCTTGTTTATGCTGCGGCGTGAGCCGTTACGTCATTCTTTCAGCTTGTGTATGGTGTCTATCAGCTGATCGCCAAGACCTATCGTATAGCCTTGTATTATGAACACCACTCTATTGAATGTGTCGGCTATCAGGAATATTGGTCTGTCGGTCGACGTGAGTTTCATGGCTTCCGATATCTCATTGGCTATTGCTCCGTTTATGTCGGCACCCATCACTACCGTCGACGGCAGTTTTGGCAGTTGCGATGCATCGTATCGGGCCGCTTCTTTTTCGTCTTTGAAAAGCAGCACTATGTTTTTGCCCCATTTTTCAAATTCTTGCGTAAGGGCGGCTATGTCGCGCAACGCGTGGTTGGTGGGCTCGTGGTTGGGCGTTATCAGACCGATTACGTAGTAGCCGCGTCCGGTTGTCGACAAAATGCTCTTGTCGGTGCCGGTGGCCAAGTCGCGATATATGTTCTCGGAGTTGAAGTTGCCTATCACCTGTACTCCGTTGTCGCTTTGTCGGATGTTAAGTTTCACCGACGTAGTGGCGTTGGCTTTTATCTCGAATATTTCGATGTGGGCGAGTACGGTGCCGTCGGCCATGCGCTGTCCGCTTACGAGTATGTATTGCCCTTCGTCTAACGACACTCCTTTTTCGAACGTGTTGAGCCATGTGGCATCTTCGTCATATCCTAAAAGCGACAATTGTCCGTCGGTTATTTTCGATATGGTGAAGTTGGTGTAGTAGCGCGGATTGTCGATGCGCCCCACTTTTTCGTAGCTTAGCATCAATGTGCCTTGCGCGTTTGATGCGGCATCGACATTGCTTTTTTCGAACACTGCATCGTTCCATTTGTCGGTTCCTTTGCGCCACTGCGTTTTGCCGGTTACGGGGTCGATGCGGGCCGGTATGTCCAAGCTTCGGGCCATGGCCACGAAGAAGTGGTTACGCGACGTGGCGTTGGTGCGTCTGTGGTTCCATACCGCCATGGGCGACATTTTCAATGCAACGGGGTTCCAGTCGCTCTCCACGTTGATGTTACGTGCGGTCCATTTTACGAGTTCGTCGGGGTTGGCTTGGAATTTTTTCGCATCTTTTTGCGGCATTGCCTTCTTGAAGTAGTTGCGGTATGGGGTCAACGGTTCGTCGCTTATTCGCGGGTTGACTACAAAAGCTATGTCGTTGGAGTCGGAGCCGTAAAAATGATCATTGAGAATGTCGATTGTCACGTCCGACATGTCCTTTGCCGAAAGTGATTCAAGAAAGTCGAGTGCGCGAGTCATTTTTCCGGCCGGGATGCTTTGCAGAAACGCTTCGATGGTTTTGTGATTGCCTCGGGCATTGATCATGATGTTTTGCATGCGACTGATGTCGGCGTTGAGCTTCTTGGCCAATGCCGACGCTCTCTCTGCATCGAAAAACGTAGCCGTGTAGGCCGTTCGTATCGAATCTTCGTAAGCTTTGCGGATGTCGTTTTGGGTTATGGCATCAGGCGTGGCCGCTATGGGATTGTCGGATGGTTGCGGGGGCACTATGTTGAAATCGTACGATCCCGTTGACTCTGGCGTCATGTCGAGCTTCACGGTTACGTGGTGGTCTTTGCCGACCGACGCTTTTTTGAATCCGAAATCCTTGCCATATGAGGCCCATACCACTAAGTCGCCGAGTCCGGTGGTGAGCGATGAGTTCCCTTTTGCATCGCTCTTTTTGGTTACTATCGGATATAATTCGGCATAATTGTATAGCCTGTATGAAACGGTGGCGCCATTTATCGGGCGGCCCGTTTTGTCGGTCACGGTTACGTGTATGGTGTCGATTGGCGCATATATTTCGGTGGTATTTATGTCGGTGGTTTCCGGCAGTTGGAGCAAAACTTCTTCCTGGCCGTCATATTTTCCGAATACGCGGGTGTTCATGAGCATGCCTCTCGATGCCGGAGAGTTGAACCACGCGAGGTTCAATATGGGTTCCGGTTCGCAAGCTCCGAGAAAATACCATTTCCCATTGGCCCACGCTTCCACCCAGGCATGGTTGTCGTCGGTATGAGCCCAACGGGGCGTATATATTTGTCGCGCCGGGATGCCTACGGAGCGCAAGGCTGCTACGGTAAACGTCGATTCCTCTCCGCATCGTCCTATGGCCGAGCTTACGGTGGCCAGCGGGTTGTGGGTTCGGCTGTCGGAAGGCTGATAGGTGGCCTTTTCATGGCACCAATGGTTCACCTCGAGTATGGCATCCTCCATCGACAGACTTTTTACGCGATCCTTCAGCTCGTCGTAAAATACCGCGCGGGCCGTATCGAGCATTTCGTTGTTGACTCGCAAGGGTATGACGAAGTGCCTGAACTCGCGGTCAGGCACTATCTTGCCCCACGGCATTTCGTTGCGGGCTTTTAATGTCACGTTTACGTTATCGAGAAAGAAGTCGCCCGAATTGTCGGTTATGTCGGGGAGCGGCATGTAGGCGTAGAGCACCTGAAGCGCCTGACGTTGTTCGTCGGTAAGCTGACGCTTGAATACCTCAAGGTATTTTGATTTTCCAATCTGTTTGGCGCGTGAATTGAAGTCGTTTGTCACCGTTGGGGTGGCTATCTGAGCCGTGGCGGTAAGGGCCGAAACGGTAACGGCGACGCACGTGAGCGCCAGTTTTTTCAAGATGTTCATCTTATATAGTTATTGATTCGACAATTCGTTTTACAATTTCAGCCGAGGTGGTGGCGCGCGAATATTCGTCGCTGTCGGGTGCCCCCATTGCTACGCCGTCGCGTCGGTATTGCATTTTGCTTGGCATTTTGCTCCGCGCCGATGCATGCACTTCGCTTATGCCTGTGGCTTGTATGATTTTAGCGGCGTTTGACGGGTTGATGCCTCCGCCTGCCAATATTTTCAGTCGGCTGTTGGCGTAGTCGTTCAGCTTCGACAGCAGCTCGACTCCGGCTTCGGCCGAAGGAGCTTGCCCCGAGGTGAGTATTCGGTTACAGCCCAACGAGCAGATTTCGTCAATGGCTTTGAAGGGGTCGCGGCACAGATCGAATGCCCTGTGAAATGTGACGTTCATGGAATCGGCGTGGCGCAATATGTGCTTGCAGGCTTCCATGTCGACATTGCCGTCGGGCGTCAGCGCTCCTATCACCACGCCGTGCGCTCCGAGTTCGCGCGCTATCTTCACATCGCGTGCCATGCATTCTATCTCGTCATCGTCGTATAAAAAGTCGCCGTTGCGCGGGCGTATGAGCACGTGCACTTTCACGTCTCCGACTTTTAACGCTTCGGTTATAAAGCCGTCGGAGGGTGTTATCCCTCCGACTTCGAGAGCCGAGCAAAGCTCCACTCTTGCCGCTCCGCCGGTCGAGGCCGATTTTACGCTGCCTATGTCGCCGGCACATACTTCAAGTAATGCCATTTATTTCTTTGTTGATGTTTCGAGTTCGACTATGTAGTCTATGCAGTCGGTCGGCACCTTGTCGAGGTGAAGTGTTATGCCGCCTTCTTTTTTCTTGGTGTAATTTACCTTTTTGCGATCATCGAATGTTACGGCTTTCTTTACCTTGCAATCAATGGGAACTTCGATGTCGGTGGTGTCGGCCGACAATATGTGCAGATAGAGCTTATTGCCTTTGCGCGTCGAGGTGCCCCATGGCTGTGCTTCGAAGTCGCCTGCCGTGGTGGCATAGAAGGTTTCGCCATATTTGTTCATCCATTCGCCTATGCCTTTGAGGCGATCGAGCGAGGCGGCCGGAAGCTCTCCATCGGGTTGCGGGCCTATGTTGAGCAGGAGGTTTGCGCCCATTCCGGCTGCTTTTACGAGCAAATGTATGAGTTGCGGTACGCTCTTGTAATCCTGATCGGCTACTTTATAACCCCACATTCCATTCATGGTCTGGCACGTTTCCAACGGGAGTTGCGAAACTTCCTGTCCCGACATTCCTGCCGTGTTTTCGCCGGGGAGGTCGCGCTCGAAAATCTGTATGTCTTCGCCGGGAAACGGTTTGAGGTGGTGGTTGTTGCCTATGAGGCATGCCGGCTGGAGCTTATGAATCAATTCATACTGTTCGGTCAGTTGCCAGTCGAACGGGATGGAGTCTTCATCATGATCCCACATGCCGTCAAACCATATGGCACCTACTTCGCCGTAGTTGGTCAGTAGCTCGGTGAGCTGATTGTTCATGAATTTATAATAATTTGGCCAGTTGCGCAGGCTTACGTCGCGTCCCGTATTCAGGCCGGTGCGTCCTGACGGATAATCGGGGCGAGTCCAGTCGATGTGTGAGTAATAGAAATGGAGCTTGATGCCTTGCTTATGGCATTCGTCGGCAAGTTCCTTCAGAATGTCGCGGCCAAACGGAGTAGCATCGACGATGTTGTAATCCGATTGCTTGGTTGCGAACATTGAAAATCCGTCATGATGTCGGCTCGTTATGCAAATGTATTTGGCTCCGGCGTTTTTGATGGCCGAGACCCATTCGGCTGCATTGAATTCGGCAGGGTAGAACCCTTTGGCCGCTTTGGCGTACTCCTCGGCATTCAATCCATAGTTCAGATACCATTCACCTTGTCCGAACATGCTGTATATGCCCCAGTGTATGAATATGCCAAAACCATTGTCGGCAAATTCTTGTCGGGCTTTAAGGTTTTCGGCGGTGGGGATGTACGTGGCCGTTTCAGTAGAGTTGTTGTCGTTTGCGAAAGCCATCGAAGCCGATAATGTCAAGGCCGACGCTGCTATCACATTTACGAGTCGTTTCATGATGGTTTATTATTTAAATTAAAAAGAAAGAGGGGGCTCAATACGTTTTTATAGACATCGAGTCCCCTCTATGGGGTTATTAAAAAGAAACTATTATTTTTTTTCTAAGTGTAGTCTCTGAAGTGCTTAAAATGGCAGATCGTCGTCGCCTGACGATGATGCATCGAATGCGGGAGCGGGCGGGGGCGGAATTTCGCCGGGATATGCCGGAGCCTGCGGCATCGGTTGTGCGGCATTGTCGCGTTCGGCTTTCCAACCTCTGATGCTTGTGTACCAACGACCGTTGTATTCACGACTTTCTATGTCGAAGCTCAGGGTTATGGTTTCGCCTACGTTGAGGGGATATTGGTCGGCTCGTTCGCCAAAGAAATCGAAATGAACTTTACGTGGATACGTTTCTTGCGTTTCGAGCACATATTCACGCTTTTTCCATGCATTCCCATTTTTGGATGTGCCGCTTTGTTCGGGAAGTGCGAGGATTATTTTACCTTTTATTTCCATTGATAAGTAATGTTTGTTGTAACTTTTTGACAAATTTAGTTATATAACCCATAAATGCCAAATTTTGGGCGGTAAACTTATTGTAAATTTATCAAATTAGTTTTAAGATAATAATAAATGTAGTAATTTTACTAATCAAATTAAAAACTACTTTCAGATGGCAGAATCAGGACAATGGTGGACGGCTCCAACGCAAAGCGAATCGGGCCGGTTGATAATGGTTACGGGACGCGGCGATGTGAAGAAGTTTATCGACAATCCGCGCTTCAACATTCGCGTTACCGTGACGTGGCGGTATGAGGGCGACTCGATGGGCATGCCCGATACTCCTACATCCGAATTGATGCAGCAAGCCCAAGATTGCCTGGAAGCCGCGTTTACCAAAGATCCGGTTGCCGTAATGACAGGAATATATACCGGCGACGACGAGCGAAACTGGGTGTTTTATACCCTGAGCCTTAACATATTTGGCCGGAAGATTAATGAGGCACTTGCCGAATTGCCTTTGTTGCCGTTGGAGATATCGGCCGAAAACGATCCTGAATGGAATGAATACAAGGAGATGAGCGAAGCCAAGATCAACATTGATTAGAACTGTTTCTTAGAACGCTTCGCCTATGGCAAACACAAGTCCTGAAGTATGGCGTCCGAATCCGTAATCGATGCGAACGTTTACGTTGTGCTTGAACTCAAATCGTAATCCGAGACCCCAGTTGGGAAGCCATTCGGGCTTTATTTCGCGCTCTTTGAATTCTTTCAGCGACGAGAATACCGTGGCTCCGCCCACCCATGCGGTCGCTCCGAGGCGTCGCCATAAGTGCTGGCGAATTTCGAACTGCGATGCCACTTGGCTGTTGTCGATGTATGACCCCATGTAATATCCTCGCATTCGTATGCCGTCGGATGCCACCATTTCGCGCATGGTCCACGGCGCTTTCGAGCTGTTTATTTTTGCATAGAAGTCGAATGCCCCTACGGCGTCGCGCCATAATCCGCAGTATCCGTTCACTATAAGTTGGTGGCTGTTGAAGAACGATGGCGCGTTTCCGAGAAATTTAGGGAATATGGTAGGCGTATATGCAATTCTGATGCCTCGAGTGGGGGTTATGAGGTTGTCGCGCGAATCTATTTCTATCTGTACGCCTATTCCCGTTACGTAGTATTGTGCATGTTCGCCCAACAGATATTCGGGATTTTTCATTTCGCGCGCATCGGTGTAGTCAGACCGCAGGTGCAATCCCAAAAACAGATTGTGCGTCAATCGGTAAACATATTCGAGTTGCAGGTCGATTTGTCGTCGGTCGTATTTCGATTTTGGGTTGTTGGCTGTGGCTTCCGACGTTATGCCCCAGAAGTCGAGGCGTTTGCGATATATCTCCATTTTATACGACAATCGCGATTTGTTGTCGGGAAACAGATTGTTGCCTTTGAGCGTGAACACGAAAAAGCCGTTGAGCGAGGCGTTGAGCGAGGCAAATACGTCGGATGGCTGCGGAAGTGTGTCGTTGCGATCCATTCGGTAAAGGCCGGTGCACATGGCTCCTATGCCGAACGACGCTTCGCGGGTGTATGATGGCGATAGCCCGAAGCTTACGTCGAATTTGCGCTCGCGAGTGCGGTCGATGTTGCCCCTTATTAGCGAGTTCAGGTATTCGCGCAGTATTTTGGGCGACCAGTCAAGCAGCCCTATCGAATCGGTGTATACCGTATTGTCCGATTTATTGGATTTAGAGATGGAATCCGGTTCCGTTTCAGGTGTGGCTATGGCCGGCGCAGCAGAGATTAGGCACACTATTAACGAAATAAAGAATCTTCTCATGGAGTGGTGGAATGTTTTGGGACTGCAAAATTACTATTTTTATTCGATTGAATCCAAACAGAAAGCCGCTATTCAGCGGCTTTCGGAATTATGGAACAATTTAAATTACTTTTTGGGCATTGGGGGCACGCCGTTGAATGGAGGCGGCGTCGGTGGCGTCGTGTCGTCCTTCTTCGCCTCGTCGCTTTTTGAGTCGGTAGGCTCATCGGTCGCCGGCGTGGCGTCGTCGGCTTTCTCATCGTTTTCGGTCGACGGTATGGGCGGCAGTGCCGCTACTTCTTTTTTCCGTGCCTCTTGTACGGATAGAATTTCGTCGGTACGCGATACCCAAGGACGTTTGCCGAATATCTTTTCGACATCTTCGGTGAAAATCACCTCGCGTTTTATCAAGACGTCGGCAAGTTCTTTGTGCCCCTTGGCGTGCTCGGTCAGTATCTGTTTGGCACGTTCGTACTGCTCGTTGATGATTCGCGACACTTCTTCGTCTATCATCTTTGCGCGCTCGTTGCTGTATGGCTTCGAGAAACCGTAGTCTTGTCCGGTGGAGTCGTAGTAGCATATGTTTGGCAGCTTTTCGCTCATACCATAATATACTACCATTGCATATGCTTGCTTAGTTACTCGTTCGAGGTCGTTGGCGGCTCCGGTCGATATGCGTCCGAGGAACAATTCTTCGGCGGCGCGACCGCCAAGAGTGGCGCACATTTCGTCGAGAAGCGCCTGCGACGGGGTGATCTGTCGTTCTTCGGGGAGATACCAAGCGGCTCCGAGCGCTTTTCCGCGCGGCACTATTGTTACCTTTATGAGCGGATTGGCGTAGCGCAAGTGCCATGATATGCATGCGTGTCCGGCTTCATGTATGGCAATGGCGCGTTTTTCCTCGTCGGTGGTTATCTTTGAGCGTTTTTCGAGACCGCCTATTATTCGGTCGACGGCATCGATGAAGTCTTGTCGGCCTACCGAAGGTTTGTTGTGTCGAGCCGCTATCAGAGCTGCCTCGTTACATACGTTTGCAATGTCGGCACCCGAGAATCCCGGCGTTTGACGTGCGAGCAAATCCACGTCGACGGTTTCGTCGGTCTTTATTTTCTGCAAATGAACGTTGAATATTGCCACTCGATCGTTCAGGTCGGGGAGGTCAACGTATATTTGTCGGTCGAAACGGCCGGCGCGTAGCAACGCTTTGTCGAGAATGTCGGCGCGGTTGGTGGCAGCGAGAATTATCACGCCGCTGTTGGTGCCGAAACCGTCCATCTCGGTGAGTAGCTGGTTCAAGGTGTTTTCGCGTTCGTCGTTCGCTCCCATGTTCGGGTTGCGTCCGCGCGCTCTACCCACTGCGTCGATTTCGTCGATGAACACTATGCAGGGTGCTTTCTCCTTCGCCTGACGGAAAAGGTCGCGTACGCGCGAGGCACCAACGCCGACAAACATTTCCACGAAGTCAGAGCCCGACATAGAGAAGAACGGCACGTTGGCTTCTCCAGCCACGGCTTTGGCGAGTAACATTTTGCCAGTTCCGGGAGGGCCTACAAGCAGGGCGCCTTTGGGTATTTTTCCTCCGAGATTGGTGTATCGTTGCGGATTTTTCAAAAATTCCACTATTTCCTCTATTTCGGTCTTGGCTTCCGACAATCCGGCTACATCCTTGAACGTGACTTGTATGGGGCCATCCTTGTCGAATATCTTTGCCTTCGACTTCCCGACGTTGAACACTCCGCCGCTGCCGCCGTCCTTGCCCGACATGCGGCGCATCATGACGAACCAGAATACGATCAGCAGCAATACCGGTCCGAATGTCCAGAGCAGACCGGAAATGTCGCTGCTTTTTTCGAATTTCACTTCGCCTTTAAACACTCCCTCGGCTTGCCACTGGTCAATTTTGTCTTGTAGCTTGTCGGCCGAAGGTATGTCGGTTAATATCTTTGCATTCGTGCCTGTTCCGGGCTTGAATTGATTTTCGTTGAATATTTTCGATGCAAGCGAGTCGTTAAGGAACGCTTCGGCTTGGGCTTTGTTTGAAAATACGATTATTTTGGTAACTCCGCCCGATCCTACGTACGACTCGAATTTCGAGTAACTCACCTCTTTTGTAAGCGAGTTATCGTCGAGATAGAGCGCACCGGCGAGAAATATTATGATTATGGCATACATCCAGTACATGCTGAATCGTATGGCTGGCTTTTTTGGCTTTGACGGCTGCATTTAGTGAATTGATTAACTTGATGGATGAATTTGTTTGAATGCGTGTATGCTGCTAATGCGTATGTCAGTCGAGATCGGGGATTTCTTCGACTACGGCATCGCTCCATAATTCTTCAAGATTGTAACGTTGGCGTATTTCAGGCAAAAACACGTGCACCATTATGTCGCCGTAGTCTATCACTATCCATTGTGAATTTTGATATCCGTCGTAATTGTAGGGCTTTATTCCACCTTCCTTAAGCAGGTGCTCGCGGATGTTATCGGCAATTGCCGATACCTGCATGGTCGACGAACCTTCGCATATGATGAAGTTCGAAGCGGCAGCCGACTCCAATCCCGACAGATCGATGCGGGTTATCTTACGTCCTTTACGATCTTGTATTCCTTCGGTAACTAAGTTGATTATGTCGTGTTTGTTTGTCATCTTTTATTTGAAACGTGCTTATATGTGTTTGCAAAAGTAATTGAAAAAACTCAATATAATTCATTGTTTAAACAAATATCATGCCAAAAAGGTCTGTTTTGCCAAAAAAATGTCATTCGTATCTAATGGACTTTGCCGGCGAAATGGTGGTTATGATTTGCGTGGGGAGTATGAGTACAAGCGACGACACTATTATGACTCCTACGTTTATGGCCGCGATGTAAAGCCAGTTTATGTCGACCGGCACATAGTTGAGATAGTAAGCGTCGGGATCGAGCGGAACCAAATGGAATCGTTTTTGAATCAGCAGCAGCCCGATTCCGATTATGTTGCCTATTATCAACCCGCGCAATACGAGTCGTTGCGCTATGAATATGAATATTTCGCGTATGGTGGCATTGTCGGCTCCGAGCGATTTTAACAACCCGATAGTGCGTATTCGTTCGAGTATAATGATGAAAAGGCTCGATATCAGGGTGAATCCCGATACCAATGCCATGAGTATGAGTATCACCACCACGTTGGTGTCGAGCAGTTCGAGCCAGTTGAAATACAATGCTCCGGTCTGATGCACGTTTTCCACGTTGTAGATGTAGTCGGGGCGGTGAGACGAAACGTATTTCCATGCGTCGCTTCTGATGTTGTCGGCTATTTCATCTATGTCGACTTTTTGTGGTATGCCGTTTATTTCCACCGCATTGCCTACGGTGCTGTCAACGCTGCATACGCGCTGGAGCATGGAAATGTGTGAAAACACCAACCGCTTGTCGTATTCGCTGAAATGGGTGTCGTAAATGCCGCTGACGGTGAGGTTGCGCGACTTTATGACATCGTTGAGAAAGAAGTGGGCAAATATCTTGTCGCCCGGATGTAGCTTAAGGTCGCGCGCGGTAGACTTCGATATCAGTATGGAGTTGCGGTTCTCGGGGGCGGAATAGTCGGGTATCGCTCCCTCCACGAGGTTGTCGCTGATGAATCTGAAGCTCTCGGAATCGCTGAATCCCTTGAATATCATGCCTTGAAACGACTCGTCGGTTTTGAGTATTCCGGGCTGTCTGAGCGACAACGATGCTTTGGCGCCGGGAGCATTGTCGGTTATTATACCCAAGAGGTCGTCGGACAATTCTATGCCTTCGTTTGAAATGCCGGAGTTTTGATTGGCCAGCGTTGGAATGATGGTTATCTGCGATTCGAACCCCATTACTTTTTCGGCAATCTCGTTCTTGAATCCGGTGACTACGGTCACCGCAATCATCATTATCACCATGGCCAAGGCTATGCCTGACACGGCTATGACAACTCCGGGCGAAGATGTGCTCGATTCGTCTTCCTTGAAGCTCAGTCGCTTGCCTATGAATAACGAGAATCGCATTATGCGTCAGATTGTTCGTCCGGGGTATGCCTTCAATGCCTGGGCAAGCACTTGCAGCGCTTTTCCAAGATCTTCTTTGTTGAGCACGTATGCCATGCGCACTTCGTTTTTCCCCATTCCGGGAGTGGTGTAAAAGCCCGACGCAGGCGCCATGAACACCGTGGCTCCCTCGTAAGAAAAATCTCTCAGGCACCATTCGCAGAATTTGTCGGCATCATCGACCGGCAAGCTCACTACCGTATAGAATGCTCCCATAGGTATTGGCGAGTAGCATCCAGGTATCTTGTTGAGGCCGTCGATGAGAAACTTTCGGCGCTCTACATATTCGTTGTATGTCATAAGCATGTACTCGGGCGTGGCATCGATCGATGCTTCCGCCACTATCTGACCCAACAGGGGAGGGCTGAGACGCGCCTGACAGAATTTCATGACATTGCGCTTCAACTCTTTGTGCTTGGTGATAATGGCACCTATTCGTATGCCGCATTCGCTATATCGCTTCGACACGGAGTCGATGAGCACCACTTGCTCCTCGATGCCTTTGAGGTGAAATGCCGATATGTACGGCGACCCCGTATAGCAATATTCGCGATACACTTCGTCGGAAAAGAGAAACAGGTCATATTTTTTCACGATGTCGCGTATGCAGTCCATCTCCTTGCGGGTATAGAGATATCCGGTGGGATTGTTGGGATTGCAAATCAATATGCCCTTGGTGCGCGGGGTTATGAGTTCCTCGAATTTTTCGACCGGGGGGAGCGCGAATCCGTCATCGATGTTCGATGGGATGGTAACGATTTTTGCTCCCGCCGATATGGCGAACGCCATATAGTTGGCATATGCCGGTTCGGGCACTATTATTTCATCGCCCGGATCAAGACAAGCCATGAATGCAAAGAGCACGGCTTCCGAGCCTCCGGTGGTTATGATGATGTCGTCGACGTCGACGTCGATATTGAATTTGTGATAATATCCTTCGAGCTTTTTGCGTAGCGAGTAGAGTCCTTCCGATGGGCTGTACTCCAACGTTTTTCTATCTATTTTCTTTAAAGCTTCAAGTCCTTCCTCGGGCGATGGCAAATCGGGCTGACCAATGTTCAGATGATATACGGCAATGCCTTTGGCTTTTGCTTCGTTGGCCAGCGGTACGAGTTTTCGTATGGGCGATTGGGGCATCAATTCGCCACGTCGCGATATTGTAGGCATAATTTAAATGTTGAGTTTAAGCTGCAAAAGTAATACAAAAGAGTAGCAATAGCAAGTAAAAAGCGCAAAGAGGCACGTAAACGGGGCGTTTTACTTTTTTTAATAATAGTGTGCGTTTTGGTGGCCTGAAGGTGCCGTATATTTGCATCGTTATGACTGAATCGGTTATCGAACGATTGAAAATTCTTGCAGGAGCTGCAAAATACGACGTGTCATGCTCGTCGAGCGGAACCGTGCGCCGAAACAATGGCAAAGGTGTGGGCAATACCGTCGGGGGCATTGGCGTGTGCCACAGTTTTGCCGATGACGGACGTTGCATATCGTTGCTTAAAATAATGCTTACCAATTATTGCATATACGATTGTGCATATTGCGTAAACAGGCGGTCGAACGATGTGCCTCGTGCCACTCTTTCGGTGAGCGAGATAGTGTCGGTGACTATGGAATTTTATCGGCGCAACTATATAGAGGGCTTGTTTCTGAGCTCGGGGGTGGTGCGCAATCCCGACTACACTATGGAGCGCATGGTGCGGGTGGCGCGCGATCTGCGCGAAGTGCACCGGTTTAACGGATACATACATCTGAAAAGCATTCCCGGCGCATCGCGTGAGCTTGTCAACATGGCCGGCAGATATGCCGATCGAATGAGCGTGAACGTGGAGATTCCCAACGAGGCTTCGCTGAAATATCTTGCTCCCGAAAAAGACCACAAAAGCGTATTCGAGCCGATGGCCTATATAAAACAAGGTGTATTGGAAAACAAGGAGGATCGGCGTAGGTTGCGCCACGTGCCTCGATTCGTTCCCGCAGGTCAGAGCACGCAGATGATAGTAGGGGCTTCTCCCGACAGCGATAAGGACATATTGGCGCTGTCGTCGGCATTGTATTCCACGCCTACCATGCGCAGGGTGTATTATTCGGGCTATGTGGCCGTGAATCTTTACGACAATCGGTTGCCCGCGCTGAAACAGCCGCCATTGGTGCGCGAGCATCGCCTGTATCAGGCCGATTGGCTAATGAGGTTTTATGGTTTTAAATCGGGCGAAATAGCCGACGACGATAATCCGAATCTCGATCTGGAGATCGATCCCAAGCTCGGATGGGCGTTGCGTCACCCCGAACTGTTTCCGATAGATGTCAACAAGGCCGAGTACGAACTCATATTGCGTGTTCCGGGCATAGGGGTAAAATCGGCCGCTCTGATAGTTAATGCGCGCAAATACCGGCATCTTACATCGGAGCATCTAAAAAAGATTGGCGTGGTCATGAAAAGGGCCCGCTATTTCATAACGTGCAATGAGCTTGCAAGTGCATGCGTGGCCGATTTGTCGCCTGAATATGTGAAGCGTCAGCTGTTGAGCGCCGTAAAAGCGCCCGCTTCGTCCGATGCACGGCAGTTGCAATTTGATTTTTAGAGTATGTTTACATTTAACTTTATGAAATCTTTAGAGGCCTTTCAGTTCTGTTTGGCGATTTCATTCAGTCGTTATGGAGCCCCATAACACCTTCACTCAATCTCCAAACATACTCTGAAATTCTCTCTAAATCTTAACATAAGTCAAAAGTAAACATACTCTTAGTTATATGACGGTATTTAGGTTCGACGGTAGTTTTGACGGGTTGCTGACAGGCGTGTTCCTTGCCTATTCCGCGAAGAAGCGGCCCGAATGCGTCGTGGCTCCTGGTGGCGAGATGCCCCTTTTTAGCTCCGATGTGGTCGATGTGGTTACCGATGTGTCGAAGTCGGAACGGGTGTGGAATGCTTTGCTGCGCAAAGTGTCGCGCGGAGCTGCAAGTGCCATGGCAATTTCGTTTTTATGCGAAGACAATGCGTTTTACACCTCTCTTTTCCGTTTCATATGCCGTGTGTTTGATTCGGCGGAGAATGTGGAGTCTGATTTTTCCGACGCCGACCTATTGGCCATTCTCGAAAATAGCCGTCGGGTAAAGGGCGAAGCTCACAGGGTGGTGCAGTTCATGCGATTTCAAAAGGCGGCCGACGACACATATTTTGGCATAATGGAGCCGCGATATGATGTCATGCATATGGCGGTGGAGCACTTTCGCGACAGATTCTCCGACGGTAAATTCATAATCTACGACAGGCGGCGCGATTATGGCTATTATTACGATGGCCGCCGGTTGGAGCGTATGCGTCTGAGCAGCGATCGCAGCCATATGACCACCGGCATTCTGCCCGATGATATGGCCGACGCCGACGAACAGCTCTTTCAGAAGCTTTGGCGCACATATTTTAAATATACGGCTATTCCGGAGCGCATCAATCCTCGCAAACAGCGTCAGGACATGCCCGTAAGATTTTGGAAATATCTCACAGAAAAGAACGGCCTGTAAAATTCCCGGTCCAACTCCATTAGTATCACCGTATGTAAAAAACGAATCCGGTGATGACGGGTTTGATATCGTCTTCATCGGATTCGGTATGGTTTGATGTGAGTATGCTTAGAATCGCATGCCGAGAGTCAGTACTATCTGATTGTTATTGTCGGTTATTTTGGCCGAAGGGGGTGTACTTGTGAAGTTGTTCGGCGTATAGGCATGGAATGTGCTTTTGCGATTTTTATGTACATATGCAGCATCGATGTACAGCTCTTTGTATCGATAGCCCAATCCGCAGGTGATGTATTGCGTCTTGTCGTCAATCTGATATGACGGCTGGGTTTCGGTTTCGTCGACTCCGAATGTCCATACGTCGACATCGTTGTTTTTGAATTGAGCCGTAGAGGGCGATGATTGCGAACTATATCCGATGCGGGCGCTCAGATTGCGGTTGATGCGATATTCGCCTCCGAGTCTGAATATGTTGCAAGTCTGATAGTATGTTTCGATGTCGCCTTTTATGTCGTTGTACTGGTTGCCGTCATTGTCCTTGGCATTCATATTCTGATACGGACGATACTCGTAGTCGAAGCTTACTATGAACTGTGATTCGATGACACCGGCCACGCTGGCAATGAGTCGCCACGGAGTGCGATATTTCCATTCAAAGTAATCGGTATAGCCATCGTCGGTCTGTGCCGTATTGCTGTAACCGCTGCTGTAACCGTAGTCAATCTGCGCCCATCCTTCCTGCGACAGGTTGTAATATGTGGGCGTATGTACGGCCAATCCGAATCGAAGTTCATTTATCGGGGCCACGATTATGCCTGTCTTGAAGTTGAAGCCGTTGCCTGATATTCTTTTCCAGTTGTCGAGTCCGAAACCACCGTTTCCATTTTCCACTCCTGTAGCTTCGCTGTTGGGGATAAGGGCGTTGTTCAGATCTTCTTCGTAGTATGTGCTCGATTCGTAGTTTATGTCGGTGATTCCGAATCCCATACCCCAATATACGGTGTTCATTATGTTTCCGCCGAAGTTTATGGAGTATTCGTCGACATAACCTTTTTCAAGAACGTCAAATCCGCCGGTACCGCTGGTGCCGTCTTGCCACAGGCCGGTGTATTTGTCGGAATTGCCTATCGGATTGATGATGTACGAATTATATCCCAGAATGCTTATCCATGGGTTGAACGAGTCTTGATACGGATTGTATCCTTTTGAAGGCAAAAGCTCGTTCGACGGTATGCCATTGGTGTATCCGGCTATGTAATTCGACAGCGATCCGTTGAGAGAATTGAAGCGGCCATGATATGCGCGGTCGAACGATTGGGTGCGCGAGTACGAAGCTCCCCAGTTGAACACCGGCATGAAGTCGCCGTTGGTCATTATCGATCCGACGTATCCAAAGTTGTTGCAGTTGAATTTGGTCTGATTCTTGGTCATTCCGAATCCCTGAGCCATTGATTTTACGCTTTGGATGTCGAGATTGAGCGTTACGCCCACGTCGTTTCCGCGATATACGCCTATGCCTCCGGGGTTTTGGGTCAGTGTCGACAGGTTACCTCCGAGGGCTCCGAATGCACCGCCCATTGCCATGAAACGAGCAGTGCCTCTCAGCTCCGGTTGAGCTAATTGATATGCGTCAACTGCGCTCTGTGCAAATGCCATGAACGGAGCAGTACCTATCAAGGCTGTAATGATGGCTTTTTTCATAAATCGATGTCGTTTTTGTTGTTTTGACTTTTAGTTATCGACCATAAGCATGGTCGGCAGGCTGTAAGTTTTGGGTGGATGCAGGCGTTATCGTCTGCCGCCGCCTGATCTTCCGCCACCCGAACGGCTGCCGCCACCGCCGCCTATGCCGTGACGTCCGCCACCTGAACCGCCAAATCCGCTTCCTCCGCCGAATGACGATCCGCCTCTGCCGGGACGAGTGTAGGAGGTGTTATTGTTGTTCTGGTTGCCCGGACGGGTGTAGTTGTTATTGTTCGACGGACGAGTGTTGTTGGGTCGGTATCCGTTTTGGTTTGCACCCGGACGTCGGCCGCTGCCGTTGTTGATGAATCCGTGGTTGTTGGGATAGCGATTGTTGCCGGGACGATAATTGGCTCCGGGACGCTGTCCTGACACGCCCGGACGGCCTGCCAGATTAGGTCGGCGTATTGCTCCGGGATGGCGGGGATTGTAGTGGCTTACGCCGCCTCCCCAGCCCCATGACGGGCCCCATGACCAGGATGGACCCCAACCCCACGATGGGCCCCAGCCCCATGACGGACCCCAAGCCCACGATGGGCCCCAGCCCCAACTCCAGCTCCACGACGGGCCCCAAGCCCAGGATGGACCCCAACCCCAGCTCCAATTCCAGGATGGGCCCCAGCCCCAAGCCCATGACGGGCCGTAATAGGGGTAACCCCAGTAGCCATACGACGGAGTGTTGATGTAAATGTTCACGTCGGCCGGCTGCGAATAATAGTATTCGTCGAGTATCGGGTCGTTTGCACTTACCACTATGTCGGGGTTATGGAATCGCTCTATGCGCCTCGTGTAGGCAAAGTCCTCGGTAGCCGTCGTGTCGGCTGCCGTGCCGGTCTGAGCCTTTGAGAAGATGCCTCGGCGATTGTATTCGTCGACGTTGCGGGTCGAGGTTGTGACTACCGTATAAGTGTCGGCACCGGGATAGTTTCCGGTGCGTATGGTAGTTGTTTTCTTCTTTACGACTTCTTTTGCTTTTTTATCTTTTGACGGATTGTAGTAGATGTCATCATCGTAATAATCCTGCCCCGACATCAGTCCGATGCCGCCAATTAACAGAGCAGCTAAAATGGTGATTTTTTTCCCGTTCATATTATCAAATTTTATTGTGTTTTTGTGATTAGACGCTTCTTTAAGTAGAGGGTTTAATCAGAATAATTCATTAATCAGACAAATATAGCAAAAAAATCAATAACAGATGTCGAGATGACAAACAAATAAGCATTTTTAACAACAACTGTCGATGTTTTGTGCCAAATGGTTAATCACCGACAGTTGTTTCGTTGCGTTTTTATGTCATGCCAAATGGCATTTTAAGAATGTTATGCCAAATGGTATAGAACCGTCAATCGTTTTCCTTCAGGGGGCGCATGTCGTATGACAGCATCGATATTGAGAATCCCCAATAGATGAATGCTAATGCGGTAAGGAAGCTTGTCATCATCATGTCCTGTACCCAACCGGCTTCAATGAAGAAAAATCCAATCACCATCAACAGTATGCCGTTGATCAGGTATAGCCACCAATAGCGACGCTGACGTTGGCTTACGGAACTGAATATGGCGCTTATGCCCCAGAACAGGAACACTATGGCGATGAAGTAGGGGAACACTGCCTCCGACAGCACTATGCTGCGTACCAACATGAATCCTATGAACATGTCGATGATGCCTCCTACGAGCCACCATCCCCATCCGCGCGGATGATTGGGGCCGGATGCCACGAGCAGTTGTACGATGCCGGCAAGAACGAGCATCCATCCGAATATCTGGGATGAAATGGCATATCCCGCTACGGGCCAGAACCAGTAAGCAAATCCACAAAGCACCATTGCGATGCCGATTATCAATATGACCCACCAATATTTTGACGGACCCCAAAAATTGATTTTAGAAGCTTTCATAACATAAATATTTTTAGTTGAACTTAGATAGTCATTGATCTTTTATTGATATTACAACGATTGTTTAACGCATTTTGTTGACCTTGACGGCTTTTTTATTTGTTTTTAAACCACCTCTTAATGAGATATATCGGTACATTTTTGTAATTTTGTCGGCATTTATAAATTTGTCAATGACATATCCCGAAACATTTGAACATAAGGTGGGCTTTGAGTCAGTTCGTGCCCGACTGAAAAAGCTGTGCGTGTCGGAGCTTGGCAGTGCCGGCGTCGATGCAATGTCGTTTACGTCAAGTTATGATTCCGTTTGCCGTATGTTGGGGCAAACGGCCGAAATGCTTGCGATATTGACGAGCGATGAAACTTTTCCACTCGGTCACGTCGACGACCTTACCACTCAGCTCAATTCATTGCGTGTGCCCGGCTCATTTATCGTGTCGGCAGAGTTGCAGAAATTGCAGAAAACGTTGTCGACAATGGGTGATTTGGTTTCGTTTTTCAAAAATCACCGTGACGATGAGGGGGTAAGCCGTTTCCCGTGGCTCGATGCCGAGGCTCTTTTGTTGAAGCCGTTTCCGGTATGTTTGGCTTTGATAGATCGTGTGATCGATCGTTTTGGCAACGTGAAGGATGGCGCTTCGCCTGATTTGGCGCAGATAAGATCGCGACTCTCCTCGATGTCGGGTACGGTGAACAGCGTAATAAGGCGCGTGATGGCAAAGGCGGTGCAAGATGGCATAGTGGATAGCGACGCGTCGCCGTCGATGCGCGACGGGCGATTGGTGATTCCTGTCGCTCCCATGCATAAACGCAAGTTGTCGGGCATCGTACACGATGAGTCGGCTTCGGGAAAAACCGTGTTCATTGAGCCTGCCGAAGTGGTGGAGATAAACAATCGCATAAGGGAACTTGAAATAGAGGAGCGTAGGGAAATAGTGCGCATCCTTACGGCCGTGGCCGATGAGTTGCGCCCGTATGTGCCCGATATTATTGACGGATTGAACCTGTTGGGCGTGTTTGACTTCATACAGGCCAAAGCCCGCTATGCCAATGAGGTGGGCGCGCAGCTCCCTACGCTGTCCGACGCGCCTGAGGTGGAGTGGTATCATGCCTGCCATCCGGTGCTGAAAATGTCGCTGATGAATCAGGGTAAGGAGATTGTGCCTCTTGACATTGCGTTGTCGCGCGAAAATCGCATACTGATTATTTCGGGTCCTAACGCGGGCGGCAAGTCGGTGTGCCTCAAAACGGTGGGAATAGTGCAGTATATGACTCAATGCGGCCTGCTGCCCATCATGTATGAAAATTCGCGAATGGGCCTGTTTGACGACATACTCATAGATATCGGCGACGATCAGTCGATAGAGGATGACTTGAGTACGTATAGTTCGCATTTGAAAAATATGAAATATTTTCTGTCGAATGGCGGCGGAAAGAGTCTCATGCTCATTGATGAGTTCGGCAGCGGTACGGAGCCACAGATTGGCGGTGCCATTGCGCAGGCCATATTGCAACGTTTGAACGAAATGGGCATGTGGGGCGTGATAACCACGCACTATCAGAATCTCAAGCATTTTGCCGAGGACACCGACGGACTGATAAACGGCTCGATGCTCTACGATCGACATCGCATGCAGCCGATGTTTAAGTTGTCGATTGGCAATCCCGGCAGCTCATTTGCCGTTGAGATAGCACGCAAGATCGGATTGCCGGCATCGATAATCGAGGAGTCGGAGCGCATAGTGGGAAGCGATTATGTGAATATGGACAAGTATTTGCTCGACATAGCCCGCGATCGCAGATATTGGGATAATAAGCGTAGCGACATAAAGCATAAGGAGAAGAAGCTCGAGCAACTGATAGAGCAGTATCGTAGCGACGCCGAAACGCTGCGCGAGCGCCGTCGCGAGATCATAGAAGATGCCAAAACAAAGGCGCAGAAAATTCTGGACGATAGCAATGCGATAATAGAGCGTACGATATCCGACATACGGCGGTCGCAAGCCGAGAAGGAGCGCACCATGGAGGCCCGTAAGCGTCTTGCCGAAGACAAAAGCAAACTAAATGGGTCGAATGATTCGGCATACGAACATAAGTTGCTGAAGAAGGCGCCCAAGCCCAAGAAGCCTAAGGCCGTGCCTCAAAACGACGTAAAAGAGCTCTCGGTAGGCGATATGGTCAAACTCGACGGACAAGGTTCGCCCGGCGAAATAGTGGAAATCTCGGGAAAGAATGCTACGGTGGTGTTCGGCATGATAAAGACCACGGTGAAGCTCGAACGGCTTCGGCATACGTCGGCGCGGCCGAAAACCAACACTACCAAAGCTTCGTTTGTATCATCGGCAACGGCCGACGACATGCGCAACCGGCAGCTTAATTTCAAAAACGACATTGATGTCAGAGGGATGCGCGTGGACGAGGCCGTGCAGGCGGTCACCTATTTCATTGACGATGCCGTTCAGTTCAATTCCGGGCGAGTGCGCATACTTCATGGCACCGGAACTGGAGCTCTCAGGCAGTCGATACGACAATATCTCGACACCGTGCCCGATGTGAAATCGTATCGCGACGAGCATGTGCAGTTTGGCGGCGCCGGGATAACGGTGGTTGACTTGAAATGATGATGTCAGTTGTTGTTCAGGTAGTCGGAGATGTCGAGCGGATCGGCATTTTTCAGTACCACTTTTCCGTTCGCGTCGATCAGGTATATGGCCGGTAGCGATCGGAGTGAATAGACTTCATCGTCGAGCAGTGTTTCGTCGGGGCAATAAGCGTCAATCCATCCGTCGGGTATCATATGCTTCGTGGATGTGAATGTTTCGCTGTTGCATTCGGCGCATACGGCCAATATTTTCAGACGTTTTTTGTTTAGGGCATCGGATATCGACTGCGACGCTTCGATGTAGTCGATTGCGGTTGAGCAAAGGTCGCATGTCGGATCGTAAAACATCAGCAACAATAACGGTTGCATTTGAGCCAGCTTTGACAGGCTGCCGTGTGTTCCCGCGCGGTCTATGAACTTGAAATTTCCGGCTTTGTCTCCGGGGTTGTTTTTCGACATTGCCGCCAATTGATGTTCGTAGCGCAGTTTGGTAAGGTCGGTTAGTCCGTTTACGGCAAGCATTGCGTTTACGAACGATAGGTAGAGCGATTCGTCGTACATAGGCGAATCGACGTTGTACAGGTATTTTTCAGCCATTTCGGCAAACGTTCGGAAATTAGGCTCGTTCGTTGCCGCTTTGTTCATTAGATTGGTTATTGCCGCCGATACGGTGTCGGCATTGGCGTGAGGAAACAGATCGACGTAATCGGCAAATTTCTGTTCCATCAGTTGGGCGTTTCGTGTCATCGTCGTGTCGGCGAAGTCGAGAGCATCCCAATAGTGGGTTATCACATAATTGGCGCGGTCAACCGGGTTAGTGAGCGTAGACGGTACGGTTGGCAACTGTATGGTAGGAGCCGAAAGCGAATTGTCGGTCGACGGAGATTTGCCGGTGCTTGAGCCTGAGCATGAAGTCAATATGGCGACTATGGCCATTGCCACGGGGAAAACTGTTTTCATTGCGGTTAGGATAAAGATGAGGGTTGTTGTTGAGGTTGCTTGTTTGTCGATTTTGTGAGATATGACGTGAGCCGATGCCTTACGGGCTCGTCGTAGAGCTTGAATGCGGCATATGCAAGCATGGTCACGCCAAAGAAAATGCCCACGGCCACCGGCCATACTTGTCCGAACGTGTATCCGTTGTTCCATACCCAGGCATAAAACAGGTACATGAAGGGATAATGTATTATGTAGACCGGATATGAAACGTTGCCGAGAATTTCGCAAATTTTCGATGACGTGGAGTCGGTGGTTGCTCCCGATGCTCCGATGTATATCAACAACGGAAATATTATTATGGTGCATACGGAGTCGAATATGCCGTTGAGCATCGATTCGGTAGCGCCGACGTATGGTATGCAGAACAATATTATCAACGTAATACTGCATATCCAGAATGCGCCCCGCACTTTAATGGGCTTGAATCCGCGCGACATCAGCAATCCGATTGAAAATGAATATGACAGTCGCAAGAATCCGCCTATGAATCCATGATCCATCAACGTCCACCCCATGCCTAAATGATAGCTTCCCGACATATTGAATATGGCCGATGCCGCGAGGCATAAGGCAGAAATTATGACTACGCAGGTAAGCCATCTCTTTGACAGCCGGTGCAGTATGATGCCGTATAATATGCTTCCGATGTATTCGAAAAACAATGACCAACTCGGCCCGTTTAGGGGAAACATTTCGCCGTTGCCGCGTATCTCGGCTGCGGATGCCGGTATGGCCGGTATCATGAAAAGACCCAGCAAGAGCGATAGGAGTATTGCCGATGTGGCAACCGGCGTTCCATCCCATTTTACACACCCTTGAATGACGAATGCAATGGCTCCGAGGCAAACGCCCATTATCACCATTGGCTGCAAGCGAATGATTCGTCGCAACAGGAACTCTTTTAGCGTCAGGCCTTTTTTCCATCGGTCATCGTAGGCATAACCGATCACGAAGCCCGAAAGTACGAAGAAAAAATCGACGGCGAGATATCCGTGATTGAATTTTTGATCAATGGCACTCGTTGCGAATGCTTCGAATACGTGATACCATATGACCATAAGTGCAGCTACGCCTCTCAGCCCGTCGAGGAGCTTGAAGTGTGGCTTGGATGTTGTAAGTGTTTTTGAATTAAAAACGGTATTTTGCATAAATCTGTGCGAATCTGTTATTCCGTACAAATTTATGCAAAATATCGGTATTTAGGCTTATACGATGTCAAAACTTTTATCCCAGTCCTTCCATACGGCCTCGTAGCCCAATTCGCGTATTTCGTTGGCTACTTGGGTGGGCGTGCGGGAGTCGGTGACTTCGAATTGTTCCAATGCATCGGGTGTCGATACGTATCCGCCCGGCTCCGTCTTGCTGCCGGCACTCATTGACGTTACGCCGAGCTTCATCATATTGGCCCTGAATTTGGGCGACTCGCGGGTAGAATAGGATATGTCGACGTCATGGTCGAATATTCTGAATGCGAATGTGAGTTGGGCAAGTTCGCGATCGCTCATTATCACTTTTGGCTGGTATCCGCCTTCGGCCGGGCACATGCGCGGGAAATTTATGCTATACTTCGTGCGCCAATAATTTTTGCGCAGATAAAGCAGGTGGCGTGCCATCATGGTTACATCCGTACGCCAGTCCTCGAGCCCTATTAAGACGCCCATGCCTATTTTATGGACTCCGGCCATGCCCATTCGGTCGAATCCGTTGACGCGCCATTCGAATATCGACTTCATGCCGCGCGGATGATAATTTTTGTAATTTGCTTCGTGATATGTTTCCTGAAAGCAAACCACGCCGTTGAGGCCGCTTTGAGTCAGCCTGTAATAATCGCGCTCTTTCATCGGCATCACTTCGATGGTGAGGTTGTTGAAGTACGGGCGGGCTACGTGCAGCACCTGTTCAAGGTAGTCGACTCCGTTTAGCGTTGGAAACTCTCCCGATACTATCAGCAGGTTTTCGAATGGACCGAGCTTTCGAATGGCTTCACACTCCGCTTTGACCTGATCGAGCGTCAGCGTCACTCGTTTTAGCGGATTGTGATGGTTAAAGCCGCAATACACGCAATGGTTGGTGCAGGCGTTCGATACGTATAGGGGAATGTACATTGAAATCGTCTTGCCAAATCGCTCCAACGTATATCTGTGTGACAGTTGGGCCATCTGTTCGATGTAAGGAGTGGCAGCCGGCGATATCAGCGCCATGAAGTCGTCGATGTCGAGATGCTGCTTTGACAAGGCCAACTCCACGTCGCGTGCCGTTTTTGATGCGATGGCCTGCGACGTGGCGTTCCAGTCATATTTTTTCAGTTCGTCATAAAACATGATTCAAGTTTTATTTATTTGCTGCAATTATCGGCTACGGATTGAGAAATTCGCATTGCGCAGAAGTTGGGGCCGCACATGGTGCAGAACCGATCGTCGTTCTTGTGGCTTTCGACATAATATTGTCGCGCGCGCGCCGGATCGAGCGACAGATTGAACTGGTCTTTCCATCTGAACTCGTAGCGCGCGCGGCTCATGGCATCGTCGCGCACTTGTGCACCGGGATGATTTTTCGCGAGATCGGCAGCGTGCGCCGCTATTTTGTAGGTGATCACGCCGTTTCGCACATCTTCGAGGTTGGGCAGCGCAAGGTGTTCCTTGGGCGTTACGTAGCATATCATGGCCGTGCCCATCCATGCAATCTGTGCGGCTCCGATGGCCGACGTTATGTGGTCGTAGCCCGGGGCTATGTCGGTGGTCAGCGGGCCGAGCGTGTAGAACGGCGCTTCGTGACAAGCCTTCAGCTGGCGATCCATATTTTCGCGTATCTTGTTCATGGGCACGTGTCCGGGACCTTCTATCAGCACCTGAACGTTGTGTCGCCAAGCTATTTCGGTGAGCTCTCCGAGCACGTCGAGTTCGAGGAATTGCGAACGGTCGTTGGCATCGTGTATCGAACCGGGGCGCAAACCATCGCCCAATGACACTGCGACGTCGTACTTGGCAAGTATCTCGCATATCTCGTCGAAGTGCGTATACAGGAAGTTTTCCTGATTGTGCATGACGGCCCACGTGGTCATTATCGATCCGCCTCGCGACACTATGCCGGTAAGGCGTTCGGGAATCATTTCGGCGTGTACGCGGAGCGCGCCGGCATGAATCGTGAAGTAGTCCACGCCCTGTTCGGCCTGCTCGATGAGCGTGTCGCGATATATTTCCCATGTAAGCGAACGAATGTCGCCATTCACTTTTTCGAGCGCCTGGTATATGGGAACCGTTCCCATCGGAACCGGGCAGTTGCGGATGATCCACTCGCGCGTTTCGTGGATGTTATCGCCGGTAGAGAGGTCCATGAGCGTATCGCCGCCCCAGTAGCAACTCCACACGGCTTTGTTTACTTCTTCTTCGATTCCCGACGAAAGTGCCGAATTGCCTATGTTGGTGTTCAGCTTCACGAGGAAGTTGCGCCCTATCACCATTGGCTCGGCTTCGGGGTGATTTATGTTGGCCGGAATTATGGCACGGCCTTCGGCTATTTCGTTGCGCACGAATTCGGGCGTGATATGGCTCTTTATACCAAGCGCCTCGGCATTCATGTTTTCACGAATGGCCACATACTCCATTTCGGGGGTTATCACGCCTTGTCGTGCGAGGGCCATTTGGGTTATCTGTCGGCCTTCTTTGGCTCGGCGTGGTGCATATCGGTGCGAAAATCTGATGCCGTCGAGGCTTTTGTCGGCTTCGCGCATGCGTCCGTATTCGGATGTTATGCCCGGCAGTTGCTCGAGGTCGTCGCGTTTTGAAATCCATTCTTCCCTTATGCGCGGGATGCCTTGGTTTATGTCGATTTTTACGTTCGGATCGGTGTAGACCCCACTCGTGTCATAAACGTATACCGGCGGGTTCTCGCGTACGATGCGTTCGTCGTTGACAATTTTGACGGTTGGCGTAAGATTTATTTTTCGCATCGGTACTTTTATCTGATGCATCTTTCCCGACAGGTATGTCTTTTCGCTACCTGGATAGTTGTGTACGTCGATATTTTCGATTGTCATATATTTGCGGTGTTTTTTTGAGAGACGTGTTTAATCGAGGAATGAGGTTAGCGGACTCGTAGCTTCGGCAAAGTTGGATACGCTGCCCAGTCCGGCAAGATATGCTTTGCGACCGGCTTCGACTGCAAGCTTGAAGGCAACGGCCATTTCTACGGGATTTCCGGCTACGGCAATGGCCGTGTTGACCAATACGGCATCGGCGCCCATTTCCATTGCATCGGATGCATGCGATGGAGCTCCGAGCCCTGCATCGACCACTACCGGCACGCGGCTCTCGGCAATTATTATTTCAAGTAAATCGCGCGTTTTGAGTCCTTTGTTGGTTCCGATGGGCGCTCCGAGAGGCATGACGGCTGCAGTGCCCACTTCTTCGAGGCGCTTGCACAATACGGGATCGGCCTGAATGTAGGGGAGTACCTTGAATCCTTCGGCAGCAAGAATCTCAGTGGCCTTGAGCGTTTCGATGGGGTCGGGAAGCAGATACTTGGGGTCGGGGTGTATTTCGAGCTTTATGAAATCGGTTCCGAAACAGTCGCGCGCAAGACGAGCTGCCATTACGGCTTCTTTGGCGTCGCGCACTCCCGAAGTATTGGGTAAAAATTGCACTTTGTCGCGGTTGATGTGTTGCAGCATGTCGTCTTCCTCCTCGTGCTCGATGTCGATGCGTTTCATTGCTACGGTTATCATTTCTGATTCGGAAGCGAGGATGGATTCGAGCATCAATCGGTTGGATGAGAATTTGCCTGTTCCCACAAAAAGGCGCGAGTGGAATTCGCGACCTCCTATGTTTAAAATGTCGTTCATTGCAAGATGTTGTTATATTTTATATTTTTAGTAATCGTTTCATGACGTCGGCGGTGTACAGCACCGGATCGTCGGCATTGATTATTGCCCCTGACATTGCTATGCCGTTTACTCCGGTTTGCAAAAGCGGATCGACGTCGTCGATGGTTATGCCTCCGATGGCCACGATGGGCAGCGTCATATCAGATGCTTTAAGCTGTGACACAATGTCGCGATAGCCGTCGAGGCCGAGTTGTGGCGCAAGATTCTTTTTCGTGGTGGTGAATCGGAATGGCCCCACTCCCGCATAGTCGATGTCTTTGCCTTTATATTTCAGCAAATCGTCGGCGGTGTTGGCCGTAATGCCTATGATGGCGTGTGGCCCGAGCAATTCGCGAGCCTCAAGCGGGTCCATGTCGTCCTTGCCGAGATGCACGCCCGATACTTTTAGGTCGTTTACCAGATTTACGCGATCGTCTATTATTAGAAAGGTGTCGCTTTCGCGGCACATCGGTATAATTTCGAGTGCAACGTTGCGCACTTCTTCGTCGGTGGCATCTTTCATTCGCAGTTGTATCCAACGGCAACCGCCTTCGATTGCCATTTGAGCTTCCTCGACTATGGAGTAGCGGTCGGATTCGTGTGTTATGAATTGTAACATATGTAGGTTTTTTAATCAATTGATGTCGTTGAACTGTAATATGGCGTCATTGTAATCGTCGCGGAGCATTATCGCGCCCAAAACGGCGTAACCGGCAAAGTTGAAGCGCTTCAGCTCCTTGACGCGTTGAGGCGTTATGCCCCCCATCGCAATGACGGCGGGATGTGATATGCGGTCGAGCTCGCGGAGGTCGGATGGGGTGAATGTAGCTTTGTATCCCGATTTTGAAATGCTGTCGAACACGGGGCTTAGCGTCACGTAATCGCAGTCGGTGCAATCGGCTATTTCGGCTATTGAGTGACAGGAGCGGCTTACGGGGCCGGTATACAATGGCGGAGCCAAAGGACACCGCGAATTAAGATGCAATCCGCCGAGATTGAATTCGTTTATGAGCTCGAAGTGTCCGTGGAGTCTCAATTTGTGGTGAAACTGTTGAGGAATCGATTCGATGAGATTGCGCATTTCGCGTAGCGATGCCGCCGGATGCCTGAGGTGTATCATGTGCCATCCGTTGTTCGCGAGGCTTGTTATTACGTCATTTTCGTCGTGACGTATGTCGGGCGCGGTAATGGCAATTCGAATCAATTTGTCAGCCTCCATAAAAAGCCTTTATTATAAGTATTGAGTCGTTGGGCTTTAAAATGGTTTCGCCGCGAAGTGTGCGGGGCACCACCGTTCCGTTGAGAGCCGTGGCTATTCCATCGGCCGGAATGCCTTTATGGTCAAGAGCGTCCTGCAAGGTGGCACCTTCGGGCACTTCGATTATGCTGTCGTTTAATCTTATTTCCATTTTTTATTAGGATTGAATGTTTTTAGATGTCGGGGATTGAAGAAATGATTTACGGGGCCGTGGCCGTGGCCCGTCTTCACGTTTGCTCCGGCGCGCAATGCCCGCGTGATGTAATGCTTTGCTCGGCACACCGATTCGTCGAGCGTGTATCCCAATGACAAGTACGATGCTATGGCCGACGATAGGGTGCACCCGGTTCCATGCGTGTTTTCGGTGTTTACGGCATCGGCTTTAAGTTCGGTTCGTATGGCGCAGTTGTCGTTAGAGGCCAAGATGTCGATTTTGACGTCGGGCATTTCTTTGTTGTCGCCCCCCTTTATCAGGACGTTGCGGCATCCCATCTCGAAAAATCGTGCAATCTGTCTTTCCGGATCTGACTCTCCCGTTATCTCACGTGCTTCGTTGAAATTTGGCGTAACGATGGCAGCAAGCGGAAACATCTTTTCGATCATTGCATTTATGGCATCGCGTTCCATAAGCAGTGAACCGGAAGTTGATACCATTACCGGGTCGACTACGATGTTGGGAACGTCGAAGCGTTTGAGCGTCTCGGCCACTGCCGTTATTATGTCGGCGTTGAAAAGCATTCCGGTTTTTGCCGCATATGGCGGAATGTCAGTGCATACGGCTTCGATCTGTCCGGCCACGATATCGGGGCGGATGGACTGTATGTCGGTTACGCCGGTGGTGTTTTGTACGGTTATGGCCGTTATGGCTGTCATGGCGTAACAACCTATTGCCGATATCGTTTTTATGTCGGCCTGTATGCCGGCACCTCCTGATGAGTCTGATCCGGCGATGGATATTACGGGATAATAAGTTTGCATAATCCGATAGTCGTGTAATAACGTTAAACTAATAACGACATCGGAGGCATTGAAGTTGAACTAAACAGGTAAAATTTCAACAATCCCTGCGCCGGTGTTAACCGTATCAGGTTCGAAGGGTATGAATCTCAGCCTAATATGTTTATGCACATTTCAGCACCCCTTTGTCGTTGCGAGGCAAAATTAATAAAAATGATTTACATGACGCAATATGATACGACAAAATGTGAAAAAACGATGGAAATAATAGAAACGGCGGTTGAGGAAATATTTGTCAATAATTTATGTCGGCGTAACTTAGTTTGTGCTATTGATTATAACTAAGCTGTAATACAGCGTGCTATAAAGTTCGTAGTGTACTGATGGTATGCTAATTAGTTAGATAAATCGAAAACAGGTGGCTCGATTTTGGGATTTTTAAGGGGAGGGGTATTTAATGTGATTCTTTTTCGGCGAGTTTCTAAAGATTTGAAGCTCAGAATAGCTGTTCAACGAGAAAAATCGCTAATTTTGCAGCCGAATTGACCTCGGTCGGTTCACAACATACTGGTAAATAAAGAAGCGTTATGCTCAATCTTGTGATTGTGAACGTAGGAAATTCATCAAGGACAAGGATTGGCATAGTTGTTCTCACGCTCATAGCGTGGGTCACTATTGTTACATCTGTCCAAATGGTTTCCTACGACCTACAATCACGACGTGGCATAGTTGGCTCACGTTTTCTTTTTATATAATCGCCGAGGGCCACGTCGATATAACTCAAATATCAACATTTGTTGAGCATAGTTTTGTGACAAACCGCTATCTTTGGCGCCATAAAATAAACAATTGTATGAACCGTAGAATCTCCATATCAATTTTTTGTGCCACTTTCGCTATAACGGCTATGGCACAGTCTGAATCGACCGATACCATCAAGACGCAGGAACTTGATGAAGTCGTTGCGGAAGCCTCCAATCAGCGTATAAATGCCGAGGTATCGACCTATATTCCTGTGGCTCGCCAAAAGAACGCCGCACAAAACGCAATATCACTTCTTTCCATGATGTCGATTCCCCAAATCAGCGTTGATCCGGTCAGTAAGGCTGTGCAGACGGCTCACGGGCAGAATGTGTCAATCTTTATCGATTATCTTCCCGCCACAGCCGAAGACTTGTCGGGAATGAAAACTCAGGACGTGAAAAAAGTAGAGTATTTCATGCACCCCTCTGATGCACGTTTTCAAGGTGCAAAATACGTCATTAACTTTGTGATGCAGAAATATGAATGGGGCGGGTATACGAAACTCTCTGCCGGCAAGTCGATTGGAGTCAACAGCACAGAGGCATCCGTCTATTCCAAAATGAAATATAAACGAATGACTTTTGATATCTTTGCTGATGAGAACTATCTTACAAATCGTCATGTCGGGCAGAACTCCGTAGAGAATTTTAAATTCACGGACTTATATGGTAAGGGTCCACAGGAAATAACCCGCACCTCGGAGACGAAGTCGAGCCTTTATCGCAACAATAGCAACGATATAAGTTTACGCGCATATTACATTACCGAAAACTTCCAATTTTCCAATCGTGTGGCTTATAGTTTGGCTAATACGCCTCACAATGACCTGCATAACATTTTATCATATTCATCGGATTTAATGCCGAAGTCAGAATCATTCACTGACGCTTCTTCAAAAGATTGGGCTTTGACTTACAATGGCAGTTATTTCTTTCTGCTTTCCAAATTTGCGGCTCTTAATCTTGACGCTAATTATACGTACGGAAGCAATAAATCCAATTCCCATTATTATGTCCCCGATGATTTGTCGATAATAAATAATGCTTATGAGGATGTTCACAAATTCGACGTATATCTACACTTCAATTGGGCTCCAAACAAAGCCAATCAGTTTTTTACCAACTTTGGTGTTGAGCACAATTGGAATATCATAAATTACCTCGGCAATTCTCCGTCAAAACAGAATTATAATGTGGAAGTCTATTTCCTGAGTCAAAATTACCAGCATATTTTCAATGAGCATTGGAATGTTGGCGGAAGTATTGGTTGGATCTGGGAAACCAACAGAATATCGGGCGTAAAGGCTGACAATAATTACCCTCAGACAAATATCAACGCCACATGGTCGCCAAACGATAAAAATCAGCTTTATATTACAGCAAACTATGGCTCTATGTTTCCCGACGCTTCTCAAAAAAGCCCGAATATGCTCCAACAGGACGAACTTATGTGGTATAGAGGAACAGCCGAACTTAAGGATTATAAGTACACAAACGCTACTCTCTCCTATACATGGTTACCAAACAATAAATGGCAGCTTTCGGCGGACGGATATTTCGGTTTAATCAAAAATAGATGCGTTACCCTGTATTCACCAACCGGCCCCGATGGAACAATGTTGCGTCAGTATTTCAATGGTGGAAATTATCACAGCAATTACGTCGGGATAAGTGCCACCGGTAAATTCTTCGGCGGCAAGCTGATTGCCAAACTGAGGCCTCAATTCTGGATTCGCAAGACTACCGGCGACTACGCATGGAGCAGCAACCGGTTGACCAATACCGCTCAGTTGACCTATTATTTGGGCAACTTCTACATCTTCGGCTGGTATATGACTCCGAGCAAGTCTCAGCGGACTCATAGCGGAATTATCAGCCGCACTCCGGCAAAATATCAGATTTCCGTTGGCTGGGGCAAGGGTGCGTGGAATATAAAAGCGTCGGCATTTAATTTTGCAACTACGTCTTGGAAAAACTATGAAGAAACCCTCACGAGCGAATATTATAGCTTTGACCGCACATCATTCGGCACAAAACATCATGCCCGATACTCCATTTCCGTAACATATACAATCGGATATGGTAAAAAGGTGCAACGCAACGACGAGACTTCAGGTGCCGGAACGGCCGGGTCGGCTATCTTGAAATAAACAGATTAAAGGGAGCCACAAGTGATTTGCCTGTGGCTCCCTTTGTGTTATCTGATTCCGAAGCCTCTTTTGACTGTCTGGATTGCTTCTTTTCCTTGAACCATTGGAACACTCTCTTACCTCCGAGATGTAGTCGTTGTCATCAGGCGGGTCGCGCTTGATTTACACTTCGACATTTCCGACCTCAGTTATTGATTTGTGTGCGCAAAATGATTAAAGTATTAGTTGAATTAAATGATGTTTGCGTATTGCATTTAAGCTTTTGATTTTGTGTGTAAATCGCAATAAAAACAGCGTACTGCAGTAACTAATCGCATTGATGCGGAGGTGCAGTTACGTGCAGTACGTATGAAGTTGATTTCCTCGTTTCATTCACAGCCTGTCGGGCTATGAATTGGGGTAAACGGATTAATCTGTCTGATACTCATCAACGCTTACGCTGAACATTATCGGTTTCAACACATCGGGGTTGTCAATTTTGATGTTGTATATATAGGAGTGTCCGATTTTCCATTCAGTTATGGCATCAGTACTTGCAGGGAACAATAGACGTCCGGCAGGGCATTCCGGAATGAGTTGGGCCGGAGGTGTCTTTGTGCTGGGCCATATTTTGGTTCCCGTAGTGGTGTCGAATATCTCGCAGTCAATTTCAATTCCATTGCCTGTGAAATCAGATCCGTCATAGCCGAGTTGGGTAAGCGGTTGTGGAATGAAGAAGCTTACATCCAGATTATTTTCCGTTATGTCGACGGGCTTAGGGGTTAATGTCAGAATGTCTTCATTGCCTATTATGGTGAAAAGTATGAAGTCGTTGTTCAGTTTGAGATCCGACCAATTTCCGATATGGTCGGGTTGCTGAGGCGACGTGGTGACGTGCGGGAAGTGGAAGGTGCCCTGAAGGTATATGTTATGCAGCTTTACGTAATGTACGCGTACGTCGATTTGCGGGTTGGAGCTGCTTAACATTACCGAAACGCGCGACATTGCATGTCGGAAATTGAGGTTTACGGGAGTCGGTTTCATAACCTCGCCCATATTTACGGCATACAACAGGTCGGTATGTCCGGTGTTTTTATAGCCGGGTATGCTTCCAATCTCCGGGTCGTCGGGGCTTGTGGAGTTTGTTATGTTCGGGCTGTACGCATAAAAGTTAAGTGGCGTGCTTGGCCAATAGACGATAGGACTATAAGACCACGTAGAGCCGTTTCGCGTCACGAGTACGTTTTGCATATATGGCATGCCTCCGGTGTAAGCATATACAATGAAGTCCTTTATTGTTGCGGTGGTGGTTGAGGCCGCTCGCGGGGCATTGGGTACCAATGCGCAGAAGTTTATGGCTTTTTGTTCGTTTATGCGTTCCGGCGAATCGTCGTCAGTACAAGAAACGGCGAAGATGCTAATCAAAACGGTGGTTATGGAAATTAAATAGTGTCTCATAACTGTTGAAATGTATTGTTTTAAATATTAACGATTCACTTGCATATATGTTCTAAGATTGGATATTAATAATTTAAGATTGGATATTAATAATTATCGTGATCCAATCATCTACGTCAACGTCGAAGCTTCCTCCAATGGGGTCGCCTGCCTCGGGGAGGCTTAAATGCGATATGTGTATGTCGACGTGTAAGGGATCGGGAGCGTCGCTGATTTGTTGGCTTACGTCGAATGTAAAGCAATACTTCTTGCCGTCTACGAGCCATACATATAGCGATAGAGTGTTTTGTGCATTGGGGTTTGAGGGGAGTCCGTATGTCAGGAAATTTCCGCTTATGGTTTCGCTATCTGTGGCTTTTGCTTTGACGGGGAGCGTTACGGGTCCGCCTCGGAACATGTCGGAGGGGCGCAACGATGAGGCCATGCCGCTTAATGATGCGCACATCTGAGCAACGCCTTTGAGATTCGCGACATTATGTATGGTATATGTATAGCAAGCCGTTGCGAGTCGGGGATATAGAGTCAGCTTACGTGAGTTGATATGATCGACAGATGGCGTGGAGTCGGTTGCAATGTCAACGCCGTCGGGATGTAAGCTGCAATAATCTGTTGTACAGCACCATATCGTATCGGGGCATATCTCGACATCCTCGCCGGCGGCAGATGTGTCGGGGCCAAGAGGATTGTCGATTGTGCCGCCCAATCCGTCGTAAAGGCCGCCTTTTCGGCAGTGGAAAGTGAGATTGGCGTAATCGTTGTAATTACTGAAAAGAATGCACGATGTGTCGTCGTTGAATGTCATTACGGAGTAATTTCCATCAGGGAGATTGACATTTCCGCCATTGCGTCCGGGAAAGTCAAAACGCCACGGCTCGTTGCCGTCGTTCGGGAAAAACATATAGGCCATGCCTTCGGGCGAGGCTGTAGGGGCATATTTCCAGTCGTTATCGACCGAAAATGTTTCATCCGACGGACAGTTGTTATAGTCATATATCAGGCTGCATCCACTTGTTACGCAGTATGCGGATGTGATTAAAAGCAGAATTAAATATTTAGCTTTCATATTAATATTGCAACGTGTCGATTGGCTTTAAGGTTCGGATTTGTTCCTAAAAGTAAACATACTCTAAGAATTTGCCCTTTAACTTGAATGTGATATATGATTATTCGGTTTTGAAATCGTTGCGAAATGGTGATTTTGCAATTATTAACACTTAACTATTGTTATGGCTCGTTTTAATCGTTATATTTGCAATTATTCATAAATCAAATAATTATTAACATTTAAATTAATACCGTTTATGGAAAACAGGATTAAGAAAAGTAATTATCTGCAACTGCAATGTTGCCTGGCCTTGTTGGCATGTACGCTTTTACCCGATTTTGGTGATATGTTGTCGTCGGCCGTAGGATCGGCCCTTGGTGCTCCGTCGATTTTGACTTCTGATTTCGATTTCATTGTGTTTATATGTCAGATTGCGGCCATAGTTGGTGCCGGAATTGCGCTTAAGGCGTTTTATGACGCTGATAAGCAACTGCAAACGCCGATGGCTGTGATGAATGGTGGCGGTCTGGCAATAGCCATTGTAAGCATGATTCCTTCGGTTCCCGATTGGTTGCAATACATAGCTCTCGTGCTTTTGCTTGGCGCATTGTTTACCAATAAGAAGAATCTTGGCGTTCAGCTGTCGTCACAAGCCGGCATTGCCGCATATATGATTCTGATTTCGATGATATTGACTACGTATAACGACATTGACGATACGATGATGACCTCGGTGGCCGCACTTGTGGGCTTCATAATGTATCTTATGGGTCTTGGTAAACTTGGCGCTTCGGTCGACAAGGAAGGCCAACTCGGAGTTTCGAAGTTGAAAATAGCCGTTATTTTGGGCGTTTGTGGCGTCATAATATCAATAATACCTCTTATAGGGGGAATAATCGGTGGCATATTCGGCATAGTGGCATTCATATTCGGATATATAGGATATGGAAATTTGATGAAATGTGCTACTATCGGTGCAATGGGTAACGCCGGTGCATCGAAGGTGCGCATGAGCATGATAGTGTCGGTGATAGCAGCCATTGTCGACTTTTTCCCGATGACAGGAATTATAGTTAGCCTTTTGGCGCTTCTTGCCCTTTGGCTCATATACTCTGGCTGGACAATGATTTATAAGGGCATTGAATGCGGTGACGAAATAGTAGTCAATGCGTAAGAAACTGTTTAAAAATGTCTTGTCATTGAGGTCTTTGTCAGCATCATGTTGATATTTATTCAGTCATTATGGCACCCCATAACTCCTTCATAAATATCAAAAATCTACTTGACAAATCCTCTCAATTCCTTCGACAAATAAATTTAAACGTTTCTAAATGATATCTGATAAAAAAGCGTTCGCACGAATGGTTTTGACACAATTCGTGCGAATGCTTTTTTGTTTTCGGGATTGTGCGTTTTGCGGCTTGATGCCCTGTTCCATCGATTAATCGATTGGTAAACGGAGTATTGGTATGTTTAACGATGAAATTGATATTATGCAATAAGTTGGATAATGCATAAATTTGCAATCAGAAAAAATAAGAACGTATGATGGAAGATGTAATGCCGGTTAACTCCGTACAGGATTATAATGACTATTTCTCGATAGAAACCCTTCATCCACTCGTGACGGTGATAGAGGGGAGTAAGGGCAAGCCTATTAGATATGGGCATAAAACCATGGGCATATTTGCCGTAATGCTCAAGGATCTGGAATGTGGTACGGTAAAGTATGGCCGAAGCGTGTATGACTATCAGAGGGGAACCATGCTGTTCGTGGCACCGGGGCAGGTGATAGGCGCAAGCGATGACGGGCAGTTGCATCAGCCCGGTGGATGGATTCTGGCGTTTCATCCTGAGTTGTTGCACGGTACGGCGCTTTCGCGCATAACTGGAAAAGGCGCGTGTGTTTGACCCCTTCGGGCACGCGGGATTTGACCCCTCGGGCAAAATAAGATTGACCCCTTAAAAGTCCTGGCGGCGGGGGTCAATGTTATTTTACCTCATTTGATGTGTCATCAGGCTTTTCTAGC
>JAGATN010000009.1 GCA_017621225.1 Muribaculaceae bacterium | reverse complement strand
TTAAAAATTCTTAAAGCAAGCCAAAAATCTGAAATTCAATTTACTCGGCTTTCCGTCAACTTCCACAAAAGTACACGATTAGTACCCACGCCTCTCGAAACTCCTCTGAAAATCACCGAGTTTGCCCAAATCAGAAAAAATGTGTAAATTTGCGAGGTAAAAAAATAAAATTATGGCACAACAAGACGAAGTTTTCAAAAAGATAGTATCTCATGCCAAGGAATACGGGTTTGTATTCCAGTCAAGTGAAATATACGACGGACTCGCTGCCGTTTACGACTACGGTCAGAACGGCGTTGAGATGAAAAACAATATCAAACGCTACTGGTGGGATGCCATGACTCTCCTGCACGAGAACATAGTGGGCATCGATTCAGCCATATTCATGCACCCGACCATCTGGAAGGCATCGGGACACGTTGACGCTTTCAACGATCCGTTGATTGACAATCGCGATTCGAAGAAACGTTATCGCGCCGACGTGCTGATTGAGGATGAACTCGCAAAAATCGACGATAAAATTGAAAAAGAGGTAGCCAAAGCAAAGAAGCGCTTCGGCGACAGCTTCGATGAAGCCCTGTTCCGCGAAACCAATCCCAGAGTATTGGAAACAAAAGCAAAACGCGACGCACTCCACGAACGTTTTGCAAAAGCGATGAACGACAACAATCTCGACGAATTGCGTCAGATAATAATCGACCAGGAAATAGTATGCCCCATATCCGGCACCAAAAACTGGACGGAAGTACGTCAGTTCAACCTCATGTTCCGCACCGAAATGGGCAGCACGGCCGACGGCGCAATGACCGTTTACCTGCGTCCTGAAACGGCACAAGGCATATTTGTCAACTACCTCAACGTGCAGAAGACCGGTCGCATGCGCCTCCCCTTCGGCATAGCTCAGATAGGAAAGGCCTTCCGTAACGAAATCGTGGCACGTCAGTTCATATTCCGCATGCGCGAATTCGAACAGATGGAAATGCAATTTTTCGTACGCCCCGGCGAAGAACTGAAATGGTTTGCCACGTGGAAAGAGTGGCGCCTAAAATGGCACAAAGCCCTGGGTCTCGGCGACGCCAAATATCGCTACCATGACCACGACAAGCTGGCGCACTACGCCAATGCAGCCACCGACATCGAATTCGAAATGCCTTTCGGATTCAAGGAAGTGGAAGGCATCCACTCTCGCACCAACTTCGACCTTTCGCAGCATGAAAAATACTCCGGCAAGAACATCAAGTACTTCGATCCGGAGCTCAACGAAAGCTACACTCCCTACGTCATCGAAACTTCGATAGGCGTTGACCGCATGTTCCTGTCGGTATTGTGCTCAAGCTACGAGGAGCAGCAGCTCGAAGGGGGCGACAAGCGCGTGGTATTGCATCTCCCGGCGCCCCTGGCACCGGTGAAATGCGCCGTAATGCCGTTGGTTCGCAAGGATGGCCTGCCCGAAAAGGCACGCGAAATAGTCAACGACCTCAAGTTTGACTTCGCCACACGTTACGACGAAAAAGATTCGATAGGAAAACGTTATCGCCGTCAGGATGCCATAGGTACCCCCTACTGCATCACCGTCGACCATCAGACTCTCGAGGACAACACTGTGACCCTGCGCGAACGCGACTCGATGCAGCAAACGCGCGTAAACATCGCCGAACTGCACAAACTCATACATGACAGCGTAAGCATAACTTCGCTTCTCCGCAAACTCGGATAACACACACCAACATCAACATAATTAAAACATGAAAATGAAATTAACATCCATATTGATTGCCATCGCAATTGCTCTGTCGTTAAGCTCATGCAATTACAACAGTCTCGTAGAGAAGCAGCAATCCGTAGAGCAATCATGGGCCGAAGTAGAAAACCAATATCAGCGCCGCGCCGACCTCATACCCAATCTCGTCAGCACGGTGAAGGGATATGCCACCCATGAGAGCGCCACGCTCGAAAAGGTGACCGAGGCTCGTGCAAAAGCGACCTCGATAAACATATCGGCCGAGGAACTCAACGAAGAAAACCTCGCAAAGTTCCAGGAAGCACAAAACGAACTCACGGGCGCCCTCAAATCGCTGCTCGCAGTAACCGAAGCTTATCCCGACCTTAAGGCCAACGAAAACTTCAAGGATCTGCAAGTGCAACTCGAAGGCACGGAAAATCGCGTAGCTACCGCGCGCGGACGATACACCGAAGCCGTAGCCACCTACAACACCGCCATAAAGAAGTTTCCTACCGTAATTTATGCCGGATGGTTCGGATTCGATGCAAAGCCGCAATTCAAGGCCGAAGCCGGAGCACAAACCGCACCTAAAGTAGAATTTTAAACAGCGTTTGAAGCATCATGAAGAAACTTCCTTTTATTATAAGCGGATTGATACTCGTGGCATTGTGCGCGTGCCATCACAATAATTTGTGGAACGACTATGAAGAATGGCGAATCGCAAATAACCAATGGTACAACGAACAAGCCTCGAAAAAAGGTGATTATGGCGAACCGTACTATCGATTGGTGCAACCGGCTTGGTATCCGACGTCGGGCGTGCTGATAAAATACTTCAACGACCGTAGCCAGACCGAAAACAATCTTTCGCCAATGCTCACGAGCTATGTCGACGTAAAATACAAAGGCGTGCTTTACAACGACGTGGCATTCGACTCGTCATATGCCAACACCGCCGACGGCGACAGCATATACCGTTTCAAGGTGTCGGATATGATTCCCGGATGGCAACTCGTATTGTGCGACATGCACGTAGGCGACAGCTGCGAAACCATAATACCTTACGGACAAGGTTATGGAGACGTACAACAAGGCATCATACCTCCGTACTCGGCATTGAAATTCAACATAAAGCTCGTCGACATATATCGCTACGAATCAGAGCCAAACGAATGACATACAAACGCTAAAACGCATTTATAAATTGTAGAAAAAAGTCGCACAATAATTTTATTTCGTAACTTTTTGACAAATTATTTTGTTAATACGATAAATATGCATATTTTTGCGACATCAAAACGTCATTTTATGAAGATCAATAACTTTAACACTCAATATTGGTGGCGCCTCCGGTACAACATCGGCGGACAAACCTTTTGCGAGGTTAAATGAATGATCAATTGCGTGAAGTAAACAAAACCAACATACACGAGCAAGCCGCCGATGCAACACATCGGCGGCTTGCTTTTTTTATTACAATACATACAACAATGTCACAGACCACCACCATCAAACCCAAACACCAACTGCCGGTAGACGACAACGGTTATTATGGCCGCTTCGGCGGAGCGTACATACCTGAAATACTACACAAAAACGTCGAAACGCTAAAAGAGGCATTCTATTCAGCCATCGACGACAAACGGTTCAATGACGAATTCAACAAACTCCTGCGCGACTACGTAGGACGCCCTTCGCCCCTTTACAAGGCCGAAGCACTCAGCCGAATCTACAACACCAACATATATCTCAAACGCGAAGACCTCAACCATACGGGCGCACACAAAATAAACAATGCCATCGGATCGGTATTGCTGGCAAAACGCATGGGCAAAACGCGCATCATAGCCGAAACGGGAGCCGGACAACACGGAGTGGCCACCGCGACGGTGTGCGCGCTCGAGGGCCTTGAGTGCATAGTGTACATGGGTGCCACCGACATAGCCCGACAACAGCCCAACGTGCAGCGCATGAAAATGCTCGGCGCAAAGGTAGTGCCGGTGACATCGGGCAACAAAACGCTGAAAGATGCCACCAACGAAGCCATACGTGACTGGTGCTGCCACCCGGCCGACACGTTTTACGTGATCGGGAGCACCGTGGGGCCACATCCCTACCCCGAAATGGTGGCACGCTTTCAATCGGTGATAAGCGAGGAGATGATGTGGCAGTTGAAGCAGCAAACGGGTCGCTCATACCCCGACTATGTGGTGGCATGCGTTGGCGGTGGCAGCAATGCCGCCGGTGCCTTCTATCATTTCATCGACAACGACAAAGTAAGGTTGATTGCCGCAGAAGCCGCCGGAAAAGGCATTGATACCAATGAGAGCGCAGCCACCATAAAGCTCGGGCGAGAGGGTATAATACACGGAGCAAGAACCTTGGTGATGCAGACCCCCGACGGACAGATAATAGAACCGTACTCGATATCGGCCGGCCTCGACTACCCCGGAATAGGCCCGCTGCACGCATATCTGGCCACGTCGCACCGATCGGAAGTGATAGCCGTAACCGACACCGAAGCCCTCGAAGGCGCAATGCAGCTCACTCGCGCCGAAGGCATAATTCCGGCGCTCGAGAGCGCGCACGCACTCGGAGTGCTCGGGAAGAAAAAATTCAAACCCGACGACGTTGTGGTGATAAACCTGTCGGGGCGCGGCGACAAGGACATGAACACGTATCTGCAATACATCAACATATAATAATCATAGCGTACATAACTTAGAGTATGTTTACATTTAATTTTATGAAATCTTTAGAGGCCTTTCAGTTCTGTTTGGCGATTTCATTCAGTCGTTATGGCACCCCATAACTCCTTCACTCAATCACAAAACATACTCTGAAATGCTATCTAAATCTTAACATAAGCCAAAAGTAAACATACTCTTAAATTTCACGAAACATGCTTCACAAAATAATATCGGAAACCCGCACCATACCGGCCGACCTCGAAACACCGGTAGGCATATATCTGAAAATACGCGATCTGTACCCCCAATCGGCACTGCTCGAAAGTAGCGACTACCATACGTCGCAAAACAGCATATCGTTTATCGGAGTGCAGCCGATAGGCTCGTATAAAGTGGCCGCCGACGTAATCACGAAATCGTATCCCGACGCCACATCGTTTTCGATACCCGTAAACGAGAAAAACGACGTGATCGAGCATCTGCGCAGCTACATGGACAGCTTCGAAATAGAATCGGCCGAAACGGAGACGATGAACGGACTGTTCGGATACACGGCCTACGATGCCGTGAAATATTTCGAGAACGTTCATATAAGCAAAAAGCAGCCCGAATTCGATGCCATACCTGACATGATGTATGTGCTATACCGATTCATAATAAAAGTAAACCACTACAAGAACGAAATGACCATCATCGAGAACCGCTTGCCCCAACAAAGCTCTGACATCGATGAAATAATATCGCTGCTCCACAACCATAACGTGGCTCAATATCCGTTTCGAGCATCCGAGCGCATAACCTCGCCGATAACCGACGACGAGTATTGCCAAATGGTGCGCAAGGGCATAGCCCACGCTCATCGTGGCGACGTGTTCCAGATAGTACTTTCGCGCCGTTTCGAGCAGGAATTCAGTGGCGACGAATTCAACGTGTATCGTGCCTTGCGGTGCATAAACCCGTCGCCATACCTGTTTTATTTCGATTTCGGATCGTTCAGAGTGTTCGGTTCGTCACCCGAAACCCATCTGCGAATACAGGGCAACACGGCATTCATCGACCCCATAGCAGGCACCTTCAAACGAACCGGCAACGACCTTCGCGACCACGAACTGGCCAAGGCGCTTCTGGAAGATGAAAAAGAGAATGCCGAACATATAATGCTGGTCGATCTCGCCCGAAACGATTTGAGCAGAAGCGGCGGCAAGGTAAGCATCGAATTTTTACGACAAATACAGTATTATTCGCACGTCATACACATGGTGTCGAGAGTAAAGGCCACGCTCCCCGACGACGCCGACAGATACAGGTTGTTTGCAAACACGTTCCCGGCTGGAACGCTCAGTGGCGCTCCGAAAGTAAGAGCCATGCAGCTCATAGACGAGATAGAGCCGCACAGCCGCATGACATATGGCGGTTGCATAGGCTACATGGGATTTAACGGCGACCTCAACCAGGCCATAACGATACGCAGCTTCTTGTCGCACGGCAACAAGCTGTATTCACAGGCCGGTGCGGGAATCGTGGCACGCTCCATACCCGAAAATGAACTCATGGAAACCAACAACAAACTCGGAGCTTTGAACAAAGCCATAACATATGCCGACCAATTCGGACACTAAAACACCTATTACAATGAAACTACTGATATTAGACAATTACGACTCATTTACCTACAACATAGTTCACGCCGTGAGAAGCCTCGGCGTAAATCCCGACGTGGCACGAAACGACCGCATCGACATTGCTGTCATAGCCGACTACGACAAGATAATAATCTCCCCCGGCCCCGGCATACCGTCCGAAGCAGGCATACTGCCTGAAATGCTTGTCGAATATGCCGACAAAAAGAGCATTCTCGGCATATGCCTCGGCCATCAGGCCATAGGCGAACGTTTCGGCGCAAAGCTCGTCAATCTGCCGGAGGTGTATCACGGCATTCAGACCGACATAAACGTCACCAAAGGCGACGAATGCCTGTTCAAAGGCTTGCCGACACGATTTCCGGTAGGTCGCTACCACTCATGGGCGGTAGATTCGCATGACCTTCCCGATTGCCTCGAAGTGACGGCCGCCGACGACCACGGATGCATAATGGCCCTACGCCACAAGGAGTTCGACGTAAGAGGGGTGCAGTTTCATCCCGAATCGATATTGACGCCCGACGGATTGACCATACTGAGAAACTGGATCAACCACACGACCGATAATGACCGCTTCTAACGACAAAACCGATAAATGAAATGAAAAATATATTATACAAGCTGTTTGAGCACAAAAATCTCACTCGCGAGGAAGCCCGCGACGTGCTCTTTAACATTGCCGACGGACAATATAACGACTGCCAGTTGTCAGCGTTCATGACCATATTTCTGATGCGAAGCATCACCACCGACGAATTGGCGGGATTCCGCGACGCCATACTCGAACGCCGTCTACCCATTGATTTCGGTAACGTAAAAACCATCGACATAGTAGGCACCGGCGGCGATGGCAAAAACACATTCAACATCTCCACCTGCTCATGCTTCGTAGTGGCCGGAACGGGCCGAAAAGTCGTAAAACACGGCAATTACGGTGCAAGCTCCATATCGGGCGCGTCGAACGTACTCGAGCAGCACGGGGTGAAATTCTCGTCTGACCCCGACGTACTGCACAAATCACTCGACGACAGCGGCGTGTGCTATCTGCATGCACCATTCTTCTCGCCGGCGCTGAAAAGCGTGGCCCAGGTGCGCCGCAACTTGGGCGTAAGAACTTTCTTCAATATGCTTGGACCGTTGGTCAACCCGATGCTGCCGCGACATCAGCTGCTCGGCGTCTACAACCTGAAGCTGATGCGCCTATACAAATACATTGCCCAAAACGAATCGATAAACTGCACGATCGTACACTCGCTCGACGGCTACGACGAAATATCGCTTACCTCGCCATTCAAAGTGTCGTCAATCGAAGGCGAACGTCTGTACATTCCGGAGGAGCTGGGATTTGACACATACGAACAGGCCGAGCTGTCGGGTGGCGAGACTCTTGCCGACGCGGCAGCCATATTTGACAACGTGCTTAACGACAAAGCCACCAAAGCGCAGAAAAATTGCGTGATAGCCAATGCCGCCTTCGCCATACGCACACTCGACAACGACATAACCATCAACGAGGCAATACGTCAGGCCAAGGAATCGATTGAAAGCGGACGCGCGCTCGACAGATTCAATCGCTTTTTATCACTCAACAGCTAAGCATATGTCTACAACCAACATACTACGACGAATAATCGAAACGAAGCGCAAGGAGATAGCCGCCTCAAAAGGAGTCGTAAGCCCGGAGAGATTGGCCGAAATGGCCGATGCGGTAGCTCGGCAAACGGTGTCGATGAGCCGGTCGCTCTCCGACAAATCGCCGGCCATAATAGCCGAATTCAAGCGCCGTTCGCCATCGAAAGGCGAAATACATCCCATGACAATGGCGGATGACATAGTGGCGGGATACGAGTCGGCGGGAGCGGCCGCCTGCTCCATACTCACTGACACACAATTTTTCGGTGGATCGCTGACCGATCTTTGCGTGGCCCGCAACGCCGTTTCATTGCCCCTGTTGCGAAAAGATTTCATAATCGACGAATATCAGATCGACCAAGCTCGTCTGTGCGGTGCCGATGCCATACTTCTAATAGCTTCGGCCCTTACACGCGACGAAATATCACGCCTCGTCGACTATGCGCATCGCCGACAACTCGAAGTATTGCTCGAGCTACACTCCCCTGACGAGCTCGCCAAATATGTGGCCGAAGCCGATATGGTAGGCGTCAACAATCGAAATCTAAGCACCTTTGCCACCGACATCGACGCATCGCTGTCCATAGCGTCATCGCTGCCGGCCAACGCCGTCAAGGTAGCCGAGAGCGGCATAAAAACAGGTGTCGACATACGGCGATTATCGAACGAAGGCTACTCTGCATTCCTGATAGGCGAAACTTTAATGAAATCAGATTCACCCGCACTCGCGCTAAAAACTTTGATAAATGACACGCATTGATTGTACGCCGCGCCATTGCGACATGATGATAAAAGTATGCGGCAACTGCATTCCCGAAAACATAGCTGCCGTGGCCTCGCTCACCCCGATGCTAATGGGATTCATATTCTATGAGCCTTCACCGCGCAATGCCTGCTCGTTAGATCCGAATATCATAGCCGACTTGCCCAATTTCATTCGTCCGGTAGCGGTATTCGTCGACAAGCCCATCGACGAGATGCTCGACATCGTTGAGAGATACGGATTCAAAATAGTACAGCTCCACGGATCGGAATCGCCCGACACCTGCACGAAATTAAAGCAGCTCGGCCTCACGGTTTTCAAAGCATTCGGACTTGACGACGACACCGACCTCAACCAAATCAAGCCATACGAAGGCACTGCCGACCTTTTTGTATTCGATACTGCTTCGGACGCGCGCGGAGGATCAGGAAAAAAATTCGACTGGCACAAGCTCGACGGCTACGAGTTGTCGACACCCTATCTTCTGAGCGGAGGCATCGGCCCTGACGACATCGACAGCATAATCGCCGCAATGCGCCCCCGTATGGCCGGAATCGACATCAACAGCCGTTTCGAGACATCGCCCGGCGTAAAAAACATAACATCTCTAACACACTTCATATTATCACTACGTAATCATAACGAAAATGAACCGTCTACAACGCCTTTTTGGGAAAAAACAAAATAATCTGTTATCGGTATATTTCACTGCCGGATATCCCACCCTCGACTCCACAGCCGAGATAATAAACGCCCTCGATGCCGGAGGCGTCGACATGATAGAAATAGGTGTGCCCTTTTCCGATCCGATGGCCGACGGCCCGGTAATACAGGAAAGCAGCACAGTGGCCCTACGCAACGGTATGACCCTGCAACGACTGCTTGACCAGACAGCCGAGGCCCGCAATGTTTCGAGCGACATTCCGCTGATACTCATGGGCTACCTCAACCCGTTCATGCAGTATGGACTTGAAAATCTGTTCAAAGAGTGCAAACGCATCGGCATCGACGCTCTCATCATACCCGATCTGCCGTTCAAAGAATACATTGAAACCGTCAAACCCTTGTGCGACACGTATCAGATACCGGTCATAATGCTCATAACGCCCGAAACGTCCGACGAGCGCATACGTCTGATCGACGAAAATTGCTCCGGATTCATCTATATGGTATCAGCGGCAGCCACAACCGGAACACGCGACAGCTTCACGGACGAGCAGTATGATTATTTCAACCGAATCGACAAACTGAACTTAAAAAATCGTCGACTGATAGGCTTCGGCATATCGAACAACGCCACATTCACCGATGCTTGCCGCCATTCATCGGGGGCAATCATAGGCTCTTATTTCATAAAGTGCCTCAACAGCGAACCAACGATAGCCGATGCCGTAAAACGACTTACGGCCATACGTTAACGTTAAACCTCGTTCATCCCAACGATAAGGTTTATGGCAAAGTCAAGAATGGTATCGTGACCGTTCAAAGCATCCATCGGATCCATGTCGACCTCACAACCGGGAGTTGGCTCCACGCCAAACTCCGTGGGGTTGCCATTGGCATCGAGAATGGGGCATGCCGAAAACCTTACGCCCCACCCTATCGGCAACTCCGAGCTGTAAGGCATTCCGCTGCCTCCCCCGGTGGTAGCGCCCACTATGGTAACGCCGGGTAACAGCTTCATTATCGACACGAAATTATTTGCCGCGCTATACGTGCTTCGGTTCGTTATCACCACCACCGGCTTTCGCCAGGCGAAATGTCCGCCGCCTATGGGGTCGCAATAATAAGCAAACGGTTCGGAAAAATCATCGTGCCCCGGACCGGTCTTATGTATTATGTATCCCATAAGGGTGCGCTCCTTCACGAATCGGCACACAAGGTCGTCGACATTGGTCAGATCGCCGCCTCCGTTATCTCTTACGTCGATAATCAGAGCCTGCGCGAGATTAAAATAATTGAGAATGTAGTCGATGTTTCCCTCTCCGAGCCCCACCGCAAAAGTGGAATAATGTATGTAGCCTATGTTTTCAGGCAATATGCCATATGTAAACGCTCCCAACGAACGATAATTGAAGTTGAAATAATACTGCTCTATGAGCCTTGCGTCGTAATTTTGCGGATAGTCGCTCCACCATTTTCGATAATACGACGTGGCAAACGGAGCCGACAGGTTGGTATGGCCGTCGCGCAACTCCTCAAGCATGGCCGAGCATACGTTAAAGAGTTCTTCGCGGGTCATCCCGTCATTGATTTTTGCGGCATATTTCTGACGCACGGCTTCCCAATCGACATTTTTTTCGGCAAAGAAGCAATAATGACGGTCGAGGATATCCCACAGGCATTCGAAGTTACCCTTCACGTCGTTGGAATATTCATCTACTCCATGACAAGACGAAAGCACCGACAGTAGCACAAAAATGGCAAGTATCTTTCTCATAATCAATAAATGGCTGATATTATTCGGGCATCGTTACTCAAACCGTGCCGACGGTTTATCGACAACCATTCACCCGACACACCTATTATGAAGCTGTGAGTAAACAAATTTGACGTAACGTCATTTACCTTTGTCGACAATATGTTGCCCAAATATCCGAGGCGCAACGACGTAGCGCCGAAATGGATATCGGCCGTAAGCAGATTTTTCATATTGAAATAATTTTTCCACCAGGCGCAATGGGCCAGTCCGGAATAATTGCCGAGATATATCTCATAATAGAGCTCACCGTAATCGGGCGCGAAGAAAGCGCCCAACACAGGAATCGACGGCTGATAGCGCAACGTCATCGAAACGAGTCCCACCTTGCCTGTCCACGCGGCATATCCCGTAACGCCCACCGTCACCGAAGCTTTTGCCGACGCCGGATTGTTGCCGTTGCGAGGAGCGTATATGCACCCCAGATCGGCCGAAGCCATGCCACCGCCGCCCACGGTCAAACCCTCGGTCATGCGCCACCGCCTCATCATACTCCATGAAAAGTCGGCACCCCAATACCACATCACGGCATTGCCCGAAGGATTATGCGTCCTGTCGACATCGATGCCTGCTCGCATCTGCATGACCCATCGAACGGGATCGAACTTCATTGCCTGCATGCGTTCATAGCCAAAGCCCATGGACCAACCCGAATATTTCAACGGAGTAAGGTACGTATCGGTGAGATGCGACGAACCCATACGCAGCATATAAGCCGACATAACGGGGCGCACCACTTCAGATGAACCAGAGGCCGATCCATCGGCAGCTCCCGCGCCCAAACACATGGCCATTGCCATGATTATCGACAAAGCACGACGCATCATAATCATTTAGAATATTCGTTGCTGACCGGTTATCTCATCGCGAACCTCATCGTCCGAACGTTCCTCAACGCCATCGGCCATCAAATCTTCGTCGGCAATGATTACCTCGTCAGACGAGGACGAATCCTCCTCATAAGGCACCGCTGCCGGTTCTATCTCCTCAATACGCTCAACGGTGTAAGTGGTCAGGCGCTTGCCTTTGGCCTTGTATGATTTGACTCCGATGTAGGATGCGGCGTCAACCACCATCGAACCTCTGAACGAGTCGCCTCCGCCAAAAGTTATCTCAAATCGCGCTCCCGGAGCATCCGACAATGCAATGAGCGACGACTTTTCGTTCTCGCCTATGAATCGCTGACGCTTCGAAGTAGGCTCAAACACAAATCGCTTTATGTAGGGATAACCCTGGTCGGCATCGTTGAGCACCGCCGTCCACACATGCTTCTTGCGCAAGCGCTCAATGCGATATATATTATCATCGTAATGATTGGCCGCATCAAACGACGTGGTGTAATACTCACCGTCATTCTGTATCACGAGCACCAAATCGTCGGGACCGAATTCGCCTAAATATTCGCCACGGCCATCGTAATTCAAGCGCAGCACGTCGGCATCGAACCATACCTGACGGCCACCCAGCGTAGAGCGACCCTTGCTTTTCAAGGCGAAACTGTGCACCTCGTTCTTTGTCACTATGTTTCCCTGGGCCGACTTGCCCTTTATGGCAAGTTCGCTGAAATCAACGTCAAACTGCAACGTTTTCAAACGAGGCTTGGGTTTAAGGGTCACTTTCACCACTTCGGCCTCGCCATTCGAATTGGCGCTGAACCACACTATCTTAGAGCCCTTCAAGCCCTGCGTTATGTCATATTCACGATCGCGAGTAACACCGGTTACGCTAAATCGCTTCATAAAGTAGATGCCATCCTTGCCATTCTGATATATGACGTTGTATATGGTACGCAAGTCGTTTCGCTTGAACACATTTACATGTATCAGATTCTTTCCGACAAACATCTTTTCCTGCACCTTGACCACCTTGTATCTGCCATCCTTATAAAACAATATTATATCGTCGAGCGACGAGCAGGTAAACAGATACTTGTCTTTTTTCAGAGCCGTGCCAATGAAACCTTCTTCGCGATTGATGTAAAGTTTTTCGTTGGCCTCGGCCACCGTAGCAGCCTCTATGTTGTCGAAACTGCGTATCAAGGTGTGTCGCGGATATGCTTCGCCATACTTCTCCTTAAGCCGGCGATACCATTCGATGGTGTATTCCGTAAGGTGGTCGATATGGTCTTGCAGTTCCTTTATCTCATCGTTGTAAGCGGCTATTTTCTCCTCAGCCTTTTCCGCATTATAACGATGTATTCGCTTCATCGGAATTTCTTCAAGCCTCATGAGGTCATTGTCGGTCACTTCACGCACCAACTTGGGCAACCACGGCTCAAGACGCTTACGGATGTGGGCAAATGCTTCCTCTTGGCTATGGCTCGTTTCGTACTCCTTATCCTTGTAGATCCGTTCTTCGATGAATATTCGTTCAAGCGATGCGAAGTGGAGCAGTTCGAGCGTTTCGTTTTTCTTTATCTCCAGCTCGGCCTTCAGTATGCCTCGCGTCGAATCGACGCTACGTCTCAACACGTCGCTCACGCTTATGAAATGCGGCTTGTCGTCGTATATCACGCAGCAGTTGGGCGATATCGACACCTCGCAATCGGTAAAGGCATACAGGGCATCGATGGTCTTGTCGCTCGACGTACCCGGCTGCAAGTGCACGAGTATCAGAGCCGTCTCAGCCGTATTGTCGTCGACTTTTTTGATCTTTATCTTCCCCTTTTCGAACGCCTTCAATATCGAATCGATGAGCGACCCGGTGGTCATGCCATACGGAATCTCTGTGATGGCAAGCGTCTTATTGTCTATCTTTTCAATCTTGGCCCTTATGCGCACCTTGCCGCCTCGAGCGCCGTCGTTATATCTCGACACGTCAATGAAACCGCCGGTCACGAAATCGGGATAAAGCGTAAACGATTCGTCTTTAAGATATGATATGGCGGCATCAAGTATTTCGTTGAAATTGTGCGGCAGGATGAGCGATGACAATCCGGCGGCAATGCCCCCTACTCCCTGCGACAGCAGCAACGGGAATTTGGCCGGAAGCGTTACCGGTTCTTTCGCCCTGCCGTCGTAGCTCATGGTCCAGTTGGTGACCTTGGGATTGTACATCGTATCGAGCGCAAACTGCGACAATCGGGCTTCGATGTAACGTCCGGCAGCCGCCGAGGCACCCGTGAGTATGTTGCCCCAGTTACCCTGCGTCTCCACGAGCAAATCTTTCTGTCCGAGCTGCACCAATGCTCCGTATATCGAAGCATCGCCATGAGGATGATACTGCATCGTGTTGCCCACTATGTTTGCCACCTTCGTAAACCTGCCGTCGTCGAGCGTTTTCATCGAATGCAATATTCTACGCTGCACTGGCTTCAGGCCGTCATCAATGTGCGGTATGGCACGATCCAATATGGTATATGACGCATAGTCAAGATACCAGCTCTGGAACATGCCTCGCAACTGGTGCCTTATCACGTCGTCGTTAGTGTCGACCAACATTGATGAAAATCCGCCCTCGGTGGCCGCTTCATCATCTTCTTCTATTTCGTCCGGAGTATAATCGTCGCTCATGCTTATATTTTGGGGTTTCTACAAAAGTAGTGATTTTTTTGCAATACGAATGAGCCGTGCAGGCAGTTTTTTTCTAATTATGGCCATAGCTTTCACTTCATTGACCTGTATATTTCAGCCAATACGGCAGTGCGCGGACTCAGCTGAGTGAACGCGGCGTTGTTGCGCGACGGACACACCCTGTTGCTGAGAAATACGTATATGAGATTGCACGTCGGATCAATCCAAAAGCATGTTCCGGTAAATCCGGTATGCCCGAATGTGCGCTCCGATGCCCCGGCCTCGACCATATTGTCGTATCGTCGCGCCATATCAAAACCAAGGCCCCTGTCGCCCGACGAACTATGAGTGTTCAGAAACTTATCCACCGTACCATGCTTCATTATCTCCACTCCGCCATATTTGCCGCCGTTGAGCCACATCTGGCATAGCTTGGCTATGTCGAGCGCATTTGAAAACAGGCCGGCATTTCCCTGCACGCCGCCCGAAAAAGCGGCAATCTCATCATGTACATATCCCTTTATCGACTGTTTACGCAGAAACTCGTCGGTTTCGGTGGGAGCTATCTTGTCGAGAGTATAAAACGTGGTAGGGCGATAACCGGTATGATTGGCGCCCAACGGACCGAACACTTCGGTATCGACCCACTGGTCGAACGAAACGTCGGTAAGATTTTCAACCATGTTCATCAGCAGGCAGAAATTCAGGCAGCTGTATCTGTAACGCTTCGAGGACGAAAGCGGCACATCGTATATGCGATGCATTATCGAGTCGTATGTCACCGTTCCCACATAGATGCCTTTGGCGGCTTCGACGTCAAACGCCCCGTCGGCCTTTGGCGAAGCAATGTCGGCGCGCAACTTCGCGTTACGGTTGCCATACATGTTTTTATCTATTTTAAGCGTATATGCGCCACCCGGGGTTCGCTTGGTCAACGGTTGCTCATACGATTTTTCATCAATCATTATCTTGTACATCGGAAGCGTGGCAGGCATTCCCGATTCATGGACGAGCAGTTGCTTAACGGTTATGGATTCCTTATCGGTTCCATTCAAGTCGGGGATATGTTTCGACACCTTGTCATCGATCGAAAACAGACCCTCGTCGTAAGCCTTCATAAGGCCCGACAGCGTAGCCGTGGCCTTCGACATCGACGCCACGTCATATATCATATCGTCAGTGACGGCCGGCGAGGCTTCCGAATAATCGGCCTTGCCGAATGAGGCATTCATCACCACTTCGCCATCTTTGGCCACAAGCACCTGGCATCCGGGGAACGCCTTGGCCGCGATCGCCTCCTTGACCACCGAGTCGACTCTGGCATATAACGAATCGTCAAATCCCATATTCGACGGGCGCGCGAATCCGAGACGCGTTTTCTCGATGGTTATGCCCGCGCCCTTAGCGGCAACGCCGGTTACGTTTACCGGGAATCGGCCATCTACCTTTATGCCGCCAAACAGTGCCTGCGCGGCATTACGACGCAATGCCGGGGTATCGTCGTAGGCGGCAACCAATGCGGGCAACGCACTTAGTGAAGCACTGAATTTGCCCATCTTATACGGATTCATGAAAAACACCGGCACGACCTCGTGCGCCGAATCTCCTGCAAGCTTGGCAAACGCGTCGCGCGCCCATTGAGCATCAGAAAACACTCCTATTATAAGCACGTCGGCCTTGCGCACTTTAGCCAGCGTGGCCTGCGAAATGCCCGCCGACGTTACCGAAAAGCAATCGACTTTGGCATATTTTCCGCAATATTCCGAAAACAGATTTTCGACCGGCGCGCCAATGCTTACCACACATATGTCGTTACGACCGAGATTGCCAATCGGCAACACATATTTCTCATTACGCACCACGGTTATCGAAGCAGCCGCAAGTTTGTCGTTAACGGCATCAGCTTCAGCCGAGTTAATGCGATCGGCAAGGCCGTCAAAATTTACCGGCACGTAGTTGGCCAAACCAAGCGAATATTTGGTCGACAACATTTTACGACACCGCTCATTGATAGTTTTTTCATCTATCTTGCCACTTTTCACGGCGTTAACCACGGCATCGATGTCGGTAGAGGGAGCAGCCGACGCCAACAACACGTCAGCTCCGGCCATTAGGGCCGCCACGCAATTGTTCTCCTTTCCGGTGGCACCTTTCATTGCCAACGCATCGGTAAAAATCATCCCACCGAAGCCCATTTTTTCGCGGAGCAACCCGGTAGTTATTTTGTGCGAAAGCGACGCGGGCTTTCCCGACGCATCGATGGCCGGTACGTTAAGATGCCCCACCATTACGCCCGACAACTTCGCATCAATAAATTTCTTGAACGGAAACAGATCCACCTCCTCAAGATGCTCCATGCTGTGGTTGACCACAGGCAACACCTTGTGCGAGTCGGACGACGTGTCGCCGTGACCCGGGAAATGCTTGCCTACCGCCATTACGCCACCCGACTCAAGACCTTTGGAATAAGCAGTGCCGAGCGCAGCCACGCGCGCGGGATCTTCGCCAAACGACCGATATCCGATCACGGGGTTGGCCGGATTGGAGTTTACGTCGAGCACGGGAGCGAAATCGACGTGTATGCCCATTTCGCGGCACTCGCGCGCCACCTCCCGACCATAATCGTAAAGCAGGCGCTCGTCCTGAATGGCACCCAATCCCATATTATAAGGGAATCGCGGCGAATCCTCGACTCTCATCGACAGCCCCCACTCGCCATCGAGCGTGACCATAAGGGGTATTTTAGCCTCCTTCTGCGCAAAGTTTATCAGCGATGCATACCCGTTTATCGAACCTTTTCCCAACAGGGATCCGCCAACGCCCTCGTCGGCCACCATTTTGCGCAACTGAGCACGGCCTGCGGCATTGTCGAATATGTCGAGCCTCGGCACGAACAGTTGGGCCACTCGCTGCCGCAACGACAATTGCGACATTATCGAATCGACCCATCGCAACTGCTCGTCGGAGGGTGGAAACACGAAGTTTGTTTTTTGCACGGCGGGAAGCGTAAATCCCGACGCGGCAGCCATGGTCACGGCCACCAGAATTTTAAATATACGATTCATTTACTTTAATTTCATTCGCTGTGTGTTGTCAGGCTTCATACTTTTTTTCTTGCCCGAAAGATATTTTATCAAATCATCGTAGAGCACATTATTGCTCTTGGCCAGCAAAGTGCCGTTTTTAAGCGGTTTCATATAGTCGCCGCCATTGGCAAGATAGTCGATCGTCGCCACTTTATAAGTAGCTTCGGGGTCGATGGCCTTGCCGTCGATGGTAGCCGAGACGCATCTATGGCTTTGCCCGTCGATAAGGGCCTCTACGCCCTCGCTCACGCCGTCGCCGCCACGCGAAGCCATGACGTCGAGGGCCGCCAACAGATCGCTGCCGCTAATTTCGAGCACCACCAGTCGGTTGTCGAAAGGCAACATCTGCATTATCAATCCACGGCTAATGTCGCCCTTTGGCATGCCGCACCTTATGCCGCCCTTGTTTATTATGCCCATGTCGACCTTTTCGCCCAACAGCCGGCTCCCTTCATCCTTAACGAAGTCCGACATCATATTGAGCAGTCCGGGGGTCGACGTGGTGAAATCGACCTTGGCGTGGCCTACCTTTATCGATTGCAACGAATCGACTCCGCGACGGTATTGTTCGAGCATTCCGGCTGCATCGCCATCGATCGAGCCGTCGAACCGACCGTTGACGGGTATCACCCTTGAATTCATCGACATGTCATCGAGGTCGATGGTTATTTCGCCTACATACTGCCCTTTGCGCCCTGCCTGGGCTATCAACACCGTGTCGCCGTCGGCATTCGCGACGCGGCATTCGGGCGAGCGGTCGGAAGTCGGATCGATCAGCGTGTGGCTATGACCGCCGATTACGAGGTCGATATCCTCGCTTGAGCGCACGAGGCTTACATCGCCCGGTCCGGGATCATGCTCATAACCGATGTGCGTTATGGCCACCACCATATCCACCTTTTCGTTATGTTTCAGGTGCCATGCCGTGGCGTTGGCAGCCTTAAATCCGTCGAGATACTTAACGCCAACGCAGTTTTTCGACGCTATCATACCTTCGGGGTCGATGTTTATGCCCATGAAAGCTATGCGCTTTCCGCCGATTTCACGTATTTCGTAAGGCTTGAACAAACCGTCAAGCGCCGTTCCCGAAAAATCGTAATTAGTCGACAGTTTCGATGCATTCATTTTTGAATACATGTCGGCCAGTGCCTCAATGCCGTTGTCGAACTCATGATTACCCAAAATCTGGATGTCGTATCCAAGCTCATTCATCATTTTTCGCTCCACCTCGCCGGCATACAGCGTAAAATAAAGCGTACCTTGCACCACATCGCCGGCATCAATGAGAATCACGTTGGGCTCGACGGCTCTCACGCTATCTATCAACACTTTTCGGCGCAATATGCCACCACGGCCGTCGTCGGTCGAATCTATTTGGCTATGCGTATCGTTTGTGTGTAATATCACGAGTTTATCAGCATCGACAGCAACTGAAGCCACCAGGCACACTGCCGGAATAAGCGACAATACCTTAGTTCTAATTTTCATTACCATTAAATCTGTGTTTCAGACTACGAAGATAACAATTTATCAGGCCAAAATCAACTTAACGACATTTTTTCGTCGCAAATCGAAGTATCACACTACGTAACAAGCATTTAACGCATATCCACATTTCAATGAAGATAAAACGCTAAAAAATAAATTGCAATATATTTTGTCAATTCACAAAATCGAATTACCTTTGCACTCGCAATCGCCAAGAGAGGCGAACGCCTTAAAAAGGCTCCTTAGCTCAACTGAATAGAGCATCTGACTACGGATCAGAAGGTTACAGGTTTGAATCCTGTAGGAGTCACATATTTGTTTTATGACAGGGCTCCTTAGCTCAACTGAATAGAGCATCTGACTACGGATCAGAAGGTTACAGGTTTGAATCCTGTAGGAGTCACATAAATGATGGAGGTTATGCCAATTTGGTTTAGCCTCCATCTTTTTATATACGAGTCTGAAATTTTTTATGATGCCGTTTTATCTTTATTCTGAATAAATGATGTAATTTTGCAAAAATTTATAGTTAACCGATCATTATTTAAAGATGAAAAAAGCATTGTGTGCTATGCTGCTGGCATCGGCAGCTCTAAGTGTCGCAGCTCAGAGCAACGACGACAAATTGATGACATTGCGACTTGAAACCCGCCTTGATTATCAACGTAACTGGCTTGATGGAACCACAATTAAAGACAATACCGGTTTTGAAGGTAAATTTTTAAACATCAGAGTCGACGGAAACATAACCGACAATCTGTCATATTCATGGAGGCAACGCCTTAACAAGGAGCACTCCGATCGCACGTTTTTCGACGCTACCGACTGGGTATATCTAAACTATAATTATAACAATTGGTCGTTTGCAGGCGGCAAGCAGATAGTGGCCATAGGCGGCTGGGAATACGATCGTCCGCCCATCGACCTTTATAGCTGCTCGGTGTTCTGGAACAACATTCCTTGCTATCAGATAGGCGGATCGGTTGCATACCACGTCACCGAAAACGACAAGATACTTGGCCAATTCTGCGAAAGCCCGTTCTTCACGCGCGAAAACCGCGACGTTTACGCCTACAACTTGCTGTGGCAGGGCAACCACGGTTGGTTCAACACCATTTATTCGATAAACCTCATCGAGTATCGTCCTGGAAACTACATTAACTATATAGCCCTCGGCAACAAATTCAACTTCGGCAAAGCATCTCTCGAACTCGACTTCATGAACCGCGCGGCCAACCATCAGACTTTCCTGTTCAAGGACTGCTCCGTAATGGGCGAACTATCATACGCACCCGCCGACCGCTGGAAACTGCATGCCAAGATGACTTACGACGTCAATCGCACCAATTCGGCAGCCGACTACACCGTACTCCCTTCTACCGAAATGAAAATGGCAGGCGGCGGTGTCGAATTCTATCCGTTTGCCAACCTTCACTCCACGCTGCGTTTCCACGCCAATTTCTATTACGCTTGGGGCACGAACGCAAATAAGGCCGACTTGATGCAAAACAAATCGTCGATTCTCGACTTCGGCGTGAAATGGGAAATGAACCTTCTGTCATTCTCTCGCAAATAATAAAAACAAACTAATGCCATAAACAATCCTTATCTAAAAACGTATGAACCAACAAATCGAAAACGAACATGAATCAGAAGCCATCGAAATGAAGTCGACGGCTGCTAAAAAATTCAGCATATCACGCTACATACCGTCAGGCATCCCCTGTCTGGTTATCGTGTTTGCCTTATTTTACTACATAGGGTCGATAATGGGTGTGCCCAATATGCTCAACACCATAATGCACACCGCGCACGACCTGCTGCTCAACACGGTGTTTTATCTTATGGGCATATGCGTGGTGACCGGTGCCATCGGCCGTCTTTTCGTTGAATTTGGAGTGGTAAAGTTGCTCGAACGATTGCTGCGCCCGCTCATGCGCCCGCTGTTCAATCTGCCCGGAGTTGCCGCTTTGGGCGCCGTGATGACTTTCCTCAGCGACAATCCCGCCATCATATCGCTCTCGCAGGATAAGCGATTCAGCTCTTACTTCAAGAAGTTCCAATTCATATCGCTCACCAACTTCGGCACGGCATTTGGCATGGGTCTTCTCGTAATAGTGTTCATGGTGGGTCAGGGCTACTTCCTTGCACCGCTGATAGGATTTTTCGGTGCATTCTGCGGATGCATCGTATCAACGCGCCTCATGCAGTCGTTCGTCATAAAAGCTTATCCGAAGTTCCTCGAGGAGGGCGTACTCGACAACGATTCGAAAGTAGAGATGAAGGACGAAAAGGTAGAGTCGAAGTCGCTTTTCATTAGAACGCTCAACTCTCTGCTCGACGGCGGACGCACCGGCGTCGACGTAGGCATAGCCATCATCCCCGGCGTACTCATAATATCTACGCTCGTCATGATACTGACATTCGGCGCTTCGTCGACCGGCGAATATACCGGTGCAGCATACGAAGGCATCGAGGTACTGCCTTGGCTGGCACAAAAAGTCAACTTCGTATTCGATTGGCTTTTCGGATTCCATGATCCGCACCTCGTAGCGTTCCCCATAACCGCGCTCGGAGCCGTAGGAGCAGCCTTGTCGCTCGTGCCCAACTTCATTACGCAGGGATGGATTGACGGCAACGCCATTGCAGTGTTCACCGCCATCGGAATGTGCTGGAGCGGATACTTGAGCACGCATACCGCCATGCTCGATTCGCTCGGATATCGCGAACTTACTCCGAAAGCCATACTCGCTCATACCATAGGCGGCATTGCTGCCGCAATAGTGGCTCACGCCATGTACGTACTGGTAACCATGATTATGGCCTGACGAACGGAATAGGGACATAATCACAATATCAAGAGGCTGCGTCGTAACGACACAGCCTCCCTTATTTTGTATAATTACGATATAATTATTTCTTTACTGTTACTACTACAGATTTACGTATATCGGTTTCGGGCACGTCGACCACAATGCCTTTTATCGTTTCGTCGTAACTCCATTTGGCCTTACGTCCGTTTACCTTAACTTTCAGCTTGCCTTCCACGCCGGGAAGTTCTACGGAGTAAGCTCTCTTTTGCGGCTGAGCGTCATACTCACCGTCAACGGCGCCGATGGTCACGGTAGTGACGTCGGCCGATCGGCCATAAGTCATTTTGGTAGTTGCATAGCGCCCCGATTCATAGTCGAGCGTCACGCCGTCATCCTCATACAGCGTGTATGAGTTTTCACAGCCGTCAGCGCCGGGGTAGCAACGAACTATCAGGCGCGACAACGGCGTGGAAGCCATTCGCTCGGTATACGGCTGCATGGGGAGCGGCCAACCGCCTTTTACAAACACCGGCGACTCCTCGAGCGGAGTGGGAACCGTTGCAGTAGTTCCGCCCGCGTAAGCGTCACCCGTAAAAAGGCTGTACCAGTCGCATCCTTCGGGGAAATAAACGCTTTTATTAACCACGAAATCGGCACCTTCGCCCGCTTCGGTAACGGGTGCGCCCATTATCATGTCGCCATACATGAACTGACCGGGATGCTTATACGATTCCTCCACTTCGGGCCACTCTATGTACAATCCCCTGTTCAACGGCAGCATATCGGTGTGGCATTGACGTACCGACGAGTATATGTATGGCATCAGTTGCGAACGCATATGGTATATTCGGCGCATAGCTTTTTCTTCGCGCTCACCCCAAAGCCATGGGCGACGGTCATTCTTTTCGCCCACCACCGAGTGAATGCGCAGCGACGAGTTAAGAAGCCCGAACTGAGTCCATCGCGTATATAGCTCCTTGTCCATGCCGGCATAGAATCCGCCTATGTCGTGCGCCCAGAAAAAACATCCGGCATTGCCGCTCGTCGTCGTCAGATCGACCTCAAACGTAAGCATCTTCCAGTTGCCCACGGCATCGCCCGAAAACTGTATGGGATGACGGTGATCGCCCCATCCGCCCCAGCGCGAAAATCCGGCTCCGCGAAGATTGTTTTTCTTCGAATCGAGATAATACAGCTCATTGAGCCACGGCAGATGCTTCGTAGTGGTGCCGCGCACAATCGGGAACGAATAGTCCTGTTGCCAGTCAAGCCACCAAAAAGCAACGCCCATCTCCTCGCTCGGACCATGCGCATGCTTGAAAAACGCCTTCATATACACCGGATCGCCGGCATCGAAATAAGGCACTCCGCTTTTAGCCGTGTCGACGCCCAGATCCTTGATGAACGCATCGAATGCATCTTCGTGCGGGCGCAATCCGTCGTGCGGATGATCGTTGATAGTGACGTATATGTTTTGGTCGGCAAACTCCTTGAGCAAGCCTTTCGGATCAGGTATCAGCTTGTGGTTCCAGCTATATCCCGTCCATCCTCTCGTGCCGGCATGTCCCGTACCTATAAGACCGTCCTTTCTATGCCAGTCCATGTCAAACACCAAAACATCCATCGGAAAATCATGCTCCTTGTATCCCGCCACTATTTCGCGATAATCGTCGGCCGTATATGGCCACCAACGGCAATACCACGATCCGTGTACATATTTTCGGGTCATGGGCACCTTTCCGCTCACGGCCGCCAACGAACGCAGGGCCGCCTTATAATCGGTACCATACACAAAGAGATATATGTCCTGAACATGGTCGCGATCGCGATATTGCAGACATCCGTTTTTGTAAACGTCTTTTCCGGTATCGTTTATCACATACCATCCGTCACGACTCAGCAAGCCCTCCATGCGACGTATCGGGCCGCTGACGGCATCTAACGTAACTACGGGGCCTTGAAGGTTTCCGCGCTGTTCGTCAGGCAGATCCCATTTTTTCTCCTTGCCGTCCTGCACCCATGTGGCGCGCAAATTTTTCTGACCGAACGGACATCCGTCGTTGTCGAGCTCGAGACACATTGCCGACGTGGTGAATTTATACTTACGCCCGTCGCGCTCCACTTTCACATCCACGGGCCGTGGCGTACGGTCAACTGCAAACAAAGTGGAGTCATCGAGAAACTTGCCGTTAAACGCATATTCCACCCTGACCAGATTGTCGGTAATGAACGTGACGCGGCTATTGCCTATCACATACGGATTTTCGACTGCCGACGAACAGATGCACATAACCGACATCACGGCCGACAGGCATATCCTCCTGAAGCATTTAATCATTGATTGTATTTTTAAGGTTATTAAATAGTTTGGTGACAAATTTAATTATTTTGGGCTACAATACAAAAAATATGTGAACCATGTCTCACGACATAGTTCACAATTAACATGTTGTAAAGTGTATACAGGGATGTGATATATTTTTTCGTCGACTAATCAGAACGGTTTTGTTGATTAATCCGCACAAAGGTATCATTTTTTATTTTCTCTGACAATTGTATTAAAGAAAAACAAAAGCCAAATATACCCAACAAATGCAATTAAAAGTTAAAACAGAGGTAGCGGATATCACTGTTTACCGCCGATCGATTGCATTTCAACCAACCGGGTGTAATAGCCGCACTTAGATATGAGTTCGTCGTGAGTGCCGCGTTCCACTATGGCACCGTCGTGCATCACGCATATCTGCGTGGCATTTTTTATCGTCGACAAACGGTGCGCAATGACAAGCGTGGTGCGATCTTTCATCAGACGATCGAGAGCCTGCTGCACCAGAAGTTCGCTCTCGCTATCGAGAGCTGAAGTTGCTTCGTCGAGAATAAGAATCGGAGGATTTTTAAGTATGGCCCTCGCAATCGACAATCGCTGACGCTGACCGCCCGACAGGCGACATCCGCGATCGCCAATGTTAGTATCATAGCCATGCTCGGTCGACATAATGAATTCATGGGCATTGGCTATTCGGGCCGCTTCGATCACTTGCTCCTTGGTGGCGTGCTTAACGCCAAAGGTTATGTTATTGTAGAACGTATCGTTAAACAATATGGCCTCCTGATTGACATTGCCCATATAAGAGCGCAGTTCGTACACCTTCATGTCGCGAATGTCAACGCCGTCAATTTTTATGCAGCCCCCGTCCACGTCATAAAAACGTGGCAACAAGTCGGCGACGGTCGACTTACCGCTGCCGCTCTGCCCTACAAGGGCCACAGTTTCGCCCGGCTTGATGGTGAAGCTGACATCTTTAACCACGGGCACGGTTTTATCGTAACCGAAAGTGACCCCCTCGTATTTAACCTCACCTTTGAAATGAGTTATCTCAACGGGGTGCGCGGGGTTGGCTATCGGATTGCGCGCGTTAAGAATCTTGTCGACACGCTCCATCGAGGCCAAACCTTTCTGTATGGCATACACGGCCTTCGACAAATCCTTGGCCGGATTGATTATACTGTAAAATATAACCATATAATATATGAACGACGAAGCCGTGATGTTTGACGTTCCGCTTATTATAAGCGTGCCCCCGAACCACAGCACTATCGCTATCGTCAGCGTGCCGAGAAACTCGCTCATCGGGTGCGCCAGCGACTGACGTCGGGCCACGCGATTCGACAAGTCGAAAAATTTCTGAGTGCCGGCACGGAAACGTCTCTCCACCTTATCTTCGGCATTAAACGCCTTTATTATTCGCAATCCACCAAGCGTTTCCTCTATGTTGCTCATCAAAACGCCCCACTGCTGCTGACTTTCGAGCGAAACGCGCTTCAGACGTTTGCCTATCTTACCCATTGCCACTCCGGCAATGGGAAGAAGCACGAGCACGAAAAGCGTAAGCTGCCAGCTCAGAGCTATCATAGTAGCCAGGCACACTATTATCATCACCGGATTTTTAAACAGCATGTCGAGCGATGCCATTATCGACGTTTCTATCTCGGTGACATCACCGCTTATTCGAGCCATCACGTCGCCCTTGCGTTCGTTGGTAAAGAATCCGATCGGGAGCGACACTATCTTATCGTAAAGATGATTGCGTATGTCTCTTACTATGCCCGATCTGAGCGGTATTATGAAGTAAGAGCTCAGATATGCCGTTCCGGTTTTCAGCCCGGTCATGAACACGAGCATCGCAGCCAACAGAGCCAACGTGGTGCTCTGTCCGTAATAAACTATGGTTTCTTGCGTGTAATAATAGAAATTGTTTATGGCCACCTTGGTCCACTGACTTACCGAAGCTGACGAAAACGGCATATAGGAATAGCCCGTTTCATTGATTTGAAACAGCATCTCAAGGATGGGCATTATCACAGCAAACGAAAACAGCGTCAGGATCGCTGAAAGCACATTGAACACTACATTTAGTGCCAAATATTTTTTATACGGCGGTACAAACCTCCTCAATAATTTCCAAAAATCATTCATATCAAACGGTTTCGATTGGCAAATTTACTCAAAATCCCCGATATTTTATATATATTTGCAATCTCAACGACAATCAAAAAAAAATAATCATAATGGGAAATCTGTGCAAATATGCGTTTGGCTTGCTGATTACCGCCTCCGCATACCAATACACTATTGCAGCCGACAACTCTACATTATTGAAATATGACCGGCCTGCAAAATTCTTTGAAGAAAGTCTCGTAATCGGAAACGGCAACCTCGGTGCCATAATATACGGCGACACGCGAATCGACCGAATACCCATCAACGACATAACCCTCTGGACCGGGGAACCAATGGGCAAGCCGTTTGCACCCGATGCATACAAAGCCATACCCGAAATCAGGGAAGCTCTTGACAAGGAAGATTATAAGACAGCCGACCGTCTTCAGCTAAAAGTACAGGGCGAATACACCGAAAATTATCAGCCGCTCGGCGCCGTAAGCATTAAATACGTCGACCATTTCGGCAAAAAAACGTCAAACTATACCCGACAGCTCGATTTGAGCAATGCCATTGCTTCAAGTTCGTACACGATAAACGGCTACCCGATGCGCACCGAATATTTCGCATCCGCACCCGATTCGGTAATAATAGTACGTATGTCGACCGACGACCCCGCAGGCATAAACGCGCTCGTAAGCTTCGACTCGCAGCTTCCGCATTCGGTAATATCCGAAAATAACGAAATTTCGGCCGAAGGATACGTTGCCTACCGATCATATCCGGTGTATGTGGGCGGACTTGAAAATAAATTTGAATACGACCCCGAAAGAGGCATGCGATTCCGCACGCTGATAAGCGCATCGACCGATGGAGGCGGCAAAGTGACCGCATCGGCCGGACAATTAAAGATTGCCGGGGCTCCGTCGGCCACTCTTTTAATCACGAACGCCACGAGCTTCAACGGTTTCGACCGCGATCCCGCCACCGAAGGCCGCCCGTATCGCGACATTGCAAAAAACAGAATAGCAGCCGCATCGAAGCTCAATTTCGATCAACTCAAATCGCGCCATACCGACGACTACAAGAGCTTTTTCGACAGAGTGAAGCTCGACCTCGGCACTACCGCGCCCGAAATAGCATCACTGCCCACCGACGTGCAGCTGAAACAATACACCGACGAATCGCAATCCAATCCCGACCTCGAAGAATTGTACTTCAACTTCGGACGCTATCTGTTGATTTCGTCGTCGCGCACAATGGGCGTGCCGGCAAATCTTCAAGGTTTATGGAACGAAATGATGTTGCCGCCGTGGAGCAGCAACTACACGACAAACATCAACCTTCAGGAAAACTACTGGCCCGCCGAAGTGACCAATCTGCCCGAAATGCACAAACCGCTGATGGCTTTCATCAACAATCTGTCAAAAACCGGAGCTGAAACGGCCAAAGCTTACTATGGAGTTAAAAACGGCTGGAGCCTGAGCCACAACAGCGACATTTGGGCGCTCTCGAACCCGGTGGGTCTGCACAGTGGAGGCACGAGTTGGGCCAACTGGACAATGGGTGGCGCATGGGTGGCCACGCACATCTGGGACAATTACCTGTTCAACAAAGATATCGAAGAACTTCGCAAGAATTACCCCGCACTGAAAGGTGCAGCCGAGTTCTGCCTCGACTGGCTGATTGAAAAAGATGGCAAACTCATAACTTCGCCATCCACTTCGCCCGAAAACATCTACATCGCCCCCGACGGATATCGCGGAGCCACATTTTACGGTGGCACTGCCGACCTCGCCATGGCGCGCCAATGCCTTATGGATGCGCGCGACGCCGCCGCCGAGCTCAAAACCGACAAGCAGCTGCGCAAGCGCATCGACGAAACGTTAAAGCGCCTACACCCTTACAGCATAGGCAAAAAAGGCAATCTCCAGGAATGGTATTACGACTGGGAAGATGCCGAGCCCACGCACCGTCATCAGTCGCACCTGTTCGGATTGTATCCCGGACGACACATCACTACCGAAGCCACTCCCGATCTGGCGAATGCCGCTAAAAAGACTCTGGAGATAAAGGGCGACAACAGCACCGGATGGAGCACCGGATGGAGAGTGAATCTGTACGCACGTCTCGGCGATGCCGACAACGCATATCACATTTACCGACGTTTGTTGCGCTACATCAGCCCCGACGCTTATCAAGGGCCCGATGCGCGCAGAGGCGGAGGAACATACCCCAACATGCTCGACGCGCACTCGCCGTTCCAGATCGACGGTAACTTCGGCGGCACCGCCGGAGTAGCCGAAATGTTGATACAGTCATCGCCCGACGACATCACTCTGTTGCCCGCGCTACCGAAGCAATGGGCCGACGGATCGGTATCGGGATTAAAGGCCCGTGGCAACATAGTGGTCGACATGGATTGGACCGACGGAAAAGTAAGCAAACTGCAACTTTCATCGCCCACCGGCGCAAAGACCACCGTAAAGGTTAACGGCAAGCGTAAGAAAGTGACCATTCCGGCCGGAAAAACCATCAGCGTGTCAATATAATGCATTACTTCATTTCAGCAGGCGAAGCATCGGGCGACTTGCACGCCGCCGAACTGATCAGAGAGTTGAAACGAGCCGACAACGATGCCCGATTCTCTTTTCTCGGAGGCGACCTGATGGCCGAAGCGGCACAATGCGCCCCCATAATACATTATCGCGAAATGGCATTTATGGGGTTCAGCGAAGTATTGCGTAACATTTTCAAAATATTAGGCAATCTGCGCCGATCGACCGACGCCCTGAAGGCTTCGAATGCCGATGCCTTGATATTGGTCGACTATCCGAGCTTCAACCTCAAACTGGCAAAAAAAGCCGTTGAATACGGCATACCGGTATACTATTTCATTCCCCCAAAAGTATGGGCGTGGAAAGAATACCGCGTAAAGACGATGCGCAAGCTGATACGCAAGATATTCGCCATATTCCCGTTCGAGCCCGACTTCTACTCTCGTCACGGCATGAACGTGGCCTATGTGGGAAATCCGTCGGTAGAGGAAACGAAACGACAGATCGAAAATGCGCCTTCGCGCGCCGATTTTCTTGCAAAGCACTCATTGAGCCCCGACAAGCCGATATTGGCGCTCGTGCCGGGCAGCCGTCGGGGCGAAATAAAATGCAATCTTCCCATAATGGAACAGGTAGCGGCAAGATATCCCGACATGCAACCGGTCATTGCAGCCGCTCCGGGCATCGACAAGTCGCTTTACAAACAATATTCATCGGCCAAGACGGTCGACAGCGCCACGCTTCCGCTAATGATTCACGCCGAAGCGGCGTTGGTGACATCAGGCACCGCCACGCTCGAATGCGCTTTGGCATCGACGCCACAGATAGTTTGTTACAGAGCCAACGGGTCGAAGCTGTCATACAACATAATGAAGCGCATATTGAAAATACCGTTCGTATCGCTGCCCAACCTGATAGCCGCGCGCGAGGTCATACCCGAAATGCTCGTGCACCTATGTACCCCCGAAGCGATAAGCAGCAAGCTCGACGACATATTGCCGGGAGCGGCGGGTCGCCAAATGCAGCTCGACGGATACAAGCTGATACGCCAACGGCTCGGCGACGGCAACGCTGCCGTCAACACGGCTCGTGCGATAGTCGATGACCTGCAAAACCAAACACATCAACCCAAAACACGTTAATTGAAATGGTAATTGAAAACATAACCATACCCCCTATCTCGCCCGACAAATCCACAAAAGTGTTATTCGTATGCCTCGGCAACATCTGCCGAAGCCCGGCAGCCGAAGGGGTGTTGCTCAACATCGTCGACCACGAAGGCACGACCGATGAGTGGATAATCGACTCGGCCGGAACCGGCAACTACCACATAGGCCAACTACCCGACCGGCGAATGCGCGTCCACGCGCGCGCCCGAGGAATCGAGCTTACCCATCATTGCCGGCAGGTAAACGCGTCTGATTTCCGCGAATTCGATTTGATAATACCAATGGATGCGGCAAACGCCGACGATCTGAAATATATGGCTCCCGACGATGCTTCGGAACGAAAAATAATACCCATGGCACGGTTTTTCGCACCGGGCACCCATTATGACTATGTGCCCGACCCTTATTATGAGGGGGCCGAAGGCTTCGAGCTCGTGCTCGACCTGCTGAACGATGCCGTGCAAAATCTTTACGACACCGTCAGCCACATAAAATCACGACACTAACCCCAACGACTCATACAAAATGACATACAGATACGTAACCTCCGGCACTTGCTCACGCCTGATAGAGATAGACATCGACGACAACAAGATATCCGACATACGTTTCGTAGGAGGCTGCCACGGCAACCTTCAAGGCATATCGGCATTGACAAAGGGAATGAACATCGACGAGGTAATCGACCGATTGCGCGGCATACGTTGCGGCAACAAAGCCACATCGTGCCCCGACCAACTCGCATTGGCCCTTGAGGAGATAAAACGGCAATAGCACGGCGGCTCAGGCCGTTGCCTCATACCGCCTTCACATCAATACAACGACATTTCGGCCAGCCCGGCACGCCCTTCCGAAACGCCCTCTACGGTAAGGCGTATATGCTTCATCAGGCGGTCGACCTTCACCGGCTTGAAATCCCATCCGGTGCATTCACGATCGTACAACTCCGTCCAATGTTCGCCGTCGACCGACGTTTCCACCTTATGCTTGTATGATGAGCTGTCTTTCTGGAATCGGATGCGGCAAGCGGTCACGTGCGTCGGAGCGTCAAGCGACAGCGTTACCACTTGCGGCACGTCGTCGCTTCCGGCTATCCACCACGAAGCATCGTCATTGTCTATTATGTTTGACTCCGGATATCCGCTCTGACTGCCATCGACCGTTACCGATGCCACCTTCAAACGTGGCTTTTCAAGTACAGATTTCTGCCATGTCGACTCCTTTACCATTACGTTATCGCTATCCGAGCCGCCAAAAGCCGCGTGCTTTCCGTCGGCCACACGTTTCCCGGCAAAAGAGAGCGACGTTATCACATCTTCGCCCGACTTAAGCCCGTCGGCAAAGGCTCGCACCTTTATTTTGCCCGTCTTATTCGTGGTACGCACAAACACGAATCCTACGCCACCTTCCACCGTTTGGGGATTTATCATGGTTCGATTTGCCTCGTCGCATACCAACGTACCTTCGCCCGACACTTCAATGCTTATTTTTTGATTCGAATCATATACCAACGATCCATTTTCATCGCACACCTTAATATATACCGGTATCATGTCAGAGCCATCAGCCACCGGCATTACGCCGTCATACTTTATGTCAACCGCCAGAGCGTCGGGCCTGCCCGGCGTCGAAACGCCATGCGTAGCCACCACTTTTCCGTCAATCAGAGCCTCGGCATATAGCGTTCCCGCCTCATATTGCCCGGCATCGAACACAAAAACGGGGCTGCCTCCTTTCCCGACCACCGCGCCGTAAAGCGGAGCGCGCTCCGCCCTCGTCTGCTCGCCTACGAGTTTGCCGTTACGATACAACCGCACCGCGTCGCAATTCGAAAACACCGTTATGTCGGTGGTCGACGACTCGTAGTCGGCCGATGCGTTGTACGACGCGATATGCACCATCGGGCCATCATACAATCCGGGCTGCGATATCGATTTGTCGCGCATGCTTTGCAGCATGTAATAGCAGAATTTGGGATAGCGGTTTATATCCACCACCCCGCAATACAAAGTTTCGTCTTCGCATCCGCGCGCGTAGTCGTTATAGCTCCACACAAAATGTCCGCCCATGCTTTCGTTCGCGTCGAGCATGCACCAGTCGAAATAACCCTTTCCGTTCAGCTGCTCTATGCGGCTACGGCACTGGCGCATCTGCTCCTCCTCGTTTTCGGTAAGGCTCACGCGAGGCTTTTCGCCTACGCCATCGCCCCACTCGCGAGTAAGCAACGGCTTTATGGAGATGAAATCCTCGGGATAATTGCTCATCACGTCGCCATTTTTCGGGAATTTGGCAACTTGCTTGTAAAACACATCATAATACGGCTCCATCTGTTCGTTGCCGAAATAGTCGCCCGACGTGTACATCTGATCGCCCGGATATTCGGAATGCGCAATGTCAAACAACTCTTTTGCAAGCGTCACCGGATATCGCGACTCATTCAGCGCCGTCTCCCACAGCACCACGGAGGGATGGTTGCGGTCGCGACGTATCATTTTGCGACACACGTCATACAACCGCTCCATGAACGTTGAATCGGAGTTATAAAACTGCCATCCCGGTATGCACTCCACCACCAGCAACCCGTAACGGTCGCACGCATCAAGAAAAGCCGGATCGTTGGGATAATGGGCCGCCCTTACGGCATTGTAGCCACCGCGTTTCAAGCCAATCACATCGCGCTCCTGCATTGAATTTGAAGCGGCATCGCCCACATACGGAAAAGCCTGATGCCTGTTGGCTCCGCGCAGATAAAGTTTTTCACCATTTATAAAGAAGCCCTCGCCGGCCACATACTTTATGGTACGTATTCCTACATTGTCGGTCACTTCATCAAGCACCTTGCGTTTCGACATCACCTTAGTGCGCAAAACGTACAAATAAGGATCATACGGATGCCACAAGTGCGGATCAACTACTTCGAGCGTTTGCTTCACCGTAGAGTCGGCTCCCTTGTCCAAGCCGACATTCGAATCGGCCTCGGCCACCACCGTTCCGGCCGAGTCGAGGAGCTGCGAAACCACTCGCAACGACTCACTCCGATTTGTCGCGTTTCGCACGTGCGTGGCCATATGCACCAAAGCGCTGCCGGCGGTTACATCCGAAAACGACACGAACCGGCCGCCACAGGCCACCACATCTTCCTGCAACGGATCGGTGACGTATATCCGATCGGTTATTTCCATCTTCACGTCGCGATATATGCCGCTGTAATAATAGAAATCCATCTTATCCTGAGGCTTTCCGGGCGGCGTCAACGGATCGTCTTCGGCCGAAACCCTTACCGCCAGCACATTATTGCCGTTCCAGTCAACGCGGTCGGTAATATCGGCCACAAAACCCACATAACCGCCATGGTGTTGCGCGATTTTTTCGCCATTCAGAAAAACGTCACAATTTTTCATCACGCCCTCAAACGACACCACTATGCGTTTCTCCTTATACTTTTTCGGCAATTTAAAATAACGACGATACCATCCTATGCCGTCGTATATCGAATTTCCACCGCAATGCTTGCGCTCGAGCTGCATTATGTGCGGCAACGAAACCGCCATCCAGTTTCGGTCGTCCAACTCTGACGAACCGCCATCCGACACGTCACCCCGATAAAATGCCCAGTCAGAATTCATGTCGAGTAGTTCACGACCGAAAACCGACGTGGCATTCAGGCAAACAACCATCACAACGGCCACAATGACGCCGATTGACCTACCAATGCTTGAAACGTGACATTTTTTCATACAAGCTCGTTTAAATTTCAAAATACAACGTACCCGAAAACAGTAAAAACAAACAGCCTCCCATATGCATGTATGAGAGGCTTATATTATCAAATTCAATTAATCATACCGAGAATGGCTTCAGACAGCGAATCAACTATGCCGAGGTCATACTGAGGCACATAGTCCGGGCTATATGAGACGCTGACAAACGAGGGCAACATACTCTCGGCCTTTCGAAGGTAATGGTCAATCACAGGCATCTTGAGAGTGGAATAGTCCTTATTGTTTTTCTGAAGACATTTTTCGAGGTTTGAAAGATTCGGATTCCAGCTTATAACGCCATCATACAGGCCATATGAAAGAACCACCGGACATTTAATCGAACTGACGGCCTTTTCGACGTCATAGGTCATCAAACGCTTAACGTTCTTGTCGTTCAGAACGTTGGCAATGGGAAGCGACTTATCGACATCATTTGGCGAAGCGACACCTTCAATTGCCGACCTAATCTTTTTCCTCATATCGGTTGCCTCCTTACCGCCCACCATATAATATGAGGGCTCACACAATTTGTCGGCGATGAAATCTTTTCCATCCGTGCCCAATGCGGAATGAAGTCCTAAAAACGCCAACCCACCGTTGGCGGCGGCATCCATCGCTGCTACCGAGTTTGCGGGGCCGAAACTCAAAATGCCCGTAGGCAGATGGTTCGCCTTTTTCAATGAGTCGACCTTGCCCGTTATATAATCGCTCACCTCCTGCCGAGTCGCCATGTCAGAGAGCGACAGAGCATCGATCAGCACTGCGTTGATGCCGTTATCGGCTAATTTATCAACTATCTTCGCCGGAAGATCCTTATGGGGTTGATTAACCGTAGGAGCAAGTATCACACAATTGGCTTTAGATGCCACTTTAGCATTGATGGCCGTAGGAATAATCATTCCCACAACCATCAAAAAATAAATTAAATTTCGTTTCATGTCATTCAGGGAGATTCTATTAAATATTTTCTTAGCCGACACTCGAGGCATAACCTCTTTAAACCTCAATTATCGCCCATTTGTTCGCAAATATAGCACTTTACGTTACTATTTCCAAACAAATTCAATTCATAGGGCACTCCTTTTTACGGGGGGGGGGGTAATACATTAGCACTTAAATACTTAGCGCTTTTTTTTAAAATAAAAATTATATTTACGCGTTAGTCCAATCGGGGCAATACTTGAAACGGCATCCGAACAATACCTGAATGAAAATCGATTGTTATCAGAATTCGAAACGTTCCAACTTGAGGCCGGACTTCGTCATAGCCTCTATTTTGGGAACCAATTCAGTGAAGTGAGCTGACTCAGTATGTGTTTTAAGTGACTGATCGTCGGCCCACGTTTCGCAAAACATCATAACCGACGGATTGGTAGCGCTTTGAAACAAATCGTATGCAACGCAACCTTTGTCGTTACGTGATTTTTCGACCAATTCACGAGCCAACGTCACTACCGTTTCAGGAGCCACGTCATCTTTCAATACAAAAAATGCATTTAAGCGTATCATTTTAATCTGTGTTTTAAGAGTATCATAATCTGAACGAAATGGCCAACGTATAATAAACTGCCACGGCCTCGCCGTCGACCTTTCCGGGCGACCACTTCGGCATTTTGCTTATTACGCGTACGGCTTCTTCGTCGAGTTCGTCGTTAACGCCGCGAAGCACCTCGATGTTCGATATGGCACCGTTGGGCAGAATAATGAAACTACACAACACGCGTCCGCAAATTTTGGCGTTATAAGACTTTTCGGGATATTTGCGCTCATTGTTAATGAATTTAGTCATTGCATATTCTCCTCCGGGAAACGAAGGGCATTCATCGACAAAATCCAGTGTATAAGCTTCAATGTTAGTTCCTTTCGAGGAACCGGAGTCCAATTGGTATGTGACCGTTCTGCGCTGTTGTGCATACGACGTGAAGACAACGAGCATCAATGTGAATGTGAGTATAACCTTACAATATTTATCAAGCATAATGGTCACTCAATTAAATTATCATACTTTTTTCCGTTTTCATAGGACAAAAATAAGACCTTAACATTAAATAATCAAAAGATACACCCTAATTTTGAGAATGATTATTATTGTTTTATCTTTGTTGACAATTTAAGGTTTAATCGTTGAATAATCTTTAATGACGCATAATTATGCGTTATAGCATTGATTATCATGTATAAAATATTACGCATATACCTGTTTACGGCTTTGTTTTTCACCAATGCGTTGACCATTAGTGGACAAGGAGGGCGTGCGTCATATCATTTTCTCGACATGACGTCATCGACCACCGCTTATGGGCTCGGAGGCATTAACATATCGACCGTGACCGACGAAATAAACATAATCGACCAAAATCCCGCGTTGCTCGGGCCCGAATTCGACCGACAGATAGGCATCAACTACATGAGATACATAGGCGAGTCGAACTTTGCAGGCATCAGATATGCCACACGCATCAACGACCGAAGCGCCTGGAGCGTGGGGATGCAGTACTTCGGGTATGGCGAAATGAAGGAAACCGATGCTTCGGGGGCCATCAACGGCTCGTTCTCGCCAAAGGACATGACGTTGAGTTCGTCATATTCGCATGACATAACCGATCGCCTGCGCGGGGGCATCACCTTGAAAGGGGCATACAGCTCATATGCCGAATATACCGCATTTGCACTCGCCACCGATCTGGGCATAAATTATTTCGACCCCGATCGCGACCTTTCGCTCTCGGCCGTGGTGACAAATCTCGGCGGACAGATAAAGCGGTTCAATGAGTCGTACGACCGCCTCCCCATCGACATTCGTCTGGGGTGGACCCAATCGTTCGAAGGGCTTCCGATACGATTTTCGATAACGGCATGGAACCTGACCAAATGGAAGCTGCCATATTACGACACATCCGACTCATCAGAGTCAACGGCGCCGGTAAAGGAGTCGTTTACGTCAAACCTGTTTCGCCATCTCATTCTGGCGGCCGATCTGGTGCCGTCGGAAAAATTTCACATAGGCATAGGCTACAATCACAAGACACGTACCGACATGAGCAATTATGCCCGCGACATACTTTCGGGATTTTCCATCGGAGCCTCGCTTAAGGTAAAGGCATTCGGTGTGGGGGTTGCATTGTCCAGACCACACACCGGAGCCACTACGTTCATGCTCAACCTGTCGACCAACCTGTATGAGCTGACCAACCAATCGTAAGTACAAACAACACATATATATAAATATATAAAAAATATGACAAACAAAGCATCATCACCAATAATCATAGCCATCGACGGATATTCATCGTCGGGCAAAAGCAGCATGGCCAAACGCCTGGCCAAGACAATAGGCTACCGTTACATCGACTCGGGAGCAATGTATCGAGCCGTAACGCTATATGCCATGCGCCACGGCATGATAAGCAACGACGGCAGCGTGGATGTCGACAAGCTTACGGCCGCCCTACCCGACATTCACATAGACTTTGCCGTAGAAAACGACACGCAATACACCATGCTCAACGGCGAAAACGTGGAAGCCGAAATACGTTCCATGGCCGTATCGAACAATGTGTCTCCGATAGCCGCAATTGCGCAGGTGCGCCACGCACTGGTGGCCATGCAGCAGTCGTTCGGGTTCGAAAAAGGCATAGTGATGGACGGCCGCGACATAGGCACCACCGTGTTTCCCTCGGCCGAGATGAAGATATTCGTAACCGCGTCGCCGCAAACCCGCGCGCAACGCCGCTTTCTCGAACTCACCGACAAAGGGCATGCCATAACCTTCGAAGAAGTATTGGCAAACGTGGTGAGCCGCGACCACATCGACGAAACGCGCGCCGAAAGCCCGCTGCGACGCGCCGACGACGCTATTGAGCTCGACAATTCCACAATGACCATCGACGAGCAAAACAAGTGGCTGCTAGACAGATATCACGAAATCACAGGAGCTTGAACATGAACGCGCCCAAAGTAGAAATAGATGCCGATTCGGGTTTTTGCTTCGGCGTAGTGACGGCCATACGCAAGGCCGAGGAGGAGTTGGCCGCGTCGGGAGTGTTGTATTGCCTCGGCGACATAGTGCACAACAGCGACGAGGTGGAACGCCTTCGCTCTAAAGGGCTGAAAACCATCACGCACGACGACATGGCAAAGCTCCATGGCGTGAAAGTGTTGCTACGGGCTCACGGAGAGCCGCCGTCGACTTACGATATGGCCCGGCGAAACAACATTGAAATAATAGATGCCACCTGCCCAGTGGTGCTCCAGTTGCAGCGACGCATCAAAAGCGCATACGTCGACAGCGGCAACGACCGGCAGATAGTGATATACGGCAAGTCTGGACACGCCGAAGTAAACGGACTCGTAGGACAAACCGAAGGCAAAGCCATAGTGGTGGAGGATGTCGACGGCCTCAACAACGTCGATTTCTCGGCCAACATCGACCTCTATTCGCAAACCACCAAATCGCCCGAAGGACTGCGCGCGATGATAGCCGAAATAAATCGTCGCAAAGCCCCCGACACCACGTTCAGGCATTTCGACACCATTTGCCGTCAGGTGTCATCGCGAGTCGACAAATTAAAATCGTTTGCTGCGTCGCACAGCGTGGTGATATTCGTCAGCGGAGCAAAAAGCAGCAACGGTCGCGTGCTTTTCAGCGAATGCAAGGCGGTGAATCAATCAACGTACCTGATATCGAACAAGTCGCAAATCGATGCACAATGGTTTGAGGGCGCCGAGTCGATAGGCGTTTGCGGAGCCACGTCCACCCCGCGATGGATCATGGAAGATATCAGAGACGAAATAATGCGACTGACACAAAAGAGCTGATGGACAACTTCGTAGCTATCGACGTGGAGACGGCAAACAACCATCCGTCGAGCATATGTGCCATTGGAGCCGTAAAAGTAATTGACGGATACATCACCGACCGCTTTTATGAGCTCGTACGCCCGGAGCCCGACTTTTATTTCCGACACTTCACGCTCAACATACACGGCATCGGCAAGGAACAGACGCAATCGGCACGCGTGTTTTCGGAGGTATGGGCCGACGTGGCACCGTTCATCGGCAATCTGCCCCTCGTGGCCCACAACAAACGCTTCGACGAGGCATGCATAAAAGCTGCATTCAAGGTTTACGGCATGGACTATCCCGACTACACGTTCCTTTGCACGCTCGAAAAAGCGCGACGCACCATCCCGCGCCAACTGTGCGGGTCATTCTCGCTCCCCAACTTGGCCGATTTTCTTGGCATACCGTTCTACAACCACCACGACGCGCTGGCCGATGCCGAAGCTTGTGCCAAGATAGCCATGACGCTGCTTTGAGCACTTAATTGTTAATTATAACATAGAAGTGTAAAAGCCCGACTGTTATTTGAAGCATAATAGTTATCTTTGTGGGTTAAGAACTCATTTGACCGGCTCACATCTACCGCACGGACAGAGTGGGCACATCATCAAAAACATTCATTATGACTGAAAAAAACGCATCGTCATCACGTTTACGCACAATAATAACACTGCTTTGGGTGGCTTTTGCCGCCATAGTAATAGGAGGTTTCATTTTCTTCGTCATGGCCTACAACGGCCTCATCGGCTACATGCCGCCGGTAGAAGATCTGAAAAATCCGCATGACCGATTTGCATCGGTAATATACTCGTCGGACGGCGAGGAACTCGGACGTTATTTCCGCAAAACCGGCAACCGCGTGTATGCCGACTTCGACGAAATATCCGAAAACGTGATAAACGCGCTCATAGCCACCGAGGACTCTCGATTCGAAAGCCATTCGGGCATCGACGTGCGCGCGCTCATGAGAGTGGCGCTAAAGACCATCATACTGCGGCAAAAGAATGCCGGCGGTGGCTCCACCATCACCCAGCAGCTTGCCAAGCAGCTCTATTCGCCCGAATCAGACGGATTGCTCGACCGCATATCACAGAAGCCCATCGAATGGATGATAGCCGTTAAGCTCGAGCGATTTTATTCGAAAGACGAGATAATAAAAATGTATCTCAACCAGTTCGACTTTCTATACAATGCCGTGGGCATCAAGTCGGCTGCATACGTTTACTTCGGCAAAAAGCCCAACGAACTCACCATCGAGGAAGCCGCCATGCTCGTGGGCATGGTGAAGAATCCTTCGGTCTACAACCCGTTGCGACAACCCGAACGCACCCAACAGCGCCGCAACATCGTGCTTGAACAAATGTATAAATCAGACATGATCACCGAGCAGCAGCTCGACTCGCTGAAGCAGATACCCCTGAAGCTGAACTTTCACCGAATAGACCATAAAGATGGCCTCGCTCCGTATTTCCGCGAAGAAATACGCCGCATGCTCAGAGCCAAAAAGCCTTCGAGGGGCGACTATCAGGCGTGGGAAAAACAGAAATACGTCGACGATTCGATTGCGTGGGAAAACAACCCTCTGTATGGCTGGGTAGAGAAAAATCCCAAACCCGACGGTTCGAAGTACGACATATACACCGACGGCCTTAAGATATACACCACCATCGACTCCCGAATGCAGCGCTACGCCGAGGAAGCCGTTACGGGGCACATGAAATCGACGCTGCAACCTCAATTTTTCAGAGAAAAGCGAGGCACGAAATACGCACCTTACACCACCAACCGCACCGAAATATCCGAATCGCAGGTCAAGAAGCTCATAAACAATGCCATGACCCAAACCGACCGCTACCGCACGATGAAAAAGGCCGGCATATCGGATGCGGAGATAGTGAAAGAGTTCAACACCCCCCGCGAAATGAAGGTGTTTTCATATAAAGGCGAAATAGATACGGTGATGACCCCTCTCGATTCGGTGCTATACAACAAGCATTTCCTGAGAGCCGGATTCATGGCCATGGACCCGATAAACGGACATGTGAAAGCTTACGTGGGTGGCCCCGACTTCAGCCATTTCCAATATGACATGGTGTCTACCGGCCGCCGACAGATAGGATCGACCGTCAAACCGTTTCTCTACACATATGCCATGGAGGAAGGATACACTCCGTGCGACGAATTCCTCAACGCCCAGCCGGTGCTATACGACGAAAACGGACGCGAATGGGCTCCGCGCAACTCAGGAAGCGCAAGAGTAGGCGAAATGGTCGACCTGCGGTGGGCACTCACGAATTCAAACAACTGGATTTCGGCACGCCTCATCAGCCAGCTCTCCCCCTCGTCGTTAGTGCGCACGATGCACAATTTCGGCATAACGGCGCACCTCGACCCGGTAATGTCGCTATGTCTCGGCCCGGCCGACGTTTCGGTAAAGGAGATGGTCACGGCGTATAGCGCATTTGCCAATAACGGTATGCGCGTCGACCCGCTGTTCGTCACCGCCATTGCCGATGCAAACGGCAACATAATTTCAGAATTCAGCCCGCGCCACACCGAAGTGATAAGCGAAACGGCATACTATAAGATACTATCCATGCTGCTTAACGTGGTGGACGGCGGCACCGGCAACCGATTGCGCAGGGCACCGTTCAACATAACGGCACAGACGGGCGGCAAAACCGGAACCACCAACTCAAACTCCGACGGATGGTTCATGGGCTTCACTCCGCAGCTCGTGGCCGGCACTTGGGTTGGCGGCGAAGAACGATACATCCACTTCAACGGCATGGCTTACGGACAGGGCGCGTCGATGGCGCTCCCGATATACGGACGCTTCATGAGCAAGGTGTATGCCGACAAATCACTGCCCTACTCGCAAAGCGCCAGATTCAGTTTCCCGGAAAACATAAATCTGTGCGAAAAAGAGTTCTATAACGACGAAGCCTCCTCCGAAAATGTTTCGGAAGAGGCCTCGATCGAAGGAGTGTTTGATTAACGGATTCCTTAACGCATTTCCTGATACGTCACCTTGTCCATATCGCCATAGTCGAGATTTTCGCCGGCCATACCCCATATGAACATGTAGTTGCTCGTGCCTGCTGCCGCGTGAATCGACCATTCGGGCGACATCACGGCCTGCTCGTTGTGCAGCCATATCAGGCGCGTTTCCTGCGGCTGCCCCATCAGGTGGCATATGGCATTACCTTCGGGAACGTTGAAATAATAGTAAGCCTCCACGCGGCGGTCGTGCGTATGAGCCGGCATGGTGTTCCACACGCTTCCCGGCTTCAACTCCGTAAGCCCCATCTGAAGCTGACAGGGGCCCTCCGACAGAACATTAGCCACAATGAGCTGATTGACTACGCGGTCGTTGCTCTCGGTCATGGCGCCTGCGGGGAACGAGTTGGCCTTCAACGTACCCTTGCGGCCGTCTATCGATACGAGCTGCGTTTTATAAGCCTTGTGGGCGGGAGCTGAGTTGATGTAAAATTTTGCCGGATTCGAGGCATCCTTGCTACGAAACGTAACCACCTTGTTGCCACGACCTACATATATTGCATCCGAGAAATGCAATTCATAATCCTTGCCGTCAACGCTCACAATACCGTCGCCGCCGGTGTTGATGACGCCCAGCTCACGACGTTCCAAGAAATATTCGGCTTTCAACGGGTCGATGGTTTCAAGGGTCATGACCTTATTTACCGGAACCACGCCGCCGAATATCAAGCGATCGTACATCGAATAGGTGAAGTTGAATTCGTCGGCTTTCATTACTTCGGGCATCATGAAATGCGAACGAAGCTGTGAAGTGTCGTACTTCTTGAAGTCGTCGGGGTGGCAGGCACGAAGGATGGAATAGTTGGTCTGAGCCGTAACTCCAAGCCCTGCGAGCACAACCGTACACAATGATAACAATGTTTTTTTCATATATCTCTATTTTTATTTTTTAATTTTCAATATGCAGTCAAGCGATTCGCGGCATTTGCCGGTCACGTACGCCCAGTCGCCGTCGGCCACGCGGTCTTTCGGAAACAGCTTCGAGCCCATGCCCACGCAGAATGCTCCGGCACCGAACCATCCCGACAGATTTTCGGCCGTAGGCTCAACGCCTCCCGTTACCATAATCTTCGACCACGGCATAGGAGCCAGCAATCCTTTGACGAATTTCGGTCCGAGTACGTCGCCCGGAAACACTTTGCAGATGTCGCATCCCGCTTCCTGAGCCATACCTACCTCCGACACCGATCCGCATCCCGGTATGTACGGAACGCCTCGACGATTGCACAGCTTGGCCACCTCGGCATTAAACAGCGGCCCCACCACGAAGCAAGCACCCATCTGAATGTAAAGAGCAGCCGTAGCAGGCTCTACCACCGACCCCACGCCTATGGCCATGTCGGGGCACTCCTTGGCCGCAAACTTAACCAATTGGGCAAACACTTCATGGGCAAAATCGCCACGATTAGTGAACTCAAACAATCTTACGCCGCCGTCGTAGCAAGCTTTCACCACATTCCAGGCCGTATCGGCATCACTATGGTAAAACACCGGCACCATCGGCGCACTCGCGGCTTTATTCATTACCGCCAATTTATCAAATCGAGCCATTGATTCTTCTGTTGTTTTAATTTTTATTCAACGTTGAACTCGTCCGTTGGCATTGCCTTTGGCCAACGCTTCCACCTCGTCGGCGCTCACCATGTTGAAATCGCCGGGTATGGTGTGCTTTAACGCCGAGGCTGCCACGGCAAATTCAAGCGCTTCGGCCTGATTGGGCTTCGTCAGCAATCCATGGATTATGCCTCCCGAGAAAGCATCGCCGCCACCTACGCGGTCGATTATCGGATTTATGTCGTAACGTTTTGACTCGTAGAAGTTCTTACCATCGTAAATCATAGCTTTCCAGCCGTTGTGCGTAGCCGAATACGATTCGCGCAACGTCGACACTACATATTTAAATCCAAACGTATCGGCCATTTGAGCGAATATCGACTTGTAGCCTTCGGCATCGGTCACGCCCCCTTCCACGTCGGCATCAGGCTTGAATCCGAGGCACAATTCGGCATCTTCCTCATTGCCTATGCATACATCGACATATTGCATGAGCGGACGCATCACCGACTGCGCTTTCTCTTTTGTCCACAACTTTTTGCGGAAATTGAGATCGACCGACACCGTCACGCCGTGGCGTTTGGCGGCTTCACAGGCCAAACGCGTGAGTTCGGCCGCCTTGTCACTGATAGCCGGAGTTATCCCGCTCCAATGAAACCAAGTAGCGCCCTCCATTATGGCATCGAAGTCAAAATCGGAAGCATCGGCCTCGGCTATTGACGAACCGGCACGGTCATAAATGACCTTCGACGGCCGCATCGAAGCACCCGTCTCGCAATAATATATGCCAACTCTGTTTCCGCCTCGGGCTATGTGGGTAGTGTCAACTCCATATCTACGAAGCGCATTAAGCGCCGCCTGTCCTATTTCATGCGTCGGGAGCTTTGTTACGAAACATGCGTCATGGCCATAGTTGGCACAACTTACCGCCACATTAGCCTCGCCGCCGCCCCATATGGCATCGAACGAATCGACCTGAACGAATCGGCTGCAACCTTCGGGCGAAAGCCTGAGCATTATTTCGCCGAATGTAACTATCTTACTCATTATACAAGTTTATTATGCTTTAAATCTTTATTATGCTTTAAATCACAATGTTTTTTTCATTATTCCATATCCTCGAGGCGAGTCGACCCGTCGCGCGCCATATCCTTCTGATTACGGATTATGAGAACGCGGTTCCACCATACGAGACCCATGGTGAGCAGCACGAGCACGCCCGCACCTATCCATTTGAAGGCATGGGTGCATTTGAATATGATCCAGGCAAGCGGACTCGACGCAAAGTCAAGGCTTCCGCCCTCGAATCCTTCGGGTATCGCTACCGCGCTGTCGCCCGTGGCGGCATAAACATCTTTGGCGGCAAGCGTGAACCAGGGAGCGAGGTCGGTAACGAGATACAAGCCCAAGGTCATCATTATCAAACCTACCACGAATGTCTTTACCACGTTTCCATTGGTAAACGGAAGCACAAGGGGAAACACGTAGAACATGCCGGCAAGCGACGCAAGCGGCAGGAACTGATTGCCCGGGAGCAACACTGCCAGCAGCAACGTCACCGGAATGAGCAATAACGAAACCACGAGCGTGGTGGGATGCCCTATGACGAGAGCCGGGCTCATACCTATGTTGAGACCTTCGGCCCCCTTGAACTTACGGGCTATGAGCGAACGGGTGGCATCGCTGATGGGCTTCAAGCCTTCGATGAACAGCACCGTAACTCGCGGTATCAGCTCCATAACGGCTCCCATTTTTATGCCGAGGCCAAGAATGGAGGGTATGTTGTCGACCATTTCACTCCACGTGCTGCAGGTAAGGCATCCGATGCCCACGCCCACTATCACGCCAAGAAACAACGGTTCGCCAAGTATGCCGAAACGATTCTTCATGCCCTCGGCATCGATGTTCAGACGCTTCATTCCGGGAATGCAGTCCAAACCACGGTTTATGATGTATGCGAAGGGCGCAAATCCGGCACAAAACGGTTGCGGTATGGATATTCCGTCCATATTATCGTAAAAATCCTGAAATTTCTTAGCCGTCATATCGGCAAGTATCAAGGTCAGCACGTAACATATTATTGCGCCGAAAAATCCCCACGCAAGCGAGTCGGACGCAAAATATATGACGCCACCTATGAATGCGAAATGCCAGTAATTCCATAGGTCGATGTTGACGGTTCGCGTAGCCTTCGTAAACAGCATCACCAGATTGACGCACAGACACACCGGTATTATAAGAGCGCCAACGGCCGTATTGTATGCCACGGCAGCGGCGGCCGGCCAACCCATGTCGAACACGTGCAGCTGCAAATCATACAGATTCACCACCGTATCGAGAGCCGGGCCAAGACTCGACGTAAGCAACGCCGTAATCACCGACAACCCCACGAAACCTACGCCCACGCGGAGCCCCGACTTCAACGCATCGCCGAATTTTATGCCTATGCACAACCCCAATATGGTGAAGATTATCGGCATCATTACGGCTGCGCCAAGCCCTATTATGTATTTAAATGCTTCTTCCATGGCTCATCGTTCTATTTCAACCTTTATGGGCGATTCTATTTTCACTGCGAAATCGGCAAGATACGCCTTCCATTCATCCATCGATGGCATATAGCCCTTACTCCATCCCGAGCCCCAGTAATACACGAACTCATCGTTGGCCTTGTAAGGCGTAACGCCCAACAGGTGCCCCACCGCGTCGCCGACGGGCTGTTCAAGCGCCCTGTACTCGTAACGGGTCGAATCGCCGGGCACCACTACGCCCACATATATCCGACCGTTTCCATTATTGGCATTTTGCGTCGGATCGGCGTAGGCCATATACGCATCGGCCAGCACGTAATCGTCGGGAGCTGCCGCGTGCACCACTATGCCTGGAGCTATGTCGGTGCCGCAAACCGAATCGAATGTCACCGAAGTACGGTTGAGAAACGACCCTTTGTCAAGCGTTATGACGCGAGTCTCCACCACCGTATCGCTGTCATACACCAGTTTTGCCGAAAATCTCAGCGGGCCGTTATCGAGCACTTCGTACGAAGTGAAGCATTCGGGGTACCGCAAATTTCCGTCGGCATGGAGCAGAGCAGCCGTGCCGCCTCCGAGCGTGGGGCCCACACCATAGGCATCCATGCCTTCGCCATGGTCCTCATGATATGAAACGCCCTGCACCTTTTCGCCATAATACCTTTTTTCGAGAACCGGCTTCGGTGTCGACTTCGTCCACACGTCGTAGCCATAAGCCCTTTCGCCCGTAGCCTGCAACGCGGGGCCGTATGCCCTGTATGCGGCCTTGTCGTTCTCCCAGGCCAAATCGTCGAGACGCTCGGCAAACAGTCGACCGTAAGCAACGGTGTCAACCTCGGACGGCGTGCCGTTTTTTATCACATACACCACCGAGGTATCGGCCGGAACGTCAGCCTCAAACACCATCGTGCCGTCATGCGTAATCTGATAAGCCACTTCATTACCCGAAGGGTCGACCAACACAAACGGCTTGTCGACCGATTCCGGGAGGACTACTTCAACCATTTCGCCACAACGTGCCACCGGCAATTCATTCGTAAGGCGTATGTCGACGCCCGACGAACATGATGCCAGTGCCAGCGCCGTTGCAGCAATCGTAAATAATTTCATTTATCTAAAAATCATTTTGTCATTTTGGTTGCTTACCAATGTAAGCCAATATGCCACCATCCACATACAGTATGTGGCCGTTCACGAAATTGCTTGCATCCGATGCAAGAAACAGAGCCGGGCCCTTCAAATCGTCGGGAGTGCCCCAGCGCGCAGCGGGAGTCTTCGATATTATGAAAGCGTCGAACGGGTGACGGCTTCCGTCGGGCTGACGCTCGCGCAGCGGCGCGGTCTGCTCGGTAGCGATGTATCCCGGGCCTATTCCGTTGCACTGAATGTTGTATTCGCCATACTCCGAGGCAATGTTGCGCGTAAGCATCTTCAGGCCGCCCTTTGCCGCCGCATAAGCCGAAACGGTTTCGCGTCCGAGTTCGCTCATCATCGAACATATGTTTATTATCTTTCCGTGCCCCTTCTTGATCATTCCGGGTATCACGGCCTTCGAGCAGATGAACGGGCCTATCAGGTCAACGTCGACTACCCGGCGGAAATCGTCGCTCGACATTTCCTCCATTGGTATGCGCTTTATTATGCCTGCATTGTTGACAAGGATATCGATGGTTCCCACGGTGCTTTCGATGTCGGCCACCATTGCTTTTACGGCTGTTTCGTCGGTTACGTCGCACAGATAGCCTTTGGCGTCTATTCCGCATTGCCTGTAAGCTTCGGCACCACGGTCAAGGGTTTCTTGACGAGAGCAGTTATACACTATCTTCGCACCGGCTTCGGCCAATGCCTGTGCAATGGCAAGGCCAATGCCATACGCGGCTCCGGTCACCAATGCCACTTTCCCTTCGAGAGAAAACGATTTCAACAAATTATCGTTCGTCATAATATGATGTATATACTTATGTTTTATTAAAAGAGATCTTTATATCGTTCGGTATCGCCCCAATGATGATCCTTGGGGAACGGCTTGCCGCTCCACGCGCGCTTACCGGTCCAGGGGAGCGCGCCGTCGGTCCAGAACGGATGCGACGCCGGCAATCCGAGAGGCATAAAGGCAAGCGACGTCATATAGAGGCTGCCATTGTTGGTGTACCAATCGGCTATGTTAGGCTGACGGCCCGCAAAACCTATGGTCAAGAAGCCCGCTTCGTTGAAATTGTCCTTGCCGTCAAACATATTATGCATCACGGCAGTGAGCGCGGCGCGCACTTGACCGTTGGTGAGTCCAGCAGGCAGTTTTCCATACCATGCCAACAGAGCCAGCGGCTGCATGGTGGCCATGCGATACGGTATCGATCGGCCGAATACCGGGAATGTACCTTCGGGCGAAATGAGTCGTTCCAAAACTATTCCGTATTTCTGAGTGCGACGCAACGCCCTGTCGTAGTAACGGGGATAATGTATGCGCGTGTAAGCTTTTGCATCTTTCATGGCAGCAAGCGTTTCGAGATACATGGGGTGGAACACGTAGCTGCTGTAATAATCGAAAGCAAATTCAGGGCCGTCGGCATACCAACCGTCGCCGGTGTACCACTCCTCTACCTTTCGTATGGCCGAATTTATGCGATATTCGTCGTATTCAGCGCCGGCTTTTGCCATAAAGCTTTCGATCACCGACGAAAACAGAAGCCAGTTGGTATAAGGGGGATCTACGCGACGCAGCTGCGTGAATTCTTCGAAATAACGTTGTTTCGTCACATCGTCAAGCGGCACCCACAATGCATCGTATGCGCGCAAGAAACTTTCGGCCACGTAAGCGGCATCGACCAAAGCCTGTCCGTGACCACGCCACGCGAGATAGTCGGGGCTTGACGGATCGACGGCATTCTTATAGCTCTTAAGAGCCATTTCGCGCAATTCCTTGCGCTGCTTTCCTTCAGCAGTGTCGTCGTCTGGGAGCGACAGCCACGGAGCGATTCCGGCCATCAGACGACCGAACGTTTCCATATAAGTCACCTTCTTGCTACGGCCATCCCAGTTGGGGCTTACTTCGACGAGCATATTTTTCTGCAAATTGCCCTCGGCCATATTGCTCAATACGGGGTATGCCATCTTGTAAGCCAAATCGCACCAATAAGCACGATCGGGGTTATCAGCGTGCTCGAGATATCTCACATATTCGCAAGCCGCAAGCAAAAAGGCACCAACTCCGAAATCGGCGGTTGAGTTTGCATCCACCACCTGACCCGGAATGGCTTTCTCGCCAATTGGCTGAACGTATCCAACCTTGCCGTTTTTCTGCAAGGCCACCTTGCTAAGATAGTTCCAACCCTTCAATGCGGCATCGCGGTATGCATCGCCTTCGAGGTAGCCGTTGTTCAAACCACACAGCAATCCATACGTGAAAAATGCCGTGCCGCTCGTTTCATAACCGGGAGCAAACTCCTCGTCCATCATCGAACGCGACCAATAGCCCTCGGGGCGCTGCAATGCCACTACGGCATCGGCCATTTTCTTGAATTTATCCTCAAAAAATCCTCTATGAGCATAATCGGCAGGAAGATCTTTCAACACTTTTGCCAGGCCGGCCAATACCCAACCGTCGCCACGTGCCCAAAAATCTTTCTTACCGTTCACCGTCTTATGTGCGGGATACACATACTTCGCATCGCGATAATACAGATTCTCGTCCTTGTCAAACATTATGCTGTCGCTGTACAACACATACTCGTACAACTTATCGAGATACTTCTTATTATCGGTAATGCGATACATCTTCGTCATTACCGGCATTACCATATACAAGCCGTCGGCCCACCACCAATAGTCGTTGGCCGGAGTCGACATTTCATATTCCATCACCTCTTTTGCACGACGTATCCTTCGATCGTCGGGCAAGAGGTTATACAAATCGGCATAGGTCTGGAAACATATCTGCCAGTCGCCGAAAAGCACATGTTCGTCCGTTTCACCGTAATTGTATTTCCAGTTTTTGCGATCATTGCTCTTAGCGCCTTTCCACTGATTGTGTTCGGCCCACGCTTCCGAATAATCCCTGTAAGCTTCGTTTCCGGTAAGGAAATAGGCCTCCATATTGCCCGTATGATATGCGGCATTATGCCAAAACGGCGTGTCCTCCGGGCTATGGCTGCTCTGCCAGGCCACGTTTACCTTGTCGATGATTTCTCTTACTTTTTTTGCTTCTTTTTCGTTTTGAGATTCTGCGAAACCCGTCATTGCCACTAAAAGCAACGAAACGAGCATCATGGCACGAATTCTAAATTTTGTGTTCATGGATAATGATGGTTTATTTATTCTAATACAAAGTTACCTGCAGGCATTGAAGTTGTGGTTTCGTTTTGTATCATTTAAGTTCGATAATGTTTCAACATGGGTCAAAACGACGGCTTGAGGCCGTTTTAGCCTACAAAAATAATATTTTGAATGATTTTTTGAACTATTTGATTCATCGTCAGACCACGTTGTTGTGAATTACGATTAATTTTGCAGCATAGAAATTCACTTTATGATTCTCTAATAATAGGTTTAGTGTTGCATAGGTTTTTATGGATTGTTTAGGGACATGGATGTAATGAATGATGCTCGACAAAGCATCACAAAAAATCCGGACGAGATGATTCGCCCGGATTTTTTGTATTATGAACGTTGATGTTACTTCTTGTAAAGCACTGCCGCTTTTTCGATTGGCAGACAAGCCTTGTAGTTTTCGATATAGGCATTGAAACCTTCAACATCCTCTTTCGTGGGAGCGATGCTCGTGCCGGTATTGCCGTCGAACACGTCGACTTCAAGATAATCGGCAAGATTGCGCTCGTTCTTGTTGTTGACGAGATAGCCTGCAAGCAGGGCCATGCCCCATGCTCCACCTTCGCCGGCGGTCTCCATGACGGAGATGGGCGAATTTAAAGCGGCAGCCAATATGCGTTGGCCAACGCCGGGAGTCTTGAACAAGCCTCCGTGACCGGTAATGCGGTCAACCTTTATCTTCTCGTCGTTAAACAGAATGTCGTTGCCTATCTTGAGCACGGCTACTGCGGCCGATATGTTGGCACGCATGAAGTTGGCAAGATTGAAACGATCGCCAATATTGCGCACGAACAACGGACGACCTTCCTGCAACCCGGTGATAGGTTCGCCCGAGAAGTAGTTATAAGCCATCAGACCGCCACAATCGGCATCGCCGGTGAGTGCGTTGTTGTACAGCACGCTGAATATGCGTCCCATGTCGACAGGCACGCCCATGAGCTCGGTGTATTCGCGGAACAGACCCACCCAGGCGTTAAGATCGGACGTGCAGTTGTTGCAATGCACCATAGCCACCAGACTTCCGTCGGGGGTAGTGACCATATCGATCATTTCGTAAGGTTTGCTGAGCTCTTTCTCGATTACGATCATCGAGAACGACGAAGTTCCGGCCGAAACATTTCCGGTGCGCTGCTTCACTGCATTGGTGGCAACCATTCCGGTACCGGCGTCGCCTTCGGGCGGACACAAAGGTATGCCCGGTTTGAGAGAGCCGGATATGTCGAGTTTCTTGGCACCTTCTTCCGACAGCACTCCGGCATTTTCGCCTGCCACGAGCACCTTAGGCAATATGTCGCCAAGCTTCCAGTCGTAGTTTTTGTCGGCTATCAGTTTGTCGAATTTCTCGACCATGTCGGCGCAATAGTTCTTGGTAACCGGATCGACGGGAATCATGCCCGATCCGTCGCCGATGCCTATCACCTTCTCGCCCGTCAACTGCCAATGTATGTATCCGGCAAGGGTGGTGAGGAATGCCACATCCTTTACGTGCGGTTCGCCGTCGAGGATGCACTGATATAGGTGCGATATGCTCCAGCGAAGCGGTATGTTATAGTTGAACAGCTTTGAGAGCGTAGCGGCGGCTTCGCCGGTATTGGTGTTGCGCCACGTGCGGAACGGAGCAAGCATTTCGCCCTTAGCGTCGAAAGGCATGTAGCCATGCATCATGGCACTGATGCCTATGGCGGCAAGCGAAGTTATGTCGCAACCGTACTGAGATTGAACGTTGGCACGCAAATCGCGATAACAATCCTGAAGGCCAAACCATATCGCTTCGAGGCTATATGTCCATAGTCCGTTGACGAGTTGGTTTTCCCATTCGTGACTGCCTTGCGCTATCGACCTGTTGGCTTCGTCGATAAGCACCGCCTTGATGCGGGTAGAGCCGAACTCTATGCCAAGTACGGCCTTACCCGCTTCAATGGTAGCTTTTGCTTTTTCAGTCATAGCAATGCGTATTTATTAGCAAAGCGACTTATTGAGCATATAGTAAACCTCATTCCAGTGAAGTTCGTTCTTGAACGCTGAAATGGTGGTCGACTTGTCGATGTGGAGCATTTCTACGCCTGCAATCTCTGCATAGTCTTCCCAATATTCGGGAGTGAGGTCGTAAGAGAAGCAAGAGTGGTGCGTGCCACCGGCAAGAATCCACGCTTCGGCACCCGTTTCGAAATTGGGCTGCGGAATCCACAGAGCCGAAGCAACGGGGAGTTTGGGAAGCGGTTTCGACTTGATGCATTCAACGTCGTTTACTATCAGACGGAAGCGGTTGCCGAGATCCACGATGGTAGCGGTTATGCCGTCGCCGGGCTTCGAAGTAAACACAAGACGTGCGGTCTGGCTCTTGCGGATGCCGATGCCGAGGAAGTGTACTTCGAGGCGAGGACGTTCTTCGGCGATAAGCGGGCAAACTTCGAGCATGTGGGCCTGAAGTATGGCGCTGTTCTTGCCGTCGAAGTTAAGGGTATAGTCTTCGAGGAACGAGCATCCCTTGGGCAGACCCTGCGACATGTACCATACGGTGCGATAGAGAGCGGCGCTCTTCCAGTCGCCTTCAGCGCCGAAGCCATAGCCTTCGGCCATAAGACGCTGAGAAGCCAAACCGGGTATCTGATCGAAGCCAACGAACTTGGGATCGTTAACGTCGTCGGTGCCGAGGTCGTCGAAGTTAGTAGTGAAACCTTTTGCACCCTTGGCTTTCAATATGGCGCGGATGGCAAGTTCGGCCTTTGCAGAGTTGCGCACCTTTTCATAAGCTTCGGTGGTTTTGTCCTCAAGTGCTGCATCGTGAGCATAGAGCTTGAAATATTCGGCAACGAGAGCGTCAACTTCAACGTCGTCGACCTTCTTGTAATATTCCATCAATTCGCTTACGGGAGTGTAGTCAACGTGATATCCCAGACGCTGTTCGGCTTCAACCTTGTCGCCATCGGTTACGGCTACATTGTTCATCTGATCGCCGAATCGGAGTATGAGCATATCCTGAGCGTCGGCCCACGCAGCAGCTACGCGCTGCCATACGGCAATGCGGCTCTGAGTGTTGGGATCGGTCCAGTGACCGGCAACGACTTTGCGACGGATGCGCATGCGAGTGCAGATGTGACCGAATTCGCGGTCGCCGTGTGCGCTCTGATTCAAGTTCATGAAGTCCATGTCCATGGTATCCCAAGGTATCTCGGCATTAAACTGAGTGTGGAAATGGAGCAACGGTTTGTGCAATTGCTGCAATCCGTGAATCCACATCTTGGCAGGCGAGAATGTATGCATCCAGGTTATGACGCCAACGCAACGGGGATCGTTGTTGGCAGCCTTCATTACGTCGGTAACTTCTTTAGAAGAGTTTGCTGTGCCTTTATATACAATCTTAACCGGCAGATTACCAGAGTTATTGAGTCCGTCTACCATTTCTTTTGAGTGTGCGTCAACGGCAATCACGGCATCGCCACCATACAGCAGCTGTGCGCCCGTTACCCACCACACTTCGCAATTTTCAAATGCATTCATGTTTTTTTGATTTAATGGGTTGTTATTTGGTTACTTTTTAAGGTATTTATTTCTTAGTCTGTCCATAGTAGGCATTAGGACCATGCTTTCTGTTAAAATGCTTTTCAATGAGCAACGGATTCATGGTAAGAGAGGGATTTATGCCATATGCTATGTAGGCCATCTTGGCAACTTGTTCGAGAACCACGGCATTGTGAACCGCCTCATGCGGATCTTTGCCCCACGTAAACGGGCCGTGATTTTTCACGAGCACTCCGGGCGTATGCACCGGGTTCAAGCCGGCAAATCGTTTCACTATCACATTGCCGGTTTCAAGCTCGTAGTCGCCTTCCACCTCTTGCGCCGTCATATCGGCGGTGCACGGCACGGCGTCATGGAAATAATCGGCGTGAGTGGTGCCGATGTTGGGTATGTCCATCCCCGCCTGCGCCCACGCGGTGGCATAAGTGGAATGAGTATGCACCACTCCTCCCACTTCGGGGAAAGCCCTATATATGGCCAAGTGGGTAGGCGTGTCGGACGACGGGCGCAAGTTGCCCTCAACCACATGTCCGTCGGCGAGATCCACCACCACCATGTCGTCGGGTTTCATCTCATCGTAGCTAACGCCACTGGGCTTTATCACGACGAGTCCGCGCGCGCGGTCGATGCCCGATACGTTGCCCCAGGTAAAAATTACCAAACCGTGCTTCACGAGTTCGATATTGGCCTTATAAACTTTTTCTTTGAGTTCTGATAACATTTTATATATACGGAATTAGATTATGAGCATCATTTGGCTTCGTTATTATCCCAATAGGTCAACGGAGTCCATGATTCCACCCAATTTATCACGGGAGTACCTGATTCGTCGAAATCAATGGGCAGCCACACGTAGCGCGAATCGAGCAGATTTTCCGGACGCCAACGGTCAAACATAGCCATATATGCGTCGTCCTTGCCTGCCACCTTCAATATATATGTGCTCTGACCGCCGAACGTAAGCTTCGCATCGGGGCCCACGCACGGATTCGGCAACTGCTGCCAAGGGCCGAATATATCGGTTGCCGTCATAAGTCGCGCCTCATTGGGAGCCCATCCGGTGCAACCCGACGTAATCATCCAGTAGCGTCCGTCGTGCTTCATTATGGCCGGAGCTTCATTATGTCCGCCCGGTGCCACTCGCACGTAGCGGCCGGTGTGCGACAAATAATCGTCGGAAAGCTCCGCTATGTTCAAGGTAAGATTTTCTTCTGACGAATATATGTGGTAAGCCTTGCCATCATCATCGACAAACAGCGTCATGTCGCGCGACATCTGGCCGCCCTCGAGATCGCGCTTGGCAATCATGCCCTTGTCGACGGCTTCGCGCCATTCGGGAGTCCACCATTCGTATTCATCCATATTCCACTCGGCGTTGCGATCTTCGTCCGACATATTCATCGGATACACTCCGGCATTCACGCGGCCCGAACGGATGAACTTGAACGGCCCGACAGGCGTATCGCTCACGGCAACGCAAGCGCGCGCGGCCTCGTAACCGCGACCCTTCAACTCAAGATGAAACCACATCACGAATTTATGCGTAGAGTCGTTGTATATCACTTTCGGGCGCTCGATGGTGCATCCGCGCTCTATGTCATGTCCTTCAACATCCTCAACCGACAGCGCCAGGCCTTCGTATTTCCAGTTCGACAGATCGGTCGACGAGTAACAGTTAACGCCATCCTGGGTTTTCGATTCAGACCCCACGCCGGGACGATGTTCACCATACCAGTAATAGGTTCCGTCGTAATACAGCATACCGCCGCCATGGGCGTTAATCTGATTGCTATCCGTATCGAGCCATACGTCGCCTTGATGCAACGGAGCGACCTCACGATCGGCATTTTTCGATCCACAACCGCTTCCGATGCCCATAGCCAGCATCAGGCAGAAGGTAGCAGCCGACAATCGGCCTGCAAAGTTAATTTTACGTTTAAGACACAACATAATTTTGTTTTGCGATTAAATGAAGTATTCGCAAAGATACTGTTATTTGTCACTTCTGCGGTACAATTATGGTTCAAACTGGTTTGAATGCGTATCAAACCGTTCGCGACGGCTCCTCTTTGAACACATCGCGCGGTGAAATGCCGAATTGTTCCTTGAAACAGGTGGAATAATATTTAGGATTAGAAAAGCCCGAAGCGTAGGCCACGGAGGCTATGCTCATCTTGCCCTCCTTGAGCAGGTCGTAGCTATACTTCAGTCGGATGTTTCTTACGAGTTCTACCGGCGACATTCCGGTAAGCGCTTTTATCTTTCGATAAAGCGACGCGCGCGACACGCATAATTCGCGAGTCATCATGTCGATGTCGAGGTTCGAATCCTCTATGTGACTCTTTATCATCGCCACGGTTTTTTCCATGAACTCTTTGTCGATGACCGACATTTCGAGCACTCCGGTGTTCACGTCCTCCGAATCGCGGAATTCGGCCTGCGCGATATGCTTGTTTGACAAAAAGTTGTCGATTCGCGCCTGAAGCACCTTCAGTTCAAACGGCTTTGCGATGTATCCGTCGGCGCCCGCCTTATAGCAATTCACGCGATCTTCGGGTCGGTTCTTTGCAGTAAGCAAAATGAAGGGCACGTGACTCGTCTTTATGTCCGACTTCATCTTACGGCAAAATTCCAACCCATCCATCTCAGGCATCATAAGGTCGCTGACCACTATGTCGACATCGTTTGAATGAGCCAAATCCAACGCCACTGCGCCGTTGCGCGCCGTAAGCACGTTATAGTCGCGCATGAATATGTTGCCCATCACGGTGAGCAGTTCTTCATTGTCCTCCACGAGAAGCAGGGTGTACTTCGGCATCGACTCGTCAGCCACCGCACCCTCCACATCGGCATCGAGCGCAAGCTGATGCTGGCTGTCGACATAAGGCTGCTGCTCAAGAAGCATTTCGTCGTCGGAGTAACGGTGACGGTCGATGGGAAGCATTACCGTAAATTCAGTGCCGGAGCCCACCTCGCTCTTAACGTCGATGGTGCCTTTATGCAGGCCCACCAGGTCTTTCACAAGCGACAAGCCGATGCCGTTAGAGCTTACATGTCGCGATCCGTGCGCGAAGAATCGGTCAAACACATGGGGCAAATCTTCGGCCGATATGCCCTTGCCGTTATCTTTCACCGATATCATGGCGTAATTTTCGCCATCGGTAGCCACCATCTTCACCGAAAGTTCGACGGCACCACCTTCGTCGGTATATTTGTAGGCATTCGATATGAGATTGAATATTATCTTTTCAACCTTGTCAGAATCAAAATAGGCCGGCAAAGCCATCGAATCGAAATTAAGCGTAAAGTTGATATGCTTGGCCGACATAAGCGGGTCGAAATGGTTGCGACACACTTCGTCAAGGAACTGATAGAGATCGCCCCTCGATATCTTGAGCTTCATCTTGCCGTTTTCAAACTTCCTGAAATCGAGTACCTCCTGTATGAGACGACGCAACTTTCCAAGATTCGAACGCATTTTGTTCAAACTCGGCGCCGCCTTGCCATACGTTATTTCCAAATCGTCGATCAAACAATTTATGATGGTTATAGGCGTAAGGAAGTCATGGGTCACATTGGTGAAATAGCGCAACTTCATCTGAGTTATCTCCTCGGTGTTGCGTTTGTCCATCTCGGCACGGCGCAGCTTTTCGCGCAGCATAAAGCGATGCTTGAGCCATATGACCACCAGTGCCAATGCGCCCACCAATACGAGCGCGTAGATGGTTTCGGCCCACCATGTCTCATACCAGGCATTACGCCGCGTTATGGTGTAGCGGGCTATGCTTTTCGACCAGTTGCCGTGTGCGTCGGTAGCCCTTATTTCAAGCGTATGCCGCCCTTTGGGCAGGCTGTTGTAGTAGGCATACGAGCGATTGTCGGGCATATCGGCCCAATCATCGTCGACGCCGCTGAGCCTATAACTGTATGACACGCAATCGGGATGCGAATAATTCAACGTCGAAAAATCTATTTCGATGTTGCGCGCGTCGGCCGGCAACTTTATATCAAAAGTCTCGTCGTCAAACGACACTCCCAAATCGGGCGAAGTGAAGCACGACTTGCCATTTATCTTCACGTCGGTAATCACGGGAGGATGTTCGCTAAGCTCCTTGAAAAGCTGCGACGGAGAGTGAAAGCATATCACGCCCTCATCGCCACCGAGATAAATGTCGCCGGGCGGATCGTAGTACACCGAATTGCCGATTATCGACCGTATCGCCTCATCGTCGGTATTTGAATATATTATGTAGCCGTCGGTTTCGGTGTTGTATTCACACACATTATTATTAGTGGTAAACCATACATTGCCGTCATTATCGACCACAAAGTTCTGTATACCGCCGTTAATGAAGCTGTTGAGCTTCTCGGATCTGTCAGACACTTCGCCGGTCGACATGTCGACCATAAAAAAGTCGTCGTAATTGCTTACGCACCACACGCGCTTGCTCACGTTGTCAACATCGATTTTGTTCACCGAGCCACCCGGCACATCCGACATCTTCGTAATGGTGAAATGCGGCTTCCCCGACACGCCGGGCGAAAATTCGCTTATCTTTACCAGTCCGTTAAGGTTAGTGGCCACCCATGCATTGCCGTGCGAATCGCATTTAATGTCGTTGAAATCATTTCCGTCCTCATTTTTTATGACATTCACGTAGGCGCCTGCCGGAGTCCGCACCATCAGGTTGTTGCGTGTTACAATCCATATGTTTCCGGCCGGGTCGCGGTCAAGCGATATCGGATTGCCGCCTCCGCCGTCGGTAAGCGTCCATGTCTCATCGACCTTTATCGACGATGTATCGCTGCTTACCTTATATATATAAGGTTCGTACGAGCAGCACACATACACCGCGTCGGGGTCGGAGCGGAAACCCTTTATCGAACGCGTGGAGCTCAATCCCTTTAGCGATGCGAGTTCGGGTATCTTGTCATAAAACCGTATCTTATCGTTCTTTATGTCATAGATGCCGAGGCCCCAACGATTCTGATTGACCCATATCAAGCCGTTTCCGTCGCGATAAATGCTTGAAATGTAAGGGTCAAGGCCGCCGGTAATGGATTTTGTCTCCTTAAATGCATACGACTTCACCATGGGGCGTTCGGGCCTTACCATATAAGCACCTTCGGTAAATGCGGCTATCCATATGTCGTCCTCCCGATCCATCATTATGTTACTGAACACATTGTTCATATTTCCGGTTATTTCGGGCACGTCCAGTATGCGCATCTCATTGCCCGAAATCGATGCCAGCGAAAGGCCGAGATCGCCCACTATCCAGAAATATCCGTAACGATCCTGCACTATGCCATATGTAATGGTCACTTTCGAAGAGTCGCCCTCAACCACCTTTACGGGCTCGATCATATTATCGGCCGGACGGTCGGGATACAAGCGCCACACGCCGTCGCCCCACGTCGACACCAGATATGAGCCGTCGGACATCTGAAACAGACTTCTCGGGCTATTGCGCTGACCGATGGCAGGCATGGGCATGAACTTGTCGCTTCGCGAGTCATAGCGATACAATCCGCCTTCCCAAAAGGCAACCCACAAATTTGAATCCTTATCCAAAAACAGTTCGTTTACGCTCGACAACGGCAATTCGCCATAAACCTTTATCTTGGAATAGTCAGCCGATAGCCTGACCAACTGTCGATGCGTACCCACCCATATGTTGTGAGCCTCGTCTTCGACCAACGTACGTATTTCGTAATCGTGAAGTTCGGGAATTTCGGGCACCGATATGTTGACGCGCTTTTTGTCGAGCACATTCATGCCTCGGCTCGTACCTATGAGCAAATCGCCCGACGAGGTTTCATAGAGCGATATTATGTCGTTATTGGTCAAAAGATTCCTGTTTGACGAGCCTGAACGATAGGTAACCAGCCTGTATCCGTCATAACGGCACAAGCCGCCGGTGGTGCCGAACCATATATAGCCGTCGCTGTCCTGATACATGCATCTGACTGAATTGGTGGGCATCTCGTCGGTCAGCTTAAACTGCACCACGGTAGCCGGTATGTCATCGTCGCCATAAGCAAGACAACAACCAACAGCAACGATCAACATTACACAAAACAGTCTGATTTTTTTCATGATATCGAATGAATTATCTCTTTGTCACGTAAAATTAATAATTTTCAGTCAATAACACATTCTTATTGGTCGAATTTTTTCACATTGTCACTACCATAAGATGCTTTTTATGGATTTTTGAACGATTAAAACACCTTTTTGAGACATCAACGTACCATAAATAACGCCTCATTTTTTAACTTTGCAACATATTACAGTCATATCATGAATTCAAACACAGCATTCACCAATACGCCATCGCGATGGGTCATGGCGTGCCTGACAATAATAATATCGATTCTACCGGCACAAGCCTTCAAAAGCCGACTCGTAAAAGTGTCTGACAGCGGATTCGGAGGCACGTCGGTCAACACCGCCATATTTCGTGCCAACTCCGTGGCGTCACGCGGCAACAAGCAATACGTGGCGTTCTACGACTCCGACAGCTACCTCACGCTGGCATCGCGCACACTCGGAAGCGACAAATGGCAGATATCGCGCAGCCAATACAAAGGCAATGCCGCCGATGCGCACAACGTGATAAGCATAGCCGTAGACGGCGACGGCTACCTACACGTGGCCTTCGACCATCACGGGCACAAGCTGAAATACTGCCGAAGCGTCAGCCCCGAATCATTGGCCCTCGGCGACCTTCAGCCCATGACCGGCGAGAACGAAGACGACGTAACTTATCCCGAGTTTTACAATCTGGCCGACGGCAGCCTGATGTTTGCATACCGTTCGGGAGCATCGGGAAGGGGCAACCTGGTGCTGAAACGCTACGACACACAAGGCAAGAAGTGGGAGAGCATACACAGCAATCTGATTGACGGCGAAAACCAACGCAACGCATACTGGCAGATATTCGTTGACGCAAAGGGCACGATACACATTTCATGGGTGTGGCGTGAATCGTGGCTCGTCGAAACCAACCACGACATTTGCTATGCCCGATCGACCGACAACGGCAAGACTTGGGAAAAATCGGACGGAACACCCTACGAGCTGCCCATCACGGCCGCAAACGCCGAGTACGCCGTAAAGATACCGCAAAACTCCGAGTTGATAAACCAAACGAGCATGAGCGCCGACAGCGACGGCAATCCATACATAGCGTCGTATTGGCGCGACAGTGACAGCGACATCCCGCAATATCGCATAGTATGGCACAAGGACAACGCCTGGCATCAGAAACAGCTCTCGAACCGCACCACGCCTTTTTCGTTGAAAGGGGGAGGCACAAAAATGATTCCGATAGCTCGACCCCGAATGGTCATCGACGGGAAAAAAGTATATTACCTTACCCGCGACGCCGAGTCGGGCAGCCGGGTGACGCTACTCTACACATCGAAAGGGGCCGAGTCGGACCACTGGAAGACGATGCATCTCACCGACTTCGAAGTTCCGGCCTGGGAACCTACGTTCGACAACGACTTGTGGCGAACGGCGCGCAAGCTCCACATATTCGTTCAGCCAACCATACAGGGCGACGGAGAGAAGCGACTCGATTCCGCGCCCCAACCGGTGTACATACTCGAATTTAATCTTTAACAAAATCATAATAGACATGAAATTAATAGCAGCTTCACTGCTGGCCGCTTCAATGGCCTTTTCGCTGAATGCCGAAAAGAACATCGAACCCACAGCCTATCTGTTTACCTATTTCACAGGCAATAGCATTGCCGACGAATCGGTGCATTACGCCGTCAGCAACGACGGATTCAACTTTACCGCACTAAACGACAACAAACCCGTGATCGACTCAAAGGTCATAAGCTCAACGGGAGGCGTTCGCGACCCGCACATATTGCGCGGCCCCGACGGCAAAACCTTCTACATGGTGCTTACCGACATGGTGTCGGCAAAGGGATGGGATTCGAACCGTGCAATGATATTGATGAAATCGAACGACCTCATCAACTGGACGTCGAACGTAATTAACATACAGGATCGCTTCGCCGGCAACGAAGACCTGAAACGAGTATGGGCGCCCCAGTCGATATACGATCCCGAAGCAGGGAAGATGCTCGTATATTGGTCGATGAAGCATGGCGACGGCCCCGACATAATATATTATGCATATGCCAACGACGATTTCACCGACCTCGAAGGCGAGCCCAAACCATTCTTCATACCCAAAGACGGCAAGTCATGCATTGACGGCGACATAATGGTGAAGGATGGCGTGTATCATATGTTCTATAAGACCGAAGGACACGGCAACGGCATAAAAACGGCTACCACCAAATCGCTGTCGTCGGGAAAATGGGTCGAAGATCCGGAGTACAAGCAGCAAACTCGGTCGGCTGTCGAAGGAGCCGGCACGTTCAAGCTCATAAACAGCGACAAGTACATATTGATGTACGACGTTTACATCGACGGGAAATATCAATTCACCGAATCAACCGACCTTGTCAACTTCAAGCCGGTAGAGCAGGAAGTGAAGATGAATTTCCACCCGCGCCACGGCACCATAATGCCCATCACGCAAGAAGAATATGAACGACTGCTGAACGCGTGGCCCATCACCCACAGCAACCTGAACGTGGCCACCAACAAAATTGGAGCAAAGATACATCCTACGATGTACGGCCTGTTCTTCGAGGACATCAACTATGCGGCCGACGGTGGCCTCTACGCCGAAAAGGTGAAAAACAGATCGTTCGAATTTCCGCAAAACCTGATGGGATGGAAAACGTTCGGCAACATCGAGCTGAAGGATGACGGCCCGTTCGAACGAAACCCGCACTACGTAAGGTTGGGAGCCGCAAGCCACGGACATAAGCACACCGGACTCGAAAACGAAGGTTTCTTCGGCATAGGCGTTGAAGCCGACAAGGAATATCGCTTCTCGGTATGGGCGCGCACGCCCGAAGGCGGAAAAGCAAACATACGAGTAGCGCTCGTGCAGCCCGCATCGCAAGGCGAAAACCAGGACATCACATCGCAAAACCTCTCAATCGACTCAAAAGAGTGGAAAAAATACTCCGTAATTCTTAAACCTTCGGTCACCGACCCCAAGGCGATATTGCGCATATTCCTGTCGAAACCCGAAACCACCGTCGACCTCGAACACATATCGCTATTCCCGGTCGACACCTGGAAAGGACATGAAAACGGCCTGCGCCGCGACCTCGTGGAAAAATTATACGACATAAAGCCCGGATTGCTGAGATTCCCCGGCGGATGCATTGTGGAAGGCACCGAGATAACCGACCGCTACCAATGGAAAAACACGGTAGGCCCGGTAGAGAACCGTCCGTTAAACTTCAACCGCTGGCATTATACATTCCCCCATCGCTTCTATCCCGACTATTTCCAAAGCTACGGACTCGGATTCTACGAATACTTCTTGCTGGCCGAGGAATTGGGAGCCGCGCCACTCCCCGTGCTCAACGTAGGCCTTGCCTGCCAATACCAAAATGACTCGGAGGATGCGCACGTGCCGGTCGACGCGCTGCAACCGTACATCGACGACGCGATAGACCTCATAGAGTTTGCCAACGGCGACACTTCGACAAAATGGGGAGCGCTCCGCGCCGAAATGGGCCATCCCGAACCTTTCGGACTAAAATATCTGGCCATAGGCAACGAGCAGTGGGGCAACGAATACGTGGAACGATTGAAACCGTTTGTCGACGCACTGCGCAAATCGCATCCCGAAATAATGATTGTCGGCTCGTCAGGCCCGCAATCCGAAGGCCGCGAATTCGACTTCCTCTGGCCTGAAATGCGCAAAGTAAAAGCCGATCTGGTCGACGAACATTTCTATCGCCCGGCACAATGGTTCTTGAGCCAAGGCAACCGCTACGACAACTACGACCGCAAAGGTCCGGCCGTATTTGCAGGCGAATATGCCTGCCACATAAACGGCAAAAAGTACAACCATTTCTATCCCGCGCTTCTTGAGGCCGCATTCATGACCGGACTCGAACGCAATGCCGACATAGTGCACATGGCCACGTATGCTCCATTGTTCGCGCACGTCGAAGGGTGGCAATGGCGCCCCGACCTCATATGGTTCGACAACCTGTCGTCGTTCCCGACCTCGAGCTACCACGTACAGAAGCTATACGGCAACAACCGAGGATCGCGCGTAGTGCCCATCACGCTCGACGACAACCGCCCTGCCGCAGGCAATGAGGGCCAGAACGGACTGTTTGCCTCGGCCGTAATCGACGACGATACGAACGAATTCATAGTTAAGGTGGCCAACACGTCCGACAAGCCGCACGCCATAACCATCGACTTCGACAAACTGAAGAAAAACGAATCGATAAGCGGCGGAAACGCCATTACGTTGACAGCGCCGTCGCTCGATGCCGAAAACTCCATAGAGCGCCCCGACTTGGTAAAGCCGGTGACGAGCGCCATAAACGTTGCCGGCAAGAGCTATTCGACCATACTTGCCCCCTACTCGTTCACGGTTTACCGATTCAAACGTTCGTCAAAATAATCTGTCGACATAAGTTCGACAACGCGATAAATTAACATCTGTCGAGGTGCGAAATTAACGATTATATCGTAATTTTGCACCTCGATATTCGTTGATACATATTATATCTGCTACACATCCCATGGAGGAAACATTTCTATTCATCATAGAGGTAATAGGCACCATTGCCGCCGCGATAAGCGGCATACGTCTTGCTGCCGCGAAAAACTTCGATTGGTTCGGGGCTTACATCGTCGGACTCATAACGGCCATAGGCGGAGGCACGCTGCGCGACGTATTGCTCGACATTCCGGTTTTCTGGATGCAAACATGGTGGTATCTGGCCGTTACGGCCGTATCGTTGTTTACCGTGGTAATATTCCGTAGCATATTGGTGAGCAAAGACAAGATACTGTTCATATTCGACAGCATCGGACTTGCGTTATTCTGCGTAATAGGCATACAGAAAAGCCTGGCCATAGGATATCCGATGTGGGTGGCCGCCACGATGGGCATAGTTACGGGAGCTTTCGGCGGCGTGCTGCGCGACATCCTGATAAACGAGGAGCCGCTAATATTCCGTAAGGACATTTATGCCACGGCATGCCTGGCCGGCACGATAGCCTACTGGTGCGTAATGACGCTTGGCGGAGGGCCGATGGCTCAACAGATCAGCTGCGCCATAGTAGTGATAGGGCTTCGCATCCTGGCATTGAAATACTCCCTGTCGCTGCCCATACTGTCACAGCGCCCCGGCGTTAAACGACAAAAGGAGAAAGAATAGCCGCGCCTTTCAATCATCAGACGGGTCAATCTCGATGCAGAATATGACCGGGCGCGTTCCGTCGCCGCATGAAGCTATCGCTACGTTTCGCGCATTGGCATCGGCACATACCGACGACTTCATGGATGCATCAACGGCTTCGGTTATCGATCGCCACGCACGGCTGCAAAATTTGCCACCCGACGCATATTCGCGATAATTCGACTCATCGACCACAAACGTCTGCCCCGTCGAAAACATTTGGCACGGCCCCGTTTCCGGATCTGACAGATAACGGCTTTGCAGATCGGGAAAACACTCACGACGCAACACAGTGATGCGCCACCGGGCGAAACCGGATGCCGCATTCGCTTCACGGGCCATTGACACCTTGCCACATACGCCCAGAGCAGCCATAGCCGATAATTTGCAAAATCGTCTTCGATCCATCGCAATCGCAATTGTTTTGACAACGGAAATGCAAAGTTAAGCCATCAGGAGATTAATCAAGCCACCTTAAGCCCCATTTAACAGATAATTTTTATTTATAAACTGATTTTTCTTCATTGCCGGTGTAACGAATCAAACGTTTTTGCGTCTACAATATACAATGGACAACAAAGAATTCGAAATAAAAGTAGCGTCACGCCGACCGCACATACTGGCAATGGCCCGTAAGATATGTGCCGATGAAAGCGATGCGGAGGACATTGCGCAAAACACATTACTTAAGATGTGGACCTTGCGCGACAAGCTCGACGATTACGATTCGATCGAATCTTTGATGATAACCATTGCACGCAACGAAGCCATAAGTTGCATAAGAAAGCGCGGAAAGACCGAACCCATCGACGATATGACGGCATCATCGTATGCCGACGCATCATATGCCGACAGCAACATAATAACCGTTGAATCGGACAACGAATTCGACCGATTGTTAAACCGTCTGCCGTCATCGCAACAAATCATATTGAAAATGCGCCACATGGACGGACTGTCGATTTCGGAAATAGCCGCTCTGACAAACACCACGCCTGGCAACGTGAGAGTGCTGCTTTCACGGGCACGACATAAAATAAAGGAACTGTTTTTAAACGAAACGAACCAACACATATGAGAATACGATTAAACCAAAATAGAATGACCGATTCGGATGCGCGACTTATGATGGAACGCTTTTTGGATGGCGAGACTTCGCTTCAGGAAGAAAAAAGCCTTTACGACTACTTCTCGTCCGAAAAGCTTCCCGCCGACCTCGAAGCCTACCGCGACATGATGCGCTGGTACTCAGACATGCCGAAACCAGACGAAAACGAGACGAAAAACGCGCCGCGCCGACACGCATCCACCTTAATATTACGTTGGACATCAGTGGCAGCCATAGCAGCATTCGTAATATCGCTTATCGGGTATTTTAACTTCACGCCGGCCAACGATTGCGAGGACGAATATGCCCTTTACGAAGGGAGCTACATAATACGAAACGGCAAAAAGATAACCGACATAGAGGACATCTATTCCGAAATAAAGCAGTCGGAAGATCTGCTGCAAACCATATATTCGAACATAAGCGAGATGGATGTGCCGTATGAAGACGTGGCAATACAACAAATATCAGAAAGCTGCGACGATCCGGAAATGGAAAAAATAATAATCAACATACTAAAATCAGAATAACAATCTCAAAAATCAGTAACATTATGAAACATCTTAAACTATTTATGACGCTTATGGCCGTTACCATAGCCATGTCGGTACAAGCACAATCGCAACTGACAAAGATAACCGAAGAGTTGCGAAAATCGCCCAACGCAGATATGACCTACATAGAAAATCGCGACCCGAAAACAAAGAAAATAATGCGCGAAAAGTCAGTAATCAACGTTAAAAACGAGGCCGATCACAAACGCATATTAGAAGCCATAGAAAAAGAACGTCCGAATGCCACAAAATATCAAATAGTAAACAACAACGTATATGAAATACGATTCGAGGACGAAAACAAATCATACAAATACATATTAATAAAGAACTCGGCAAAGGGCAACAACTCCATTATGCTTGGCGTACCACTCGGCACATCCTATCCGTCGATGTTGATAGAGGAGATATCATATAATAATGGAGCCGAAGGCTGACTGCTCCACGCCACAGAACTTAACCGGAAGATTCGCGCCGATACATACAGGTGCGAATCTTCTTCTTTTTATATTTAGCCATAAATTATTATACGAAGCTCCAACTTTTTTCTATTTAGTGCGTTATTACTATCAAAAAGCAATATTACGAATAATCTCAATTCAAACTATAAAAACATAACACACTATGAACACTGCACCACTTCAAGGTATTAAAGTAATAGACTTTACCGAAGTCCAATCAGGACCCTCTTGTACGCAATTGTTGGCTTGGCTTGGAGCCGAAGTCATAAAAATAGAACGTCCGGGCGTAGGCGACGCCACTCGTAAAGAATTGCAGTTCGACCCCAATGAGCCGAGCTACTACTTCCTGCAGCTCAACAGCAACAAGAAGTCATTGGCCCTCGATGCCAAAACCCCTGACGGAAAAGAAATTTTGACCAAACTGATCAAGGAAGCCGACATCTTCGTAGAAAACCTGCACCCCGGAGCCATGGATAAGCTTGGCTTCAGCTGGGATGCCGTACATGCACTGAACCCCAAATGTATATATGGTACAATAAAGGGATTCCCCGTATCATCAAAGTTCAAGGACCTTAAGGCATACGAACCAATTGCCCAGGTTACGGCGGCAGCCGCCTCGACAACGGGATGGTATGAAGGTGAATACAACGTGCCTACGCAAAGTGGCGCAGCGCTCGGCGATTCAAATACCGGCATGCACCTTACCATCGGCCTGTTGGCGGCACTTGCACAACGTGAAAGAACCGGCGAAGGCTGCTACGTTTACCAGTCGATGCACAACGCCTGCCTCAACCTCTGCCGAATCAAGACCCGCGACCAGCTTACGCTCGACCGTATCGGATACCTGACCCAATTCCCGCAATATCCTAACGAAAAGTTCGGCGATTACGTGCCTCGTTCGGGTAACACCGAAGGCAGCGGCGTGCTTGGATGGACTTACAAATGCAAGAACTGGGCAACCGATCCAAACGATTACGTTTACGTGATACTTCAGCGCGGCGCAAAGGAATTTGAACTTGCCTGCAAGGGCTTGGGCTTCGAAGATTGGCTTACAAATCCCGACTTCAACACTGCCGACGCGCGCGACCGTCATAAAGACGAAATCATCAAACGTATCGAATCGTACACCATAACCAAGGACAAATACGAAGTAACCGCCGAACTCTCAAAATTCGGCATCCCCGTAGGCCCCGTGATGTCGACCAAGGAAATCATGGACGACGAAACCGCTTACGACGGCAATACGCTCGTCAAAATAAATCAGGGCGGCAAGATTGGAGAGTTCGTTACCGTAGGCGTTCCGTTTACCATGTCGAACTATCAGCCTACCTACGGGCCTTGCCCGACGCTTGGAGGCGACACGGCCGACGTGTTAAAGAGCATCGGATATACCGACGACCAGATAGCAAGCTTCGCCAAAAACGGAACCACGGCTCCGATGCCTGCTCCGGCCAAGTAAACCGAGCCACTTCATTTCTTTCTTTTTCAATATATTTTCTCTCTTCGGGCTTGTGGATGCACAAGTTATCCACGAACCCGATTTTTTTAAATAATTCAAAATCATGTCAACAAACAATACAACAGCGCCCGGAACTCCTGCAAGTGCCCCTCATTACCCCGATCAGGTTACAGGCATGTACATTCTGGCACGTGCCCTAAAAAACATAGGCATCGACACGATGTACGGGCTCGTAGGCATTCCGGTTACTGAATTTGCTTACATAGCACAGCTCGAAGGAATTCGTTTCGTAGGCTTTCGCCACGAACAGCAGGCCGGCATGGCAGCCGCCACACACGGCTACCTGACCAAGAAACCGGGTGTGCTGCTCACCGTATCGTCGTTGGGCTTCATGAACGGTCTGACGGCAACCGTCAACGCCACCGTCAACTGCTACCCTATGATACAGATAAGCGGATCAAGCGTGCGAGAGCCAATCGACCTCGATCAAGGCACATACGAAGGCCTCGACCAGCTTAACGTGGCCAAACCACTGGTAAAGGCCGCTTACAGAGTAAACAAGCCTGAGGACATACCCACTGCGGTTACGCGCGCATATCGAGCTGCCGTATCGGGCCGCCCGGGCGGAGTTTATCTCGACGTCACCACACCTTGCCTCGGCGCAATAATGAATCGTGCCGATGCGGAGAAACTATTTGAAACGCCCGTCGACCTTTGCCCGTCGTCGATACCTTCGGACGAGTCGGTAGATCGCGCATTAAAGCTTTTGGCATCAGCCAAAAAGCCGGCCATACTGCTCGGCAAGGGTGCTGCCTACGCGCAGATCGACGAGAAGATAAAACGCCTCATCGAAACCACCGGCATCCCGTTCTACCCCATGTCGATGGCCAAGGGCCTTCTGCCCGACAACCATCCTCTCAGTGCGTTGTCATGCCGAAGCACCATCATGGAAGAAGCCGACGTAGTGATGCTCATCGGCGCCCGACTTAACTGGTTGCTGTCGCGCGGACATGGAAAATGGAATCCCGACGGCCAATTCATACAGCTCGACATCTGTCCTGAAGAAATAGATTGCAATCGTCACATCGCCGCTCCGGTGGTGGGCGACCTCGAAAGCTCGGTAGATGCCATACTGACAAAGCTTCCCGACTATAAATTGAGCATGGATCCCGCCTGGGTAACCGGCTTGCAGGCCCAGTCGAAGCAGAAGAATGCTAAATTTATGGAACGCCTGGCTCCGCAAACAGTGCCTATGACTCACTGGAGCGCACTGAGCGCTGTCAAGAAAGTGCTCGAAGCCAACCCCGACGTAATTCTCGTGAATGAAGGTGCCAATACGCTCGACGATACCCGCGATGCCATCGACATGAGCTTGCCGCGTCACCGCATAGATTGCGCCACCTGGGCCATCATGGGCATGGGCATGGGATCGACAATCGGAGCCGCAGTAGCAACCGGCAAAAGCGTGGTGGCAGTGGAAGGTGACAGCGCATTCGGATTTTCAGGAATGGACTTCAGCACCATCTGTCGGTTTAATTTGCCCGCAACGGTAGTGATATTCAATAATGGAGGCATATATAACGGTATCGGAGAAAATTTGAGTAAAGACGGCGACCCTGCCCCGACCACACTCGACGTGAAGGCTCGATACGACAAACTCGGAGATGCATTCGGTGCCACAACATATTACGTAACGACCCCGTCTGACCTTGAGAAGGCACTGACCGAAGCCATAGCTTCGAAGAAACCATGCCTTATCGACGTTCAGCTTGCTGCCGACTCGGGTAAAGAGAGCGGCCACATAGGCTACCTCAACCCAGCATCGCTTATCAACGTCACCGTATAAAACGATACGGATCGACTTACATCATCACACTTGCCGACGATACCGACAGTATCAAGTCGTTCGTCGGCAAGTTACATTACAAGCTACTATTTATTTAAACAATCATCAATATGAAACACATCATTCTATACGCCATAGTGCCTATCATAGTGGTAATGCTTGCAGGCTACATTTCAGGCAAGAAGGGCGTTTTCAACGGCAACAACGCCAAGGCATTCAATAAGGTGGTGCTCGATTTCGCGTTACCGGCAGCCCTATTCGTTTCGATAGTCGACGCCGACCGCAGCATGCTTATAGCCGACATTAAATTGTCAATAATTTCGTTGGTAGTAATCATGTTCTGCTTTATGTTGGTTTACTACATCTACAAATACGGTTTCCGCAAGCAAGGCGTCACACAGGCTGATGCCGCCATCATGGCACTTATCAACGGCTCGCCGACAATCGGATTTCTCGGCTTCGCCGTACTCGAACCCATATTCGGCACAAACGCATATGTGGCACTCGTGGTAGCCATAGTGGGCATTGTGGTAAACGCCGTGGGCATTCCGGTTGGTTTGTCGCTACTTAATGCAGGCAACGAAGCTGCGGCAGCAGCCAAAAACGGAGGCAAGAAGCCTAATCCGTGGGCTCCTGTGATACACGCTCTCGAGCAACCCGTGGCATGGGCTCCTATACTTGCCGTGATCTGGGTAATAGCAGGTATTCCCTGGCCGAAGTGGGCAAGCCCGTCGTTCGACCTTATTAAAGGCGCAAACGCATCAATGGCCGTATTTGCCGCCGGCGTAACCCTGTCGGCAGTAAAGGTCAACATAAATTGGCAGGCCATACTCGGTGTAATACTTAAGCTTATCGTCATGCCGGCACTTCTGCTCATAGTTGGTTTGATATTCAAGATGACACCCGAAAACTTGGCAATGCTCGTAGTGGCAGGCGCACTTCCCCCCGCATTCTCAGGCATCATCATAGCCGACGAATACGACTCGTATGTGGCCACCGGTACATCGTCACTGGCCATTTCGGTGGTATTGTTCATGATATTCTGCCCGCTGTGGTTGTGGATCACCCAAATGTGCGTAGGCCACATACCCGGCATATCCATCTAATAGCGACTATCGGTTAATTTTAAATACATACACTCATAACCATTCAATGCGATAGGTCTGTCGGGCCTTTATGATTACACAAAGGCCCGACATCTTATCGAAAAAACACTAATTCAACTCATACCTATGGGAAGACAGATAATGGACGGTTGCACGGCAGCCTCGCATGTGGCATACGCACTAAGCGAAATTGCGACTATTTACCCCATAACGCCTATCGCCGAAATGGGCGAAATAGCCGACAAATGGGCTTTGAGCGGACGCAAAAACCTTATGGGTGGCATCATGGAGGTAAAAGAAATGGAGAGCGAACTCGGAGCCGCCGGGGCAACTCACGGCGCGCTCGCGGGCGGAGCCCTCGCAACCACTTTTACCGCTTCTCAGGGATTGCTGCTGATGATTCCAAACATGTTTAAGATTTCTGGCGAATTGCTCCCCGGAGTCTTCCATGTGGGATGCCGATCGGTAGCGGCCCATGCGCTTTCGATATTCGGCGACCATCAGGACATAATGGCGTGCCGGTCGACGGGATTTGCATTTCTCGGCTCGGCGTCCGTACAGGAAACAATGGACCTTGCGTTGGTGGCACACCTTGCGGCCATCGACGGATCGCTGCCGGTAGTGCACTTTTTTGACGGCTGGAGAACGTCGAACGAAATGTCGACAATCGACGTAATCGACTACGACACAATGAAACCGCTCGTAAATTGGGATAAGGTGAAGGCGTTTCGCGACAAAGCGATGAATCCGTGCCACCCCACCCTGCGCGGGTCGGCTCAGAATTCAGACGTATATTTCCAAAATCGCGAAGCGGCCAACAGCCACTACAATGCGTTTCCCGACATAGTGCAAAGCGCAATGGATCGCGTGGGCGATGCCATAGGCCGCCGGTATCATCTGTTCGACTACGTAGGTCATCCGCACCCGTCGCACATAATAATCAGCATGGGGTCGAGCTGCGAGGTAATTGCCGAAACGGTCGACCAACTGAACGCTACCGACCAATATACGGTGGGAGCCATAAAGGTACGTCTTTTCAGACCGTTTTCGGCCGAACATCTATTGTCGGCCATACCCGAATCGGTAACGAAAATAGCCGTGCTCGACCGCACCAAAGAGCCCGGCGCACAAGGCGAACCGCTATATCTCGACATTGCGGCCGCAATACAACGGTCGGGACGCAACATTACGGTAATAGGCGGACGATACGGCCTGTCGAGCAAGGAATTCACGCCGCCGATGGTCAAAGCCGTATTCGACGAGCTTGGCAAACCGGAGCCGAGGCACGGCTTCACGGTGGGCATAAACGACGACGTGACGCATATGTCGCTCGACTACGACGACTCATTCAAATTATCGACTTCGGGAGTAGTGGAATGTAAATTTTACGGAATGGGGGCCGACGGAACCGTCGGAGCCACAAAACAGGCGGCCCGAATAATAAGCGAGGCATCAAACCTCTATTCGCAAGCCTATTTCAACTACTCGGCAAAAAAGTCGGACGGCTACACAATATCGCAGCTAAGATTCGGCAAAAAGCCTATACGGTCGGAATATGCCATACGCAATGCCGACTATGTTTGCTGCAACAAGGCCACTTACGTTCACCGATTCGATATGCTCAACGACATACGCCCGGGCGGAACATTCGTACTGAACTCGCCGTGGACAGCCGACGAAATGGAGAAGCAGCTTCCGGCAAAGGTGAAGCGCGACATATGCACCAAGAAGCTCAAATTCTATAATGTCGATGCCATATCGATAGCGGCAGCGGTAGGGTTGGGAGCCCGCATAAACACCATCATGGAGACGGTGTTTCTGAAACTCGTGGGCGTAATAGACATTACCACCGCAATAACCAGGCTTAAAGAGCTCATAAGCACCACATACATACACGAAGGGGGCGACATAGTAAACAAAAACATTGCCGCCGTTGACAAAGCCATCGACGGAATAACGGAAATAGACTATCCCTATTCGTGGGCCAATGCCACCGACGACACGCCGGCGGCCACCGACAACGAACCGTGCTTCATAACCACAGTGGCTCGTCCGTGCCTCGAACGAAAAGGCGACGAGCTGCCGGTATCGGCTTTCGCGCCCGACGGGTCGTTGCCGATGGGCACCACGGCCTTCGAAAAGCGACGCATAGCCATAAACGTTCCCGAATGGAACGCCGATAAGTGCGTGGAGTGTACGGAATGTTCGCTCGTCTGCGCGCACGCGGCCATACGACCGATACTGATCGACGCGACCGAAAAAGCGTCGGCTCCGATAGAAATGACTTCGAAAAACGCATATGGCAACGATTTGAAGCAGTATCAGTTCCGCATACAGGTATACCCCGAAGATTGCACCGGTTGCGCGTCGTGCGCCACCATATGCCCCGGACACGCGCTGACAATGAAGCCGCTGTTCTCGCAACTGCAGCTTCAGGCCCGATTGCTCGACTACGCCCAGACCCACATCGCCGAGAAGCAAACCACCCTGTCGCGATTCACCATCAACGGATCGCAGTTCAGGCAGCCTTTGCTCCAATTCTCAGGCGCGTGCGGAGGATGCGGAGAGACGCCTTACGTAAAGTTGCTGACGCAGCTTTTCGGCGAACGAATGATAATAGCCAACGCCACCGGATGCAGCTCGATCTGGGGCGCCAACTATCCCAGCAACGCTTACTGCACCAACAAGTCGGGCCACGGCCCCGCATGGGGCAACTCCCTGTTTGAGGACAATGCCGAATATGGATTCGGCATAGCAAGCGCAATAGACCACCGACGGGAGCAACTGGCCGCCGATGCATCGGCAATTGCCAATGACAGTTCCACGCCTCCCGATGTCAAGCAATCCCTATCGGCATGGCTTAATGCCTTCAACGATCCTTCGGCATCTGAGTCGACCGGACTTGCATTGATAAATATGCTGAAAAGCCTGCAACCTGACGGGAAATATGACTCGTTGATCGAACGCGCCGACCTGCTCGGCAAAAAATCGGTATGGGCAATAGGCGGCGACGGTTGGGCCTACGACATCGGTTTTGCCGGACTCGACCACGTGTTGGCACAAAACATCGACATCAACATCCTGGTAATGGACACCGAATGCTATTCAAACACCGGCGGCCAAACGTCGAAAGCCACCCCGCTAAGTGCCGTGACAAAGTATTCGGCCGACGGAAAACGAACCAACAAAAAAGACCTCGGACGCATGATGATGACGTATGGCAACGTGTACGTGGCATCGGTGGCATTGGGCGCAAACTATCAACAGACCATAAATGCGATGCGCGAAGCCGAAGCCTATCACGGGCCGGCCATAATAATAGCCTATTGCCCCTGCATAAATCACGGAATACGCACAGGCATGAGCCACGCCGTGGTTGAGCAGCGCGATGCCGTGAAGGGCGGTTACTGGCCTCTCTATCGCTACAATCCGACGTTGGCGGCACAGGGGAAGAATCCGCTGACGGTCGACTACGCGCAACCCGACGGGTCGCTGCCGGAGTTCCTCAACAACGAAGACCGATATGCCGACCTGAAAATGATCGACCCCAAGGAAGCCGCAATATTGCAACCCGAACTGCAATCGCATTGCAACAACCTATACGGCAAACTGAAACAAGAAGAAAAAAACGGCGCTGAATAACAATAGTTTTGACGTTGATTTTGACTGATGGGAGCGGATGCCGTACCGCTCCCATCTATTTTTCACACAGGCTTATAATCAGCATTTTATTCCCGTGCGGAACGTTATTAATCTACATATCGACCAATTTATACGCCTTTTAACATCACAGTTTTTACGTTTTTCAATCAATTCTCACTTTTATGTTGTATCTTTGCAGCAATAAGTTTTTCATTCAACACGAACATATGATACGTAAAATACTCATCTGCACCATAATGCTTGTGGCCCTGACAGGAGCCAATTACCTTAACGCACAATTTCGCTACGGCCCAATGGTAGGAGGCGACATCTCGACATTGCACCTGAAGCAAACCGACATAATAACCGTTGACAAAAGCGCCGGATTTTCAGGCGGCTTAGTGGGCGAAATGATGTTTTCGGGAATAGGATTCGGCATTGACCTCGGACTGTATTACGAACAGCGCGGCGCCACCCTCAACCTCGGCGAAAAAGAATTGTGGGCATCGCAAGGATATGGCCGCACCCGCACATACCTGCACTATGCCGTGATACCCATTCATTTACGATTCAAATATACCCGACTAAACGGTTTGGAAGACAAGATTGCACCATTTGTATTCGCCGGCCCGTCGTTCGGATTTCTTGTTGCCAACAACAACGTAAAGGCCCTTGATTATGCCGGCGGCGACGTGGGCGTTGACTTCGGCCTCGGCTTCGAGCTGTTCAAGCACGTACAGATATCCGGTAGCTTCAATCTTGGTGCCACCTACGCCCTGAAAGCCAAAATACTCTCCGACTTCAGCGGCCAAAACCGCACATGGAACTTCAGAATCGCCTACCTGTTTTAAATAGCCCATCCGCTTGACGGCTATACTGCCGAACATGCCCTCTCAATCGACGATGCAGTTTTTGACATTCAAGACATTTACCAACGGGAAGGAGGTAAGATATGACACAAGACATACAATTTCTAATCGAATGCCTTGCGGTTGAACTTACCGAAATGCTTATGACAGAATATGGCTGGTATATTCGTCGAGCACTTGACGAACTATACTCATCAACCACATTTGCCAAGCTCAACGACCCCGAATGTGGCCTCAACTATCAAGGAGCCGTCTATATTTTCCAATTCCTAAAATCCGAAATCGAAACCGGCAAAATCGTATGATAATACCAACATAAGAACGGAATGGCGTACTCCCAAGTCGACATAAAAGAGAATGAGATATTCGAGCTTTCGCCTGAATTGCTTAACGTTCTGCTTAAAGACCATACTTTAAGTAGCGATACTGAGCAAATAAACATTTTTTGGGCAACCGATAATTATGCCGACAGAGGCGATGGCTATCAATATTTCGACCAAATTACAATCAAGGCTATTACAGGTGCCAACGGCAATATTATCGTGCCTCGAGCCGTGAAATCACGCGAACAACAGCAACAGCGCAGTCGAGATATGGCCGAGGTGTTTACACCCTCATGGATATGCAACAAGCAGAACAACCTCGTTGATAATACATGGTTCGAACGCGAGGGCGTTTTCAATACTGAGGTTGATAATCCCGATGGTACCCATTCGTGGATTGTCAATCCCAATCCTGTTATTTTCACGGAGGATAAAACTTGGCGCGACTACGTAAATGAGAACCGCCTCGAAATTACATGCGGCGAAGCTCCATATCTCGTAAGCCGATACGACACCGTAACAGGCGAACCTATTCCGGTAGAACGTCGCATCGGACTACTCGACCGCAAACTTCGCGTTGTCGGTGAAAACACCAAAACTACCAGCGAATGGCTCAAGGGCGCGCAGTCGGCTTATCAGAGCATTTACGGTTTTGAATGGCAGGGCGACAACCTCGTTCTCGCTCGCGAAGTTCTACTCTACACATTTGTCGACTATTACCGTGCGAAGTTCAGTAAAGATCCACAATTGAAATCCCTACTTTATATAGCTTACATCATTTCTTGGAATATATGGCAGATGGACGGTCTAAAAGGTGTTGTTCCTAATTCGTGTGGCGAGCGTCGCACTGTGGTTTACGACCTTTTCGGAGAGACCGAGAATATCAGTCAATGCGAGGGTTGTAAGTCAGGAGATATAAAGAAACATAACGGCACTTACGCCCTAATCAAAGACTGGAGAGCCCCGAAAGCTAAACAAAAAATCCGATTCATTGACCTTATTAAATAATCGGCATGGAATATTTCTCCAACCTCAAAGCGAAGTTGATTTATGTGTTCCGCATACCCGATGCAGCACATAGCGACTGCCTCAAAATTGGCGAAGCCACTTTTGAGGACGGCAACATTACATTGCCCCCCAACAGCAGCGCACTTAACAAGGCTGCTCGTACGCGTATTGACCAATACACCAAGACCGCAGGAATCAGCTATGAACTTCTCCATACTGAAATTGCTATCTTTGTCCGTAATGGCAAACTCGGTGCCGTCAATGACAAAGAGGTACATGACGTTTTACTCCGAAGTGGAGTTAAACGCAAAGAATTTCAGCATGTCAGCGGAGCTAACGAATGGTTTTGTTGCGACCTCGAAACCGCTAAAAAAGCCATCACTGCTGTCAAGGAGGGGCGTAAAGCATTGCAAGGTTACGAAATTTCCACAGGACAGTCGCCTATCGTGTTTCGCCCGGAACAGTGTAAGGCAATAGACAAGACCCTCATGCAATTCAGGAAAGGAAATCAAATGCTTTGGAACGCCAAAATGCGTTTCGGCAAGACCCTTTCCGCATTGCAGGTTGTCAAGAAGCGGGGCCAACTTGCGGAGCAAGAAAAATGGACACCTTTCCGCCGCGTCCTTATCCTCACTCACCGGCCTGTGGTCGATGCTGGTTGGTTTGAGGACTTCGGTAAAATCTTCTACGACTCGCCGCTATGGGCTTATGGCTCGAAGAATAAAGGCGATAGCTTCCTTTCGCTTGAACAACGTGCGCGTCGTGGCGAAGCTAATTATATCTATTTCGCCTCTATGCAAGACCTACGTGGGTCGGAACTTGTAGGCGGCAACTTCGACAAAAATAATGATGTGTTCTCTACTCCGTGGGACTTAATTATTGTTGATGAAGCCCATGAGGGTACTCAGACGGAACTCGGTCGTGCCGTGATGAAAGAGCTGACCAAGGAGAAAACGAAAGTGCTTAATCTTTCAGGCACACCATTTAATCTTCTCGACGGCTATAAAGAGGAGGAAATCTACACGTGGGATTATGTTATGGAGCAACGTGCAAAAGCGCAGTGGGCTATAGACCACCCCGGCGACCATAATCCATACGCTGGTCTTCCTCGCTTGAACATCTACACTTACGACCTCGGCAGACTGATGAACGAGTTTGCCGATGAAGATATAGCGTTTAACTTTCGCGAATTTTTCCGTACCAACGATGATGGCGAATTTGTGCATAAGACTCACGTTGAGAATTTCCTCAATCTTCTCACGAAGACCGACGAGGAAAGTATGTACCCATTTGCCAACAAACGATATCGCGACATCTTCCGGCACACCCTTTGGATGGTGCCGGGCGTAAAGTCTGCAAAGGCTCTTTCGGCAATTCTCAGGAATCATCCCGTTTTCGGTATGTTTGAGATTGTCAACGTTGCCGGAGAGGGTGACGAGGAGGAAGCCAACGACGAGGCTCTGAGCAAGGTGGAGAAAGCCATAGGCAAAGATCCCGACCAAACGCGCACCATCACGCTATCTTGCGGTCGTCTTACTACCGGAGTGAGCGTCAAGCCGTGGACCGGCGTATTCATGCTGTCGGGCAGTTTCAACACTGCCGCCTCTGCATATATGCAGACAATTTTCCGTGTTCAGACACCGGCAACTATTAACGGACGTGTAAAAGAAGATTGCTATGTTTTTGACTTTGCTCCCGACCGCACTCTCAAAGTCCTTGCCGAAACCGCCAAGATTTCCCGAAAGGCAGGGAAACAAAGCGGTTCTGACCGCCAGCAACTCGGCGATTTCTTGAATTTTTGCCCGATTATTTCTATTGAGGGTAGCCAGATGAAAAAACTTGACGAAAACCATATGCTTCAGCAGCTCAAACGTGTTTACGTTGAGCGCGTGGTACAGAACGGTTTTGAGGACGGCTACCTCTACAACGACGAGCTTATGAAACTCTCCGATGTCGACATCAAAGAGTTTGACGAGCTGAAAGGAATTATCGGTCAGACTAAGGCGATGGGTAAAAGCAATGACATTACCGTAAACGATCAGGGCCTTACCAATGAGGAATATGCCGAAAAGGAAAAACTCGAAAAGAAAAAGAAACGCGAACTCACGGAAGAAGAAAAAACTCGCCTCGAAGAATTAAAGAAAAAGAAAAAAGTCAAAGAGGACGCAATCTCAATTCTTCGCGGTATCTCCATCCGTATGCCACTGATGATTTACGGCGCTAAGGTCGAGAACGAAGATGAAGAACTGACTATCGACAACTTCACACAGCTTGTCGACCCTCAGTCGTGGGAGGAATTTATGCCACGAGGCGTAACAAAACAACACTTCAACGCCTTCAAGAAATACTACGACCCCGACATCTTCACTGCTGCCGCCAAGCGCATACGCGCTATGGCTCGTGCCGCTGACCACCTCAGCATCGAAGAACGCATCGAGCGCATCGCTGCTATCTTCAACACGTTCCGTAACCCTGACAAGGAAACAGTGCTGACTCCTTGGCGTGTTGTGAATATGCATATGAGCGATACCCTCGGCGGATATACATTCTACAACAATGATTTCTCGGAAACCATTGAGGAGCCGCGTTTTGTTGACCGTGGCGATGTTACAGCCGACGTATTCGCTCCCGACAGTCACCTGCTTGAAATCAACTCAAAGTCGGGTCTGTATCCCCTTTACCTCGCCTACAACATCTATCGTTCGCGCCTCCGTAATGCCATATTCTCCCCGGAAACCCTCGAAGAACATCAGGCCATTTGGGACGCCGCTATTGCCGAAAATATTTTCGTTATCTGCAAAACACCGATGGCAAAGAAAATTACCCGTCGCACCCTCCTCGGGTTCCGCAAAGGCAATGTCAACACCCGATATTTTAAAGACTTAATCAATCAAATCAAAAACAAGCCCGAAAACTTTACCGCCAAAGTTGCCAAGGGCAAATCATTCTGGAAAGCAAACGAAAACGACAATATGAAATTCAAAGCCATAGTGGGAAATCCGCCTTATCAAGTTATGGATGGCGGAGGCAATGGAGCTGCGGCTGTGCCTATCTATAATAAATTTGTCGAAATTACTAAGTCCATTTTGCCGGATTATATCTCTTTGATTATGCCTGCAAAATGGTATGGTGGAGGCAGAGGATTAGATGAGTTCAGAGAAAATATGCTTAATGAAACACATATTGAAACCATCTTTGATTATCCTAATCCCAAAGAAATATTTCCGACTGCAAATATCAGCGGTGGCGTTTGCTATTTTCGTTGGCATAAGGACTATGATAGCCATGAGGTTACTTTTGAAAATGTGATTTCAGGAAATAAGATTTCAGCACGGCGCGTACTAAACGAATTTTTGCCATATGACATTTTTCCTCGTTATAACGACGCCACGTCAATAATACATAAAGTGCTTAGGTTCAATAACTATACACCTTTGAGTACAATCATTGCTCAATATAAGCCGTTTGGTCTGAGAACATACGAAAGAGGTTCAGATATACGAAATGCCGACTCCGACCTGATATTGCACACGAGTAAAGGAATTGGCTATATTGCGAGCGATTTAGTAACTGCCAGTTTAGACTATGTAAATGTCTATAATGTTATCACTGGCAAAGCGCTTTCGGGTCACTTAGGAGAATCAGATGAGAATGGACAGGTTAAAGTTCTTGCGACCACGAAAGTTATAGCTCCGAATGAAGTATGCACGGAATCGTATATTGCAATAGGCAAATTTACCCTTGAAAGTGAAGCGAATAATGCATATAAATATCTATGTACAAAATTTACTCGGTTCCTTCTCCTCCAAGCATTACCAACTTTAGACATCCGAAAAGAACGTTTCATATTCGTTCCAATGCAGGACTTCTCAGTTGGTAGCGATATTGACTGGAGCAAGAGCGTGGAGGAAATCGACGCTCAGCTCTACGTCAAATACAATCTTTCCGATGAAGAAATCGTCTTCATTGAATCAATGATTAAACCGATGTGAGTTACCAATAAATTTATTCTTTTATGACAATTAAGGGTTTAACAGCTTTCATATAAAGAAAACAATGATTATTGATAGAATAGACATCTCAAAGTTCCATGGTTTTAAGAATGTTGGCTTTCGGCTAGGAAGAAACATCACAATAATTGCAGGTCAAAATGGGACACAGAAGACTACTTTACTTGGTCTGATGAGTCAAGCATTTACCATAGCAAAAGAATCCGAAATGTATAAAGAAAGGCCTTTATGTGGTGGTTCTTATAAGTCTGGATTCAAAGACAAGTTTAATTTGTCCCCTAAATTTGACAAGCCTGGTGAACATGAATGGACCGTCTCTTTTCTTACAGATGATGAGCCCTATACGGTCATAAGTATGTATCGAGACAAAAAGAAAGGAGAAGATATCCGATTTTGGCAAAAAGGCTCAAGAGAAAAGGGATCAGGATATCCCCAATATCCCGTTATATTTTTGAGCCTAAAAAGGCTTATTCCTCTCGCGGAGGAAAGCTCTATGAAAACCATTGATTCAATAGAGATAACAGATCAAGAGAAACTTCTTTTCAAAGAGTTGCATAATAATATCCTTTTTTGCTTTGATAACATATTAGAAACAAATCTCGTAGCATCCCCCAACAAATTAACGTTAGGGATAACGACTGACAAATATGATTGGATGCAAAATTCTGCCGGGCAGGATAATGTCGGGAAAATAATTCTTGCCTTATTGTCCTTCAAACGATTGTTTGAACAATACAAGAAAACATATAAAGGAGGACTCTTATTCATTGACGAACTAGATGCTACAATGTATCCGGGTTCACAACGCAAGCTGCTCGAAGTATTGAATCAATATTCAAATAAATATAAAATCCAAATCGTATTTACCACACATTCTTTAACTTTGTTTAGATTGGGCTATTCGATGCTGCAAGAAGCGAAATCAAGAAAAGCAACAGAGAATAATTTCCAGATAATTTATCTTGAAAAAAAGGACAGTGATATTCAGATTCAAGAACAATTCCCATACGTTGCTGTCGAAAATAGAATACAAAACATAACATCCCCCAGAAAGACAAAACACAAAGTAACCGTTTACACGGAAGATGCGGAAGCAATTTCTGTGATAAAGGCATTACTTAATGGTTCTGGGTGTATTAGCCGATTAGAATTTAGTAAATGTAAGTTCGGAAATGGCAATTTGATTAATCTCATGCAGTCAAAATTACCATACTTTATGTTCCCAAGCAGCATTATCGTCTTTGATGGCGATGTTAAATCTGATGCCAAAAGTATAGAGAATTTAGCCAAGATCCGGAATCATCCGAATTGGCTTTTCCTCCCGACTCTACTTTCTCCAGAACGTTGGATTGCCAATTATCTAGTGAAATTAAGCGATAATGATCCATTATGGAGTTCAATAGATCCGGACTATAATCGGCAGGTATGCTTCGGAGACCGTAAACCTGATAATATTGCGCAAAGCCGTAATGTGGCAAAATTGTGGTTTCAGGAACAGTCCAGTCAGTACCCCTTTTGGACGTCGAAAATTATAAGACATTGGATAAAAGCTTCTCCTGAAAATTCGAATGTTGCTAGAGATTTTACCAAATCATTTATTTCCTTATTCAATTCAATCGCACAAGAGATTCGCATTGAAGAAATTAAATCAAAGATTAAATAATGGGTAATTTTTATTCTCCATTGCGGTATCCGGGTGGGAAAAATTGTATTTTCCCATTTATGTCGGAACTAATCCATGAAAATGGATTAGTTGGATGCGTGTATGCAGAGCCATTTGCAGGTGGAGCCGGACTAGCACTTCATTTATTATTGGATGGAATAGTTTCTGAAATTTATCTTAATGATTTAGACAGATCAATCTATTGCGTATGGCGCAGTATATTAGAGCGAACTGACGATTTTTGCGAATGGATTAAGGATGTTCCCATAACAATGGAAACATGGAACTGGGCAAAAGGAGTATACAGCAATCTTTTAGTTGAGGACCAGTTTGAATTAGCCAAAGCGACTTTCTTCCTTAATAGAACAAACGTATCCGGTATTATAACTGGTGGACCCATTGGCGGACCGAATCAAACTGGTAAGTATAAAATAAATGCAAGATTCAATAAAGAAGATTTAATCGACCGTATTAAGCGTATTGGCGGTTTTGGTCATGCTATCCACTTATATTGCTTAGATGGGACCGAATTTCTAAAAATTCTCAATCGGAAACATAAATCAGTATTTATATATATTGATCCACCTTATGTAAGGAAAGGCAGTGATTTATATATGAATTTTTTTAACGAGGATAACCATAGAGATTTAATGAATCGAATTCTAAAGATTCGAAAACATTGGCTTGTCTCATACGATAACACTGAGTTTATTCGTAAGTTGTATACCCAATTTACAAAATATGTATATTCCTTGTCTCAGTGCACATCTAATCGTATAGGTGATGAACTTATAATATTGGATACGACTTTGCACTTTGATAAAGCACTCAATAAACTAAATAATCCAACACGTATTGACTGATAGAAACCATCATAAAATAATGCGTAAGAAGTTGATACGTTTTTTCAATGACCGAGAAGTAGGGACAGTATGGAATGTCGAGAACATCTGATGGAGTTTCTCGGCAACGAATTTGGTGCGCGCCATCAACGACGAGCAGGATGACTATGATGTGATGGACGATGATTTTTAGTTTTTTTGGCTGAATTATGGCAACTGACAAAAATATAGCGTCGGTATCGCAAGACTTTATCGGCGATGTGAGGCGGATAATCGATGACGGTCGAAAGCAGGCGTATGCCGCTGCCGGAAATATCGCTTGACTGAGGCCGCAAGAGAATGGAAGAAGAATCAAATTCCAAATTAACAGTCATATGAAGATGTAAGTATTAATAGACGTTTCGGTATCCGGAAAAATAATTTACATATCGGTAAATTATTTTTTCCTTTTATTTAGTTTTTCGTAACTTTGCCTTTATGAACTTAGAAACTGTTTAAAAATTTATTTTATCTTGTCATTGAGGTCTTTGTCAGCATCTTGTTGATATTTATTCAGTCATTATGAAACCCCATAACTCATTCATAAATATCAAAAATCTAATTGACAAATCCTCTCAATTCCTTCGACAAATAAATTTAAACAGTTTCTTAATCAAAATCACACACATCGGCAATCACACATTAAAACAGGCATCATCAACATATGGACTCTTTTGAAATATCGACCGACGCATACGATCCTACGACGCTGTCGAGGAACAGGCGAGACACTTCGGCTAAAAACGCCGACAAGCAACCCTCTACCCAGTCATCGCCGCGAGCGCGTCACGCTGAAAAGCCCAACACCTCAAAAAACGATACTAAGACGTCGACAAGCTCGTCGGGCGTAATGCGACTGCTTTACGATGACAGGCTGTCGATTTTCATAGGCATAGTGATAACGCTCTTTGCCGCATACCTGCTGATAGTATCCATATCGTACTTCTCGCATGGCGCCGAAGACCAAAGCATAGTTTACGGCCATGACCTCAGCGAAATAACCGCAGCCAACAAACCGATAGGCAACACGGGCGGTCCGTTGGGCGCATTCCTGTCGCAAATACTCATATCGCAATGGCTCGGATTAGGATCGTTCGTGATGATATTTTATATGGGCACCATAGGCCTGGCATTGGTGAAAATAGTAAAAATACGATTCTGGTCGTTGACATTCAAATCGTTGCTATCGGCCATAACCGTATCGATATTCGTAGGATTCATCACCTATGGCATGGCATCGCACGCATATTGGGGCGGCGAACATGGATATTACATCAACAACTTGCTCATAGCCACTTCGGGCATATGGGGCGCCATCGGCGTAAATGTGATACTGGTATCGGCCGTGGTGCTGATATTTCTCTCGCAGATTCGACATATGTATCGCATATTCTCGAAACGAATCGTCGACTATCGCCAACGTCTGCAAAATGAGCGAAACGCCGCACGTCAACGCAATCAAAAGACCGAATCGATGGCCACTCCGGTAATGGAACCGCGACGCGCCAAAGCGGAAGATGAAACAATCAAAAACGAAAAGACGACCGTCGTAAATGCGCCCGTCGAGCCCAAAGCCACGCCCACGCCCACGCAACATCACGTCGAAGAAAAGCCGGCTGACACGCAACCCATTGTCGAGGCTCCGACCATCGAAGACAAGTACGACGACTTAAGCACATTCGAGCACGACAATGGCGACGACAACGAGGTGAAAATGATTGTGAACACCCCGACCATCGACACCGTCGACGAGAGCGAAATATCGAACGACGTCTACGACCCCACCGCCGAACTGTCGCGATTCAAATTCCCACCGCTCGACCTGCTCCGCGACCGACCGTCGCACAACGGGACCGTCGACCTGGAAGAACTTGAATCGAACAAGCAAAAATTCACGAAAATGCTAAACACCTACGGCATCGAGATATCGCACATCGAAGCGACCGTAGGCCCCACGATAACGCTGTATGAGGTGATTCCCGCCGAAGGCGTTCGCGTAAACAAGATAAAAAGCCTCGAGGACGACATTGCGCTAAAACTCTCGGCATTGGGAATACGAATCATAGCCCCGATGCCCGGAAAGGGCACCATAGGCATCGAAGTGCCCAACAAAGAGTCGCAAACAGTGTCGATACGAAGCATCCTGTCGTCGAAAACATATCAGGAAACCACCGCCGAGCTGCCAATGGCAATGGGCGCAACGATATCTAACGAGGTTTATCTTGCCGACTTATGCAAGATGCCTCACCTGCTCGTAGCCGGAGCCACGGGTATGGGTAAGTCGGTAGGTCTCAACACCATAATAGCATCACTGCTCTACAAAAAGCATCCGGCCGAGCTGAAGTTCGTATTGGTCGACCCCAAGATGGTGGAATTCAGCCTATACAGCAAGCTCGAACGCCACTATTTGGCCAAACTTCCCGACGAAGAAGACGCAATAATAACCGACATGTCGAAGGTGGTGCCGACGCTCAACTCGCTGTGCGTGGAGATGGACAACAGGTACAATCTGCTCAAAGAAGCGGGCGTGAGAGACCTCAAGAGCTACAACCAGCGATTCATCTCGCGCAAGCTCAATCCCGAAAAGCATCGTTATCTGCCATACATAGTGGTGATAATAGATGAGTTCGCCGACCTTATCATGACGTCGGGAAAAGAGGTGGAAAACCCCATAGCCCGAATAGCACAAAAAGCCCGCGCGGTAGGCATACACATGATATTGGCTACGCAACGCCCCTCGACAAACGTGATAACAGGCGTGATAAAGGCCAACTTCCCCGGCCGCGTAGCATTCAGGGTTACGCAGATGGTGGATTCACGCACCATCATCGACCGCCCGGGAGCCAACCAACTGATAGGCCGAGGCGACATGCTGTTTTCGCGCGACGGAATCATCGACCGCGTTCAGTGCGCGTTCATCGACACCGACGAGGTAACGGCCATATGCCAATACATAGCCGACCAGATAGGCTACGACAGCGCATACGAGCTGCCCGAGTTCGTGCCGAATTCAGCCGAAGGAGCCATCACGGGCGGCAACGTCACCGACCGCGACCCATTGTTTGAAAGCGCCGGATTCACCGTCATAGATTCCGGAATGGGCTCGGCGTCAAACCTCCAGCGAAAATACAACATCGGGTATCCGCGCGCGGGAAAAATAATGGACCAGCTCGAAGCTGCCGGAGTGGTAGGGCCGAGCCAAGGAGGCAAACCGCGACAGGTGCTTATGGATCGATTGTCATTCGAGCGCTACCTCGAAATGCGTTGACGCGCAAACGGCGTATGGCCCCACATAAACAATATCATACCGGCAATTGTTTCTTAACAAAAACATACCGACATAATTTATGAAAGCAAAATCGACATTACTGCTATTTGCAGCACTCATCATAGGCTGTCTTTCGGCTTCGGCGGCCGAAACGGCTGAATCCATATTGACAAAAGCCACAAACAACTTTCACCGCTCGCCATCGATAACGGCTTCATACCGACTGACATCGGGCGGCGAAACGGCAACCGGCAACATCGTCATGTCGAAAGAACGGTTTCACATAACATCAGCCGAAATGCTCGTGTGGTACGATGGGAAAACGCAATGGACCCTCAATCGCGCCTCCGACGAGGTTGACGTCACCGAGCCCACGCCCGAAGAATTGCAAACCATAAATGCATTTGCAATAATAAGCTCATTCCGAAACAGCTACGATGCCAAGATTTTAAGCACCTCGGCAAACGCCACACGGTTGCTATTGAAAGCCAAATCGCCGAAAGCGCGCATCAGCAGCGCCACGCTGACCCTAAACGCCAACTACATGCCCACGTCGATCGACTTGACGCTAAACGACAACCGCAAGGCCTCCATAAGCATCTCAAGCCTAAAGACAGGCGACAAGCTTCCCGCCGACGATTTCAGGTTCGACAAAGCAAAATATCCCGGAGTCTACGTCAACGACCTGCGTTGACCAACGCATCTCCACCCTCCCAACATTAATAATCAAAATTCCCGAAACAATATGACAGAACTAAAAACCAAATGCCTGATAATCGGCTCAGGCCCCGCAGGCTATACCGCCGCGATATATACTTCGAGAGCCAACCTGAACCCTATAATGTATGAAGGATATCAACCCGGAGGACAGCTCACCACCACCACCGAAGTGGAGAACTTTCCCGGATACCCCGAAGGAATAACCGGCCCGCAACTGATGGACGACCTCCGAGCACAGGCCTTACGATTTGGCACCGACATACGCTCCGGAATAATTTCGGAAGTTAATTTCGACGTACACCCGCTTGAAGCAATAGCCGACGACGGAACGCGAATAATAGCCGACACGGTAATAATATCGACCGGAGCAACGGCCAAATACCTCGGACTGCCCGACGAGCAGGAGTTCAACGGACGCGGAGTATCGGCATGCGCCACTTGCGACGGATTTTTCTATCGCAAAAAACGCGTTGCGGTAGTGGGCGGAGGCGACACGGCTTGCGAAGAAGCGCTCTATTTGAGCAATCTTGCAGCCGAAGTATTTATGATAGTGCGCAAAGACCATCTTCGCGCATCAAAGGTGATGCAACGCAGAGTGCTCGACAAATCAAACATCAAAGTGCTGTTCAACACCAACACCAAGGGGCTGTATGGCGACGAAGTACTTGAAGGCGCACACCTCATAGAGCATATGGGCACCGACCGCCAACGCGAGTACGACCTGCCCGTCGACGGCTTCTTCCTCGCCATCGGACACCAGCCCAACACCGAAGTGTTCAGCCGATTCGTGAAGCTCGACGATACCGGATACATAAAAACCGAACCTGACACCACGATGACCAACATACCGGGTGTGTTCGCGGCCGGCGACGTAGCCGACCACCGTTATCGTCAGGCCATAACCGCTGCCGGCAGCGGATGCAAAGCGGCCCTCGACGCCGAGCGCTACATCACCGAACAGGAATAACCAAACGGCCAAGCCCGACGGCATTAAAAACCGCATAAGGCCAATAAACAAACCAAAATCTCCGATAAATTGCTCATAATGCAGTTTTATCGGAGATTTTCGTTTTTATTTGACCATGAAATGATCGAAAAATAGTATCTTTGTAATTATTATATATTTGACAGAATCATACGATGAACGAGGATGCCCTGAGTCAACTGTATCTTAAAGACACTGCATTTGCCGACCTTATGCAGCGGCGCGTTTTCAACGTATTACTTGTGGCATCGCCATACGATGCCTTCATGATGGAAGAAGATGGCCGCATAGAGGAACAACTATATTTCGAATACGTTGCGCTCAATCTTAGCTCGCCGCCTCGCATAACCCAAGTTTCGGATTTTGAAGAAGCATTGGCGCAGATATCCGCCAAAGGATTCGACCTGATAATATTGATGCCGGGCGTGGAACTCAGCGAGACTTTTGCCGGCGCGCGCCGAATAAAGGAAAGCCATCCCAACATACCCATCGTGGTGCTCACGCCATTCTCGAAAGAAGTATCACGACGACTCGCAAACGAAGACCTCTCAGCCATCGACTACGTTTTCAGCTGGCTCGGCAACGTCGATCTGCTCCTTGCCATAATCAAGTTGCTAGAAGACCGTCTGAACGCCGACCGCGACATAAACGAAGTGGGAGTGCAGCTCATATTGCTCGTTGAAGACTCCGTGCGATTCTATTCGTCGGTACTCCCCCACATATACAAGATATTGCTCAAGCAATCATACGAATCGTCGACCGAAGCGCTCAACGCCCACGAACAGATGTTGCGCATGCGCGGGCGCTCGAAAGTGATGCTTGCCCGCGACTACGAGGAAGCGATGGAGATATACGAACGCTACGGCCAGAACATACTCGGCGTAATAAGCGACGTGTCGTTCAAGCGCGAAGGCGAGAAAGATGCCAAAGCCGGCATTCGCCTTGCAAAGTTCCTGCATTCGCAAAATCCTTATCTACCGATAATCATAGAGTCGTCAGAAGCCGAAAACGCCACCCCCGTTGGTGAGCTCGGATGCGTATTCATCGACAAGAACTCGAAGAAACTGCCCGTCGACCTCGCCGAAGCGATAAAGTCGAATTTCGGGTTTGGCGATTTCGTCATGAACAATCCCGAAACGGGCGAGGAGATAATACGACTCCACTCGCTGAAGGATCTGCAATACCGCCTGAATGAAATACCCGACGAAGCGTTGCTTCACCACGCTTCGAGCAACGACATTTCACGCTGGCTCTACTCTCGCGCCCTGTTCCCGATTGCAAACATCATAAAGGATCACCGTTTTTATTCAATCGAGGAAGCCCCGGCGGCCCGAAGGCTGTTTTTTGACCTCATAGTCAAGTACCGCAAGATGAAAAATCGCGGCGTCGTGGCAGTGTTCCGAAAAGACCGTTTCGACCACTACTCAAACTTCGCGCGCATCGGCGAAGGGTCGTTGGGCGGAAAGGGTCGCGGCTTGGCATTCATCGACCAGATAATAAAACAGAACCCCATCTGCGACAACTTCGACGGAATAACCATCTCCATTCCGCGCACCATAGTTCTGTGTACCGACATATTCGACGAATTCATGGCAGCCAACAACCTCTATCCGTTGGCGCTAAGCGATGCATCCGACGAAACCATACTTCAGACATTCCTTCAGGCACGACTGCCCGAACGCCTTATCGAAGACTTCTTTGCGCTATTCGAAGTAATCGACAAGCCGCTGGCCATACGCAGCTCAAGCCTCCTCGAGGACTCGCACTATCAACCGTTTGCCGGCATATATTCGACATATATGATACCGCACCTCGACGATCGATATGAAATGCTCAAAATGCTTAGCGATGCCATAAAAGGCGTGTATGCATCAGTGTTCTACGCCGACAGCAAAGCCTACATGACAGCCACGAGCAACGTGATCGACCAGGAAAAAATGGCGGTGATAATACAAGAAGTGGTAGGCAGCGAAGCCGGAGGATATTACTTCCCGTCATTTTCGGGCGTAGGCCGTTCGTTGAACTATTACCCCATCGGCCGCGAAAAGCCGGAAGACGGAGTGGCCGAAATAGCCGTGGGCCTCGGCAAATACATAGTAGATGGCGGAGTTGGATTGCGATTCTCACCCCCTCATCCCGATTGCGCCCTGCAAACATCGGAACTCGAACTTGCACTGCGCGACACCCAAACCCGAATGTATGCGCTCGATATGCAACATCTGACCGAAGATTTCAAGGTCGACGACAGCTTCAACATAGTAAAAAAATCAGTGCAGGACATTGCCCCCACCGGTGCATTGAGATACATGGTTTCGACCTTCGATTTCCGCGACAACGTGCTGCGCGACAACGATTTTGGCGAAGGACGGCGTGTCGTTACATTCAACAACATACTGAAGCACAACGTATTTCCGTTGGCCGAATCAGTCGACTTCATGCTCAAAAACGGACAGCACTATATGTCACGCCCCGTAGAGATAGAGTTTGCCGGACTGATCGACGTAAACGGCTCGACGAAAGGCCGCGTATATTGGCTTCAGATCCGACCGATAGTCGACCGCAAAGAGCTCGTCGACGAACATCTGCTTGAGCTACCCGACTCACAGCTCATTTTGCGCAGCAACACCGCTCTCGGACACGGATCGATCGACAACGTAAACACAATAGTCTACGTACGCCCCGATCGCTTCTCATCGTCAAACAACTCACTGATAGCGCGCGAAATAGAGAAAATCAACCGCAATTTCACCGCACAGGGCATAAACTACATACTCATAGGCCCCGGACGATGGGGTTCAAGCGATACCGCCCTCGGAATACCGGTGAAATGGCCACAGATAGCATCAGCAAAGCTCATCGTGGAGTCAGCTTTGGGCAACTACCGCATCGAGCCGAGCCAGGGAACGCACTTCTTCCAGAACCTCACATCGTTTGGCGTGGGATATTTCACCATCGACCCCGTATCAAACCAAGGTTTTTACGACGTTGACTATCTCGACAGCCTGCCCGCTTCGTACGAATCCGACTTTGTTAGAATCGTCACATTCGATGCACCGCTGCCGATAGGCATTAACGGCCGAAAAGGACAAGGAGTCGTGGCAAAGCCCCTGAATCCGGAACAGAAAACCGACGAAACAATAATTCCAGCCGAAGAATAATACCATATCATGTCATTCATATCATCCATAAAAAAAATATTCGGTTTTTCGTCTGACGAAGACCTTGACGAATACCTGCAAATCGACGAACAAAGCCGCACGGAGACATCGGCCGAAAGCGAAAAGCCCGTGCAGCAGCCGTCGGAAACACAACCCGACATAGATGCTTTGTCGGGCGAAATTTTCAACGACATCATAACGATGTTCAATAATTTCCAGCCCGAATTCGTGAAGCAATGCCTCGACACCGATGCGCAAAAAAAATATTTGATAAATGCTATCAACTCATCAATAAGGCATCAGCTCGAAACCGTGACCGAATCGGCACGACGCGCCGGCGGGCATAAATGGGACAACGAACGCGAAAACATGTCGCGCGAAATGGATAAATTAAAAGAAAAATGCTCGGGCCTCGTAACCCGTCAAGAAGAATTGAAAAACGCAAAGCTCAGTGCCGACCGCCAACGCCGCGCACTGAACGAACGGATACATGATCTCGAAAATCAGGTAAACACCCTGATAGCTGAAAAAGAGCAGTACCAGCTTGAAAACAGAAGCATGCTCAACAAACTGCGCGTGGCAGGCGTGACCGGCGCGGCCGGCACGCAACAGACCGAACCCGACAATGAAGAACTCGAAGGGCTAAAGGCTACGATAGGCAAATTGTCGGATGAAAACGCAGCCCTGAAAAACGAGAAAGCCGAATTAGAGAGCCGAATAGCCTCGCTTGAGCAAAACAATGCTTCAATCGAGAAGCAATTGTCGGAGGCCAACGACGAGATCAGCTCCTACAAACTCACCGTCGACCAAGCCAAGGCAAAAGATCAGATTTCGGAAGCCATGCTCAATGAATGGCGTAAGAAGGCAACCGAATCCGAAAAGAGATACAAGGAAGCTCAGGACGACATAAAGTCGCTTGAATCTACCATACAATCAAACCTGATGGCTCACGCCAAAAGCGAGGATGAGTTGCGCAAACAGCTCGAAGAAGCCAAATCGCACTCCGAGTCCGACAATCAGACGTCGGCCATCGACAACGCATCCGACGCCAACAGCCCGGATGGCGAATCGACATCGCCAAAACGCCGTCGCGGACGCCCCAAAAAGCCTAAAATATCGGCCATCGACGACATGATCGACAGCACCGACTGGCTCGTGGCACCCCCACTGCCGGCGAAAAAAGAAAAAGATGACGAAAACGACGATTTCGGCTACAAGGCTCCCGTGCGTAAATCGCATCCCGACGACGAAAAGCAACTCTCGCTTTGGTAACCATTTGACTTTAAACAAAAAACATAACGATATATAACCATAAATATGAGCATCATAAAATCATTCCTTTCGATGGCCTTGTCGGCATCGCTATTCATATCGGCCCAAGCCGCCAACGTGTCCGATTTTTCAGGACTCGACAAATATGTAGTATCAAGTTCGTCCGTTGCCCCGGCTTCATACAATTACCTCTCCGACGGATCGCAATACCTGCAACTGATTGAAAACGGAACGAAAATAGTGAAAATCGACACCAAGACCGGCAACGTAGTGGAGACCCTCATGGATGTCAACAACACTCGCGAGGGAAAAATATCACGCATCGAAGGCTACACGCTTAGCCCCGAAGCCACCAAGATACTGGTGTACACACAACGCCGCAACATATACCGTCATTCATTCGATGCCGTATATTATGTTTATGAGATACGAACCCGTCTGCTGAAACCGCTGTCGACGGAACACGCCCGACAGCAGGCACCGCTATTCTCGCCCGACGGACGAATGGTGGCATTCGTTGCCGACAACAACGTTCAGCTCAAAAAGCTCGATTACGGAACGGAAATGCCCGTCACCACCGATGGCGCGACGAACAAGATAATAAATGGCGTGCCCGATTGGACTTATCAGGAAGAATTTGCCACCACGGCATCCATGACTTGGGCTCCCGACAACCTTACGCTATGCTTTTTGAAATACAACGAAACCGACGTTCCGCTCTTTTCATTCGAGCTATACGAAGGCAGTTGCAATCCGATGAAGCAATATGCCCTTTATCCCGGTCAATTCACATATAAATATCCCGTTGCCGGACAAAACAATTCGAAGGTGACGCTACACTCATACGACGTGGAGACGCGCAAAACCAAAGAGATACAGCTCCCCGACTCTCGCATCGAATACATACCGCGCATCTCTTACGCATATAGCCCCGATCGACTCGTTGTCACTACCCTCAATCGTGGCCAAAACCGTATGGAAATGTATCTGGTCAACCCCAAATCGACCGTCGTGAAATCGCTGCTCGTCGAAGAATACACGGCATGGCTCTCGCCCACGACATATGAGAACATACATTTCTATCCCACCTTCTTCGTCATAACCTCATCACGTTCGGGTTACGACCACCTGTATCGCTATTCATATTCAGGCGCGCTCGAACAACAGATTACGTCAGGCGACTACGACGTTACCGCATACTACGGATACGACAGCCGACGCGACTGCCACTACTATCAGTCGACATCAAGCGGTGCCATCAACAGAGTGGTAAGCCGCATCGACAAAAAAGGAAAGATAGTAGACCTGTCGCCGACCGAAGGCATGGCATCGGCAGTGTTCAGCCCCGACATGGCCTTCTACACCCTCACCCACAGCACGGCGCTCACGCCTCCCGTATACACGCTGCACAATGCATCATCCGACAAAGCCATAAAGACGCTTGAGGACAACGCCGCATTTGCATCTCGATATGCCGACGCTCCCAAAAAAGAATTCTTCACAATGACAAGCGATGGCGTTACGCTCAACGGTTACATGATAAAGCCTGCCGGATTCAGCGCATCGAAACGCTATCCGGTGGTAATGTTCCAATACAGCGGCCCCGGCTCGCAGCAAGTGCTCAACCAGTGGGGCATGAACTGGACTTACTATTTTGCATCGCAAGGCTATATAATAATGTGCGTTGACGGACGAGGAACGGGCGGACGAGGACGCGCATTCATGGATGTGGTCTACAAACAGCTCGGACATTACGAATCAATCGACCAGGTGAACGCCGCCAAATATGCGGCAACGCTACCTTACGTCGATGCCAACCGCATAGGCATCCACGGCTGGAGCTACGGCGGTTATGAAACGCTTATGGCTTGCTCTCAGCCAAATGCGCCGTATGCGGCCGCCGTATCAGTGGCTCCCGTAACCGACTGGCGTTATTACGATACCATTTACGCCGAACGTTACATGCTCACTCCCCAGGAAAACGAGGACGGATACGCCAACAGTACCCCGATCAATATGATCAAAAACGTGAAGTGCCCCGTACTCATCATGACCGGAACCGCCGACGATAACGTACATTATTTCAACACCATTCAATATGTATCGGCTCTTGAAGCTGCCGGCACGTGGTGCGATATGCTCGTATTCCCCAATATGGATCATTCAATCAACGGATGCAACTCCCGTCAGGTGGTATACGCACGCATGCTCGATTACTTTAACAAGAATATGAAGTAAACAATATCGGCACATAGAGCATTACGTATATAGCATAACCAAAATTCAATGGAACACCAACGACGATTAGATAACGGATACGGACTTTTTTTAGTATGGCTCAACTGGATCTTAGCAACCGGAGCCATGGCATTTCTCATTATCATTTCGCTATACGTGTCTCCGACTGTTACCCCGCTCATAGCGTTCATGCTCTGGATAGTGGTGTCTGTTCTCATTCATCGAAACAACAAGTCGCGAATACCCGTTTGTTACCTGATTCCGTCGATGACGGCACGCATATTGCTGATATCCGGAATCATAATGATGATAATAAACTACCTGTACACCCAGCATATCATACACCACATATTCGACCCGAAAACCATAAATGCCGACATACCGTTCATAACTACCTTGATAGTAAACCCGGTAGCCGTATTCGTTTCGGGGTGGATAATAGTACGTGCAAAAAAATACTCATCATGCCGAAACTGCCAGCTGCGCAACGGCACTCCGGCCGAAAGGGGCTTTCTTGGCAAAATATTCAGCCAGGAGAGCACCTATCAGGCAAAGCTGTTCTTCTTGATTACGTTGGTAATCAGCGTATCGGCATGGGTGTACTATTTCCTCCTATACATAAACGCGAACATCAACAAGCCCGACCGATTCTTTTTCTTCATAGTGCCCCTGCTCTTTTTCCTGTTGGCGGCAATATTCACCGGCATACGCTACATATGCGTCTGGAAATATTACGACCAGAACGTCGAGGGCAGCACTCACCGTCACGGACGGTCGACGCAGTTGAGATTCATTATGATATGGGACAATTACGTATGCCTCAAGGAGCCGGACAGCAATCCCGACTCGGCAGTCGACATAACGTATCAGAGATACGACACTCCCGCATCGCTGTTCATCCCCTACCGCCAGAAAATGACCGACTACGAAGCTGAGTTTTACTTCAGCGGAATGTCGCATATGAACGACGTTAAGATGCGCTTCATGTATTCAAACGTAAGCGCAAACGCCGACTGCAACATATTTCACTACCTCTGCTTCCTGACCACGGAGGAGAAGGAACGCATCGAATCCGAATTCACATCATACAAATTCTTCTCCATACAGCAACTGGAGCGCATGATTAACACCGGAATGACCGAACCGCTGCTGAGTGCCGAAATCATACGACTTCACACCGTGGTCATGGCGTGGAAAACGTATCACCGCGATGGACGCAGGCGCTACAAGATAAAGCACTACAAACCCACGTTCCGACTTAGCGACGCGCCAAAATGGGATGTTGACTACAACGATCCCGAGTGGATGTTCATATCAGAGAACAATGAAGACAAAATGTTCTTCAAGCTAAAAAGATTCTGGCGAAAGTACATACTCCGCGACGTGAAATAACAATCAACGCCACCATCAAACCTTAAGCCACATAATGCATACCATATTCATCATAGGTCCTACCGCATCGGGAAAAACTTCAAAAGCCGTATTGTTGGCAAAAGCAATGAACGGCGAAATAATCAGTGCCGATTCGCGACAAATATATCGCGGAATGACTCTCGGCACCGGAAAAGATCTTGACGAATACGGCGATACGCCTTATCACCTCATCGACATATGCAACGCCGGATACAAATACAACCTGTATGAATTTCTGCGCGACGCTTCGGCTGCGCATTCCGACATTGTAAAGCGAGGGAAAACGCCCATAGTTTGTGGTGGAACGGGGCTATACGTGGAGTCGATGCTAAACGGACTCGAACTGCCGGAAGTGCCGCAAAATGCCGAATTGCGCAAGTCGCTCGAAGGGAAGTCGCTCGACGAACTCACCCGAATATTGTCGTCAATGAAAGCGCTGCACAATGTAACCGACATCGATACCGCCAAACGAGCCATAAGGGCCATAGAAATTCAAACTTTTTATGCCCAACACCCCGACATGGCAAAACTGACCAAGCCGCATCCCATGGAAAATGCGGTGATAATAGGCATTGACATTGACCGCGAAACACGTCGACAACGCATTACAAAACGGCTAAAAGCGCGCCTCGATGCAGGGATGATCGACGAAGTGAAAAATCTGTTGGAATCGGGAATCGACGCAGCCGACCTGATTTATTACGGACTGGAATACAAATACCTCACCATGTACATCATAGGCCAATTAACATACGACGAAATGGTGTCGCAGCTCGAAATAGCCATACATCAGTTCGCCAAGCGACAGATGACGTGGTTCAGAGGCATGGAACGACGAGGCATAAAAATCAACTGGATTCCGTGGAACCAGAACGATGACGATTTTTTAGCCGCCGCCAACCGATTGATACCAAAAACATAACACGCCAAACTCCATCATGCACAACTATAAAACATTAACAACCATACTCCTCGCCATCATATTTTTCACGACCGCAGGCACCGCATATGCCGAAACCGAGCGAAGATACATCAACGACGTTTCGCAACTGTCGAATGAAAAGATGCTGTTTCAGTTAGACTCCATGATAACCGGCGCAGCAATCGAAGCGCGCGTGGCATTCCCCGATTGGAAAAGTTCATCCAAATCAAAAGCGTCACTGATATGGGGTTATGTCGACGATGCCACCACCTACTATTCGCTGTCAATAACTCCCGGACACGCCGACCTGAGCGATTCGTTCGACAAGCCATACATCGAAATGACCGTATCGAAACATGTCGGCACCGATACCGAAACATTACTTACCCAAAAGATAACCGACGGCATAGCCGGGGGCCCGAACTACAACAGCATTGCCGTTGAGCTTCTACCCGACGGACAGACCGACATATACGCGGGCAGCAAACATCTTGAGCTTGTGGCATCGCTCAACACCGACCACCCTACGTCGGGCTCGTTAGGCATTAAAGCCGATGGCAAAATAAACGTCGAAGAAATAATCATAGAGCAGACGCCTTCGCCCTTACGTGACGTAGCCACCACGTGGACGCCCGAATCAATCAAGGCACATTTGCTGAAAAAAAGCGCGACCGACCCCGTTGAAGGTTATTGGACATATCTCGACCGCGATAATGACGACCGCTATGCCCGCATCGGCGGACGCTACCGCATTGCCATAATAGGCAACGACGACGGCACGGCATACGACATCATCTACCTGTCGGGAGGCGAAGTAAACGCATCGGCGTGGAAACCGGGAATGAGAAAAGGCACGCTCACCCCTACAATATTTTCAAACCATTACAACTTGACCTGGTTTGATGCTTCGTTCAGGAAAATGCAGCATGACATACACGCATCCGTAACACAAAACGCCATCATCGAATTGTCGTTTCCGACGCTGAAAACCACTATACGACTGTCGAAGGAGCCGATGGATAGCGAATAGTCTCTGTGGCCCTGTCGTATGTCAGATACGTGTCATGAAGCGTCACTATTATCTCCTTGTCATTGCGCTGCAAGCGATAAACGCCGTTCAGCTTCTCCATTGTCAATAGATATTCATACAGCTTTGTGGGCAATTGATCATACAGAAGCACCGACGGTATGAGTTCGCCGTTACCATTTATGTCAACCCAGTTGCTCTCGCTGTCAAATGTAAGCGTGGCGCCATTGCGTATCCGGGCCACATATCCCGACGATATATCGCTAACCGATTCGACCGACGCATTCGGATAATATGTGGTAATGAAATTCTGTATGCGGCTTGGCAATTCGTCAAGCTCACTGTCGCCACACGATGTCACCGACAAGAAAACGAGTGCCGCAAATGCCATGAATAGTCTTCGATAATCCATATGATGCATAAATATTATGAAACGCAAATATATAATAAATCAACGAACGGAGCCATAGTTAGGTTCAAATATTCACCGTTGCCGCCATCGGAGCGCCATTATATCATTTTTGCTTAGATTTGCATTCAATAACACCATTTGTATGTACCTTTGCAGTCCGATATGACACTGCAGCAAAACATCCACAAACCCAAAGGATTGATGAAACGACAATTGGCATCATTGGCGGTGCCGATTTTCATTGAAACCCTGCTGATAATGACGCTCGGAGCCATCGACACGGTCATGCTAAGCCGGCATAGCGATTCGAGCGTGGCAGCAGTTGGCGTAGTCAATCAGATAATAATGTTGTGTTTTCTCGTGTTCGAGGTGATAAACCTCGGCACATCGGTGCTCTGCTCGCAATATCTCGGAGCCGGCATGCGAACGCGCCTCACCACCGTAGTTGGCGTAGCCCTCGCCGTAAACCTGCTCTCGGGAACGGCCATAAGCATATTGCTATACTCTGCCGCCACGCCCCTGCTCACGGCCATGGGGCTGAACGAAACCATGCTTGCCGACGGCACCGGCTATCTGCGCATAGTAGGCATAGCGGCTTGGGTACAAGCCATATCCATGACGGCATCGGCCACGTTGCGCGCCTGCAACAAAGCTTCATACCCCATGATGGTGGTGGGAGTGGTCAACGTAATAAACATAATAGGCAACTATGCCCTGATTTTCGGTCGGCTAGGCATGCCCGCGCTCGGAGTTGAAGGCGCCGCCATATCCACCGCCGTGAGCCGATCGATAGCAATGGTGCTGCTGCTCATCATACTTTTCCGCACCACCATACGCGACTTCTCCATAAGCGTCATCCGACGCAACAACCCGTTGCGCGAGCTGCGAAATCTGCTGAAGATAGGGTTGCCGTCGGCCGGCGAACAGTTGTCGTACAGCTCATCGCAGGTCGTGATCACCTACTTCATCAATATGCTCGGTATGGAAGCTCTGGCCACGCGCACATACACGGTCAACATAGTCATGTTCGGCTACCTGTTTTGCATAGCCATATCGCAAGGCGGCGCCATATGCATAGGCCATCTCGTAGGACAGAGCCGCATAAGGGGCGCGTACCTGTTGGGAAAATATGTGATGCGGCTGTCGATAATCGTAACCGTGTCGCTATCCATCGCCATAGCGTTTGGCGGACGTTTCATCTTCGAAGCCCTGACACAAAACGCCGACATAATACGGATAGGCACAACGATACTATACATCGACATAGCCGTAGAGCTGGGCAGGGCCATAAACATATACGCCACGAATGCTCTAAGGGCCACGGGCGACGTGAACTATCCATTCTACGTAGGACTGATAGTGATGTGGAGCATAGCCGTGGCGGGAGGATATGTCACCGGAATAGTGTGCGGCGCCGGCATAATAGGCATGTGGGCAATGTTTGCCTTTGACGAAAACATAAGAGGAATAATATTCGTGAAACGCTGGAACAGCTTCAAATGGGCCGGAAAAGCCTTCACGGCAAACTGACGAACAAACAAAACATACATAAATATGACCACATTTCGAACATACTACACATTATTTATAATGGCACTGGCATTGCTGATGCTCCCGCCCATGGCCAAAGCTGACGATAACGACGATCTGTATCTGTCGACGGTCGAAAAAGCCGACGAGGCAATTGCTAAATCCGACTGGGCGTCGGCCGAAAAGTTGCTTCTCGAAGCCATAAAGCTAAAACCGGGCAATCCGGCCAACGCAATGCTGATATCAAACCTGGGGATAGTACGGTTCAACGCCGGCCACGACTCGCTGGCACTGTCGACGCTCAACGACGCGGTCGACCTCGTGCCCACATCGACCACCCTGCTCAAAAACCGTGCAATGATATTGTCGGCCATGAACCGCGAGCGCGAGGCGTTCAACGACTACACCAAAATAATAAGCCTCGACTCCACGCTCGTTGAGCCGCGTTTCTATCACGCCATGATAGCAATGCGAAACGCCGATCTGGCCACCGCCGAATCCGACTTTTTCGCCATGCAGCGAATGGCACCCGACAACCGGCTCACCAACATCGGGCTGGCCACTTTTTACAGCACCACCCGGCAACACGAAAAAGCCATCCCGTTCCTCAACAAGGTGCTCGAGACTGATAAGGAGCCCGAATATTATGGGGCGCGCGCGCTCTGCTACATATTCACCGACCGGCTCAATGAAGCCTCGGCCGACATTGCCGACGCGCTTAAAGCCGACCCCACATATGCCGAGATATACATATATCGCGCGCTGCTCAATCAACGCCGATTCCGCCCCGAAGATGCCAAGCGCGATGCCCAACGAGCCATCGAACTCGGGGCCAATCCACGTTACGTAAAGTCAATAATTGTGGAAAAATAGCCTCAAAATATTGTCAAATAAACTTATATCACATCAAATTTGTTACGACAGAAATGAATATTTATATATTTTTTGTACATTTGTACGCACAATATATATTTTAATGTCTAACAAATAACACTTTAAGCGAAATGAACACAGAAACTATCGGCACTTGGGCCGGCCTCGTATGGAACGCACTCAATGAAGCAGACGTACTTGGAAGCAAACAAATCAAGAAAATCACCAAGCTGAAAGACAAGGAACTTTGCACCGCTCTCGGATGGCTTGCACGCGAAGGCAAAATTGCATTCGAAGAAAGCGATGACGACAAAGAAATACTCGTTCGCTTGGTTCCCTAAAGAAGCTCCTCTTACCGATACGGCAACGGTTACATACTGTATACCGTGCCTAAAGAAGTAACTCATTCGGGAGGTCCGGTTTTTTTCCGGACCTCCTTGATTAAAAGAAACATTCAATGACCGATACAGGAACCGTCATCAAAAATACCGGCAGCTGGTATGTAGTAGAAAACAAAGCCGGAGCGACCTACAATTGCAAGATAAAAGGCAATTTCAGGCTGAAAGGATTGCGCACCACCAACCCCGTGGCCGTAGGCGACCATGTAACGATACGCCTCAACGACGACGGCACGGCATTCATCGTTGCCATCGAGCCCCGACGCAACTACATAATACGTCGCGCGAGCAATCTGTCGAAAGAAGCGCATATTTTGGCGGCCAACATCGATCAGGCGTTTCTGATAGTAACGCTTTTCCACCCCACGACCTCAACCACCTTCATCGACCGCTTTCTTGCCACGGCCGAGGCTTATCGCATACCAACCGTGATAGCCATAAACAAAACCGACCTCATAAACGATGAGGAGGAGCGCGAATATCTTGATGCCATAACCTACCTGTACAGATCGATAGGCTACAAGGTGTTGCACATATCGGCCAAGACGCTATGCGGCATCGACGAGGTAAGGCGCGAACTCGCCGGAAAAATCACGTTGCTGTCGGGCAACTCCGGCGTAGGCAAATCGTCGATAATCAACGACCTCATACCCGACCTGGCATTACGTACGGCCGAAATATCCGATACGCACGACACCGGCATGCACACCACCACGTTCTCCGAAATGTTTGCCCTGCCCGGCGCGGAGGGGGGCGCCATAATCGACACTCCGGGAGTAAAAGGATTCGGCACCATCGATTTCGACCGCAACGAAGTGTCGCATTTCTTTCCCGAGATATTCCGCATTTCGTCGGAATGCAAGTACGGCAACTGCACCCACACTCACGAGCCCGGATGCGCCGTGCGCGAAGCCATCGAAAACCAGCTGATAGCACCCTCGCGATACGCCTCCTACCTGAGCATACTCGACGATTCGTCTGACGACAAATATCGCAAACCGTTCTGACACACCGGCATTTTGCATCCTGCGGCCGAGCCATTGGCGCGTAGTTCGTTGCAATTTTAACGAAACCTTGGCAATCGTATCGAAATTTTTTCTAACTTTGCAGCTTCATTTTAATAAAGGTTAAAAAAACGTTGGCCGTGAGCGCCAATATCGACTAATTATTTTTATTGCAAGGTTATGAATTTTTCAGGACCAATCGATTTCAAGCCCAAATTATTTTCGGCACTTTCCCATTATTCAGCATCAAAGTTTAAAAACGACCTCATCGCAGGCATTGTGGTAGGCATCGTAGCCCTACCGTTGGCCATAGCATTCGGCATAGCCAGCGGCGTAAGCCCCACAATAGGCCTGATAACGGCCATAATAGGCGGTTTTTTGGTATCGGCATTCGGAGGATGTTCGGTACAAATAGGAGGCCCTACCGGTGCTTTCATCATCATAGTTTACAACATCATAGCCACCCACGGGCTGCAAGGTCTGGCCATAGCCACATTCATGGCCGGCCTGATATTGGTGTTGCTCGGACTCTTTCACCTCGGAACGGTGATAAAGTTCATCCCCTACCCCATCGTAGTGGGATTTACCGCCGGTATAGCGCTGACCATCTTCTCAACGCAGATAAACGACTTTTTCGGCCTCGGCCTCACTGACGTGCCGGGCGACTTCATATCGAAATGGGGCGTTTACCTACAAAACTTCAACCGCATCGACTGGATTACATTGGCGGTAGGAATAGTGTCACTGCTTATAATAATAGTATCGCCAAAGATATCAAAGAAGCTTCCGGGCGCGCTGATAGCCATAATACTGGTAACGGCAGCCGTTTACGTCATAAAGAGCATAATGCCTGAAATCAACATCGAAACCATCGGCGACCGCTTCGGCTCCATGCCCACCGACATACCGCAACCGCAAGGATTCGTGCTCAACATGGCCACCATCAACACGCTGTTGCCGTCGGCATTCACCATCGCCATACTCGGCGCAATCGAATCGCTTCTCTCGGCCACCGTGGCCGATGGCGTCACCGGGTCGCGCACCAATAGCAACACCGAGCTGATAGGACAAGGCATAGCCAACGTGGTGGTGCCGTTTTTCGGAGGAATACCGGTGACAGGCGCCATAGCCCGTACGATGACCAACATCACCAACGGCGGACGCACCCCCGTGGCCGGCATAATCCACGCCATAGTATTATTGCTGATATTTTTGTTCCTGATGCCGCTGATCAACCTCGTGCCTATGGCATGTCTGGCTTCAGTGCTGATAGTCGTGGCATACAACATGAGTGGCTGGCGAACGGTAAAGGCAATATTCAAGAATCCCAAGAGCGACATATCGGTGCTCATGGTCACCTTCTTGCTTACCGTAATATTCGATTTGACTATAGCCATCGAGATCGGATTGCTTCTGGCCATAATCCTGTTCCTGCGCCGTATTATGGAAAATACCCAGATAAAGGTATATAGCCAGCAGCTCGACGTAGCGGAAGGCACGGAAGCCACCACGCACGAAATTCTCGACGTGGCGCGCGGCGTGGAAGTATATGAAATCGACGGCCCGTTCTTTTTCGGCGTAGCAACCAAGTTCGACGAGCTAATGCGAACCTCCATGGCCAACAAACCCATAGTGCGCATCATACGCATGCGCAAGGTTCCGTTCATCGATGCCACCGGCGTACACAACCTCGAAATACTCATAAAGTCATCGCAAGCCGAAGGCATACACGTAGTGCTGTCGGGCGTAAACCCCAACGTGCACAACGTGCTTGAGAATGCCCGAATAGAGCAACTGCTTGGCGAAGATCACATATGCGATCACATCACCAAAGCCGTGGCAATGGCCAATTCGATAGTGAGCCGCGTGAATACGGAACAAAATGCACGTTAAAAAGCCCCGTATGCGGATTACATTTTTTAATGCATTTTCACTATAAAATTTTTTATTTGAGAAAAAATCCTAATTTTAATTTGCCATATTGTATTTTTATATTACCTTTGTGGCGTTTTTGAAGCTAAAAATTGTTTTATTTATTTAATCAAACGAAAATGAAAAAGTTAGTTTTATTACTTGCTGTTGTATTCAGTGCTTCTGTATACTCTTGTGGTTCTGCAGACAAAGCTGCTGCTGATGCAGATTCTGCTGCTGTTGTAGAAGAAGTTGTAGAAGAAGTTGTAGCTGTTGATACCATCGCTACTACTGACTCTGTTGCAGCTGACAGCGCAGCCGTTGCTGAGTAATTTAGAGCTTGAAATACTCTATGACATCAAGTAGGAGGAAAACTACGTTTTCTTCCTATTTTTTTTACTTATACAACCTCTTTAGCCATAATCAAGTTACTTAATGACATATAACCCTTTCATGCAACCATGAAAAGTAAAATAAAATTCGGACTTCTCCCCCGAATAATAGTGGCCATAATAGTAGGCATAGGAGTGGGATACGTATCGCCACTTTGGGGAGCGCGCATCTGCGCCACGTTCAACAACATCTTCGGGCAACTTCTCGGATTTCTGATTCCGCTGATCATATTGGGATTCGTCACTCCGGCCATAGGCGACATCGGACGCTCGGCAGGCAAAATGCTCGTGGCCACGGCCCTTTTGGCATATTCGGCAACGCTGTTCGCCGGATTTCTGTCATATTTCACCGGCACGACCATATTCCCGTCGCTGATCACATCAGAGCCGACCGTATCGGCCATCGAAAACGAGGCATCGGCCATCACGCCATATTTCGACATGGCGATACCCGCCATGATGCCGGTGATGACGGCCCTCGTGCTCTCGTTCATGATGGGCTTGGGCATAGCCTTTTTGCCCGACGGACACGTGCTGCGCTCCGGAGCCAACGAATTTCGCACCATCGTCGCAAAGACCATCAACGTGGCCATAATACCGTTGCTGCCGTTCTACATATTCTGCATATTCGTCAACATGACCGTCGACGGAAAAGTGGCGGTGATACTCTCCACCTTCCTGAAAATAATAATCATAATATTCATACTCCACGTATTCATCCTGGTGTTGCAATTCTGCATAGCGTCCATTTTCGCACGACGTAATCCGTTCAAGATGCTCCTCACCATGATGCCCGCCTACTTCACCGCGCTCGGCACCCAATCGTCGGCAGCCACCATTCCGGTAACGCTGCGTCAGGCCATAAAAATGGGAGTCAGCGAGGATGTGGCCGGATTCGTAGTGCCTCTGTGCGCCACGATACACATGTCGGGCAGCACGTTGAAAATAGTGGCGTGCGCGCTTGCCATACTGATAATGCAAGGCGAACCCTACGACATAGGATTGTTCAGCCAATTCATAGCCATGCTCGGAGTCACCATCATAGCGGCACCCGGCATTCCCGGAGGTGCCATCATGGCCTCGCTCGGGCTGCTGACGTCGATACTCGGATTCACCGAAGCCCAAAACGCACTGATGATAGCGCTCTACATAGCCATGGACAGCTTCGGCACGGCTTGCAATGTGACCGGCGACGGAGCGTTGGCAGCCATAATCGATCGCTTTTTCGGCAAAGAAGTCGCAAAATGACATTTTTTGCACCATCGGTTGAAATTTTTTCAACTACGATGCATCTAATATAAAGAAACCAACCATCACACAACAATATGAATTTAATAGAAGTCGAAAATGTTTCGAAGGCCTTCACCGGGCATGTGGCACTCGACGATGTGTCGATATCCGTGCCCGAAGGCTCGGTATATGGTCTGTTAGGCCCCAACGGTGCCGGCAAAACCACCTTGATAAGAATAATAAACCACATCACCGCTCCCGATTCTGGTCGAGTCATGTTCAACGGGCATCAACTCAGCCAGGACGACGTTGCCAACATGGGATATCTGCCTGAAGAACGCGGACTCTACAAAAAGATGAAAGTGGGCGAACAAGCCATCTTCTTTGCCCGACTCAAAGGCCTTTCGAAAGCCGAAGCCACGCGTCGACTGAAAGAATGGTTTGACCGCTTCGAAATAAGCGGCTGGTGGAATAAGAAAATCGAGGAGCTGTCGAAAGGCATGGCCCAGAAGGTGCAGTTTATCGTAACCGTGCTGCACCAACCCAAACTACTCATATTCGACGAACCGTTTTCGGGATTCGACCCCATAAACGCCAACCTTCTGCGCGACGAAATATTGCGCCTGAAAGAGCAGGGCACCACGATACTGTTCAGCACGCACAATATGGCTTCCGTCGAAGAAATATGCGACTACATAACGCTGATCAACGACAGCCACAACATATTGTCGGGCAACGTGAACGACATACGCCGTAAATATTGCGAAGGACGATACTCCCTGACATTCACCGGCGACGAGCGCAAACTTATGGAAAGCCTGCTGCCGCTGGCCTCGCAATTCACCACCGCCGATGCCGACAACGGTCGCCGCCAACTCAACATGCTGCTATCGCCCGACGCTACGCTACGCGACGTAATCTCGATTGCCAACGACACGGTGCAATTGGCTTCGGTCAACGAATCGTTAGCATCGATGAACGACATATTTATCAAGACAGTAGAGAACTATAACAAACAACACTAACACTACCATGGCATCGAAAATAGCATTGATAATACGCCGCGAATTCCTTGAACGCGTCAACAAAAAAAGCTTCATCATAACCACGCTGCTCATGCCGCTGTTCATGCTCGCCCTGATGGCGGCGCCGGCTTTGATAATAGCCTATTCGGGTAGCGAAGAAAAATCGATCATCGTAGTCGACGAATCGGGAATGATAGGCTCAAACCTTCAAAGCGACGAAGAAACATCGTTTCACGTAACGGATCAGCCCCTCGACTCCGCCTTGGCCGACACCGAGTCAAACGGCGTTCTCTACATACCGGCCGGAGCCGTCGACGGCACCCAGGCAGTACGCCTCTACTCCAACGGAGCATCGTCGATGTCGCTCGAATCGAACATCACCCGACAAATCAACTCGATAATCGAAACCGAACGTCTAAAGGACTACAATATCGAAAATCTCGACCAGATTCTCGACGCCGTACACAGCAACGTGCAGATACAGACATTGCGAAACGACTCGGACGAGGATGAAGAAGAACGCCAGTCGTCGACGGGCCTCAGCTATGCACTGGGATTCGGGCTTACGTTCCTGCTCTACATGTTCCTTCTCATCTACGGACAGATGGTCATGACAAGCATCATCGAAGAAAAGACCAACCGCGTGCTCGAACTCGTGGTGTCGTCGGTAAAACCCACGCAGATAATGCTCGGCAAGATATGCGGAATCGGGCTCGTGGCCGTTACTCAAATAATAATATGGGGCATACTGATAGCCGGCATGGCTGCATTCATAATGCCCGCCATACTTCCGGCCGACATCAGCGCCGAAGTGACCGCCATGAATGCCGGCCAGCTCGACCTCGCGCAATCGACCACCGACACCGACATACTTCAGGCCATATCATTGATGGGCAACGTAGGCTACATACTGCAACTGTTCGGATGGTTGATTCTGTTCCTCATAGGCGGCTTTATGCTGTATGCGGCCATATATGCCGCCATCGGATCGGCAGTCGACAACATTCAGGATGCCGGACAGCTTCAGTCGGTAGTAGTGTTCCCGATAATATTCGGCATGATCTTCGGCATGACGGCCGCAGCCGACCCCACGTCAACATTGTCGTTCTAGATGTCGATGATACCCTTCACGTCGCCCATGGTCATGATGGCCCGCATACCGTTTGGCATACCCACATGGGAAATATGCCTGTCGCTGGCACTTCTCATAGCAGCCTTCTTCTTCATGATATGGGTTGCAGCAAAAATTTACCGCGTGGGCATATTCATGTACGGCAAAAAACCGACCGTAAAGGAACTCATACGCTGGGCACGATACAAATAACAACCCCATAACCAATCGGTGCCGCTAACTTTTGGTGGCACCGATTGTTTTTACTAAATATGCAAAAATATCACGCATACAGTTACTTTTATCTATTCTAATGTAAAAAACGTGTAGATTTACATCAATTTTTTGTATCTTTGCACGCTTAAATCTCTGATAACGCAGATGAGACAATTAAAAATCACTAAATCAATCACCAATCGCGAAAGCGCTTCGCTCGACAAGTACCTTCAGGAAATAGGCCGTGAAGAACTCATTTCCGTTGAAGAAGAAGTGGAACTTGCACAGCGAATACGCCAAGGCGACCAACGGGCTCTCGAAAAGCTCACTCGCGCCAATCTTCGCTTCGTGGTATCCGTGGCCAAGCAGTACCAGAACCAGGGTCTCAGCTTGCCCGACCTTATCAACGAAGGCAATCTCGGCTTGATTAAAGCGGCACAGAAGTTTGACGAAACCCGTGGCTTCAAATTTATCTCTTACGCGGTGTGGTGGATTCGCCAATCAATTCTTCAGGCTCTCGCCGAGCAGTCGCGCATCGTGCGCCTTCCGCTCAATCAGGTTGGGTCGCTGAATAAAATCAGCAAGGCCCTCTCGAAATTCGAGCAGGAACATGAACGTCGCCCGTCACCCGAAGAATTGGCCGAAAAGCTTGACGTGCCTGTCGACAAAATCGCCGACACGCTGAAAGTTTCGGGTCGACACATCTCTGTCGACGCTCCTTTCGTCGAAGGCGAGGACAACAGTCTTCTCGACGTGCTCACCAACGACGACTCGCCAATGGCCGACTCCACGCTTACTCAAGAGTCGCTGTCGAAAGAAGTTGACCGCGCACTGCGCCAGCTTCACGAACGCGAACGTGAAATCTTGAAAATGTTCTTTGGCATAGGATGCCAGGAAATGACACTCGAGGAAATTGGAGCCAAGTTCGACCTTACGCGCGAACGAGTGCGCCAGATCAAAGAAAAAGCCATTCGTAGGTTAAAGGGTCAAAAGAGCAAACTGCTCAAGACCTATCTGGGACAATAAAACAGCTCCCGCTTACATCTTTCGAAAAAAAAATTTTTGACGAGGATTGCCTTCTACATTCGATGGCAATCCTCGACTATTTTCAGCCACGCCGCTTGCAAGAACGGCTTAAACGAATTATCTTTGCGAAAACACAATGCCGATGAACAACCGCCGACAATTCTTAAAAAGCATAGCCGCCATCGGAGCGGCCGCAACTACGCCTCACATTCTCATGGGAGCCGAAAGCCAAGCCACCCCGGCCCAACCGAAAGCCAAGCCCACCCTACTCGTAAAAAATCAGGGACTGCCGATAACCGGAACGTTTCTCGACGAAATATCGCACGACATACCCCATCAAAACTGGGGCGAAGATGAATGGAACCGCGATTTCGAGCTTATGAAAGCCATAGGCATCGACACGGTGATAATGATACGGTCGGGCTATCGAAAATTCATCACCTACCCGTCAAAGCACCTATTGGGGAAAGGATGCTACATGCCTTCGGTCGACCTGCTCGACATGTATCTTCGGCTGGCCGACCGGCACGGAATGAAATTTTATTTCGGCCTCTACGATTCGGGGCATTATTGGGACACCGGCGACATGTCGGTTGAAACGGAGGACAACAAATACGTGATTGACGAAGTATGGGAACAATACGGATCACGGCATCCGAGCTTCGGCGGATGGTACATTAGCGGCGAAATAAGCCGAGCCACCAAAGGGGCCATCGACGCATTCCACGCCATGGGCAAACAGTGCAAAGATGTATCGGGAGGACTACCTACGTTCATCTCGCCGTGGATCGACGGCAAAAAGGCCGTGGCTGCGGCGTCGGGGCAGCTCTCGAAGGAGGAGGGCGTATCGGTGAGACAGCATGAAAAGGAATGGAACGAGATTTTCGACGGCATACACGACGTAATCGATGCATGCGCTTTTCAGGATGGCCACATAGACTACGACGAGCTTGACGCATTTTTCGAAACCAACAAGCGCCTGGCCGACCGATACGGCATAGAGTGCTGGACCAATGCCGAAAGCTTCGACCGCGACATGCCCATTAAATTTTTCCCGATAAAGTTCGACAAGCTGCGATTGAAGCTCGAAGCGGCCAAACGTGCCGGATATCAAAAAGCCATAACGTTTGAATTCTCGCACTTCATGAGTCCGCAATCGGCATATCGCCAGGCCGCACATCTATACGACCGATACAAGGAGTTTTTCGACATACGTTAACCGCCGCCCGTATCCGACCGGCAAAAAAGCAGCCGGGATGGCGTTGCGACAATGATCGCTCTTACCATCCCGGCGGTAATCTTCACTCAGACGTTTATTGGCGAACGGGTTCTTACATACTTACCCGGTCGGCGCGATTTCTTTTGCATTTATATATCCTAAAGCAACCCAATAGCATAACCGGCAAAAGAACAATGAGTAAATACATTCCGTTATCCTTTATGTGAGTCAAAAGCTGACATTCTGCGGATTGCTCCGCCTCATCTTTCAGGTAGATGCCGTTTGCAATCAATTCCAATGTCTTTTTGTATACAATTTGATTATCAACCTTTATTTCTTTGTAAGAAAGAGGGATGGTCAAGTGAGGTATGACACCTCTTCCATATGGGAATTCATCGCTGACAAACTCGTCGCTAACCAGACGCACCAGAGGCATATGGCATTTGAACATACTGTTAGTCAACTGGATGTCAGCAAACTTCTCGGCATTCATACGATGATATGCAGTTTTGGTTTCACGCCCTACTATATAGCCACGCTTGTTGCGCTTCATGATTCCGGCAAAAATAGTGGATGCCGAAGCCGACCCTTCATTTATCAGCACATAGATACGCCCTTTGTACGCATCGCGACGAATGCTATCCGTTACCTCCGATTCATCATCATCATTATTATATAGATATAGGCCTTTCTTCCCATCCACTTGCTTAAACTCGTTAAACATCGGCTCACCACTGAGATTCAACGTTCCACTAAAAGTATGTGCATTTACCTTTTGATATCCTCCTTCACGCATTATCGGTTCATCCATCACAGCTTCAACCAATTTGTACAGCACGTGCACATGACCACCGAGGTTGTTGCGCAAATCAATGATCAGATTCTCCATTCCATCCGCCTGCAACTGACCTATGAATGTAAGCATTTGCTCCAACTCGGTATCCATAAGAGCGAAAGTTTTTAATCGCATGTATGCCGTACTATCGTTCACTATGGTAGAATAAAAATTTCCTTCCGATTTATGCGAAAGTTGCGGTGGCGTTTCTTGGTTTTGAGAAGTTTCACGCTCATATTGCGAAATAATCTTTCTGTCCTCCAACGGCAAAGTCAATTCTTCGCCGTCAGCAAATGTGAATACGGTTTGATTGTTCTTCTGAGCATCTTCGGCCATTGTATAATAGTAACGTGGCAGATATATTGATTCCAATTCCTTCACTGACTGCACGTCGGCATCGTAAATAGGATTGAAATATTTTTCCATTTCAACACAAATCGAATCGACCGGTCGGCCATTGACGCGCGCTACCTCTCGGCACAAATAGTCGCGATATTTAGCGGTTGTCCAAATAATCTTTACACCACCATCTACCTTACCGAACCATATTGGTGGAATTTTGGCATTCTTGTGTCGTTCGGTATTTATGCCGTATGAAAACCACATGTGCGAATCGTGTATTTTATGGTTGAAGTCCATTACCAATCGAGCAAAGTCGACCAACGATATACTTTCAGGTATCTTGGCTATTTCACCCTCTACAAAAGCGTCGTATTCCGCCTCGCTCATAAAATCGTCCAACGACGGATATATCTCTTTGACACCGGTTGCCAATTGTCGGTAGTCGGCCGTCGCTTCCGCACGTGTCAGCCGCTGTTTGGGCTGTTGTACCACCGGAGGTTTAAACGTACTTTTCAAGCCAAATGGAGCCATCGGGTCAGAGGGCTTTCCGCTTTTTGTTTCCACACTTAACATAATGCAACGTTGAGGTATCTTCTTATAGCAATAATGAATTTTACCCAACACCTCGCCACGCTTCAACTTTTGTCCGGTAATATATTTCTTATCGCCCGTATCCAATCCTCCGATTTTAATGTTTCTTCCGTCGGTGGTACGAAAGTAAACACCCACTGAAAGATACACCGGATCTATGCCTTTTTTCCTTACATCTTCTTTATAAGCATCTACTCCATCTTTGAACGTTCCTTCCATACTGTATGAGCTGCTAACATTCATTGACAGATTGCAATCATATCCAACCCATAGCACAACGCCATCGCAAGGGCATACAATATTCGTTCCCTTCTCGGCTGTTATAAATAATTTATCAAAATTATGTTCATCATCGACATAATCTTGCGGGCGATACAAAATATCCTCACCTGCATTCTTGCCTTCGACGGGCCATAAATATTTTTCCGTTCCCGTTTCTTGTGCTTGAAGCATAACGGAAAAGCAACACAAAAATAGCACTAATTTTAAGCGTGACATAGTGGTTTGTTTTATCAATTAAAATCCGATACTCATTAACCGGACTTAAAAATATATTTATAAATGAAAAAGTTATACGGCTTTAAGGATGCATGCAAATTAGTGGTAGCAACGCCGTTAACGGCTACCGTTCTTCCTATAATTGATTTATGCAAATCTAATCAGAATTCTCAGAAGCCACAAAGCTTTTAACATACGCTAACCGCCTTCGGCATACTTTTTTGTTATTTAAAGCTTTGCCGGTTAAACCTGTTAAAAAATATTGTGCCCTCCCTTACCGCCCATATCCGACCGGCAAAAAAGCAGCCGGGATGACGTTGCGACATTACCATCCCGGCTGTAATCTTCACTCAGACGTTTAGAGTATGTTTACTGCTTTTTTGACTCAGATGCGGTTGAAGCCTTAGGCAACGCGAATCGGCAAGGCAACGTAAAGTAGACGTTTACCGGCTTATCGCCAACGAGTCCGGGCTTAAAAGCCGGCATTGAGTTTACCACCCTCAGAGCTTCGGCGTCAAGCGATTTCGATACCGATCTGATCACCTTGGCATCGCATACATCGCCTTTGTCGCTGACCACGAATCGCACTACCACCGTGCCTTCCTCGTTGTTCTTAATGGCTTCTTCGGGATACTTGAGTTCATTTTTCAAGAAGGTCTGCATTGCCACCATACCACCGGGATATTCCGGCAAATGCTCAACTGACTCATAAATTTTACCATTCAGTTTTTTTTGAGTACTTTTGTCGTCAGGAGCCGTAACCGACTCCAAGACAACCGAGTTTGAGGCTGAAATTTCGTTTACTATGGCCTTGACCTCATTGGTGTTCAAAGCTAACATTGCTAATGCCAGTGCAGGCAACATGGCAAGCGCCCGCATGCGGACCGTGCCTTTCGATTGTTTTTTCATCATTTGAATAATACGTAGTTTAATTGAACTATTATTGAAACTGCTGGCAATAGACTGGAACCTTACGCCGGCAGTTTTTTCTATTAAGAGCATTTGATAGTCTTTGCGATCAACGCCGCTTTTCACCACTTTGTAATCGGCTTCGTATTCATGCAGGGAGCGCAATTCATCCATCACCATCCATGACGTGGGCCAATACCACGTAAACGACGATACCATTTTGGCAAAAAGCAAATCGACCCAATGGAAACGCTCAAGATGTGCCGTTTCGTGAACTATCACCATATTACGGTTGCGCTCATAATCGGTGCGCGACAACACAATATGCCCACCCCACGTAAACGACACGAGCGTGTCGTCGTCATGAATCATCACTTTCTTACCGTCGACATGAACCGTCTCGCATTTGCTTATCAGCATCAGCAGCCTGTAAATGCTCATGACCATATGGGCCACCGATATCAAAAAGCCCGCTACGTATACATACGACGCTACCGACAACGCATCTATCGTTTCAGGAGCCAAGGTCACGCTCACTGAAGGCAGGCCCAGTTCAATGCCGTCGACATCGGAGGGCGATGCCGCCTCGGGAGCATTCATGAAACCGTACATCATCATGGCCGGAACCACGAGCGCCACGCACAGCCCGGCAATGAGCACTACCCTATTGAACGCATAGCACGTGGTGCGCGACATGCCTATACGATACACGAGCCATACCAACGAGAGGAGTAGACCCGACATGAATGAATATGAAAATAATGTTCCCATGGCGCTATTTCGTTTCGTTATTATCTTTTTCGACCGACCCTGCCGCGTCGCCTTTGCGCACCAGATCTATGATCTGTTCGACTTCGGCGTCGCTCAGGTTTTCATTTTTGACGAGAGTGCTTATCACGCCGAGAAACGAGTTATTGAAATACCGTTTCACCACGGCCTTAAGCGTCGACTTCGAATATTGTTCGCGCGTCACCACCGGATAGTAGCGATAGCTGCCACCTACCTTCTCGTGGCCAACGAATCCTTTTTGCTCCAATATGCGTATGAACGTCGACACGGTGTTGAAGTGGGGTCGTGGCTCCGGATGGCATTCAACCAACTCGCGCACAAACATTGGGCCTCCATCCCAAAGCTTGCACATCAATTCTTCTTCTTTCTCGGTAAGCGTTTTCATAACTAAAAGTTTTAGTTCAGACGCAAAGATACAACAAAAAACTGAGAATGAGAGAAAATCGGTGAAAGAACATTGGGATAAAGCATTTTAGCGAATCCGATGACCATCAAGTCAAAGCCACTGGATGCCGCAAAAAAGCCACTTGAAGCAAGAGTTACGTTACTATCCCGTTACTCTTGTCTTCGGCAGAACATCCTGTTATGAATAGTGGCATACGTGCTGAATAATATCGGATTACGTCATTTCGGGATGTAATAATAATGATTATTCCGAAGCCGGGAACATAACAGCACGAAAAATGATTATGCGCGGGTGCGAATGCGCCGATGTGCCGCGATTTGCCTACAGCCCTTCAGCT
>JAGATN010000008.1 GCA_017621225.1 Muribaculaceae bacterium | reverse complement strand
TGTCATGTCATTGAGGTCTTTGTCAGCATCTTGTTGATATTTATTCAGTCATTATGGCACCCCATAACTCCTTCATAAATATCAAAAATCTACTTGACAAATCCTCTCAATTCCTTCGACAAATAAATTTAAACAGTTTCTAAGAGCCAAAGTGATTCTGCAATTAACATTTATTGTCGTCACGGCTCTTAATGGCCGAAAAGTGACGAAATGGAGTAAAAACGCATTGTTAGCATTAATTCTTAATTTGTTTATGGCCGTTTGGCTATAAATTATTAACTTTGCGAATCTATAATAATGACAATATAATATAATGTTGAAAATAGCTATTCAAGCAAAAGGAAGACTTAACGAAGACACGTTGCAATTGCTTGCCGATTCAGGCATAACCACTTCAGGCGGACATAGAAAACTCATATCGCATGCAAAGGGATTCCCGATGGATGTGCTGTATCTCCGCGACGACGACATACCGCAAGCGGTAAACATGGGCGTGGCCGACATAGGCATCGTAGGGCTGAACGAAGTGGAGGAGAAAGCCCTCGGCGTGGATGTGGTGATGAAACTCGGATTCAGTTCGTGCCGAATATCGCTGGCCGTGCCTCGCGAAGCCAATTATGACGGTCTGCAATGGTTTTCGGGCAAGCGGATAGCTACTTCATATCCCAAAATACTGCGCAAGTTTTTCGAAGAAAAAGGCATACAAGCCGATATACATGAAATAGCCGGATCGGTTGAAGTGGCTCCGGCCGTAGGTATGGCCGACGCCATATTCGACATAGTTTCGTCGGGCGGCACGCTCATTCAGAATGGACTGGTGGAAGTGGAAACCGTAATGTCGTCGGAAGCGGTGCTCATAGCATCGCCTAACCTCTCTGCCGACAAGAAATCGGACATTGAAAAGCTTAAGTTCCGTTTCAGCTCGATAATCGATAGCCGAGGACTGAAATACGTGCTTATGAATCTGCCGAAAAGCTGCATAGACGAGGCGGTAGCCATATTGCCGGGAATGAAAAGCCCTACGTTGTTGCCCCTGGCCGACGAAAACTGGTACTCGCTCCACGTGGTGATACGCGAGGACGAGCTTTGGGAAAAGATAGAATTGTTGAAACGTCTCGGCGCCGAGGACATACTTGTGCTCACGCTTGAAAACATAATACGATGATGGAACTTACGGTCAACCCGCCACAATCGGTATGGCCCGAACTGTGCAGGCGAAACATACCCGACGATGCCGACATAGAAAAGTCGGTGGTTGAAATAATCGACGATGTGTGTCGTCGCGGCGACGCGGCATTGCGCCACATGGCAGAGATGTTCGACCACACCCGGCTCGATTCATTGCAATTGTCGGAAGCCGAAATAGATGTCGGAGCCGCACAGGTGAGCGTTGATTTGTCGGAGGCCATAAAAAGAGCGGCTTCCAACATCCGAAAGTTTCACGAAGCGCAGATGCCCCGCGCGGTCGACGTCGTTACGTCGCCCGGCGTAAGGTGCGTGCAGCGTCCCGTCGCGATAGAGCGCGTGGGTCTGTACATACCCGGCGGCAACGCTCCGCTCTTTTCGACGGTGCTGATGCTTGGCATACCGGCGCGCATAGCCGGATGCCGTGAAGTGGTGCTGTGCACTCCGCAATCGGGGGGCAGGCCCATTGCTCCGGCCATATTGTATGCGGCCCGCGAGTGCGGAATAAAAAACATATTTAGGGTAGGCGGCGCGCAGGCCATAGCTGCAATGGCACATGGCACCCAATCGATTCCAAAGGTAGACAAGATATTCGGCCCCGGAAACAGATACGTGACCAAGGCCAAGCAGCTGATGAGCCGTTTCACGGCCATCGACATGCCTGCCGGTCCGAGCGAAGTCATGGTAATGGCCGACGGAACGGCGAATCCTACGTTCGTGGCCGCCGATATGTTGTCGCAGGCCGAGCACGGCCCTGACAGTCAGGCCATACTCGTGTGCGACAGCGAAGCGTTTGCCCGCGAAGCAATTGCGTGTGTCGAAAAGCTCACGCTCGATCTCACTCATTCCGACTCGGTGGCAAAGTCGTTGTCGCACAGCCGCGTGATAGTTTTCGACAATCGCGACGAAATGATACGTTTTGCCAATGCCTACGCTTCGGAACATCTCATAATCTCAATGTCGAACCCCTGGGAAGTGGCTGACCGCATAACGGCCGCCGGAAGCGTTTTCATCGGCAACTATTCGCCCGAGAGCGCCGGCGATTATGCGTCGGGAACCAACCACACGCTGCCCACTTCGGGATGGGCGCGCGCCTTCAGTGGAGTGAATGTCGACAGTTTCATGCGCAAGATAACCTATCAGGAGCTTACGCCCGAAGGATTGTCGGGGCTGGCACCTACGGTCATTACAATGGCCGAGGCCGAGGGTCTCGATGCGCACGCATTGGCGGTGAAGGTGCGAATTTGACGTCGCGCCGTGAATGCCGGCGGCACATTCGCAGGCATTCGCCGTTTTGATTGAAAAATAGATTACACATAGTTACAAGATATATAATGTTTGGAAAATGGCTGATCCTCTGAAATATGTAAGAAAAAACATACTTGCCCTGAAGCCTTACTCGACGGCGCGCGACGAATTCAAAGGGGGCGACATATCGGTATGGGTCGATGCTAACGAATCGCCCTACAACAATGGCGTGAATCGATACCCCGATCCGCATCAGAAGCTCTTGAAGGAGAAAATTTCGTTGGCGAAGGGGGGCATAAGCGTTGATTCGATATTCGTGGGCGGAGCCGGCAGCGACGAGGCAATCGACATAACGTTTCGCGTGTTTTGCGAACCGGGCGTCGACAATGCTATCGTCATAACTCCGAGTTACGGAGTGTATGGCGTGGCCGCCGCCATCAACGACGTGGCGCTGCGTGAGGTGCAGCTTAACGATGATTTTACGCTTCCCGTCGACAAATTTCTTGCCGCAGCCGACGAGCATACGAAGCTGATGTGGATATGTTCGCCAAACAATCCTACCGGCAATGCATATGCCGTTGAACAACTTGAAGCCTTGGCCGATTCGTTTGACGGCATCCTCGTGGTCGATGAGGCTTATGTGGATTTTTCCGACAAAGGGTCGTTGTTGCCGCGCTTGCCGAAACATCCCAATCTGGTAGTGTTGCAGACATTCTCGAAGGCGTGGGGCATGGCCGGATTGCGTGCGGGCATGGCTTTTGCCTGCAAGGAAATAATTGATTTATATTCGCGCGTAAAATATCCGTACAATATGAATGGCCCCACTCAGGCCGAGCTGATGAAACGGATGGATTGCGACATTTCCGAAAAAGTTTCGGAGATAAAGGCCGAGGCGGAGTGGCTTGCTCGGAATTTGGCGAAGGCACGTTGCGTCAGGAACGTATATCCCACCGATGCCAACTTCCTGTTGGTGAAGTTTGACGATGCCAATGCCATGTACGATTATCTCATTGACAATGGGGTGATAGTGCGCAACCGATCAACTATGCCGGGGTGTGCGGGCTGTCTGCGAATAACCGTGGGCACCCCCGATGAAAACCGGCGCATAATGAAGCTGATAAACGAATACAATAGTTAACTTACATATGAGCAATAAATTGCGTAAGGCATTGTTTATTGACCGCGACGGCACAATCATAAAAGAGCCGGCCGACGAACAGATAGATTCGCTTGAAAAGCTCGAATTCGTGCCCGGCGTCATCACGGCGCTGCACTCGCTTATGGGCCGTGGATTTGAGTTGGTCATGGTGTCGAACCAGGATGGTCTCGGCACGGCATCGTTTCCCGAAGAAACGTTTTGGCCCGCTCACAATAAAATGCTGGCCACGCTGAAGGGCGAGGGCGTTACGTTCGACGACCAGTTGATCGACCGCTCCTTCCCCGCCGACAACGCTCCTACGCGCAAGCCGCGCACGGGCATGCTCGGCAAATACATGTCGGGCGAATACGACCTGTCGGAGTGTTACGTAATAGGCGACCGCGCGACCGATGTCGAGTTGGCCGCGAATCTCGGGTGCAAAGCCATTTTGGTGGCCGCGCGCACCGCTGACAACGGCCGAGGATGCGACTTGGTGACCGACGATTGGGCCGAAATAGCCCGCCACATACTTGGTAGCGGACGCAGGGCGTGCATCGAACGCTCCACCTCCGAAACGTCGATTGCCGTGTCGGTTGACCTCGACGGCCATGGCGAGTCGGCTATCGATACCGGCCTTAAATTCTTCGACCATATGCTTTGGCAGATACCGCACCATGCGTCAGTGTCGCTGAAGGTGGCCTGCAAAGGCGATCTGGAGGTCGACGAGCATCACACCATCGAGGATGTGGCCATAACGCTCGGCGAAGCCATCTACGAGGCGTTGGGCTCGAAGCAGGGCATAGAGCGATACGGATTCGTGCTGCCCATGGATGAGTGTCGGGCTATGGTGCTGATTGATTTCGGCGGACGCATTGATTTTAGCTGGGATGTCGAGTTCACGCGCGAATATGTAGGCGATACGCCCACTGAAATGTTCGAACATTTTTTCAAAAGCCTGTGTGCCGCAATGCGTTGCAATCTTCACATTTCGGCGCGCGGCGACAACAATCATCATCTGATCGAAGGGGTTTTCAAGGCATTCGCACGTGCGTTGCGAGCCGCCGTTCGTCGTGATGTGTTCAGTTATGAATTACCGTCAAGCAAAGGTGTGATATGATAGCTATAATTGATTATAAGATGGGCAACATACGGTCGGTGGAGAACGCTCTGCGCCGTCTCGGAGCCGAATGGACGCTTACCGATGATGCTGATGTGATACGTAAGGCCGACAGGGTGATACTCCCCGGCGTGGGCTATGCCGGCGAGGCGATGGAAAATCTGCGCAGCCGTCAATTGCCCGAAGTGATACGCGGGCTTCGTCGGCCGGTGTTGGGCATATGTGTGGGCATGCAGATCATGTGTCGGCATTCTGACGAAGGCGATGTGGATTGCCTTGACATATTCGACGCCAAGGTGCATCGTTTTCCCGATTCCGACGAATATAAGGTGCCGCATATGGGATGGAGCCGCATATCCAATCTCGAGAGCAAGCTGTTTAAGGGCATGAAAGGGGGCGAGTATGTATATTTCGTACACAGCTACTACGCGGGCCTTTGCCCCGACACGATAGCCACGTCGCGCAACGGCATCATGTTTAGCGCGGCCCTGAAATATGAAAACTTCTACGGCACGCAGTTTCACCCCGAAAAAAGCGGCGATGCGGGAGAGTCGATAATACGAAATTTTCTTGAACTATGATAGATATATTGCCGGCCATAGATCTGATAGGAGGCAAATGCGTGCGATTGTCGCAAGGCGACTATGAACGGCGCACGGAGTACGATGCGCGGCCCGACGAGATGGTGCGCATGTATGCCGATGCGGGCGTGAGCCGCATCCATGTGGTCGATCTTGACGGTGCAAAGGCCGGGATGCCGAAGAATCTTGGCGTGCTCGAAAAAATTGCGTCGCTCGGGCTCGTTGCCATAGAGTGGGGCGGCGGCATAAAGGACGACGTTGCTCTGCGCGATGCTTTCAATGCCGGAGCCGACTATGCGATAGCGGGCAGCGTTGCCGTGAAGAAGCCCGACATGATGAAGCGTTGGCTTCAACTTCATGGCGGCGACAAGGTGATACTCGGAGCCGATCTGCGCGACGGCAAAGTGGCGGTGAGCGGATGGCTCGAAGATTCGTCCATGACCGTTGAGCGTATTATTGACGAATATCTCCCTTGCGGCCTGACGCAGGTGATATGCACCGACATTTCGAAAGACGGCATGCTTGCCGGCCCGGCGGTGGATCTGTATGTGGGCTTGCGCGAAAAATATCCCGAAATCATATTTACCGTCTCGGGCGGAATATCGTCGATGGCCGACATAGTAAAGCTCGACGAGCTCGGCCTGCCGAGAGTGATAGTAGGCAAGGCCATATACGAGAATCGCATCTCGCTTAAAGAGATAGAACATTACATAGCAAAGCAATAGACACAAATCAGCCATATGCCAGCCAAGCGAATAATACCTTGCCTTGACGTTAAGGAGGGCCGAACGGTCAAGGGCGTGAATTTTGAAGGCCTCGTTGATGTGGGCGATGCCGTTGAGCTCGGCGCCCGTTATGCGCTCGAAGGTGCCGACGAATTGGTGTATCTCGACATAAGCGCTTCGCGCGAGGGCCGAAACACTTTTACGCGCCTCGTGGAGCGAATAGCCGACCGCATCAACATACCCTTTACGGTGGGAGGCGGGATAGCCACCATCGACGATGCGGCCCGACTGCTCGATGCCGGAGCCGATAAAATAACCGTCAACAGCGCGGCCGTGGCCAATCCGCAACTGGTCAGCGACATCGCGGCGCGTTACGGCAGCCAGTTCGTGGTGGTGGCCGTCGACGCAAAGCAGATCGACGGAGTGTGGCGCATAACCACGCACGGAGGCTCGAAGCTTACCGAACGCGAACTCTTTGAGTGGGTGGTCGAAGTGGAGAGCAGTGGTGCCGGCGAGATAATGTTTACCTCGATGGATCACGACGGAACCCGAAGCGGATATCCCTGCGACACGTTTGCCCGCATGGCCGACACGCTTGGCATACCGGTGATAGCGTCGGGCGGAGCCGGATGCGTGGCCGACATTGCTCAGGTGTTGAGCGTCGGCAAGGCTGATGCCGCTTTGGCAGCCAGCATATTTCATTATGGCGAGATAAGCATATCGCAGCTTAAACGCCAATTGTCGGAGCAGGGCATAGATGTGAGGCTCTGACGAATGATGTAAAAACAAAACAGAAACAACCCCTAAGATGACTTTCGACGATTTCAAACTCGATAAATGTGCCGACGGGCTTCTGCCTGTCGTGATACAGGACGCAACCACGCTCAGAGTGCTTATGCTCGGATATATGAACCGTGAGGCGTTCGACCTTACCGTGTCGAGCGGAAAGGTGACATTCTTCAGCCGTAGCCGCAATACGTTGTGGACAAAGGGCGAAACGAGCGGCAATTATCTCGACGTCGTGGATATGTATGCCGATTGCGACATGGACACGCTCCTTGTCAAGGCGCATCCGCATGGCCCGACGTGCCATCGCGGCACGGTGGCATGTTTCGACACTCCCGAATCCGACGGATTTGTGAGGGAGCTGTCGGCTTTCATAGCGCGTCGTCATGCCGAGATGCCCGAAAATTCATATACCACGCGCCTGTTCATAAAGGGCGTGAAGAAGATAGCGCAGAAAGTGGGCGAAGAAGCCGTGGAGACGGTGGTGGAGGCCGTCGATGGTAATCGCGACCGATTCATGTACGAAGCATCCGACTTGGTTTATCACCTGCTCGTTTTGCTTGAGCAGATGGGATGCACGTTTGCCGACGTCGAACGTGAACTTCTGCGCCGCCACGGATGACGACCATTTTCTTCAGCGATTCATTTCTCTTTCATCAGGAATATCTCGGTGGGGAAGTGGTCGGAATACCCGTTGAGAAATTTTCCGCCGGCATACGTGCGCAGCGGATGGCCGTAATAGTTTGGCTCTTTTGATCTTAGGAAGTCGAAGTTGTTCACCTGACATTTCCAGTATTGCAGGCGTGCGCCGTTTTGTTGCAGCAGGGTGCCGCTTACTATTATCTGGTCAAACAGATTCCACTCCCCTTTGTAGGTGAGCGTGCCTATGCCATTGTCGAGCACCTCCCACCAGGGATTGAAAAATCCATGCGCGGCAACGCCTTTTTCCCTTTTCTTTGCTCCAAGCACTTCGGCGCATGATGCGTTTTGCGGATCATCGTTGAGGTCGCCCATTATTATTACGCCCTGATTGGGGTTGACGGCCCATATCGAGTCGGCTATATATTTGCTCAACAGGGCGGCGGCTTTTCTCAGGTGTGCTGATCGTTCCTGTCCGCCGAGGCGTGACGGCCAGTGGTTTACGATTATGCTTATCGGTTCGCCGCCGAGCACTCCCGATACGCACATTTGGTCGCGCGTCAGAAACGTAGGTTCCGACTCAATTACGAGTCGGTGATTGGTTACGTTGGTTACTTCGAACAGCTGCGGGTCGTACAGCAAGCCCACGTCCACGCCGCGACGGTCGGGCGAATCGTGATGCACCACTGCGAGGTTGCGCGATTTTATCGGCTCGGCATTCACGAGGTCGTCGAGCACCGACTTGTTTTCTATTTCCGATACGCCTATTATGGCCGGCCCCATCGGGGTGGTGGGGGTAGTCATATGTGCCATTGCCGTGGCCAGATTGTTGATTTTCGACCAATATTTTTCGCTATTCCATTTTCTCGAGCCCTGTGGCGAGAATTCAAGGTCGTATTTGCCGTTGTCGTTTATGGTGTCGAAAAGATTTTCGAGGTTGTAAAATGCAACTCCGAATATTACGAATTCCTTTTTGTCATCATTGGCCAGCGTGTTCAGCGCCAACGAAAATAGAATTAATGCGAAGGTCAAAAAACGTTTCATAAGCTTGAATTGAGGTAGATGGTGATAAATAGAACGTAAAAATAGCTAAATTTTTTGACACGGCACGTTTTTTTGTTTCAATGACCGAAAATCCGGTTATGAATCAGGATGTCGATTTTGGCGCGTTTCGCAAAAAAAATCGCAAATTTTTTGTCATGTCAAGGCTTTTGTTGATGAATTGTGTGTTGTATTGTTGTTAATAATGATTATTTTTGTAGTGTTAATCATAAATTGAATATAAAATGTCAATAACATATGAAAAGCTGACGGTGTCAGTGACCCGTAATCCGGAGTTCGTGGCATCTGATTGCTTTCTTAACGTCACGGAATGTTATATGTTGTCGGGCGATGAGTCTGGGTTGCGCTACTCTCGCTTTGGAGAAGATGCCGCCGGCTCGTTCTGCGTCGACATTACGGTTAGGGATTTCGTGGCTTTGCCGGCCGACCGCATCCTGTCGTTGCTCGACAAAATAGCTTCTTCGCCGGCCATGACCGACGGAGAATTGATGGAAACCATAAAGGCATCGGGCGTATGCGATGTGCCCGAGCGTAAATATCAGTCCACTCTATCAGGTGCCGGAACGTGCTATCGCACTTATATGTCGACGGCCGACGTAGTTGAACTCTTTGCTTATCCCCAGCAGCCGGCTTACGAAAATGTAGGCCGCGTCGTAATCGTGGAGGCCACTGCAAACGTGCGCCCCGATTGCTCCATCGAGCGATTGGTGAGCGCCATGGAGCGACGATTTTTCATCGTTGCCCCCGATGATGTCAAGATATCGAGCGGTGAGGCCGTTTCGGGCGACGTGGTCGAACTCGATTATAGCGCTCAGGGCTATAACGACGTGTGCACCGAATTCGTGGCTCGTGGACAAAGCTCGCGTTACGCCGACTATGAGGCGCCGTTCCTGCTCGTGAAAAACGCCGCCGATGCTAAAGTGGAATTCAGAAGCCGTACCGTCAAAGTGATAAAGACCACGCTTTTGCTCGACTTCGGCGACGGACGTATGTTTCGCGAGACGATAGATTTCGTACCGACGTCAAGCGAATACAACAGGCTGCATTCCGGGTCGTTCCACGGTTTCAAGGCCGTGAAGCTCGATACTCCACACACTTTTAGGATAGAGATGCATCCGGCGCGTATGGATTTTACCGTCGAAAGAGCATCGGCCGACTCCGACACCGAAAAGCACGACGAACCCGTTGCAACCGAAAAGGCAGGGCATTCGCGCGCGAAAAAGCGCCGGTCGCATTGGCCGGTGGCCTTGTTGGGCATATTGTTGGCTTTGGGATGCGGATGGGCCATAGTGCGTTTCCTCCCCGACATCATCGGGCCGACGTCGGAATATGAACGAGCCGATGCCGAAGAAATAGTGGCGCACGATTCGGTTCCCGATTTCGTGGCTTCAACCCCGGTCGAGGTGGTTTCAGACAGTGTGGCAACCGATTCGTTGAAAGCCGACACCACCGTAGTGGCGGTTGTAGCGCAACCGAGTGCCGTGGAGTCGGGCGAAGCCGAAAAGGCCGACTTGAAATATTTGAATGAAAACGTGGTGTGGCGTAGAGCCGATTTGAAATCCGAGAAATACAAATCGTTTTTCGACCTCTTTTCAAAAGGCAACATAAAGGCTCTTGCCGAATCCGACTACTTTGCCACTCCGGTTGCCACCAATGCAAAAGCCATCAAAGTGATCGATTTGCTATGGCAGGCATATTCCACTCCGGTGCAGCGATCGAACGAGCGCCAGCTCCGCAAGCTTCGCGATAAGGACGCAATAAACCTTAACGAGCTTTTCGACGACTTGGCCCGTTATCGCGACAGCAATCCCAATAAGTCGGCTCGTCCGAAAGCACAATGAGTATTCAAACGATAAATTACCGAGAGCATGGAAGGGTATGATGTAAAACGATATGGATGTGATGTGAAGCGTTATTGCCGTGCCTTGTCGCTGCGCGACAACGAAAATCTCATTGCCGAATATCGTCGGCGCCATGAGGAGGGCAACGTGTGGCGCGAAATTCTCGACGGCATACGCAGCGTGGGCATTCTGGAAATGGAGATATACATATGCGGCACGCAACTGTTCATGATAGTTGAAACGCCTGCCGACTTTGACTGGGATTCGGCCATGGCGAAACTCGCAACGCTCCCGCGCCAACAAGAATGGGAGGACTATATGGCATCCTTCCAACAAGCTGACGAAGGCGCTTCGTCGGCCGAAAAGTGGCAACCGATGGAACGTATGTTTCATTTATATGATTGATAACATGCGTTTATCAAATGTTCGACATATTTGATTATCGAATATTTGTCTTATCTTTGCAATTGTAATGCTTTGTTAACGAAATCACCTTATAAATAAGATATGAGTTACAGTTTTTTAGACTTCTTAGGGCTGTTGGGTGCCGTAGGTTTGTTCCTTTACGGAATGAAGGTCATGAGTGAAGGCCTGCAAAAGGCTGCCGGTGACCGATTGAGAAACATTCTTTCGGCCATGACCCGAAACAGATTTACCGGAACTCTGACCGGATGTCTCATAACGGCCCTTATTCAGAGCTCGTCGGCTTCGACGGTAATGGTGGTCAGCTTCGTGAACGCCGGGTTGATGTCGCTTGCTCAGTCAATGGCTGTAATTATGGGTGCAAACGTCGGAACGACGTTTACCGCCTGGGTGATAGCGTTGTTCGGGTTCAAGGTCAATGTGTCGATGTTCGTATTGCCGATGATTGGCCTTGCAATACCATTGTTGTTTACCAAAAAGAGTCGCAATAAGTCGATAGGTGAATTTTTGATAGGTTTTGCCTTCCTGTTCATGGGCCTCGACCTGATAAGCAAATATGTGCCCGACTTGCAGAGCAATCCCGAAATGTTTGCGTTTTTGGAGCATTACGCATCAATGGGATATGCATCGGTGTTGATATTCCTTCTGGTGGGCATAGTGCTTACCATGATCATACAGTCGTCGGCAGCCACCTTTGCCATCACGCTTATCATGTGTAGCAAGGGTTGGATTGACTTCGACCTTTCATGTGCGTTGGTGCTTGGCAGCAACATAGGCACTACGATAACCCCAATTCTGGCATCGATGAGCGGAAACGTTGCGGCGAAACGAACGGCAATGGGGCACTTGTTGTTCAATCTGCTCGGCACGTTATGGGTGTTGTGCATATTCTTCCCGTTCGTAAACCTTAACGTATGGATTACCGAGGTGTTGGGTCAGGGCGACCCTACCGCCTTGGCCGGATACGTAAATCACATTGAGGCCACTCAGCCTCAGGTCTACGACCATCTGTTCGACAATTCGCTCCCCGACGGCCACGAGGTAGCCGTAAAGGTGGCGCATCTGCAGCAAAGCGTGTCGATAGGTTTGTCGATATTCCATACCGTGTTCAACCTCATAAATCTGTCGGTGATGATATGGCTTACGAAGCTCTATGTTCGCATAGTGGAGCGTCTGGTACCGGCAAAGCACAAGGAGGACGAAGAATTCCAGTTGAAGTTCATCTCCGGCGGTCTGCTCAATGCATCCGAACTCAACATAGCCCAGGCCGAAAAAGAAATCACCGTATATGCCGACCGCGTGTCGCGGATGATCGATATGGCCAAAGAGCTGGTGCACATAAAGGAGGAAAACGAGGATTTTGCCCAGTTGTTCTCAAGACTTGAAAAGTACGAGGACATATCCGACCGGATGGAGCTCGAGATTGCGCATTACCTTAACCGCTGTTCGGAAGGCCGACTGTCAAATGAAGGTAAGCTGCGCATTGCCGCGATGCTGCGCATCGTCAGCGAAATAGAAAGCATTGCCGACTGCTGTCTCGGCGCCGGCAAGATAATGATACGCAAGCAGCAGAGCCACGTGTCGTTCAGCGATGAGATATACGACAACATCGACATAATGTTCGACTACGTGAAAAGCGCCATGGACAATATGCTCGGATTGCTGCGCAATATGGAGCATGTGCGCGAAGCCGAAATTATAGTGTCGTACAATCGTGAGCGTGAGATAAACAATTTCAGGAATCAGCTGCGCACGGCAAACATCGAAAACATCAACAGCAAGCATTACGAATATCAGGCCGGAATATATTACATGGACCTTATTTCCGATCTCGAAAAGACCGGCGACTACATAATAAATGTGGTTGATACCATAAGAGAACAATTCCGTAATGCCATTGTCAGGTGACAATTTAATTACATATAAAAAATCGGTCACAAAGATGATACAAATGTGTTGTCATAAGGCAACATTATCATGATAATTCTTATTTTTGCATTGAAAGATTCGACGCATCTTTGGTGGTGCGATAATTTGTAAACGTAACCTGATCTATTGATGAATCAACCTCAAAGCAACAATTCGTCCTCTGTTCGCATTCTCATTGTCGATGCAGAGGTGATGATGTGCGAACTTTTGCAATATAAGTTCGAGAATGAGGGTTACGATGTTGCGATAGCTCATTCGGCCGAAAGCGCCTTCAAGATGCCGATTGCTGATTTTTCACTGGTACTCGTCGATCTGATGGGCACCGAATACGATGGCATAAAATTCATAAAAGCCGTAAAGCAGAATCCCGAGACTTACAATGTGTCATTGATGATGATTACGGCAAAGGCCGGTGAAGATGACGTAGTGGCCGCGCTTGATGCCGGTGCCGACGATTTTTTGCCCAAGCCTTTTTCGTCGCGTGAGCTGATAGCAAGGGTTAAGTCGATAATAAGGCGTAGGCGCGTCACGCTCCATCGACGGATGAACAATGAGCTTAATTATCGCGGACTGTCGGTCGACTTGGGTTCGGGTGTGGTTCTTATCGACAATGAGGCCATATCGCTTTCAAAAACCGAATTTCTGATACTCGCCATGCTTATGCGCAATAGAAATCAGTTTTTCGACCGTTCCGAAATTCAGCATGAGGTGTGGGATGAAGGGTCGGTATCCGACCGAACCATCGACACCAACATTTCGCGTCTGCGCAAAAAAATCGGTGCATATGGCCGAAACATAATCAATCGACAGGGATTTGGTTACGGTTTCGTGGAATGACACCCACAATATCAAAATATGGCTTTGAAAAAATCTAATCCGCTTCCGCGTGGCATGATGTCGGGCGTGTGCGAGGCCGGTTGCGACGAGGCGGGCCGAGGTTGTCTGGCCGGTCCGGTTTTCGCGGCTGCGGTAGTGTTGCCCGACGATTTTGAGCATCCGTGGCTTAATGATTCGAAGCAGCTTTCGGAGCGTCGGCGAAACGAGCTCCGCGCCGTCATTGAGTCGTCGGCCCTGGCCTGGTGCGTGGCAATGGTCGATAATCACGAGATAGATGGCATAAACATCCTCAATGCGTCGATTCTGGCGATGCACAAGGCTCTCGACGGTCTTGACGTAAAGCCCCGACACATATTGGTTGACGGTAACCGATTCAAGCCCTATCACGACGTGCCTTATGTGACGGTGGTGAAGGGCGACGGCAAATATGGCAACATAGCCGCCGCTTCCATACTGGCCAAGACCCATCGCGACGAATATATGTGTAAGCTCCACGACGAATATCCGCAATACGGATGGAATGTAAACAAGGGTTATCCTACGGTCGACCACCGCAATGCCATAAGGCAATATGGCCCCACGCCTTACCACCGCATGTCGTTTAAGCTGCTTGACAATCAGCTGACGCTGTTCTGACCCGTTACGAAGATAATATACGACACGCCCGCAACTCACGATACATTGAAGCTGCGGGCGTGCTATGTGTTGTCTTGTCTCTAGATTGTCAATCGAAGTCGATCACGTTTCCGGGGTTAAGTGAATTGTCGTTGTAACTACGCTGAGTCACGGTGCTCTTGGTTCTGAGATTTTCCACGGTCTTGCGGTCGCGATTGTATGCGGGGCTTTTCTCCAGCACTTCTACCACCGAGTCGTCGTCCATCTGTTCGGGCGTAAGCACTATGTAGTTCACTCTCAGATCGTCGATTTTGTCGCCGTAAAGTTCGCGCATGAGCTCTACTTCCGAAGGCTTCTGCACCGCCGGCTTGCGATTGTCGTTGATGGTGGTGGTGAGTCGCTGTGCGCTCTTTGAGTTGGCATTCGTGTCGTCGTCATCGTTGCTTATGGTAACGTCGAATCCGGCGGCAAGTATGGTTATCTTTACTTTCTCGCCGAGCGAGTCGTCGAAGGTTGCTCCCCATATCACGTCGACATCCGAGTCTATCTGGCTTACGAAGTCGGTGAGTTCCTTGGCTTCGCTCATGACGAATTGGTTTTCGGCCGTGCGCGAGAAGTAGATGTTAAACAGCAGCTTCTTCGAGCCCTCAATGTCGCGGTGCTTGAGTAGGGGCGAGTTGAGCGCGTCGGCAATGGCCTTGCTTACGCGATGGTCGCCTTCGCCGAAGCCGGTCGAAATCACGGCTGCTCCGCCACCGCGCAGTGTGGTGTCGACGTCGTGGAAGTCGAGGTTCATGTATCCTTGGGCGGTGATGAGCTCGGATATCGAGCTGGCTGCCGTCGACAGCGTGTCGTCAGCTTTGCCGAAGGCATTGATGAAGTCGAGGTCGCCGTATATGTCGGTAAGCGTTTCGTTGTTTATCACAAGCAGGGCGTCGACATACTTTGCCACTTCCTGTGCGCCCTTTATGGCCTTCATGATTTTTCGCGGACCTTCGAATGCAAACGGTATCGTTACGATGCCGATGGTAAGCAATCCGCGCTCCTTGGCCACGCGCGCCACCACCGGGCTCGCGCCCGTTCCGGTGCCGCCGCCCATCCCGGCCGTGATGAACACCATTTTGGTGTTGTCCTGAAACAGCGCTTCGATTTTTTCAATGTCCTTTTCGGCTGCCTCTTTGGCCACTTCAGGTTTGTTGCCCGCTCCGAGGCCGTTGCCTATTTGCACCTGGGTGGGCACGGGTGAGTGTATGAGGGCTTGACGGTCGGTGTTGCACACAACAAACGACACGTTCTTTATGCCCTGGCGGTACATGTGGTTTACGGCATTGTTGCCGCCGCCACCCACGCCGATGACCTTTATTATCGTGTCTTTATCGTCCGACTCGCTTGGCGATTCAAATTTGTTTGCCAACGAATCCATGTCTAATTCATCGCTCATATGTAGTTGATCTTTTTTATTCGGGGTGTGTGATTGTTTTAATTGTCCTCGTCGTCGGTCAGCTCGTCGTCAAGCTCGTCGGGATCGGGATCCGACATCAGTTTGACTATGTTTTGGCGTAACGAATCCATCCATCTTTTTTTCGCGGGCTTGGGTGCCGGTGCGGGTTCCGGTTCGGGTTCGGGCTCCGGCTCGGGGATTATCGGTTCGGGCTCCGGTTCCGGTTCCAGTTGAGTGAGGCATTCCACGGGGTCCATGCGCGACACGGCGTAAAGCGTCGATATTATGTCGACCGAGTCAGACGACGATATGCGGCTGTCGGATATGCGCACTATGCCGTTTGTCACGCTTCCGCTGCGCACCTTCAGTTTCGATTCTTCCGACAGGCGTTGGTTGAAGCCGTTGAGCTTTGCGCCCTTGCCCACTATAATTATGCCCGATGGAAGTTCGTTTGCCGTCAGTCCGGCCAATTTTATCTGCTGTATGATGTTGGCTATTATTTCGCCCGCTCTGCTGGCCACGTAATGATTCATTTCGCTTAAATCAACGCCGTCGGTAGAGTTTTGGTCATGCTGAACGCGCAGCGCATTGCCGTGGCGCTTCTTCATTTCTTCGGCTTGTTCTTCGGTTTGGTGCAGATGGGTGAGGTCGCGGGTTATGTTGCGCGATCCCAAAGGCAGCGTTGCCATGTATTGCATGCGCCCGTGCTTGTATATCGACACCGTGGTGGTTTCGGCACCGAAATCCACGAGCATGCATCCCAGTCGCTTTTCGTCGGGCGTGAGCACGAAGTCGGCTTCGGCTATCTGACGCACTATGAAGTCGTTGATTTTGAGGCCGAGCTTGTCGTTGATCGAAATTTCGAGATTGCGCTTTATCTCTTTGCGGCAAGTGATGACGTTGGCCATCATTCTGATGTGCGATCCGAGCGTGCCTATGGGGTGTTCGGCCCTTACGCGGTCAACGATGAACTCGCGGGGCACTACCTTGAGTATCTCCTTGTCGGTAATGGAGAAAGTGGCAAGCACCTGCTGCTTCAGCTGCTCGATCATTTCGCGTGAAATTTCGACCGGAGCTCCCAAGTGCTGTTCGGCTTCGCGGGGCATCGAGCAGAAGGAGCGTCCGCCTATGGCTACGTAAACCGATTCGATTTTGCGTGGCGAGATTCTGTTTTCAAGCTTGCGTATTATGCGTAACGTGGAGCTTGACACTCCGGCCACGTTGCGTATCAGGCCATAATGCATTTGGTCGAGCAGAGGTTCTTCCTCGATGGCCTGTATGGCCAAAGTGCCGGTTTGGTCGATCACACCTACAGCCCCTTTTACTTTTGAGCTGCCAATTTCGAGCGCGATTATATATTTGCCTTCTTCCATATGTAGGAGTATATTATTGTTTTTGGGATGTATTGTCTAACCTTGGGTTTGTTGCTTCTTCGTTTCCTGAGCGGGTATCTGTTTGTCGTTTTTGGCTTTGCGGCCGGGCATGGTTTGTCCGGGGGCTACGCCGTCGGCCGTAAGCATGGTGTTTATGTCGACTTGTTCTTCGCCCTCCTCGGTTATCAAGCGGTTTTCGGGTAAGTTTTTGTGTCGTCGCGTGGCCACTATCTGCCCGTGCCATTTCACCGACAGGGTGTCGTAGTAGTCCCACCCTTTCACGGGGAGCACTTCGTGATACATTCGTTTGAGGCGCGCGAATTTGTCGTCGAGGTCGCGCGGCTCGCCGATGTTTATCACCTGTCCGCGTATTATGGGTATAAGCAGTACGTCGGAAGGCGATTCGACTTTTATCATCGATATGAGCGGATTGAGAAGCGAGTCGTTGTTGATGTATTCGGCCAGTGGCAATAACTCTCTTGCTGAAAATATGCTGTCGTTGAACGTGCCTTGTATCAGGGGCACGTCGACATGATAGCGGGCGTCGGCCGAGATGCGTTTGCCGTAATGGTTTATGTAGTACGACTCGTTCGTGTCAAACACTCTTGCCACCGGGTGCATGGGATCGACGGTGATGTGTATGAAGCCGTCGGTGAGTTTCACCACCGATGCATGCTCTATCTTGTCGATTGAGTTGAGAAATGCTTCGATGCTGTCGGTAGATATGTCGGTCATGCGCATGCCCTTGATGCGCGAGGGCAAGTCGCCAAGCTCCTTTCCCAGCTCGGATGAAGTGACGAAACGCAGCTCTATCGAGTCGTTGACGGCTATGCGTATGCCACGACACTTTTCACTGGCGGCCCACTTCGACGTAAACGACAGGGCGACAATTATGTATGTCACCAGCAAAATCGATAATATGCTTCGAATCAGTTTCTTCATAGTTTGGGCCTCAGCAATGTTTTGACTTTGCGTTTTCCGTTATTTGGGGCAAAAAATTGCATATGTCGCCTGCTCCGGCTGTTAAAAGAATCTCAAAGTTACGATTTTTTATCGTTTCAATCAAAAAATCCTTAGAAATCAATGTTTTTGTTGCCGACGTTATTTTGTCGTATATTATCTCGGACGTTACGCCTTCTATCGGCTCCTCGCGCGCCGGATATATGTCGAGCAATATCACGTCGTCGGCAAGCGAGAGGGCTTCGGCAAATTCGCGCGCGAAGTCGCGAGTGCGCGAGTAGAGATGGGGTTGGAACGCCACCGTGAGCTTGCGGTCGGGATAAAGCTTCTTGATGGAGCTTATAGATGCCTTGAGCTCGTCGGGGTGGTGTGCATAGTCGTCGATTATCACGCGCTCGGGCGTCTTGAGCCAGAACTCGAAACGGCGTTTGGGGCCTTGAAACGATGTCATGGCCTTGCGTGCGCCTTCGACGTCGAGCTCGCCGGTAAGGTATGTGGCCGCGAGTGCCGCGATGGCGTTTTCGATGTTCACCTCCACGGGCACTCCGAGCTCGATGCCGGTGAATCGGGTGTTGTCGGGCAGCACGAGGTCGAACGTTATGGTGTGGTTGGCGTGGCTTATGTTTTCGGCATGGAAATCGCCGTGGTCGCGCGCGTAAGAATACACGGTTACCCCTTTTGCGGTGCGTGGCTTCATTTTGAGCCCTTCGTGTATTATGAGGGCTCCCCCCGGCTGTATCAGCTCGGTGAACTTGGCAAAGCTTTCGAGATAGGCTTCTTCGGTGCCGTATATGTCGAGATGGTCGGGGTCGGTGGCCGTTATGACGGCTATGTGCGGCGTGAGGTGATGGAACGAACGGTCGTATTCGTCGGCCTCTATCACGCTGTAAGGCGATTGTGCTGAAAGAAGGAAATTAGTGCCGTAGTTGCGCAGTATGCCGCCGAGGAAGGCGTTGCAGCCTATGCCCGAATCGTGGAGTATGTGTGCCGCCATTGACGATGTGGTGGTTTTGCCATGCGTGCCGGCAAAGCACAAGCCTTTGCTGCGGCGCGTAATCAGTCCGAGCAGCTCGGCGCGTTTTATGACCTTGAATCCGTTTTTTCGGAAGTATTGCAGTCCGGCGTGCGATGCCGGAACGGCAGGGGTGTACACTACCAGCGTGTCGGCCGGATTGCGGAATGCCTCGGGAATGGCCTCGGCGCTTTCGTCAAACGACATCGTTACCCCCTCGTCGGCAAGCTTTGCCGTAAGGTCGGTGGGCGTACGGTCATATCCACCCACGTTGCACCCTTGTGACAGAAAATATCTTTCGAGGGCCGCCATGCCGATGCCGCCGGCTCCTACGAAATAGAGATTCTTGAAGTTTATGTCGTTTGTCATTCAGCAGTCAGTTTTTAGTATTCCGTATATGGTTTCTATTATCTTTTGGTCGGCGTCGCGTAGCGCCATGCTCGATGCGTTGCGGGCAAGCGTGTCAAGCTTTTCCTTGTCGTTGACGGTGGATATTATCGCGTCGCCGAGCTTTTCGCGCGCTTCCGAGTCGAGAATCATTATGGCCGCGCCTTTGTCAGACAGCGCCAATGCGTTTTTGCGTTGGTGATCCTCAGCCACGTTCGGCGAGGGAACCAATATCGAGGGCATGCCCACCAACTGTATTTCGGAGATCGTTCCGGCTCCCGCGCGCGAAACCACCAGATCGGCGGCGCGGTATGCCACGTCCATGTTCGAAATGAACGGTTGCGCCTTTACCGAGTCGAGATAGCGGGCGGCTATTTTTTCGCATTCCTCGGCATAGAGCTTTCCGGTTTGCCACATTACGAATATGCCTGCCTCCGACAGCTTGTCGAGAGCCGCTGCCACGCTTTCGTTTATGGTTCGTGCGCCGAGGCTTCCACCCACTACGAGCACCACCGGCTTGTCGGCGGGCAGCCCGAGCGCGCGGCGCGCTTCCGATTTTTCGATTTCGGCATTCACTATGTCGGCTCGTACCGGATTGCCCGTTATCTTAATCTTGTCGGCAGGGAAAAAGCGTTCCATCCCCTCGTAGGCCACGCATATCGCTTTGGCATTTTTGGCGAGCAGCTTGTTCGTTACCCCGGCATATGAGTTTTGCTCCTGTATGAGCGTGGGTATGCCGGCTCTTTGCGCGGCTTTGAGCATCGGGCCGCTGGCGTAGCCTCCCACGCCCACGGCTATATCAGGCTTGAACCGCTTCAATATTTTCCGTGCGCGCATCATGCTTTTGGCCAGTTTGAAAAGCACCGGCACGTTGCGCCATAGCCGCTTGCGGTCGAATCCGGCTACCGGCAGTCCTACTATTTCGTATCCGGCGGCGGGCACGCGCTCCATTTCCATGCGGTTTTCGGCACCCACGAACAGTATTTTTGTCGACGGATCGTGTCGGCGAAGCGCGTTGGCTATCGAAACGGCCGGGAATATGTGTCCGCCGGTTCCGCCTCCGCTTATTAGAACTTTTATTTCGGTCTTATCGTTTGTCATGTCGTGATTACAATTGAGTGGGGTTTTCGGCTCTTACATCTTCGGGCAGCGAGTTTATTTCATCTCTTATCTCCTGGCGCTTGCCGCTGCGAACGGAGTATCGGCTTACGCTGAGCATTACGCCGAATGCTATCGACGTGATGAGAATCGACGTGCCCCCTTTGGATATTAACGGCAGCGGCTGACCCGATACGGGGAACACTCCCGACACTATGGCCATGTGGAACAGCGCCTGAAATACTATCATTACCGCCATGCCGATGACGAGCAGCGCCGGGAACGCGCGCGAGCACCGCGAGGCGATGGCGCTCGCCCTTGCCAGCAACCACAGATAGAGGATGAGTACGAATATGCCGCCTACCAATCCCATGTCCTCGATTATGATGGAATATATGTAGTCGGAAAACGCTAGCGGCAGTCGGGCCGTTTCGCGCGAATTTCCGGGAAACACTCCGAATATACCGCCATTGGCCTGTGCCATGCGGGCATACATTTCCTGACGGTTCTTGGCGTCGATCGGTTGCAGGTATTTGGGCTTGCCGTCGCCGATGAAGCGCTCTATGCGGGCCATCCATGTGCCCATGCGGCCGGAATTCTCGTCATACGATTGCTCGGTGGTGACTTGATTGGTTGCGGATTCCGCCGGGTCGGCCTGCGATCCATGCGATATGAGCATGAAGATGGCGAAAAACAGCGTGTAAGTGCCCAGTACCGTGAAAAATTTACGCCATTCCACACCCCCTATCACCATCATGGACAGGCTTATTGACATAAGCAGGATGGTGTTGGTCATGCCCTGCTTTATCAGCAGAGCGCCGAAAAGCATCACAAAGCATGCCGACGTCACGACCCCTTTGGTGCTCACGCCGCCTCCTTTTATCTGCGATTTCGACATTATGAGCGCTATTATGAGTGCCGCCGACAGCTTGATGAACTCGGATGGCTGTATGGTGACTCCGCAAAAGTTGAAGCTTCGGCGCGCGCCGTTGACATATTCGCCGAATCCGAGCACGTAGACCATCATGGCTATGCTTATGAAAACGAATATGGGGGTTATCAGTCGGAATCGGCGATAATGGGTGCGTTGTATCACCCATATTATGCCCAGACCGGCCACGAGCATCCCGGCGTGGCGTATTATGGGGCCGTATACGCCAAGCGACGACGAGGCCACTTCGCGCGATGAGGCGCTGTATAGCTCGATTATCGATATCAGGCATAGAAATATGTATATGCCCCATATGTGCTTGTCGGCTTTTGCTACCGGCGCATATTCTTTGGTCTGTGCGTCGGAGGTGGTGGTGTCCGGCGTAATTACGGTGTCCATTGAGAGTGTGATTTTTAGCGTTTGTTCAAGACTTTAGTTTCTTTACGGCTTCTTTGAATTTCGTGCCTCGATCCTCGTAGCTCTTGAAAAGGTCGAAGCTTGCGCAGCAGGGCGACAACAGCACCACGTCGCCGCTCACGGCTATGTCGCGGCAGGCGGCTATGGCATCGTCGAGCGAGTGCGTGTCGCGCAATTCCGGCACTTTTCCTTCGAAAAATTGCATCAGCTTGGCATTGTCCTTGCCCATGCACACTATGGCTTTCACCTTTTCGCGTACAAGAGGCTCAATCTCGGAGTAGTCGTTGCCTTTGTCCTTGCCGCCGAGTATGAGTATGGTGTTTTTAGGCATGCTTTCGAGGGCATACCAGCATGAATTTACGTTCGTGGCCTTTGAGTCGTTGATGTACTTCACGCCGTCTATCTCGTCGACGAATTCGAGTCGGTGCTCAACGCCTTCGAAGTCGGAAAGGGCTTTTCGTATGTCCTCTTTCTTTATGTCGAGCAGGCAAGCCGACAGGCCGGCGGCCATGGAGTTGTAGAGGTTGTGCAGTCCGTTTAGCGACAAGTCGGCGCGCGGCATTTTCATCGAGGTCTCGTTTGTGGCAAACACAACTTCGTCCTCATTGTCGACGTAAGCATGTGACAATGTTTCCTTATGCTCGGCAAACGGATATAGCTGAGCGGCGGTTTCTATATTCTTGAGCTGGCTCTGTATCACGGGGTCATCTTGCCAGTATATAAACGCGTCTTCGGGCGTAAGGTTCCGTATGATTCTGAATTTTGCCTTTATGTAGTTTTCCATCTTGAAGTCGTAGCGGTCGAGATGGTCGGGCGTAATGTTCAGCATCACGGCTATGTGGGCCTTGAAATCGTACATGTTTTCGAGTTGGAAGCTCGATAGCTCTATCACGTACACGTCATGGTTTTCGCGTGCCACTTGAAGCGCCAGGCTTCGGCCCACGTTTCCGGCAAGACCTACGTTGATTCCGGCGTTTCGCAATATGTGGTATGTAAGCAGCGTGGTGGTCGTCTTGCCGTTGCTGCCGGTAATGCACACCATCTTCGCATTCGTATATCGTCCGGCAAATTCTATTTCCGATATCACCGGTATGTGTCGTTCGATTATTTGGCGCACCACCGGGGCCGTGGGCGGTATGCCGGGGCTCTTTACCACTTCGTCGGCCTGAAGTATGCGTTCCACGTCGTGCGATCCTTCTTCCCATTCTATCCCTTCGCGGTTGAGCGTTTCCTTGTAAGAAGGCGCAATGGTTCCGGAATCGGATAGAAACACATTCATCCCTTTATCTTTGGCGAGTATGGCGGCTCCTACGCCGCTTTCACCACCGCCAAGCACTACCAGAAATTTTTTCTGTTCCATGATTTGTTATTGAGTTGTCAACGAATTTTTAACGTTACGAATGTAATGGCGGCAAGAAATATGCCTATGATCCAGAAGCGCGTCACTATCTTCGATTCGGGTATCGCTCTCAGGGGCGCTTGCAAAATGGCGTCGATGCCGCTGTTGCCCGGCTTTTGGAAATGATGGTGCAGTGGAGTCATCTTGAAGATGCGTCGGCCTGCGCCGTAACGCTTTTTGGTATATTTGAAATATGTTACCTGAAGCATCACCGACAAATCCTCGATGAAGAATATGGCGCATAACAACGGAATAAGCAATTCCTTGTGTATGAGAATTGCAAATACGGCTATTATGCCTCCGAGCGTAAGGCTGCCGGTGTCGCCCATGAACACCTGTGCGGGGAAGGCATTGTACCACAAAAAGCCTATCAGCGCGCCTATGAACGCCGACATGTACACCACGAGTTCCTCGCTTCCGGGAATGTACATTATGTTAAGGTACGACGAATAGATTATGTTGCCGCCCAGATAAGCCATTATGGCCAGGGCCACGCCTATTATGGCCGATATTCCCGTGCATAGCCCGTCGAGTCCGTCGGTCAGATTCGCGCCGTTCGACGTGCCCGATATGGCAATAATTATTACGATGACAAACAGTATCCATCCGCCCGTTTGCGCGTGCTCGCCCATCCATTGTGTCAGATAGGCATAGTCGAAGTTGTTGTTTTTGACGAATGGAATGGTGGTTTGCGTGGTTTTGATGTTTTCGGCCTTGTAGGTCACCACGAGTTCGCCGTTTTGTATGTTGTCGGTCTCCACGTTTTCGCGTATCACCACGTCGGGGCTCGCATACATGGTTATGCCCACTACGAGTCCGAGTCCTATCTGACCGGCTATCTTGAATTTACCGCTCATTCCGTCCTTGTTGTGACGCGACATTTTCAGGTAGTCGTCGAGAAAGCCCAGCGTGCCGAGCCACATCGTGGTCACGAGCATCAATATCATGTACACGTTGCTGAGGTTGCCCACGAGCAGACACGGTATCAGTATCGATATTATTATTATCACTCCACCCATCGTGGGGGTGCCCTTTTTCTGCATCTGTCCTTCGAGTCCGAGGTCGCGAATTATTTCTCCAACCTGCATTAGCTGCAGGCGGTCGATTATTTTTCGGCCGAACACCAAAGCTATGAACAGCGAAAGCATCAGAGCGCATCCCGACCTGAAGGTGATGTAGTCCATCAGTCGTGCTCCGGGAAACCCAACGGTTTGTAGATAATCGAAAAGATAATACAGCATGTTGTGTCGGTGTGATTGAGTTTGTTTGCGGTTATGTGATTATTTCAGTGCGCTTAATATCTCCCTGACTACTTCGCGGTCGTCGAAGTGGTGCTTCACGCCCTTTATTTCCTGATAATCCTCGTGCCCCTTTCCGGCAATCAGAATTACGTCGCCGGGCTTGGCCATCATCGAAGCCGTGCGTATGGCTTCGCGGCGGTCCACTATGCTTAGAGTGGTTTGGCGGGCTTCGTCGTCGAGTCCGGCCTCCATGTCGTGAAGTATTTCTGCCGGATCTTCGTCGCGGGGATTGTCGGAGGTGAGTATCAGCCTGTCGCTGCGCAATGCGGCCTCACGGGCCATAATGGGGCGTTTGCCCTTGTCGCGGTTTCCGCCCGCGCCCACCACGGTGTATATCAGCCCTTTATTGCCTACTACGTCGCGTATGGCGTTGAGCACGTTGACCACGGCGTCGGGGGTGTGCGCGTAGTCGACTATTGCGGTTATGCCGTTGGCCGACCGGAATGTCTGGAAGCGTCCGGCCACCGGCACGAGACGACTCATGTTGACGAGCACGTCTTCCACGTTCCATCCGAGCAGTATCGAAGCGCCATACACCGCCGTAAGGTTGTAGGCGTTGAATTTTCCGGTAAACAGCACTTCCACCTCTTTGCCGTTAAACGACATGAGCGTGCCGTCGAGGCGGCTTTCGATTATGCGTCCTACGAAGTCGGCGTTGGAGCGCAGCGAGTAGGTATATTTCTTTGCCAATGTGTTCTGAAGCATTACCTCTCCCACCTTGTCATCAAGGTTGGTGAGGGCGAACGCCTCTTTGGGGAGATTGTCGAAAAACGACTTCTTGGCGTTGAGGTATGCGTCGACTGTTTTGTGGTAATCGAGGTGGTCGCGCGTCAGGTTGCTGAAAACGGCACCCGTGAAGTGCAGCCCCGATATGCGGTGCTGATGCGCGGCATGCGAACTCACTTCCATTGCGGCGTGCGTACATCCGGCCACTACCATGCGATGCAGCAGCTCGTTAAGCGTAAGCGGATCGGGAGTGGTCTGCGTGGCGGGTACGGGTTCGTTGTCGATATAGTTGCATACGGTTGATAGCAGTCCGGCCTTGTGTCCGAACAGACGTGCCATTTCGTATATCAGCGTGGCCGTGGTGGTTTTGCCGTTTGTGCCTGTCACGCCCACGAGCTTCAGTTTGCGCGACGGGTTGCCCCACCATTGCGAAGCCAGAAATCCGAGAGCCACCGACGTGTCGGTGACTTTTATGTAGGTGACGGTCGATTCCAGGCGTTCGGGAAATTCCTCGCACACTATGGCGGCCGCGCCGGCAAGCGTAACCAGCGGAATGAACTTGTGTCCGTCGACGTTTACGCCTCTTATCGCCACGAACAGCGATCCCAAGCGAATTTTTCGCGAGTCGCATTCGAGCGACGTTATCTCTTTATCCTCGCTACCGATTATTTCTTCGACCGTTATGGCTGAAAGAAGGTCTGACAATGATTTCATATGCTTGTTTTTTTGTTTACTCGGTTAATGAAAGGGTTATCTTAGTGCCGTTTTTGGCAATGGTGCCTGCGGCCGGCGATTGATGCGACACGTATCCGGCACCGTTGAAGCACACGTTGAATCCGGCCTCCTCGAGGGCTGTTATGGCATCGCGAAGACCATAGCCCACTACGTTGGGCACTCCTCCGGCGGCGGGCTTGGGAGCCGATATGGTGAGTCGTTTGCCGCTAAGTCTGAGCTGCTTGCGCACTTTGTCGTGACGCTTGGTGTCGGCCGTGGCAAATAGCGTGGGGGTCGACGCGCCCGATTCGTTGTGTATGAATTCGGAATTGTTGTGTAGCATTCCTCGCGAATATAGCTTGAGAGCCACGTTCTTTAGCACCTCGCCGCTCGTTCCGGCAGCACCGAAGGCGTTTTGCTTGGGGTTGCACGTGAGCACGATGCATGAGTACAACGGCTTGTCGGCCGGGAAAAATCCGCAGAAGGCAAGGCGCTTCTTCGAGGTGTTGTACGATCCGTTTTCGATCATGTAGCAGGTTCCCGTCTTTCCGGCAATGGGCACTTTGTCGTTTTTCAGTCGACGGCCGGTGCCATGTTCGCCAAACACCACGTTGGTAAGCATGGAGCGCAGCTTTGCGGCGTTTTTCGAGCTGCACACCCTGTCGCGTATGTAGGTGACGGGGAGCGTGGAGTCGACTTCGGCGCTCATCACTCGGTTCACGAGTCTCGGGCGCACGTAGCGTCCGTCGTTTGCAATGGCGTTGTAGAGCGAGAGGGTGTAGAGCGGCGGTATCTCCGTGGCGTATCCGTAGCACTGTCGTGACAGGGCGATGCGTCCGCCACGATTCGACGGTATGCTGTCGATTCGCGGTACTCTCTCGCCGGCTATGCCGGTGTGCATCGGTTCGAGAAATCCCAGCCCTTTTAGCCTTGCGTAGAATCCGCCCGGATGAGAGTCGTATTTTCGGGTTATTATCTTCGACATGCCGATGTTCGACGATCGTTCGATGACTTCGCTCACCGTAAGCGACGGCACTCCGTGCGAGTCGGTTATCGGGCGACCGCCGGCATATGCCCATGCGTTTCCGGTGTGTATCACCTCGTTGAGGTTGCTCACTATTCCATCCTCGAGCGCTATCATCATGGATATGGTCTTTATGACCGATCCCGGCTCGAATCCGAGCACGGCGCGGTTCATGCCTTCGATGTAATCGCCGGTCTTGGCGCTCTTTTCGAGATTGGATATTGCCTTTATGTTGCCGGTGGCCACCTCCATCAGCACGGCCACGCCCCAGTCGGCATTGCAGTACTCGAGCACGTTGTTGAGCTCGTTTTCGAGTATGTCCTGCATTTTAATGTCGATGGTGGTTTGGATGTTGAATCCCGGCGTTGCCGGAATGTCGGTCCAGTTGACGATGTCCTTGGTGAGAGGTATCTTTTTTGCCACTCCCGGCTTACCGTAGAGCAGGGAGTCGAGAGCCTTTTCGAGCCCCGATATGCCGTGCACCTCGCTGCATTGGTCATTGGCCCCGACGCCGCCTATCGAGCGGCGCGCCATGTCGCCGTAAGGGTTTACGCGTCGCATCTTCGACTCTATCACCAATCCGGTGCGGTTGGGGTTCTTGATTTTGAAAAACGGGAAGGTGCGCACGCGCTGATAGTCGACATACGACACGTTGTCGAGCAGCTTGTATGCGCGCGGGCGTTTCTTGCGCTCTTTGGCCAGCGGCAGCTCGAGATGGGTGCGCCACTCCTTTATGGTGCGTTGAGGAAAGTATCGGTGTAGGCTGTCGGCCAGGCTGTCGAGTGCGGCACGGTATTTGAGTTCCATGAATCGTTCGCTGCGGAAGTCGATGCGCAGCGTGTAGTATCGCAGGTTCGTGGCAAGCAGACTGCCGTCGGCGGCGAGAATGTCTCCGCGTTCCGGAAGTATGGCCACCGTTTTCGACAGCTCGTTCATGGCCTTCTTGTTCCATTCGTCGGCCGAAATGATGGTGGTGTCGACGAGCTTGTAGACGATGGCCCCTGACAATAGCATTATGCCTGCTATCACCAATGCATATCGGAAAAGAATGTGTGTGCGATTATCTTTCTTCATTGCTGTTATTTAATTTGAAAGGGGGAGCGTCTTGAACGTGAAGGTTGAGGTGGAGTGAATCGACGAGGCTCTGCATCGACGATTCGCGCGTGCGACTCATATATTCGCTGCGCGCGCGTATTCTTTCTGTCTTAACTATTTCGAGCTGTCGGTTCAGGGCGCGTATCTCCTCCATTTTCGTCTGATTGTGATACTTGTTGGTGATGTAAATGAGTATCATCACTATTATGGTGAAGATCGCGAGCCAGTTGTGGGCGAAGAAATCGCTCGAAATGACTCGTCCGTATATCAACTGGCCGAATATCGACCGTTGTGGACCCGTGTGATGTTTCTTTGTCTTAGTCGGCATTGTCGTTGAGTTTTTCGGCCACTCTTAATTTTGCGCTTCGGGAGCGCGGATTAGCGGTTATTTCGTCGTTGTCGGGAACGATGGGTTTCGATGTGATCAGTTTCATCGGCGATTTTATCTTGCCGAAGAAGTCTTTTTCCACTTCGCCGTTGAAGTTGCCGGTGCGCATGAAGTTTTTCACCAGTCGATCTTCGAGCGAGTGATATGTTATTATGGCCAGTCGGCCTCCGGGGCGCAGCACCTTTACGGCTTGGCACAGGAACTGCTTCAGTGCTTCGAGTTCGCCGTTCACCTCTATTCTCAGTGCCTGGAACAGCATGGCCAGCTCTTTCTTTTCCTGCCGGGGGTTGATGAATGGCTTTATTACCGACAGCAGTTGCTCTACCGTGCGTATGGGTTCGTTGGCTCGTGCCTTTACCAACGCCGAAGCGATGCGTCGTGAATTTTTCAGTTCGCCGAACAGATACAATATGTCGGCCAACCGGCTTTCGTCGTAGTTGTTTATCACCCATTCGGCCGTGTGCGGAGCGTTGCGGTTCATGCGCATGTCGAGATTGCTGTCGAATCGGAATGAAAATCCTCTCGAACTGTCGTCGAAGTGATGGAACGACACTCCGAGGTCGGCGAGAATGCCGTCAACCTTGTCAACGCCATAGAAGCGCATGAAATTTGACAGGAATCGGAAGTTGGAATATACGATTGTAAATCGTTCGTCGGTCATGGCGCGCGCCACGGCTTCGTCGTCTTGGTCGAATGCATACAGATGTCCTTGCGGCGACAGGCGCTCGACGATGGCTTTGGAATGGCCCCCACCTCCATAAGTGGCATCGACGTAAATGCCGTCGCTACGCAATGATAGGGCGTCGATTGACTGTGTTAGCAGGGCCGGTATGTGATATGTGTTCTGAACCATCGTGCGACAACTGATATGATGTGATGTAGTGCGGATTTAATTATGCAGTAAAGTTAGTAATTTTCATCCGAAATTTACATATTTAAACAATGAAAAAAATCTGCTTTTTCCGAATAAGTTATCTACGTAGAGGCAAGCAATTGTGTATTAGGAGTATGCGTGAATGTTAAACGCTACGAAGTAACCCTCCGTAGCGTTTGCAATTGTAAATTCGACGATGTGCTTTATTTCCTGTCCTTGGTCAGCATTTCGGTGAGAATCCTTACGCCTTCGGAGGCTCCGGCCTTTATCACCGTGACCGACTGTGGCACCGTAGCAGGGTGTGGGTCAATGTAGTAGACCGGCACTCCTCTGCGCACGTAGTGCAGCAGTCCGGCAGCCGGATACACGTTGAGCGACGTGCCTATCACCACGAATATGTCGGCTTGCTCCACGAGCTCGATGGCTTTTTCGATGTTGGGCACGGGCTCCTGGAAAAATACTATGTGCGGACGCACCGGATCGCCATATTCGTCGCGCGTGTCGGGCGAGGTTTCGAGGTGGTCGATGTCGAGCGTGTACACGCGCTCGGGATGCGTCATTGACCGTACCTTCATTAGTTCGCCATGCAGATGCAGCGTGTTGGAGCTTCCGGCGCGTTCATGCAGGTCGTCGACGTTTTGGGTTATTATGTATGTGTCGAACCATTTTTCGAGCTCTACGAGTCCGCGATGACCATCGTTTGGCTGCGCCTTGAGGAGATCCTTACGGCGGTCGTTGTAAAATCGGTGCACCAATGCGGGGTTGCGCTCGAATCCGTCGGCGCTTGCCACATCCATCACGGGATATTTTTCCCACAATCCGCCGCTGTCGCGGAATGTGCTTATGCCACTTTCGGCGCTCATCCCCGCGCCGGTGGATATTACCAGTTTAGGCTTTTTTGCGATCATATTGAGAGGAGTTGTAAATTTTTCCGCCCGTTCCGCCATTTTTAAGGCGAAACGGGCGGAAAAGGTACTATTAAACTATTATACTAAGTCAATAGGAATTTGGGGTTGTCGATTTATTTTGCAGGGATAACATCTTCAACTTCCACTTCGAATACCAAGGTAGCACCCGGGGGTATCGATCCGTCGGGGGTTCCGTTTGTACCGTAACCGATTTCGGCAGGGATGTAGAGGATGTATTTCGAACCCTTGTTCATCATCTTAAGACCTTCGGCAAATCCGGGGATAACGCCGTTGAGACCAAATTCAACAGCTTCGTCAGATGAATCGAATACGGTTCCGTCGATGAGCTTGCCGGTGTATTTAACCTTAACGCGGTCGTCGCCGGTAGGCATTGCGCCGGTACCCTGATTTACGACTTTGTATGAAAGGCCGCTTTCAGTCGATTTGATTTCGCTGTCGGCTTTCTTCTGTTCGTCAACGTAAGCAGCACCTGCTTCGGTGTTTTCCTTAGCCTGTTTTTCTTTTTCGGCTTGGGCGGCAGCACGGTCAGCTTCCTGTTTTTCTCTGATCTTGTCCTGAGCCTTGTTCATGAGCAGTTGCAGGGTACCCATGTCGGTGTTAAGCATAACCTGGTCGATAGAGTCCTTGTTGAATGCTGCGGTGAACTGGCTGATAAGCTCGTCGCGGTCAACGGCGATGCCGCTGCGGTCGAGCATGGTGAGCTGCTGAGAAAGGCTCAGACCTACGCTCAAACCGTAGAGATAGCCTACGTCGGAAGTGTCGGCCATAACCGTTTCTTTAAGACCACGAATGAAAGAGTCTTTTTTGAAGTTAGACTGTTCGGGTTCGGGGATGGTCTTGATGCGATCGGCAAACTGCATGCCTTGCACACGACCCATAAATACTGAGATGGAGTCGCCGAGAGTGTCTCCGACGCTTCCGCTTTTTGCTGAGTCACAGCTTGTGGCGCCGAGCATCAATGCTCCTATGCCACATAAACAAAAAATTTTCTTCATAAGTTAAATATGTGATATTTATATTTCAATATGCGTGGGTTAATGGCTTATTTGCCTATTACCTTTATCAGCTCTACGTCGAATATCAGCGTAGCGTCGGGGCCGATGACGCCTCCGGCACCGTTCGGGCCGTAAGCGAGGTTTGAAGGTATGAACAAACGCCATTTTGCGCCGGCTTTCATCATTTGGAGAGCTTCGACCCATCCGGGTATCACTTGCGTTACGCCGAAGGTGGCCGGTTCGCCACGCTCAACCGAGCTGTCGAATACGGTTCCGTCGATGAGCTTGCCGGTGTAGTGCACCATTACCTGATCGGTGGGAGCGGGCTGCGCGCCTGTGCCTTCCTCGATAACTTCGTATTGCAGTCCTGACGGTGTGGTCTTTACTTCGGGGCGTTTGGCGTTTTCGGCGAGGAAAGCTGTTCCGGCCTCGCGATTTATCTTGCCCATCTCGGCTGCTGCCGCTTTCTGGCGTTCTTCCATAGCCTGGAAGTATTTGCGAATTTCTTCTTTGGCTTCGTCGTAAGTCATGCGTGGCTTGGCGCCTGAAAATACTGCGGCTACGCCATCTGCAAAGTCTGTTACATCTATCGTTTCAATGCCGCTGCTGCGGAAATTGTTGCCCATGCTAAGCCCGAGGGCGTAGCTGATGCGATCTAATTCTTTATTGCTCATTATATTTAATGCATTAAGTTCATACACGAACTAATTGGTCACAAAGGTAGGTGAAATATTGCGGTAAAAGTTAATATTTTATTGAAAAAATATTAAAAGTGCGCAAATTTCCTCTCCCATATGATGTTATAACATATTTGACCTCTTAAAAGTTATGTACGGGTGGTTAAAATATGTCTATTTCGGAAATGGCCACCGGTTTTGACGCGTCGGTGGTTTCGGCTATTTCGATGCGTACGAATCGTGCCGATACGGGCTTCTTAAGGTAAAAATGCCTTTTTGACGGGTCGTTGACCATGTTGCCGAATTCGAATGAGCCTGCCTTTTTGAAGTTTTTGCCGTCGTTGCTTACCAGCAGTGTGCCTTTGGTCATCATTGCGCCTGCCGATGAGCTTGTCGGGGGAGTGTAGGCCATGCCGTTTATGCTGCTCTTTTTGCCGAGATCGACGGTAAACGTCGGCTTATCGCCGGCCGACTGCCAATAGGTGCCGGCATTTTCGTCGAATGCCATGGCGGGGGAGTGCTTGTCGGCTCCATCGGTGTCGACTGACTTCCAATCGGCCTTTATCAACCCCATCGTCTCGTTAAGTACGGGGCCGTTGCTGCCGTTCAGCACCGAAAGGGCTTTGAGCGTTCCGGCACCCATGGCAAACGGAGTGGTGTAGACGGGCGACTTGTCGGTTGGCTCCGAGCCGTCGGTGGTGTAGTGTATGCGGTATCCGGCGCTCAGATTGGCGGTTATGTCCTGTCCGTGATCTTTCCATCCGAATCCTTGCGGCTTGGGCTGTATGGTCACCATGCCGTCGAGCGAACGCGACGCTACGAGCTGCGGCGGGCGCGACTTGTAGTGGTGTGCCGAGATTTTGCCTATTGCTGGTGTGAGGCGCGACTTTTCGACGCGGAGCCTTATGCGGTCGGTGGTTACGTCGGGGAAACGGAGTATGCGCTTGTATCCGATGTTTGTGGCTCCGGCTATCTCGCGCCACTGACCGTCGATCCATGCATCGACGAAGTGACTCTCCACGCGCTCGCCCTTGCTGCCTATGGCTTCCTGTATCACTATGCGGTTCATGCATTTCGGTGACGGCAGCTTTATTTCAATCGGCTCGGTGTAGTCGACGTAAGTCGATAGGTCGTCGTCGAGCAGCTGCGAAGCTGCCTTGGCGTCGGCAAGCAGGTCGGCGCCGTAGGTGTCGGATATGCGTTGCCCCACTTCGCGCAACACGTCGACGTCGGTGGCCGAAAAGCGTCCTTCGCGGTTTGGCGGTATGTTGAGCAGGAATATGGAGTTGCCGCCAACGGAGCGCTCGTAGATGTCGAACACGTCGTCGGCGCTGCGCACTTGCTGCGTGTCGTCGTCGCGGTAAAACCATCCGGCGCGTATCGACGTGTTGGTTTCGGCCGGTTGGTAATGGAGGTATTTGCCTTTTAGCAGTCGGTCGCGGCTGCCGAGGTCAATGTCGGTCATGTCGTGGAACTGCGATGCTGTGTCGGGGTCGACGTCATAGGTCACTACGTTCCACTCGGTGTCGCGCGTGTTGCCGGCTTCGTTTCCGCACCAGCGAATGTCCTCGCGCCCGAATATCGTGGCGTTGGGAGCGAGAGTGTGTATCAGCTCTTTCCACGCGGCATAGTTGTATGTCTGGCCACCTTTGCGCTTGGGGTGTGCGCCGTCGAACCACACTTCGTATATCGGGCCGTATTCGGTAAGCAGCTCAAACAGCTGATTGAGGAAGTATTCGTTGTAGTCGTCGACTTCAAACGTGAATTTGGTGTCGTTGGCAAACGGCCGTCCGGGTACTTCGCGCGGAATTGTACGCTTGGTTTTTTTGCTCAGGTTTCCGTAAAGTCCGGCGGGATTTTCAATCTGGTACAGGTCGGCGGGCGACAGGTATATGCCGAGCTTCAGGCCGTATTTTTTGCATGACTCTGACAGGTCGCGGAGGATGTCGCCCTTGCCGTCGCGGAATCCGGTCGACATTATGCCGTGATCGGTGTATCGGCTTTGCCAGAGCACGAATCCGTCATGATGCTTTGCGGTGAACAGCACCATCGTCATGCCGGCATCTTTCATTGCTTTGCACCATTGGTCGGTGTCGAGGGTCTTCAGGTCGAATATTCGAGGATCCTCCATGCCGTTGCCCCATTCCTTGCGCGTGAAGGTGTTTGGCCCGAAGTGGATGAACGCTATGAATTCGTTTTCGAGTGCGGCAAGCTGGTTGGCCGACGGGCGCACGTTTGCCGCCTTGACTATTATGTCGTCGGCGCTGTCGCCCGGGAGTATCTTTACGGTGTTTGAATCGGGTGTCACGGCCGTTGCTATGGCAGCGGCACTACAAAAAAGCGGTAGCAGAAATGATTTACGTCTCATTTGATGTTAAGGCATTTAAGTTATTAATTGGCGGTTAGAAACTGTTTAAAAATTTATTTTGTCTTGTCATTGAGGTCTTTGTCAGCATCTTGTTGATATTTATTCAGTCATTATGGCACCCCATAGCTCCTTCATAAATATCAAAAATCTACTTGACAAATCCTCTCAATTCCTTCGACAAATAAATTTAAACAGTTTCTTAGAGTCGGGATCGGTGTCAGAAGGCGCGTCCGAACATGCTCCAGAACTGTTTGCCCAGTTCGTTCCATTTCAGTATGGCGGCGCCGGCAAAGTCGGCGGTATAGTCGGTCAGGAATTCACGAGCGGCATCGCTACCTTCGTTTTTCATTATTTCGTCATACTGCGATTCTACGAACGGCATCTCGCTGACGCCCTTTTTGATGAAGTGGCGGCGAGCTTTGGTCATTTTGTCGCGCGTCACGCCCCATTTCAGCGTAGAGAGCTTGTTGGCACGTCGGAACGCCCACAAGGCAGCGTTTTCGTCGTGGCGAAGCTGTCCGTCGACTTTGAAGCAGTCGGGGAGGTCGAGTGTGCCGGAAAATATCGGTATTCTCGGGCTTTGTCCGGGGTTGTCGAATGCCACCCAGGCCACACCGCCCACGTCGTCGGGGAGCCAGTCGCGAAGCTGTATCACGGTGGAGTATGCGCATTGAGGCACTGATACGGTGCGCCAGTTTTTCACCGTGCCTTCCTTGATGCCGTTAAGCATTTTCATCATTTCCGATGTCATCCAAGGGTTGGCCATGGGGCTTGTCACCGAATCGACCTTTTCGTTGTTTCTGCGGGCCACTTTCAGATTTTTCGTCATATCGTACTCCGAGCCTTCGTATGTTTCGGTGAGCAGTTCCATTACGTCGGCTACCGAAAGCTTGTTGTCGGGCTTAATGCTGAAGGGGAGTTCTTCGTCGTCGAAATCGGCTTTTAACGACGAGTTGAGCTTCTTCATAAGGTAATATTCGCGTATGCTGAAGTTTTTCGGCTCGTTGAAGTAGTTGGTGCCGGAGTAAGCTTTCCAGAATCGGAACGGCTCTTTTCCATCCCAGAATCCCATCTTTTTGGCTACTTCGGTCACGTTGTCGGACGCCATGTAATTGTCGGGGTCGTTGAGGTCGATTTTTGATATGCGCGATATGTTGGCCGATATGCCCACGTGGTCGTCGGGGATGCGCACAGCCGCCCATACTCCGCCTATCGCGTCGGGGCCTTCGCCGAATATCTCAAACATCCACACTTCGTCGGGGTCGGCTATGGTGAGGCATTCGCCGCTGTCGCCGTAGCCGTATTCCTTTACGAGGTCGCCCATGAGTCGGATGGCTTCGCGCGCCGTGGTGCACTGCTGCAATGCAAGCCTTTCGAGTTCCTCGATCATGAACATGCCTTTGGGATTTTCAAGCTCCTTGCGTCCGCCAATGGTGGTTTCGCCTATGCCAAGCTGCTTTTCGTTAAGGCAGGGATATGCGGTGTTAAGGAAGTTGTAGGTAGTGCCTTTGACGGGTACGATGCCGGCCTGTTTCATGCCGCGCGCGCCGGTTGAGTGGTCGGTATGCATGCGTCCGGTGTATACCGTTGCGGTGGTGTCACGCTCATATTTTGTGCCGGGCACTATGTCCATCCAAGCGCGGTAGTTTCCGTCGCAGGTGTGGCTCGTCATTACCGAACCGTCGGCCGATGCTTTTTTGCCCACCATTATGCTTGTGCAGCTCAATCGTTCGGGTGGTATGGAGTCGGGGTCGACGCGTTGGGCGTTGAGCGTTGTGGTGCATAGCGATAATGCTACTAAAAATATGCTTTTTATGTTCATGTGAATGATGCTTTTGGTTTATTGATGAATGTAATGATGCATTATTTGAATATCGATTCCGGTATTTCGCCGGTCCAGCACAGGGGCTTTTCCACTCCGAAAAGCGCGGCCACGACGGCGGCAGTGTTTACGGTGTTGTTGGGTTCTTCGATGGTGAATCCTTTTTTGATGCCGGGGCCCGTTATGCCCCAAGGCACTATCATTTCTTGCGGCGACATGCCTCCATGTCCGTGATTTATGCCACCGTGGTCGGATATGAACATTATGTGAGCGCCGTCGGTCAAGCCTTCCGATTCCATCTTTTCGAGCAGGTCGCCTATGTTTTTGTCGGCTTCTTCGATCGATGCGATGTATTCGGGCGACATCCACGCATGCTCGTGCCCGGCGTGGTCGGTGTGCACGGAGTACAGAAATATGGCCGTGGGGTCGTTGACGTTTCGCTTCATGAATTCAATGGCTTTGGCATAGTTGCCGAGATATTTGTCATCGTCCTCGAAGCTTACTTCGTCGATGTATCGTTGGTTGTACGGATTGATCAGCGGTCCCCAGTTGTAATAGAAGGCGGTTTTCATATTTGGTACGCCATCCTTGAGGACTTTGAATATGGTAGGATAATATCCGTCGGGGTCGGCATCCACGGGGTCGAGTTTGTGGTTGGTCAGCGTCCATCCGTTCGCATCCACACCATGTTGCTCGGGTCCGCTTCCGCTAAGATGGCTCATCCAGTTAGGCTGTGTAACCGACGGCATTACCACGCGAGTGGTTTTCGATAATGCTCCTTTGGACAGAAGTGCGTCGAGGTTTGGCGTCGATGCTTTTTCAAAGCCTTCCACGCAAATGCCGTCGAGCGCTATCATCAGCACTCGCTTCGTCTTTGCCTTTTTGTGCTTTTTGCTTGCCGGCGCGGCCATTACGCCGTTAGGCATTATGGCGGCTCCTAAGGCCAATGATGCACCAATTATGCTTTTTTTCAAAAAGCTTCGTCGACTCTCGTTATTATGTCCCATTGCAAAGGATTTTTTAGATATTAATTAGGTGTATATTATTGCAAATATAAAATAAATAAATCGTATCGGTGTGAGTTTGATTGTTTAAAAATGTAAAATGGTAGGATTCGTTATCGGAAACAAAAAATCTCCCGCACGTACGGTTGTAGGTGCGGGAGACTTTCATTCTTATCAAGCTATTAGGGGATGTCATTCCTCCTTATTGCGATTCTTGGCTTTTGTTTTGTTTTTTGTTGCAGACGAGTCAATGTCTTTTTCTTCCTTTAGGTCAATTTCGTTCTTTTGTTTGTCGAATACCTTATATTGCAGGTATGCGAGTGATTGATCGGGAAGTATTCGGAATTTGCATCCAAAGTCCATTTTCCAACGACGATATTGCGACAACAGACCTTTTTTCAGGTAGGCATCGACGTATGGATGTACGTACATTACGAAATTGGATACGTTTAGATTATTGACCAGATAATCTATTTTTTCTCTCAGAGTGTCGGTGAACAGCAGCGATGGCTGAACCACGCCTTTGCCATAGCAAGTCGGACAAGCTTCGGTTGTCACTATGTCGAGCGCCGGCCTTACCCTTTGTCGGGTTATTTGCATGAGGCCGAATTTGCTCAATGGCAATATGTTGTGACGTGCACGATCGTTTGCCATCACCTCTTTCATGTGCTCGAACAGCTTTTGTCGGTGTTCGGCTTTGGCCATGTCGATGAAGTCGATCACTATGATGCCGCCCATGTCGCGCAGACGAAGCTGTCGGGCTATCTCGTCGGCGGCGCGCAGATTCACTTCGAGCGCGTTGCTTTCCTGATCGTTAGCGGCTTTCGAGCGGTTGCCGCTGTTTACGTCTATTACGTGTAGAGCTTCGGTGTGCTCGATTATGATGTAAGCTCCGCTTTTGAACGAAACTGTTTTTCCGAACGAAGATTTGATTTGCTTCGTTATGTTGAAATGGTCGAAGATCGGTTCTTCCTTGTCGTAAAGCTTTACGATGTCCTCGCGTTCGGGGGCAATCAGGTTGACGTATTTCTTGATCTGACCATATATGTCGGCATCATTTACGTAAATTGATTCGAATGTCGGGCTGAAAATGTCGCGCAACATTCCAACGATGCGGCTTTCTTCTTCAAAGATGAGCGCGGGCGCTGTGGCCTTCTGCGCTTTAGCTACGGTGTCTTCCCAGCAAGCCACGAGCGTTTTTAGCTCGTGATTCAGTTCGGCCACTCTCTTGCCTTCGGCTGAAGTGCGAATTATCACACCGAAATTTTTGGGCCTTATGCTTTCGATGAGCTGTCGGAGGCGCATTTTTTCTTCGGTGGTCTTTATCTTTTGCGAAATTGATACTTTGTCGCCAAACGGAATCAAAACCATGTATCGTCCGGTCAAAGTTATTTCGGTGGTCAAACGAGGCCCTTTCGACGATATGGGCTCTTTGACTATCTGTACCATCAGCTCTTGTCCCGGCGTGAGCACGTCGGTTACCGTTCCGTGTTTGTCGATGTCGGGCTTCAGGTCTAATTTCGATATCGAGAGAGCGTGTCGCTTGTCGGCTAAAGCGTCTTTAATAAAAGTTGAGAAGGTTGAGAATTGGGAGCCAAGATCTAAATAATGGAGAAAAGCGTCCTTTTCATAGCCCACATTGACAAAGGCGGCATTCAATCCCGGCATAAGCTTCTTGACTTTAGCGAGATATATGTCGCCTACGGCATAGGCAATGTTTCGCGCTTCTTTCTGGAGTGAAACGAGGCGCGAGTCCTCAAGCAAGGCTATTGACACCTCGTTTTTCTGGACATCTACAATTAGTTCGCTTTGCATTTATTAGATAGTTTCATATATACAAAGAACAAACTCTAATGGGGGGCAAATCATTGATGCCGCATCAGGTTTGTTCTCCGTATAGCGTTTGGTGATTTTAGAAAGGGATCACTTTTTATTTCTTCTTGTGACGATTCTTTCTAAGACGTTTTTTGCGCTTGTGAGTTGCCATTTTATGGCCTTTTCTTTTCTTTCCGCTTGGCATTTTACGCTAAATTATATGATTAATAAAATAGGGGATAATTCAAAAAAATAGAGAACCGCGTGCGTTACTTCACGTCTTCCATGAACACTTTTGCAGGCTTGAAAGCGGGAATTTTGTGTTCGGGAATTATGATGGTCGTGTTCTTGGATATGTTGCGGGCTGTTTTTTCAGAGCGGGTTTTAACGATGAAACTGCCAAAACCACGCAAATAAACATTCTCTCCGTGAGCCAAAGAATCCTTGACTACTTCCATGAATTTTTCGATTGTGTCAAGCACGTTGGCTTTTTCAATGCCTGTAGTCTTGGCGATTTCGTTAACGATGTCGGCTTTAGTCATTTTAGTATTGTTTTTTATATTAATTGATTAAATGCGTTGTTAAGCAATAATTTAAGCCGATTTTTGCAGCGGCTTGAATTTTGCAAGTGCAAATATCGTACTTTTTTTTCAATTAGACGCTATTTAACGTCTTTTTTTTGGCAATAAATCGCAAATACGCACTATTTTAGCTGTGAAAGCGTGGTTGCCGGCCCCAACATGGGCAATATGTCTGACAGGTTGTGGACGTTTTTGCAATTGACGTGCGGGTAGCAAGCCTCGTTGTCAAACCGGTTGAAGTATATGGCTTTCCAGCCGGCATTTATGGCTCCCGCTATGTCGGTGGTCGGATTGTCGCCTATCATGAGGTGGTGCGACGCATCGGTGTCGGCTACCGTTGTCATGGCGTGCTCATACAGCCGTATGTCGGGCTTGTTTACGTTTATGTCATCGCTGAGAATGGTCACGTCGATGAGCCCGTCGAGGCCGGCGGAAGCGATTTTTCGATGCTGCACCTCCTTGAAGCCGTTGCTGAGTATGCCTATTTTGCATCCGGCATTGCGCAGTGCGTTCAGGAGGTCGAGCGCGCCGGGCACCAATTGCTTCTCCTCGGCAAGAAAGTCGAGATACGTCACGTCGAATATCGATGACAGCTTTTCGGCTTCGTCGGTTGTCAGCCCTCCCTCGACGAGCGGGCGCATGAAGCGCTCCATTCTTAAGTAGTCGCGCGAAATTTTTCCGACGTTGTATTCGCTCCACAGCGACTTGTTGTGGCGCTCGTAGCACTCGGCCCATTCATCGGCCGATTCGAACAGCCTGTCGAGATTTTCGGTACGATACAGTCGGGTGAGCGCGCGGCGGGCATTGACCGTGAAATCTATCAAGGTGTCGTCGAGGTCTACCCAGGCCCACTTTATGTCGCATCCGTCGTAAGTCATGTCGGTCGTTGGTTTAAATGTTATGCTTCAGCCGAAGCCGATTCTATTCGTCGAAGCCTTTTCACCACCTGTATGGTTACGGGCAGAATCAGTATCTCGTATGAGGTTTTGAGCACCGTCTGCGTAATGATGAGCATGGCTATTTCGCTCCACGGCAATGTGCCCGCAAATGCTATCGGGAAAAATACGATTGAGTCGACTCCTTCGCCCCAGAGCGTGGAGACTATGGCGCGTAGCGAAAACCGCTGTCGGCCGTCCGATCGTTTCATCTTGTCCATCACGTAGGCATTTACCATCGAGCCCGACAAAAAGGCTATGAAGCTTGCCGCGAATATGCGCGGAACGGCTCCGAATATCATTTGCATCGCTTCTTGCCCTTCCCAACTCGATGCGCCGGGAAGCCAGATGCCTATTTGCAGAAGCAGCGATACCGTAAGGTTTGCCGCAAATCCGAGCCATATCACCATGCGCGCCTTGCTGAATCCGTAGATTTCGACTATGCAGTCGCTTATTATATATGAGATGGGAAACGTTATTACTCCGGCGGTGATGGTCAGGAACCCGAGGTCGACCACCTTTATCTCCATGAGGTTCGACACTATCAGGCACACGCAAAACGTAAGCGTGAGCAGCAAAAATGTAAATGAGAATGATGTTTTCGACATATTTCTTGTTTTTTACGAGGTAGCAAGCACTCGGTGTGATTTATTTGCTGCAAAATTAGTGAATATTGGCGGCAAAAGCAAATGTTATTGCAGGCTTGAATATACACGTCTGGTGGCCTCGACCATGCGTTCGGCATCGTAGGCACTAAGATCGTAGTCGCGGCGTTTTATGCCGGATGACAGCTTTTCGTTGATTTTGCGCGCGAGGTCGCTTGCGCTTCCCGACCGGAAAAAGTTGTCGTCGGAGAGTTCGGGCAGCCGGTTTTGCGGAATGTCGCCGGCCACTATGTCGAGTCCGTACGACATTGCTTCGAGCAATGCTATCGAGAGCCCTTCGTTGCGCGAGGGCAATGCAAACAGGCTTGCGTGGCTGTAAAGTTGCCGCAGCGTCTCGCCGGTGGCATATCCCGTGAATATGATGCGTCGGCCTGATGCCATCGACTTCAGGCGGTTGGCGTAATCGTTGCCGTTGTCGCATCCTCCGGCTATTACTATTGTGTATTCTTCGGGAATCAGTTCGGAAGCCTCGATCAGCAAGTCGAAGCCCTTTTCGGGCGAAATGCGTCCCACGCCGAGTATGTATTTTTTCCCGACGAGGCCCCATCGCGTTATCTCGTCGGTGGCGTCGGTGGGCCGCATCATGTCTATTGCATTTGGTATGGCAACGGATTTTTGCCGTATGCGTTGCCCGAATGCATTCATCATGGCCGGATTTACGAAAATCACGCGGTTGGCAAATTTCAAAGCCACCCGTTCGCAGATGCGGAGCAGCGCGCGCGACATCGGCCCCCATTTGCTTTTTTGCAGATAGTTGGCGCTGTGATACGTGAGCACCACGTTCATGCCGGCGAGTCGCAGAAGCGGAGCGAAAAGTCCGGGGCCTATGTTGTGAACGTTGACGGTGCGAACCGGATGAAACATCAGGTGCAGGGCGCACAGCAGCGTGTGGAGCAGCGCTTCCACTCCTTTTATTTTGGTGGAGGGGAGATCGACGAATGTTATGTCGGAGAAGTCATGCGGCTTTCGGGCCTCCGGTTGGGCTACGTACGGTTTTCGGCGATACACGCGGCACTTGATTCCGAGCTTCGGAATGAGCCGCATGCAGTGGCTCTCTACGCCACCCTGAATTTCGGGGAACCCCCGAATGCCTATTACCGCAAGAGTCTCCTTCATTCCCAGCATATATCTTTGCCGCGAAAAATGTGCCATTTGTTTTTTAGAATCCATGCAATGGGAATCCATGGCCGGCGAACCATGTCGTGGCGTTCGGTTACTATGAATGCGCAGTTGCGCTTGCAGGCTTTCACTTTTTCCGCCACTTCACGGGCTTTGGGCGACTTGAGTATCTGCTCAAGGTCGCATTCCTTGATGTTTCCTATTATCCATTCGTCGGCCGACCCGTTGCAGGGCGATACGTTGCCTGCCGGATCGATGAAAAAGAAGTCGGAGAGCGCTCCGCACGGCGGTCGGTAGCCCGGCTCGTCGCCACGCAGTCTGCGGTGTATCGAACGGTTGAAATAGGCTCGGCCGTAATCTTTGAGCTTGGCCTTGATGCCCCGGCGTTTCGACGTGAGAAGGGCTTTTACGAAGCGTTCGTGTTCGCGCAATGCGTCGGCGCTTTCCACCACGTTGTCGTGTTTATGAAAATACCAGGAGTTATGCACGGTGGAGTTGCCGAGTTCCACTTCGAGCGCTACGCACAGCTCGTATAGCGAAACGAGGTCGCTGTAATTGTCGGGCGATATCACGACTGAAAATCCTATGTTCTTGCATTTCGTTTTCTTCAGTTCGAGTATGGTGCGCAGTGCGTGGTCGAATCCGTTGACGAGCCCTCGCTTCGAATCGTTTATTTTCGGAAGCCCCTCCACGCTTACACGTATTAATATGTTCGGGTATTTTCGGGCTAATGCCACTATGGCGTCGGTGTTGTAGCCATTTGTGCTTAGTTCCAGGAGCGAAGCTTTCGGATACAGTATTTCGAATATCTTGTCAATGTCGCGCCGCAAGGTGGCTTCTCCGCCGGTAATGTTTATCCTGAGTCCGGCAGGGAGCTTCGCATAATAGGCCGGATCAATTTCGTCGACCGGCGATGTGGGATGTTGCCATATGTTGCACATGTTGCAATGTGCGTTGCATCGATATGTCGTTATTAAACTGCCTTGCATGCTTATATGTTGATGAATGGTGTTTTTATTGATGAAACGATTATTTTGTTGACTTATTGTGCGTCTGCCTTACGATTGCCATGCATTCGCGAAACATTGCCGTCACGCCCTTGCATCGGCACAGCACTATGATTTTTGCCACGGGCCGTCGGACCGATCCGGGCAGCCAGCCGAGTCGCGATGTCAGGGCGAGTATGCGCCTGTCGGTTTCGGGTAGCCAGCTTCCGGCAAAGTGATGTATGCTTCGGGTTTCGGGCCTGATGTTGATGTTGCCCGTATGGGTATCCTTCGGACTGAAATAGCAGGGGGGATATATGTTCATGCCGTCTATGCGTGTCACGCCGTCGCTTGGTTTCCATCCCTTCGCGCGCATCAGCCCGGTCGTTATGTCGACTACGGTTTTCACGTTTTCGCCGTCGACGAATGTCATGTGATCGTATATGTTCAGAATCTCGGCAAGCAGCGGCATCCGCTTTGGCGCGCCGATGCACAATCCCGGAGCTATCGATATGATCGGGTCCGCGCGCCGGGAATAAAACGTGCGTTCGCATCCCATGAACGCCCCCGCGTTTATTATGTCGTCGAAAGAGCGTATCACTTCTACGTCGGTGTCGAAATACATACCTCCTTCATCGTACAACAGCTTAAAACGGGCATAGTCGCTCACGAATGCGTATTTTCCCGCCTCGTATGCCTGACGGACGTATGGAACGGCATTGATGTCGAAGTTTGATTCGTCGCAACGGCGTATCTCGTAGTCTGGAAAAAAACGACGCCACGATGCGATGCACTTTTCGGCTTGTACGGGGAGCGCATTGTTGCCGAACCAACAATAATGGATTATTTTAGGAATCATGCCGATCGACTTTTTGTTTGGTGAAACATTGCGTTAGCAGCACTCGCATGCCTGAGGAGAGAATGCATCGGTAGGTTATGGCCGTGATGATTATGGTGCTCGTGGCCGACGTGATTAACAGACGGAGCATGTCGCCCTCTACGAGTCGGCTCTCCATGGCGCACAGGGCCAGCGCCGGCAACGAAGCCATGCATATTGGCATCAATACCCGTTTGGCGTAATCGGCCGCTTTTATGTCGAGCTGCGAACACACATCGTGCAGAGAGTGGATCAGATAACATGCCTGTGCCATTATCAGCCCCCACATCGGTATGTCGGGGTTGGGAACCGCGAGCAGGCACACATACGACAACGGCAGCGATGCGAGGATGAACGCGCGTCCGTAAGTCTGATTGCGGCGTATGTTTCCCGTGGCGTTCAGGGCGAGCCACAATGGGGTTGCGAGAGCGCCGATGAGGCAGTCGATTATGGCAAGCTGCGTGAACGTGGCGGCGTGTTCAGGCACATCCTTAAGCCATATGTCGAGTATGGTTGACGTGTTGAATAGGATGGGATTAACAAGCGTCAGCATGAATAAAAAGCCGAGTGTCGAGGAGCTGAAAATGAGGTTTGACAGATACCCATTGTCGGTGGCGGCATACGACTTTATGATCTGAGGCTTTACGGCCGTAAAGATGCTTTCAGAGAATCGGTTGACGGCGGAGCTAACCTGAAATGATATGGCGCGCGCCGCGTTCATGACGGGGCCGAAGAAGATGTTGAGCAATATGTTGCTCCCCTGATATCCGGCGGCATACGAGAAGCATCCGAACAGATTGTAGCCTACGAAGCGCGTCATTTCGGCTATCAGTTTCTTATCCCAGCACTTTTTGAATCGGCATTCGGGGAAGCGCATGCAGTAACAGGCGTATATGGCCGTTATGATTATCTGTATCACGCACAGCGCTGCGGAGTAGGCTATGAGCTGATCGGATTTGTCGATGAGCTTGAGTGCAAACACGCTTGCCAGCTTTACTGTCACTTCAAAAATGCTTGCATAGGCATACACGTTCATCTTTTCGCGCGTAATCATAGCCGCCATGTAGGGCACCTGCACTATCGACGCTATGCACGACAGAAGCGCGAACCGATAAGTCCACGTTACGGCCGTCAGACTTTCGGGTGGAAATACGAGCCGGGTCCGGGTAAACCATAAGCCTGCCGTTTCGCCTATTATCAGAAGCAAAATGGCCGTGATGCAGAGCAATTCGAGGCTGTGCGAAAAGTATGTTCGCAGTATGTTCGAGTCGTTTTTGCCGAGGCCGATGCCGAGATAGCGCTGCACGGCGTTTGAAAGGCTCGAAGTGAAAAATCCGAGTATGCCGACCACCCCGGCCACGGCATTGTATATGCCGAAATCGGTGAATCCGAGAATTTCGAAGATTACGCGCGACGTGTAAAGGTTTATGCCGAGCACCACCACCATCCGTGCATTGAGCAGAATGGAGTTTGATACTATTCTTGATGTGTTGTCGTGACGCGCAGTCGGCATATCCTGATGCTTAAATGGCGCTTGATTTGTCGATGGCTATCGTCAGGCAATTGCCATCGATGCCGCTGCACATTAGTTTTATGTCTTGGCGCGGCATGACTCCGGGCGCTATTATGATGAGCAATGGCGACGTAGCGCTGATAAGGCGCGATATTTCGGCCACTCTTTCGGGAGAGGCAAGACGCACCATTACGCAAGTGTCGCCGTCGGTTGAGGCCATTGAGGCTATTTCGTTTCTGAATTTCGGCGTCTGCACCAAGTCATTGTCGGTGGGGGTGGGCTGCGGCGCGACGACGTTTATCCCTATCGCTTCGAAGGCCGACGTTAGTTTATCGACGATTGCCGAATTGCAAAAGTCGGCAACGTATATGGCCTCGGGCACGGAGTGGCTCATTATCGACATTCGCAAGCGATTGATGGAGGATTGCTCTCCATCGTATACTATGCACCGATTTTCGAGCCCTGCGGCGTGCAGATCGGTTTGGTCGGTAACTTTGTCGTTTCGACGCATGTGTATGAGCGCGAGCGCCGATGGAATTGCCAGTGCCAGTAAGATGGCAATGCTGAATATAGCTATGACTTTCGAGCGGCTCGGCTTCATGCTTGCATAGGCACTGTCGATGATGAATCCGGGCGATCCGGTGGCGCTCAGTTGCAGCAATGCGCTTTCACGCTTCTGCAACAGATACAGGTACAGCTCGTTTTTGATTTGCTTGTCGCGTATCAGGTCGGTGAGTTCGCGCTCGATGCGAGGCATATTGTTGAGTCGCGATGTCGATTCGCCAATCGATCCGAGTATGCCTTTATAATTTGCGCGCGCCGACAAAAGCAGTTGGCTTACATCTTTCGAAATGGCCGAATGGATATGGTCGATTCGCTCGGTCGACGATTCGAGCGCGTGGTTTCCGGGCTTTGCGGAACGGCGCAGATTCTGCCGGTTGATTACTTCGGCATTGTATTGTTCCACTAAGGGGATTACGCTTTTGTTTCCGGTGGTGATCATTGAGGCCATCGGCAGCAGTCGCTCGTGGTCGGGATCGTCGAGCGATTGCGTCACTTGCTCGTAATAAAGTATGTCGGACTGGAGTTTTAGCAATTCATTTTTTGCATCGAGGGCGTTTTCGAATATTAGCGGAGCCTCGGAGCCTAAGTCGACGGTTTTGTTGTCGGATTTGTAGCTTTCCACTTTCTTTTCCGAGTCGGCCAGGTCGTTGGCCAGGAGCGCTATGCGCTCGTCGAGAAAATCGAGCTCCTGATGTGCCGTGGTGTGTTTGCGGTCGATGCGCTTGTTGTTATATTCGTCCATCAATGCGTTTAGGAATGCTTTTCCGCGCGCTGTATTGGCATCTTTGACTTCGAAGTCGATTCCGTCGGCCGTTTTGCTCGAAACGTCGGTGCGTACTTCGTCGTAAAGTATGTGTGCCATGCTTCCGTATCCCACTATGCCTATGGTAATGGTTTCGTCGGCGTCGGGGCTGTAATGCTCGGTCGCGGCCAGCTTGATGTCGCCGTAAGGTGTGTTTACGGTGCATGGCAGCGATGCGTTTTCGGCTTCGGCAAGCGTATGCTTCAGAAACCGGCCTTGGTAAGCTTCGATGTCGGCTTTGCCGTCGTGTAGTTTTACCTTTATGTTAAATCCGTTGGAGAGCGTGTCGAGCATTTCGTATGGGGCCATCGCCGTCACCGGGCTGTCGTTGAACAGCGTTTTCTTTTTCAAGCCGTCGGTTTGCGTGTATGTGATGTTGAGGCCGAGGCGCTTCACGGTGCGCAGCATGAGGTCGTAGGAGTTTACGAGCAGCAATTCGTTGTCGACCGACGACGCGCCGAATCCACCTATCGAAAACATGCGCATCATTGAGTTCAGATTGCCTCCTATCTGAGGCGTTTCGCCTTCTTGGTCTTCGATGAGCATCGTCGACCTTATGGTATATTTCGGTTGCGAAATCAGGGCATACGATATGGCCAGGCCGAGAAATACGAGTAGCGATGCCAGATATAGCCATCTCAATTTTCGGGCCGAGCGGAAAAAACGTCGCAGGTCTATTTCGTGATTTTCTGCCATTATGTGATGATTTTAAGTTTTCTGATTTTGTCTATGGGTTTCGGGAGCGAGGGCACGCCGAACAAGCATGCCGATTTGGCGCATATGAAGGCTAAAAGCATCATCAGCACCATGCCGGGGCTTTGAACCAATGTGGTCGACGCTATGCTTTCTATGCCTATGAAGCATATGGTGATGACGCCGATTATGTAGTAATACCGGCCTAACTGAGGGTCGGAGCGTAGCATGTGTAGCAGCAGGCGGTATATGTAGATCCAGAATGCCGCGAACAGCATTATGCCTATCAGGCCGAACTGGGCCAGCGAGGGATAGAAGGCGTCGCATATGAATTCATGCATCGATTCGCTCAGACCATACACTTTGTCGATGCCATATTCATGGTAAAGGGCCGAATAGCTCTCGCCCGAAACGTACGACCCGAACGATGCGAGTCCGCTGCCGAGCAGCAGACGGTCGGCTATGACGAGCACCCCGGTGGCGTACATTACCGGGCGCGCGTACGATTCGATTACTGAGATGTCGAAATCGGTGCCTTCGCCCGATAGAAAGTAATATTGTATTTTGTGCCAGCTTACGGCCATTACGAGCGCGCCTACCGCCGCAACGGTAAGCATGCTCATTGTGGAGCGGCGCGTGAATATGCCCGGTTTGTAAAAAAGCAGGAAGTACAATGCCAGTACGAATATGCCGTAATATTTCGCGCGCGTGCATCCAAGCCCTATGGTGAGCATGGCGATGGCCGTAAACATGTCGGTTCGGGTTATCTCTCCTTTTCGGTCGATGCTGCAAAACAGATAGATCATTGCACTTACAAAGCAGCTTATGCCGCAATATGTGATGTGCACTATCAGTTTGCGCACCACGTGGTTTCCGGCTATCATCAATATCGCGGTCACGGCTACCGTAACTATGGCGGTGATGCGGGCTATGCGTTTGTCGGTTTCGGTCATCGACGGCCTTATCGTTAGAATGACCGCAAACGGTATGAACGGTTTAAGCTGTATCAGCCAGTCCTTGGCGATGGCCGCAGGCGTGTTGTAGGGGAGCGTCAGCGAGTAGAATGCATAGAATGCCATTACGGCCATAATGGCCCAGAGCAGCGAATATCGGTCCCAATTTCCGTTGGCAAAACAATCGGCCAATGCCAATGCCAGCAATCCATATGCGCACAACTCGTCGGCAAATTTCAGAAATGCGAAGCTCGGAAGCATCAGAATGAAGCTCCCGAGAAATATCATTATGCATATCCTGTCGGTTCGGATCACGGTATTGAAGTCGTTTATGTTATATCACTTCACTGTAAGGGCTATTATCAGCGTGGCCACTACCGACAATGCGCTGACAATGGTCGACGTTACTGACAGCTTGTAGGCGTTATGCTGATTGTATTTTGAGTTTGCCTGCTTTATGTCGTTGGGTGCCACTATTATCACGTCGTTCTGTTTCAGATAATAGAACGGAGAGTTCACTATCGATGCATCGTACAGATTGAGCCGCTGATATGTTTTTTCGCCATTCTGTTCGCGCATTACTATGACTGATTCCTTTACGCCATATTCCGTTATGTCGCCTGCTTGTGCCAATGCGTCGAATATCGACAGGCGCTCCGACGACGAGGTGATGGTTCGTGGATTTGCCACTTCGCCTACCACCGATACTTTGAAGTTGGTAAGCGCGACGCGCACTATCGGGTCGGCTACATATTTGCCTACCATATGCGTTATGGAGTCTGTGAGCTGGTCGATGGTCATGCCCGAAACGTGCATTTGACCAATTACCGGCAGGGTTATGTTGCCGTCGTGGTTCACTACGTACGATTGCTGCCGTGGCGTCGTGGTCTCTTTGATGTCGGATGCCGTGGCGGGGTTTGTAAGCGGCAGATTATAGTCGGCCGACGCTTTGGGTTCGAGCGAATTGACGGTAATCACCAATTCGTCGGCAGGCTCGATGCGCAGTCCGTATTCCGATGTGCCGATGACGCCCGATTCGGCTTCGGGCAGATTGCTGAAATACGCTATGTTTTGTTTTGACTTACAGCTCGATAGCAGTAATATGGCTATTACTGCGGTTAGTGTATGTATTGTGATATTTCGCATGGCGTAATTCAGGCTAAATGATGACTTAATTATGTAAACGCCGTTAAGCCGAATTTATTGTGCTTAAAGGCTCGAATTGCGTCGGTCGGTAGGAATCGTGAATATGAAACGCGCTCCCGAGTGATAGGTGGTGTCGAGCCTGATGCTTCCGCCGAGTAGCTGCGCTATGAGGCGGCTTATGTGCAGGCCAAGTCCGGTGCCCTGTGCATACGGGTCGAGCTTTTCAAAGCGTTTGAATATGGTTTCTTCCTTGCCTTTGGGTATTCCGATGCCGGTGTCGGTGACTATGAATCGCAATTCATGCTTGAGCGTATTAATGTCGTATTCGAGCGTTATGCTTCCTTCTGACGTGAATTTTGCCGCATTGCTTATGAGGTTGAGCAACACTTGCTCCACACGTTGCTGGTCGGTGAATATCGGCCTGTCGGGGTCGTTCTCGTTCAGGTATTTCAACGTCACGTTCTTGTTTACCAATTTTGCGGTAGAGTTGATGGCCATGGTGCATATTTGGTTTACCGAAGCGGGACGCACGTTTATGGTCATTTTTCCGTTTTCGAGCATCGACGTGTCGAGAATGTCGTTTACGAGCGTCATAAGCAGATCGGAATTCAGCGACACCATCGAAGCGAAGTTGTCGAGATGCTTGTTGCCATTGCGGGTGTTGTCGACTATCAATTGCGAGTATTCCACTATGGCATCGAGTGGTTGCTTTATTTCGTGGCTTATGTTGTTGATGAAATCGTTTTTTTGTTGCTCGGCGTTTATTGCGAGGTCGGCAGATTTTACGAGCTCCTTTTTGGCCTTTTCCAGGTTGTCGCGCTCTTTTCGTAGCATCTCGTTCGAGCTCTCGAGTTTGAGGGTCAGCGATTTTGTCTTGACGTACGATTTGTACACAATCAACAGTATCGCCAAAAGCAATATTATGGCGCCAATGCCGGTTATTATCCAGTTTCGGTGAAATTCTATTTCCGTTTCGCGCTTCTCAATTTCCAGATTGTTGTTTTTGCTCCGCAGATTTTCGAGGTCGTATAGTATTTGCAGCTCCTTGTAATGGTCGGCCGCGTTTAATTTAATGTAGTTTTCGAGAAGATCGCAGTATTCCATCGCCGAGTTGCGTATGGTGGCGCTGTCGCCTATTTGGGCGGCCGCATGCCGTATGGCTTTCAGCAAAGGCAGTCTGAGCGTACTGTTTCGAGGATCTTCTTTGATTTTTTTGAGCATGGGTATGGCTTCGTCATATCGTTCGTGGGCCAGCAGATAATATGCTTTGGGGCGCGGATCTATCTCCAGGTTGAGCTTTATTCGGGGCGATTCTTCTGCCATGCGAAGTATCTGAGCGTAATAGTGGTTTACTTCATCCAATGTCAGTGCCGGATAGTTGCTTAGCAAGCGGCGATATGAGTTGTAATAAGAGTCGGCGAAATTACGGTATTTTCGGCCTTCTTGCTTATATTTTTTTGACAATGACGACATAATGTTGAGCAGCTTTCGCTCCACTTCGACGGCTTTTTCGGGATTTTCGTTTTGAGTGTACATTATCGCCGCCATGGTATACAGCATATTGCGCAATGCATAGTGCCTTTCGGGCAACTTGTCGATCAAAATCTTTAACTTGACTATGTTTTGTGAAGTAAGCTCGTTGTTGGTGTCAAAGCCGAGAAATATGAGCATTGAGAATACGCGTTCTATCTGCTCGTAGATGTCGGTGGGCTTGTTGTCAGAGTAGTTCTTGATTATTTTTGACAGGCGCATCTGTCGGGTGTACTCGTCGGCATACCACAATTGCGATAATACCATTCGGATATTGACGAAGGCGAGTGCTTCTTTCTGGTCGTCCGATTCGGGCAGGGCCATTATGTGCGACCGTATTTCCACCAATATCGAATCGTTGCGCAGATACAGATTGGCCAATTGTTTCAATATGTCGATCTGTACAGGAACGTTGTTGGTCTTGTGGGCTATGTCGTATATTTTGAATCCGGTGCTCTGCATTTCGTCGCGACTCAGCGAAATGTCAAACAGGTCATACAATATTTTTATTTGTTCTTCCGGAATTTTGGCTTTCTCTAATTCGTTGGTTAAACTGTCGTGTAATGAATTGATTTCTTGGGAACTTGCTATTGATGTCGTTAATAGGGCAACTAACGTCAGCAATATTAATTTTGGTTTTAGCATAATATTTAATGCGCTTTTTAATTGGTAAGGCAAATATAGAAAAATATATTCGCATGTGCAATCTTAGAGTATGTTTACTTTCAACTTTATGAAAACTTTAGAGGCCTTTCAGTTCTGTTTGTAGATTTCATTCAGTCGTTATGGTACCCCATAACTTCCTCATTCAATCTCCAAACATAATCTGAAATGCTCTCTAAATCTTAACATAAGCCAAAGGTAAACATACACTTATTTTGTTTTTTTGCATGGCCGTTTGACGCATGCCGCGCGGCCGACCACCTTTTTTGAAAATTTGGCACATTTTAGGGGGATAATTATATGAGAGATTGCTACCTTTGTACTATGAATATTGATCCTGTACTTTTGTCTGTCGATTTTCCGCTTGTAGCGTGGATTGCATTTTCCGTGGCATTCGTGGCCGCATTGTATTTGCTGTGCGTCATGCTTCCGCAATTGCTCAAGGTGTTGCGCGCGTCATCGTCGGCCAACGCATCGTCTGACGACACTTCGTGGCTGCCGCCGGCTTCGGTAGTGGTGACTGCAAGTTCATCGGCCTGGAATTTGCCTGACTTGGTGGATAAGATATATGGTCAGGACTATCCGTCGGAAATAGAGGTGATAGTGGTTGACGACAATTCGTTCGACGATACAAAGGATGTGTTGTCGACGCTTCAGGCCAAGTATCCGCGTCTGCGCACCACTTTCGTGCCGGGCGATTCGCGCAACCTGAGTCGCAAAAAGCTTTCGATAACCCTCGGCATAAAGGCAGCCTGCAATGATGTCGTGGTTCTCACTGCCGGCAACTGTGCCATACGCTCCGACAAATGGTTGCGCAATATGATGAGCCATTTTAACGATGAAAGCACCGACATAGTGATAGGCTATGCGGCTCCGTCGGCGCGCTCCGGCAATGATAACGATAGCTCCAAGCGGTTCAGGGCATTCGATACGGTATGGGATGCCGTGCGTTATCTGTCGAGGGTGCTGTCGCGAAAAACGTTTCGCGGAAACGGCTGCAACATCGCTTACCGCCGCGACGTGTTTTTCGACAACAAGGGCTTTTCGCGGTCGCTCAATCTTAATTATGGCGATGACGACATATTTATAAACGAAGTGGCGCGTCGCGACAATGCCGTGGCCGAATTGTCGGCCGACTCCATTGTCGACATTCTCGACGAGGCTCCGGCTTACGTGCATGGCGTAAACCATATGCGGCGCGACTTTACCGCCGGCTATCTGCCTCGCGCTCCTTTCAGGCTTTTCGCCTCGTTTTCATGGGCGTGGTGGTTGTGGATTGTGGCTTCTGTCGCCACGGTGTTGCTCACTCTGCCGTCGGTAGTGGCTTCGGGTGCCGTATTCATCCTTGCATGCATATTGTGCCTGCCCGTTATGATAGTGTGGCGAAAGACGTCGCGCGCATTGCGTTCGCGACCGTTGCTCCTTACGGTGCCATGGTTCGTGTCGCTGCATCCGTTATACAATTTGGCGCTTCGCATCAAGGGATTCCGTCGCCGGTATCGCAACTTTACCTGGGGCACCATCAGTTGACGCGCGGAATGGTCCGTCGGCGCTTCCTCACCATTTTATTGTTACGCCTGTGCTCCCGATCTCTACTCCGCAAGGAGGGTTGAGTTTGTTGAGCTGAATCATTCCGCCTGAAATCAACGGAAAGCGCTCGATGAGAGCTTTGCGTATGCGTCCGGCCACATGCTCGAGCAGCCGTGACGGCACATCCATTTCATGCTTTATCGTTTCGATGGCTTCGGCATAATTGAGCGTAGATTCAAGACGGTCGGTCAGCACTGCCTCGTCGGCCGGATAGAGCAATGAAGCATTTACTTCAAACATGTTTCCTACCGAACGTTCCTGATCCGACACGCCGTGTCGGCCATACAGGCGCAGGCCGTTTATGTCGATGGTTATTTGCATTGGCGTTACGATTTGCTTTATCGACGGCGGCGCGAATTGTGGCTGCGTGTCTTTTGCTTCTTGTTTTTCTTCGACGATTTTTTGTCGTTGAGCAGCTTGGCGGCACTTCCGGTGCGTCCGAGCAAATCTTCGCCCTCGCGCGTGGCGCGATCGTCAATCAACGCAAAGTCGAGCTGCTTACGGTCGAGGTTGGTGCGCGCCACCTTTACTTTTACCACGTCGCCCAGGCGGTAGCTAATGTTGTTGCGCCGTCCGATGAGTCGGTAGTTCTTTTCGTCGAAGTCATAGTAGTCGTCGGCGAGATCGCGCACCGGCACCAAGCCTTCGCATTTGTTCTCGTCGAGCTCCACGTAAAGCCCCCATTCGGTTACGCCCGATATCACGCCGGTGTACACTTCGCCGAGATGGTCGGCCATGTATTCCACCTGCTTGTATTTTATCGAGGCTCGTTCGGCGTTCGAAGCCAATTGCTCCATTTCGCTCGAATGCTTGCACTCATCTTCGAGTTTCTGCACGTTTACGCTTCGTCCGCCTTTCAGATAGCGGTCGAGAAGTCGATGCACCATCATGTCGGGATATCGGCGTATGGGCGACGTGAAGTGGGTGTAGAAGTCGAATGCCAGTCCGTAGTGGCCTATGTTTTGCGTGGTGTACACGGCTTTCGCCATGGAGCGTATGGCCAATGTGGCCAGGAAGTTTTCTTCGCCTTTGCCTTTTATGTCGGCCAACATCTTGTTGATCGATTTGTTGACGTCGCGTGACGATCCGCTCTCCTTCACCCTGTATCCGAACGTGTGGGCTATGCGGCTCAGTTCCATCAGCTTGCCGGGGTCGGGCATATCGTGTACTCGATATACGAATGCCTTCGGCTTCTTTTTCTTGTCGGCCGGTCGGCCTATGGCCATTGCCACGGTTTTGTTGGCCAGCAGCATGAATTCTTCGATCAGCTTGTTGGCATCTTTCGACTCTTTGAAGAACACGCTTATCGGATGCCCTTTTTCGTCGATGTCGAAGCGCACTTCGCAGCGGTCGAATTCGACCGAGCCGTCCTCATAGCGCGATTTGCGCAATATCTTTGCAAGCCTGTCGAGGGTCAGTATCTCATCCTTCATATCGCCTTGCCCGGTTTCGATTACCGATTGGGCTTCTTCGTAGGTGAATCGGCGGTTGCTTTTCGTGACGGTGCGTGCGATGCGCGATTTTATTACGTTGGCATTGTCGTCCATCTCGAATATGGTTGAGAACGTAAGCTTTTCTTCGTCGGGGCGCAGGGAGCATATGCCGTTGCTCAGATGCTCGGGGAGCATCGGCACCACGCGGTCAACGAGGTAAACCGACGTTGCGCGTTTCTGCGCCTCGCGCTCTATGGTGCTGTCGGGCTTCACGTAATGGGTCACGTCTGCAATGTGTACGCCTATCTCGTAGTTGCCGTTTGGCAGGCGGCGTATCGATAGTGCGTCGTCGAAGTCCTTTGCATCTTTAGGGTCAATGGTAAAGGTGGTTACGTCGCGCATGTCCTCGCGCTGCGATATTTCTTCGGGCGTGATTCCGGGGCCTATTTTTGCGGCGGCGGCCTCTACGCTTTCCGGATAGCGGTATGGCAGTCCGAATTCGGCAAGTATGGCATGCATTTCGGCCGTGTTTTCGCCGGTTTTTCCGAGGATGTCGATCACTTCGCCTTTGGGATTTTTTGCATCTTCGGGCCAGGAGGTGATGCGCACTACGGCCTTGTCGCCGGTCTTACCCCCTTTCAGCTTGGCTTTGGGTATGAATATGTCGGTGGCAAGAAACTTCGAGTCGGTTTGCAGATAGCCGTATTGCTTGTCCACTTGCAGCGTGCCGATGAAGTCTTGCTCGTTTTTCTCTATTATTTCCACCACTTCGGCTTCGGGCTCCATGCCTCGGCGACGCGCGGCAACGATCACCTTCACTTTGTCGCCGTTCAGGGCATGCATCGAGTTGCGTTCGGCCACGAAAATCGTTTCGCCGTCCTCGTCGGTAGTCACGCTGTTTTTTCCGTTGCTGCGGCGCACGAACACTCCGGTGGTGATGTTGCTGCGCTGCGGCGTTTTGTATTTTCCCGGCGACACTTCTATCAGATTGCCGTCAAATGCAAGTTCGGCCAGATAGAGCGCTATCGACCTTAACGCCGTTGGGGTGTCGACGTTTATGGCATATGCCACCTGCTTGTAGTTGAACGTGTTTGACTTTTGTTGAAGCAGATATTTGTCTACCATCGAACGTAGTTCCTTAGCCGAAATTTTACGGGCGGATTTAGATGTTGAACGTGCCATATTTTGATATAGATGATGCTGTGGTTGGTGGCGGTTTGCCTTGTTATGATATAAAAACGCGTCGGTGGCCGGAAAAGTTATGAGGCGCGATGCTTGTCGGCTTGATGCCGACCTGCGCCGCGCCTCTTTTTCGTTTGTGTCAAGTTCGTTATGCGTCGATGTTCGCGTAGTTGGCATTCGACTCTATGAAGTCGCGGCGCGGAGCTACATCTTCGCCCATGAGCATGGAGAAGATGCGGTCGGCTTCGGCGGCATCGCTTATGTGCACCTGTTTGAGCATGCGGTGCTCGGGCGACATCGTCGTGTCGCGAAGCTCCTCGGCGCTCATCTCGCCAAGACCTTTGTAGCGCTGCACTTTCGTCTGCTCGCCATGCTTGAGTATGAACTGCTGCACTTGCTGATCGGTCCAGCAATATTCCTCTATTTTGCCGCGCGTACATTTGTAGAGCGGCGGGGTGGCGAGGTACAGATAGCCGTTTTCGATGATGGGGCGCATGCGGCGGAAGAAGAATGTCATGAGCAGCGTGGCAATGTGGCTGCCGTCGACGTCGGCATCGGTCATGATTATGATTTTGTGATAAGCGAGTCGGCTTATGTTGACCTCTTTCGGGTCTTCTTCGGTGCCTATGGTTACGCGCATGGCTCTGAACAGGCTCGTTATTTCCTGGTTGTCGAAAATCTTGTGATCCATTGCTTTTTCGACGTTCAGTATCTTTCCTCGCAACGGCAAGATGGCCTGGAACGTACGATCGCGACCCTGCTTGGCCGTTCCGCCTGCCGAGTCACCTTCGACGAGGAACAATTCGCAATCTTCGGCCGTTCTCGACGAGCAGTCGGCGAGTTTGCCGGGGAGTCCGCCACCGCTCAGCGGCGTTTTGCGCTGTATTTCGGTGCGTGCCTTGTAGGCTGCCTTTCGTGCTCGTGCTGCGAGGATTACTTTTTCGACTATCGTTCGTGCCTGACGAGGATTTTCTTCGAGATAATTTTTCAGAGCGTCGCTTACGGCGGTCTGTACGGCGCCGATGGCTTCGTTGTTGCCGAGTTTGGTCTTGGTCTGGCCTTCGAACTGGGGCTCCATTATCTTCACCGACACTACGGCCGTCAAGCCTTCGCGGAAGTCGTCGCTGGCCACGTCGATTTTTGCCTTTTCGAGCATCTTCTCCTCCTCGGCATATTTTTTGAGCGTTGAGGTGAGGCCTCTGCGGAATCCGGTGAGGTGCGTGCCGCCTTCGATGGTGTTGATGTTGTTGACGAACGAATATACGTTCTCGTTGTAAGTGTTGTTGTAGGTCATTGCCACTTCCACCGGAATGCCCTGGCGTTCGGTGTTAAGGTGTATCACGTCGTTGATCAGCGACTCTTTGTTTGAGTCGATGTATTCCACGAATTCCTTGAGGCCTTCTTTGGAGTAGAACACTTCCGATCGCGCGTTGCCTTCGTTGTCAACCTCGCGGAGGTCGGTGAGCGTCAACGTTATGCCGGCGTTGAGGTAGGCCAGATCGCGCAGACGATTGGCAAGGATGTTGTAATCGTAAACGGTAACGGTGAAAATCGAATCGTCGGGCTTGAACGTTATGCTCGTGCCGGTGTGCGAGCTTTCGCCTATCACGGTAAGCTCCGTAGTCGGTTTGCCACAAGAATATTCCTGCATATAGGCTTTGCCGTCGCGGTGTATCTCGGCGCGCAGATAGGTGGAGAGCGCGTTTACGCATGACACGCCTACGCCGTGCAGGCCGCCTGATACTTTGTATGATCCTTTGTCGAACTTGCCGCCGGCATGCAGCACCGTCAACACTACTTCGAGCGCGCTTTTGTGCTCTTTTTCGTGCATGTCGACGGGTATGCCTCGACCGTTGTCGATTACTGTTATTGAATTGTCTTCATTGATGGTTACGTCAATATGGTCGGCATATCCTGCGAGGGCTTCATCGATTGAGTTGTCGACTACTTCGTATACGAGGTGGTGCAAACCTTTTGAACTTATGTCGCCGATGTACATTGCCGGACGCTTGCGAACGGCTTCCAACCCTTCAAGCACTTGTATGTTACTCGCGCTATACTCTTCTTCTATTTCTGCCATATATTTATATTGCTATTTACCTGCATTGTAGTTTATTGCCGCTTTCCTGCATACGGTTGCGGCCATAACTCCATTGAGCAAACAAAGATACGAATAAATTCGAACTTGTCAAAATTTTTGTGGCCATGAGAATTGCAATGTCTGTGCAATGTCCGTGCTTGTGAGAGCCCGTTATTGTCCGCGAGGATGTTCGATATGAACATGGGACTCCGGTAATCAGGTTGGCTTAACGTGCCATTTTTTTTTCATAGCCTGCGTTTATTGCAATGTGGTTTTACGAAGTTGACTATTACTTCCATTATCTCCGAAAAGATATGGCATTTTTTATTGGAGCCTTATTGGAATAGGCATTCCATCTCTTTTCAAGTGTCGCATCATTCTTAAAATCGGGAGAGAATACTATTTCACAATCGGAGAAATCTGTATTTCCTTAAATGCCGCTACTATGGCATCTTTGTCATTGCTGATATGATTACCCATAAAGTCGACATCCAAAGTCGGTCTCGGTAAAAATTCATCATAAGCATAGAGTAGCGCTCCACCTTTCAGAATGAAATTATTACAATATTTGCTTTCAGACAGTCTGTAAAGGAAACGCTCCTGCATATACCTCACAAGCAATTGCTGATAACGGCGGTTGTCATGATCACTCAGATTGAGAAGCCTGACTTTCAGGGAATGTGCGATATTCGTTGCCATTATATTTTTACATATAGATAGGTCGATAACAGATTATAGACCCGGAGTTGCTTGGCGTATTGTAGCAGTAGGCTAAGATTCTTTTTCGGATAACTCAAATAAGAGTTGAGTATCTCTGCCATTACGTCAATTCCGATTTTATTACGATATTTGATGGCATCACAAAGACACCGCTCTCGATCATATATGGAGAGTTCAAAGCCTTCGATATTCGTCTTAGACCTTCCTATCTCCAACAGTTCGTCTTTCTGATAAATGAGTGTAATGTCTATTGCCTCAGGCAACCTTACTCTACGCTTCCTGCCGATGGCAACATAGTATGAGTCCGGGATTTGCGTGGTCATACCGTAATGATGCCATGCCGAATACAAACAGAGAATACCTCCCGGCACGATTGTATCTATTTCAATCATACCACCGGCAAGAGTATCAAGTGTGGCGTAAACGCCATTACGCACCTTGATAATCTCACCCTCTTTTGCTTTCCGGAGTATTCTCCTGTAAGAGTGGCTTCCTTTCACAGGAATGATGAATCCTTTCTTATGAGTATCCTCTTTCTTCATAGCATAAAGTTGCGGCATTTATTTGAATTTGCCGAACGTTTTTGCAATGAATCATTATGAAATGCATCATAAATGCCCATTCCGATATGGAATATTTCTTTGAAAACGAGAATTGCGGGGAGGGCCGGAAAAACGTCGGTAACGGGCGGCTCCGTATTGATAAAGTCGGTTTTTATGTGAAAAAATGTAAAAAACTTGGATTCATTGTTGCATGGTTCATAAAATACATTTACCTTTGCAGCGCTTTTGGGAAGTATTTCCCCTTAGTTATTTCCAAAGCAATTTTTTTTCGGGGTGTAGCTCAGTTGGTTAGAGTACGCGTCTGGGGGGCGTGAGGTCGCTAGTTCGAGTCTAGTCACCCCGACCAACAAAAAGTAAGCGAACAGATTGATGTCTGTTCGCTTATTTTTTGTGCTTATTCCAAGAGGTCGGGGCGAAGACGGCGCGTGCGCTCAACGGCTTGTTCGTAACGCCATTCGTCGATTTTGGCCTGATGGCCCGACAGAAGTATCGGTGGCACCTCCCATCCGTTGTACACGGCAGGACGGCTGTAGACGGGCGGCGCGAGTAGATTGTCCTGAAAAGAGTCGCTTAACGCGCTCTGCTCGTCGCCGATGACACCCGGAATCAGGCGCACCAAAGCGTCGGTTATGGCAAGCGCGGGGAGCTCGCCGCCGGTAAGCACGTAGTCGCCCACCGAAATTTCTTTGGTTATCAGATGTTCGCGTATGCGGTAGTCGATGCCTTTATAGTGGCCGCAAAGTATTATTATGTTGTCGAGCAGCGATAATGCATTGGCCATGGGTTGATTGAACGTTTCTCCATCGGGCGAGGTGTATATCACTTCGTCATATTGGCGTTGTTGTTTCAATGATGATATGGCGCGGTCAATCGGCTCTATCTGCATTACCATTCCGGCTTCGCCGCCAAACGGATAGTCGTCGACTTTACGATGTTTGTTGGTGGTGTAGTCGCGCAGATTGTGCACAACTATTTCGGCCAGTCCTTTGTCCTGTGCCCGCTTGAGTATCGAGCAGTTCAGTGGCGACTGAAGCATTTCGGGAAGTACGGTTAGTATGTCGATTCTCATTGTTTGTATTTATTCAGTGAATTTTGGAGTTCGGTTATCATCATGGCTTTCAGCTCGGGGGGCGAAAGCACTGTTATGCGCGCGCCGTACGACAGCAGCTCCTGTACAAAGTCGGGCGTGAGTTTCAGCTTGTAGTTGAATATCGAGAAGGTGTCGTGCACCATTTCGGTTTGCGAATGGTGCAGTGGCAGTGCTCTGAAATATTTTGCCTGCCGCGAGTCGGTGGATATGGCTACCTGTTTGGCTTCTCCTTGCGAAAATATGATGCCAAACGAGTCGCGTACATATTCCTCGGCGTCGAAATCGTCGGGAAGATTGAAATCGTCGGGCTCTATCGACACTTCGGTCATGCGGTCGAGGGCATACGTCTTTATCTGATTGTCCTTGACGTTTCGGCCCGTGGCATACCAACGCTGCTTGAAAATCTTCAGGAAATATGGCTCCACCACCACATTTCGGGTAGGGAGTGAGCGGTTGTAGGGCGAATAAGTGAAACGTATGGGGTGATTTGTTTTCAGGGCATCGATTACGGCATCGAGGTGCAGTCGCGACGATGGCACATCTTCGAGAAATATGCGGTGCGACACGTCGTGCGCGTCGGTGAGCACATTGCTCATTGCCGCCGAATTGAGCATCCAGTCGGTTACGCTTTCGTTGTGCGGGTCGCCGTCGTTGATGCTGTATTCGAATGTCGAGGCATTGCACTCTATCGATATCTTGAAAAGCTCCTCGATGGCATTGCGGTAATTGAAAAACGTGCGTCGCGGCAGCGGATTGCCGTCGGAATACGGAGAGCGCATCCACAACTCATTCAGGCGTTCGCGGGTTATTGTGCCGTGCCGCCTTATGGTGTCGATTATCCAGATGTATCGGCTAAGCAGGTTTTTTGACATATTGTGATGCTGATGATTGCGTTAATGATGTTAATCCCAGTCCGATGGCGGTGACGAGCGCATTTATTATCAACAGTTCGAAACCGGTGTGGTAGTCGAGATAGTTGCGAAGCGCCCACTGTATGCCCCACGATATCACCGGCGCGGATATGCACACGAACGGTACGAGGCGATCGTTTACGCGGCGTTTCGACAAAATGCCGAAGGCAAACAAGCCGAGTATGGGGCCGTAGGTGTATGACGCGAGGGTGTACACGGCGCTTATGGCATCGTCCTCGCTTATATGGTAGAATGCTATTATTATCAGCCCCATCAAGGTCGACATGGCTATGTGCACGGCGCGGCGCAGACGAGTCAGTCGCTTTTGCTCGAATCGCGATGGAGCGTCGAGTATGTCGACGGTAAACGAAGTGGTGAGCGACGTCAGGGCCGATCCGGCTGCCGAGTAGGCCGATGATATGAGTCCGAGAATGAACAATATGCCTACGGTGGCCGGCATGAGGGGATGGGCGGCTACGAGACCGAATATCTCGTCAGACTTTTCGGGCGGCTCGATGCCCTCGGTTTCGATGAATATCAGGAACAGCGTTCCGAGCAGCAGAAACAACCCTATGACGAAAAATTGCAATATGCCGCTCATAATCATATTCTTGCGCGAGCTTATGGAATCGCGGCAGGCCAGATGGCGCTGCATCATGTCCTGGTCGAGGCCGTTGGTGGCTATGGCCATGAATATGCCTGCAATGAACTGTTTCCAGAAGTATGATTCGGATTTGGGATCGTCGAAGAAAAACACCTTCGAGCTGGGATGGTCGGTGATGGCCGATATGGTTTCGCCGAATCCGAATCCGAGGTGCGATGCCACGAAATATATGCATAGCCCTACCGACGATATGAGGCAGAAGCTCTTGATGGTGTCGGTCCAGATGAGCGTTTTCACGCCTCCGTTGACGGTGTATAGCCATATCAGGGCTATCGTTGCCGCAACGTTTATTTCGAACGGAATGCCCAACGGGCGACATACGAGTATCTGAAGCACGGCGCAAACCACGAAAAAGCGCACCGATGCTCCGAGCATCTTGGAGATGAAAAATATCCATGCCCCCGACTTGTATGACTTTGAGCCGAACCGCTCGCCGAGATATCCGTATATCGACACGAGGTTGAGCCGATAGAACGTCGGAACGAGTATGATGGCTATCAGCGCATAGCCTACTATGAATCCGAGCACCATCTGCAAGTAGGCGAAGCTCTTGGCTCCCACCATGCCGGGAACGGATATGAACGTTACGCCCGAAATGGCCGCGCCCACCATCGCAAATGCCACGATGGGCCATGGCGCGCGCCTGTTGCCGGTGAAGAAGGTGGCATTGCTGCTGTTTCGCGAAGCCACCCACGACACTACGAGGAGTAGCGCGAAATAAATGGCTATGGTTGCTATTATGGTGATTGGTGTCATACGTTTATTCGGCGTATAGAAGGTATGGTGCGCGTTTCGTTTTGAACTTTGCCACGTCGTCGGCCCACCGCGCTTTTATTTCGGAGGCCGATGCGCCGGCGGCTATCATGGTCCGTACGTAGTCAACGCCTATGAGACGTTCGAAAAACGACGTGAAGAAGCCGGGCTTGCTGCCGAGATTGCGATATGCGTCGATGATGTAATCGAGGTTTATGCCTTGCGCTATCATCTGTTCTTCGGTGAGGTTGCGCAGGTCGCGTCCGTGGCACAGACGATCCATCATCGGAGGCTTCTTAGCGCCCGGACGACTTTTGGGCGTGAAGCTGAAATCGCACCCTTTCATGTCGGGGTGGCCGTAAATTTGAAACGGCATGTCGGTGCCGCGTCCGAGGCTTACCGGCGTGGCTTCGAAATAGCAGGTCGACGGATATAGATAAATCGACTTCATGTCGGGCAGGTTGGGCGACGGAGCCACGGGGAGGCGATAGCGCGTGGAGTGGGTGTAGTTGTCACACGGTATCACGGTGAGTTTCACTTTCGCTTTTCCGTTGAGCCATCCTTCGCCGTTGGCCATGAGGGCAAGTTCGCCAAGAGTCATCCCGTGCACAACGGGAATGGGAAGCCGGCCCACGCCCGATGCGTATTTCATGTCGAGAATCGGGCCGTCGACGGTCATGCCGTTAGGGTTAGGGCGGTCGAGCACCATGAACTCCTTGCCATATTTTGCAGCGGCATTCATAAGGTCGATCATCGTGCAGTAGTAGGTGTAATAACGCAACCCCACGTCCTGTATGTCGGTCACTATCACGTCAATGTTGTCCATCACCGTTTTTGAAGGCATGCGTGTCTTTCCGTCGTATAACGACGCTATGGGTATGCCGGTCTTTTGGTCGACCGAGCTTTTAACGTGTTCGCCGGCATCGGCATTGCCTCTGAATCCATGCTCCGGCGAGAATATCGTGGTGACGTTGAGCCCTTTCCGCAACATCAGGTCGAGCGTATGTTCGTTGCCGACCATTCCGGTGTGGTTGCTCAGCAGTGCTATTTTTTTATTCTTGAGAAGCGTGACGTATCGGTCGGTGCGCTCCGCCCCGGTTATTACCTTTTGCGCCGTGGCGTATGTGGCGAGAGCTGCTGTTATTGTGAAAAAGTATAGTAGAATGATTTTTTTCATATGATAACGGTGGTAGTAGGCTGTAAAGTTACATAAAAATGCGTTGTGCCGTGCCGAATATATGATAAGATGGCGTAAAAAATGTTAATGCCGCGCTGTTGACGCATATCTTTCATATTTTTGCAGAAAAAACGCAATAGCTATGTTATCAATAAGTTCGCCGGTTGCCGTAGCGCCTTCGAGTTTCGACAATGAAGTCGAAAAACGAATATTTGAAGCGCTTTCGCATCTCGGCATCGATTTTCAGCGTGTCGATAATGAACCGGCCGTTACGATGGACGATTGTCGCGACATTGATGCCGCGCTCGACGTTTCGACGGCCAAAACATTGTTGCTCACCAACCGTCAGCAAACCAACTTCTATCTGTTGGCAATGGATGCCGACAAGCCTTTCGTTACCCGCAGCTTCAGCGACGCCATGGGCATATCGAGGGTTTCGTTTGCCCCCGAAGATGTGATGATGGAGCTTCTGGGTACCGAGCGCGGCGCTGCCACGTTGCTGAGTGCCGTGGTCGATACGGATAAAAGGGTGAAGATGGTGATTGACCGCTCGGTGTGTAGCCGAAAATGGTTTGGATGTACTGCCGGCACGGTGCGGTGTTATATGAAGATGGCCACCGACGATCTTCTCGGCAAGTATATGCCTTATAACGGACATGACGTCACGATAATAGACCTTTAAGAGCATAACATACTCTAAGCGAAAAAACAAAAGGCATACGGACCCAATCCGCATGCCTTAATGGTTTTATAGGGGTAAATGTTAGAATTTAGGCGCTTTCGCTTCGCTGGATGGAACGGCTCCCTTTACCTGCGGCCAGCCTTTTTTCCATTCCACCTTGTCCATGAGGAGCACGCGCCCCTTTGGATTGGCTTTGCTTACGGCATGGTAGAAAATCCAGTCATTACCCTTCTTGTCGGTGACTATTTCAGAGTTGTGGCCGGTGCCTACGAATTCGTTGCTCTTGCCTATCAATACTTCGTGATTGTTTTTAATCATGGAGTTGCCGCTCTTGTCGACGTAGGGCCCGAAAAGATTTTCGGCGCGCCCCACCACTGTGGTGTAGGTGCTTTTTAAGCCCTCGCAGCAACTTCCCGTCGAAGCAAAGAGGTAGTAATATTTTCCGCGCTTGTGGATGTACGTGCCCTCATAGGCCGTGCCGGCAACTTGAACCGGCTTGCTGCCCTTTTTGAGCGACAATCCGTCATCTTCAAGCTCGGCGCCGTATATGCCGTGAAAACTGCCCCAGAACAGATACCGCTTTCCATTGTCCTCGATGTAAAACGGATCGATGCAGTTCTGAATGTTGATTTCGTTGCTTCTGAACAGCTTGCCCTTATCGGAGAAGGGACCTTCGGGCCTGTCGGCCACGGCCACTCCTATGCCGCACGTCCACTCGCCGCCCCACACCGACATGGAGTAGTACATTACATATTTGTCGCCTATCTTGTTGATGTCGGGCGCCCAAATGCCCCCCTTAGGCTCGAATGAGGGTCGTGACTCGTTGGTGAAGGCCGTGCCCACGTAATCCCAGTGCACCAAATCTTTCGACCGATGTATGGGCGTGTTGCGAATGTCCTCGGTGGCATAGAGGTAGAAGTAGCCGTCATCGCCTTCTATTATGGTGGGGTCGGGGAGGCTGTAATTGATCACCGGGTTGGTGTAGGTCGATTGTTTCGGGGCCGGCGTCAGTCGGCTTGCGCCTACGCCGTCGAAAGTCATTTTCACCGGTTCGATGAATCCATCCTTGTTGAAATAGAGGCGGTCGATGCACGTTTCGCGGCTGTGCGCGCTCGTTTCGGTGAGCGGTCGGCGGTGATATACTATGTACCATTCATCGTTGCCCACTCCTTTTATCACGGAGTGATGTCCGGCTCCGGTGGCCACTTTGGGGTCTTGCTGGAGTATCTTGCCCACGCGCTTGAACGGCCCGAACGGGCTGTCGGCGATGGCGTAAGCCACGCAATAGTTAGGCCCGGTCCATCCGCCTTCCGACCACATGAAGTAATATTTGCCGTTGCGTTTCAGCATGAACGGCCCTTCGACGTAGTTTTCGGGGGTTACCTCTTTGAACATCGTTCCGTCGTCGAACGGCACGAGGCTCAACAGGTCGGGAGCGAGTTTCACCATATTGCAATGGCCCCAGCCGCCATAATACATGTAATATTGTCCGTCGTCATCCTTAAACACGAACTGGTCGATCGGCTGCGCTCCGTTGACTATCTTGTTTATGAGCGGTTTGCCGAGCGCGTCCTTGAACGGGCCTGCCGGATTGTCGGCCACGGCCACGCCTATTCCGCCCACTTCATCTTCGCTATGTATGTCGTTGGCTCCGAAAAATATGTAATACTTGCCGTTGGCTTGTATTATGGCCGGTGCCCATAATGCGCGTTTTACCCAACTTACGTTTTCGTTCGACAACACTTTGGGGTGCTTGGTCCAGTTTATGAGGTCGGGCGATGAAAAGGCATCCATGAACGTTTGCTGTTCGTATGGAGCTGAAAATGTAGGATAAATCCAGTATTGATTGTCGAATACCACCCCTTCGGGATCGGCATACCACCCTTTGAATACCGGATTGCCGCTTGACTGATAGTCGCTGTCCTTGTATTGCGCCGAAGCCGACGCAATACAAAGGATGGCGAGTGATGTTATGATTTTTCTCATGAATCTTTATAACTGTATTTATTTTGCCGGTTCGAGACGGAATGCATAGCTGTAAGTGGCATTCTTTTCGAGTTCGTATTTCGGACGCGGGCCCGGGCCGCAGCTTCCGTTGCCGATGCCTCGGTGCGCGCAGTCGAGGTTCAACACCACTTCGTTGCGACGTATGTTGTCGAGGTCATGGTTGTATTTTACTCTCCACAAATCATTGTCGGTGTAGTGGAGTGCCGAGAAGTCGAGCGTGCCGAACGCCGTCACCTTCAGGCCGTAGCCGTTCTTGTCGGTGAGCGTGAGCCAGCGGGTATCGGTGCGTTGGCCCATTGACTGCGCGCGCACGTAATGTTCGCGCATGTCGTCGACCGATGCAGAGTACAGTCCTACGAATGCGGCATTCTTGCGGTCCTGATAATTTTCGATCGGGCCACGGCCAAACCAGGTTACATTGTCGTATGCCGGGTTGATGAATGCCTGCAGGCCGAGGCGTGGCAGGTTGAAGTTGTCGGATGTATGGAATTCGGCATTTACGTCGACTGCTCCGGTGGGATATATTTTGTACGTTACGGTGTGCGGAACCACGTTTTTGCCAACCGTGGCTTCGAGTTCGGCAGTTACCGTTACGGAGTTGGTGGCATCATCGGCTTTCCAGTCGAAGTTTTTCAGTGTCACGTTGGTTTCTTCCCAGTTGCGCGGGTTGTTGTTGATGCTGCGATACCAGTTGAACGTGGGGCCCTGCTGGTGATGGAGCATCTGGCGATCGCCGTAGCGAAGACCTGAAAGTTGGCCTGACGATTTGTCGAACGATACTTCGCAAACGTCGTTGCGGAAACGCAGCCAGCGGTTGTCCTCTACGTACGATTTGAGCTTCTTGTCGGATGCGGCAATTTCGGCGGGCTTGTTCTCTTTGATGTTGAGTGCAAATTGCTCCGAAGCCACGGTGTGTCCGGCCTTTGCCCAATTGCAGTCGTTTTTGAGCTTTATTTCGAGTGTTACGAAATATTCCGAAGTCGGGTCGTTGGCATACTGTTCCATAGGCAGATCGACGGTTGCGCTCTTTGTCGGTGCGCAGTCGGGCAGATCCATCGTATGTTCCTTTATTACCTTGCCATCTTTTTCGATTTTTGCAGTGAGCTTGAACTGATTGAGGTTCAATGCTATGTATCGGTTGTGAAGGTCTATTTTGTTCAGTCCGTTGAGCTTCGGAGTGATGTACTGGTACACCTTCTTCACTTCGATGAGCTTGGGAGTTACGCGGCGGTCGGCGGTTATTATGCCGTTGCAGCAGAAGTCGTTGTCGTTAGGGGCATCGCCGAAGCTGCCGCCGAAGTACAGACGCGAAGGCGATTCGCCCGGTTTGGCAAAAGCCTGGTCGACCCAGTCCCATATGCAGCCGCCTATCATGCGGTCTGACTTGTACTCTATGTAATCCCAGTATTCTTCGAGATTGCCTATGGCGTTGCCCATGGCGTGGGCATACTCGCACAGGAAGAACGGTTTGTTGCGTTTTGCCTTGTCGGTTTGAATCATACTCTCTATCGACGGGTACATACGTGAGTCGATGTCGGCCTGATCGTTCATGCCCTCATAGTGTATTATTCGGTTGTCGATGGCTTTTGCCGCATTGTATTCGGCAGTGATGTTGCAGCCGCCGCCCGATTCATTGCCGAGCGACCAGAATATTACCGACGGGTGGTTCTTGTCGCGCTGCACCATGCGCACTGCACGGTCGACGAAAGCGCCTTCCCATGACGGTTTGTTGGTAATCGAGTGGTTGCCGTGGCATTCCTGGTCGGCCTCGTCCATTACGTATAGTCCGTAGTAGTCGAACAATGCGTACATCTTGGGATCTTTCGGATAATGGCTCGTGCGGATGGTGTTGAGGTTGTATTGCTTGTAGAGCAATATGTCCTGAATCATCACGTCAACCGGTATGGCTTTGCCATATACGGGGTGTGTGTCGTGGTGGTTGGCACCTTTAAACATTGTGAGCATTCCGTTTATGTACACCTTGTCGTTTTTGATTTCGACGTTGCGGAATCCGTATTTTTGCGTAGTCGTTTCGAGCAGTTTGCCATCCTTGTCGACGAGCTCGAGGTTTACGGTGTACAGATTGGGAGTTTCGGCTGTCCAGAGCTTGGGCGAAGCCACGTCGCTCGTGCAGTTGACGGTTATTTCTTTTCCGCCTGCCACGGTCGACGGTTCGGTGGCGAATTGTTTGAGCACTTTTCCGTCAGGGTCGATTAGCGACACTTTTACGGTGGCGTTGCCGGCTTTTTTGCCGTGGTTGCGTATCTTGCTCTGCACGTTGAGCTGTGCGTTGCTGTAATCGTTGTTGAAGGTAGATGTGAGGTATATGTCGCGGAGCTGTACTTTAGGCGTGGCCACAAGATATACGTCGCGATGTATGCCGCTGACGCGGAACATGTCCTGGTCTTCGAGATACGATCCGTCGCTCCATCTGTACACTTCCACGGCAAGCAGGTTCTTGCCTTTTTTCACGTAACGGGTTATGTCGAAGCGGGCATCGTTGTTCGCGCCCTGGCTGTATCCGACTTTCTTGCCGTTGACCCAGAGATACATTGCGCTGTACACGCCTTCGAAGTTTATGAATATCTCTTTGTCGTTCCAGTTGTCGGGAATGGTAAATTCGCGACGATACGAGCCTACGGCATTGGGCTCGTCGACAACGGTGTAGCCTCGCTGCGGCTGGATGAAGGGGGGCGTGTTGCGGAACGGATAGGTCACGTTGGTGTAGATGGGCGTTCCGTAGCCGTGCATTTCCCAGTTGGAGGGAACGGGTATCTCGTCCCAATTCGATGCGTCGAACGACGGCAGATAGAATTTTTTCGGACGATCCTCCGGTTGTTTTACCCAGTTGAATTTCCACGTGCCGTTGAGAAGCATGTAGCGGCTCGACTTGTTGCGTTCCCACGGATGGGCATACGACGGGTCGGCTTTCATCTCCTCTACGCTTGCAAACGGAATGAATGTCGATTGTCCTTCTTCCTTGTTTATGGCAAAAATGGTTTCATTTTCCCAATCGTTGTCGCTCGACGTTTTCAGCGCGGTGGCTTTGATCTTTGCGTTCGATTTCACCAGTTTCCACTTCTGTCCGGCTTTGGCTGCGTCGGGCTTGATTTGCGATATCGGTTCGCCAACGAGTCCGGCATCGGGGAATGCCAGATTGTAACCGCTCATCACGCTCGTAAACGTAACGGTGCCGTCGGCGTTGCGCGTCAATTTCCATTGCTGATTTACGTTGCTCGGATTGAAATCCCATTGAAGCACGTTGTTTTCGGTGTCTTTTCGGCCGGCATTGTCTATGGCCATTTCATTGAGCGGGCTAACTATGCAATAAATGTCGTCTTTGACATTTATCAGTTGCCACACTTGCGATTCTTTGCCGTCAACTCTCTTGGCTATGAACAATTTGGAGTTGGGAGCAAAACTTTCTTGATTGTCGATGGCCAGACCGCTTTCGGTTTGGATCTCGTACAATTGTTTGTCTATGACTTGAGCCATAGACGGGTGCAGGCATAGTAACAGCAATGCCGCAACCAGTAGAGGTCTAAAATAACGCATATCGGTATAAATTGGGTTAGTCGTGCATCTGTGATGAGACTACAAATTTACTATAAAAAAACATTGCCTACAATCCGGGGGATGCAGGCAATGAACTGTTGCATATTAAAATATGTAAAAGTTATTTGATTTATATTAAGTTTTCTCAGCTGTATAGTTTTTCGTAGCCGTTTCGGCGCGGATTTCCGGTGCGCATGACTACGTAGCGCAGCGTCACGGCGGTCACGAAATATATGGCGGCAAGCAGCCACATCATTAAATACGGAGTGGAATTTTGTATCAATGAAGCATTGTTTGAGTTGAGTCGGATGAAGCCCTCCACGCCCCATGTGGCGGGAATGAGGTCGCCCACGAGCGTCCAGAACGGGCTCATTGCATATCGTGGCCATGTGAGGCCCGAAAGGAACAGGAACACTACCGACGAAAACACCACTACCAGCAGCGACGATTCGCGCTCCAATACGAATGCGCCGATCGACATGCCGAGGAACGACGATGCTATGAGCATCGGCATTATGAATATGACGTAATCGAATATGTTGCCGAGGTGCGGAAGCGAGAACGCTTCGGGCACTATGTGCAGTATGTAGAGCGTAAGCGGTGCATACAATGTCAGGTAGCAAAGCGTCTTTCCGATGACCGATATGGCCGGGGGAGCGGGTATGGCGAGCGGATCGGTGCCGTTGTTGCGGCGTCGGCGCTCGTTGGACGCTCCGGCAAGCATGGTCACGCCGAGTATGAGGCTCTGTTGCAATATGAGGACTATGATGCCCGGAATGACGAACGATGCGAATCCTTGCGACGGGTCGCCGAGCATTATCGACTCCGATTCGATGGGAGTGCCCGAAACCATCTGCCCCGGCAGGCCGGCCGAATCGATGAGCTGAGTCTGTATCTTGCTGCCCAGCGCCAGTTGCACGTCGGTCAGCGCCGATAAGAATGCCCTGTATCGCAGCAGCAGGCTCATTTCACTGTAAAACGATACCACCGACTGCTCTCCGCGACCCAGTTTCTTGCTGTAATCGTGCGGAATGTGCAGTATGCCGAAGCATTCGTGGCTGTTCATTATGCGTCGGGCGTCCTGAAGATTGGCGGCATAGTCGTAAACGGCTATCGCATCGGTGGCGTCGACCATTCGCGTGAGCTCGCGGCTCTCGCTCGTTCGGCTGTCGTCAATCACCACCACCGGTATGTTCTTAACCAGTTCGGGGTTGTAGATCAGCGTGTACACTACGGGATATGCCGTCGGGAGCGCGAAGAAAAACAGCATGACTCCGACGTCGGAAAAAACGAGCTTGAATTCCCTGCGCCAAACCTTTAGCAGGTCGACGAACCATGATTTTATGTTTTTGAAAAGTTTCATGACGGTTTCTGGTTGATTAGGGAACATATACCGGGTTCAGGCAGCGGCGTTTGAGCTTCCACAAGCCCAGGAGCGATATCAGCGGGAACGACAGCAGTGCTATGTAATACCATCGTGAGTAGAATATGGGTATGCCGTTAAGGGCCTGATCGACGTAGATGAGGAAGTAATAGCGCAGCGGAATCAGATAGCTGAAGATGCCGATGCCGCCATACATGCTCTGCACCGGGAACGAGAATCCCGTTACCGAGAATGACAGTATGCCTACGAGCGACAGTATGCTGACGGCAAGGCGCAAATTGGGCAATATGCAGCATATCGTCACGGCAAATGCCTGACAGCCTATCACCAACAGCACCATGGCCGCTATCATGTGCATGGCGTGGTTGTTTAGCGGAAAATGATTGTACCCGTATAGCAGCGATTGTATGAATACGCCTACGCATATGGCCATGAAGCTTTGCGGCGCCAACTTGCCTATCAGCGATATGAGCATCGAATTTCCACCCTCGCGAAGCCATTGCACCGACGTTCCCTTCTTAATCTCATCGCAAATGGAGTATGCCGTTACGAGCATCACCATAAGGGCTATGATGCCGGGTATGAACGAGTTGCAAAGGTATATCGAATAGTTGAGCCACGGGTTGCCGATGGGATGGTTGTCGACCACTACCGGTTGCAGTAGGTTGCCTGCCGTGCCTTCGTCCAATCCCATGCCCACGAGCGTGGTTTGCACTATTCCGCCGGCGGTGGTAACGGCTACCGACTTGAAGCCTTTGAACGACAGCGTGCCGGGCACGAAATATGTCATGTTCGAATAATATGTTATGGTCGGCTTGTCGCCGCCGAGGGCTTTCTCCTGAAAGCGTTCGGGTATCATGAAAAATCCGAATATCTCGCCGCCGCGCACCTTGTCGATGGCGTCATGGAAGCTCTCCGACTTATATCGGATGTCGAGGAGCTCTCCGGCATTCAGATTGCGCGTGATGGTTCGCGAGAGTGGCGAGTCGTCGAGGTCGACGATGGCGGTTGGCACCTTTAACGGCAAGCCCTCGTCCATGAGGTCGATGAAAAATAGCGTGAAAGCTATCGGCACCAACACCAAGGATACAAAGTAAACCCTACGCGATACGAAATATCGGCATCCGCGTTTGATTGAATTTATGAGCAAACTCCACTTCACGATTATTGCGCTTTTGGGTTAGTCGGTTACGTTTTTACGGTAACGCGTGGTTGGGTTATTTTTTCTTGTATATCACGGTCATTCCCGGACGCAACGCCTTGATTTTTTCGGTCGGACGGGCCTTTACCTGGAAGGTACGGCTATCCCAGTCGCCGGTGGCTTTCGTGGCGTGCCAGGTGGCGTAGCTGCCCATGTCGCGCACGTAATATATTTCGGCTTCGGCCGACATTTTGTCGAGAGCCGGAATCATTACCTCTATCTTGTTGCCGAGCTGCAAGTCGTTTAGAAGTTCCTCGCGCACGTTAAACGTTATCCACTTGTCGTCGATTTTCAGCACCGTCATTATCGGGGCGCCGAGCGACACGAGTTCGCCCACCTCGGGGTATATCTGATCGATCTGTCCGTCGCAGGGAGCCACGAGATACTGATCTTCGAGAAGGCTTTCAACCTCGAGCACTCCACCCTCGGCGGCATTGACCATTGCCGCTGCCGATTGCTTGTCCTCCGATTGTGCTCCCGCGCGCGCCAAACTCAGCTGGCTCTGCGCGGCGCGCTCGCCCGCCACGGCGGCATTGTAAGCGGCGCGCGCTTCGTCGCGCTTCTGCTCCGATATGACGCCTTGCTTAAACAGCGACTCCATGCGCTGATAGGTCTTTTCGGTTATTTCGCGCGCTGCCGCAGCCTGGGCTGCAAGGTCGGCTGCACCTTGTATTATCTGTTGGCGTGTTCCGCGATCTATTTTCTTGTTTTGCGACGATGCCACCTCTTTCATGGCTTCGGCCTGCATGAGCTTGGCTTCGGCGAGCGAGGAGTGGATGTGCACGAGCGTGTCGCCGGCCTTTACGAAATCGCCCTCTTTCACGTAGAAATCACGAACGCGTCCGGGCAGTTTTCCGGATACCCTCACTGAAGTGGCTTCAGCCTGACCCTCTATGAGCTCGTCGGGTTCGTTGAGAAAGCAAAATCCTATAATGGCCAAGACGATGGTGGCTACCAATACTATGCATAGCGCTACCATTAGTGTACGCGATTCTTTTTTCTCGGCAATGTTGGTGTCTGTATTAATATCAGCCATGGCGATTGTATGTGTTTAGATTGTTAATATTCTGAGTTGTATTGAAGCGTTCCGAGCACTTTCGACAGGTACACGTCGCAGAGGTGCACGTCGATGGCCGCATCGATTTTTTCGCTGTTGGCTTTCAGCCATGCCGTCTGTGCTTCCATTACGTTGTCGGTGGTAAGTACTCCTTCGCGAAATCCGAGCTGGGCCTGTCGGAGATTTTCGTTGGCCTTGTCGAGGTTGGTAGTGGTGGTGACGTAGGTCTTCATGGCTTCCTGCGATTTGAATGCCGACTGGCTTACCTGAAGGCTTATCATTTCGCGGGCATCGGCAATTTCGAGTTCGGCAATCTTCACCTGGCTCTTTGCGGCGCGGTATTTGTTGTAGTTGCCTCCCCAGTGCCATATCGGAATGGTTACCATTGCGCCTACCGAAAAAGCACCGTCAAACCGTTTCTTGAAACCGTTGAACATGTTGGGATTGCTGAACGAATAGGTGCCTATGAGCGCCACGTTGGGCAGCATCGACGAGAGCGCCACGCGCTGTTGCTGTCCGTAAATTTTGGCGCCGTATTCAAGTGCCTTTAGGTCGGGGCGACGCGAATACACATCTTCCATGTTGTATGAGGTGGTCGTCGCCGTACGTGTTCCGGTTATGGTTTCGGCATCTTCGTCGTCGAGCATGAGTATGGTGTTGACCGGCAGGCCGCAAACTTGGGCGAGGGCCATTCTCGAAAGCACCAGTCCGTTGTCCACTTTTGTCTGGTCGACCTGGGCCTGATTGAGTTTCACCTCCACCGACAGCAGGTCGCTGCGCGTGGCCACGCCTTCGTTCAGCATTGCCTGTACGTTCTGGCGCAGCGTGTCGAGCAGTGCCACGTAGCTGTTGGCCAGCTTCTGCTTGGCTTTCAGCGACACCACTTGCCAATATGCTGCATCAACGGCATATATCACGTTTTCGGCTTCGTTGTTGTGCATCTCCTTGGCCAGCATCTCGGCATAATGCGTGAGCTTGTTCATGGCTACGATTTTTCCGCCCATGAAAATTGGTTGGGTAAGCGTCACCGCTCCGAAAAACACGTTGTGTATGTCGTAGGTCATGGCCTCTTTCGGTATCAGCGCCACGGTTTCGGGCACGTATTGTCCGTCGGGGCCTTTTATCGGTTCGCCGGTAAGCGGGTTTTTCACTAAGTTGAACTGATAGCTTTGCGTCTTCAGGTCGAACGTCTTGGTAGGCAACAACTGATCGGAGTCGAAAATCGACAGCTCCTTCTGATTATACATGTATCCGCCTGCAAAGTCCAAGGCCGGAAGATAGGCCGCAAACGCCTCGCGGTTCTGATAATGGGCCTTCTTCACGCTCTCGCTTTTTATGCGCAGCTGCTTGTTGTTGGTCAGGGCCATCGCGCGGCATGAGTCGAGCGAAACCGACATTACTTGGCCTCCGGCGGCATCGGCTACCGATTGAGCATGTAGAGTTGTGGTGATAAACCCGACAATGAGTGGCAATAATCTATGGATACGCATAATTATATTATAAATCGTTAAAACGTTTTTTTGATCGACCGAACCGAAGTCGTGTCGACGTATATATATACAACTAAATTCAAGTACAAAATGTTTGTGCCGTTATTATTTATCTCTCGTTATGATAAATGAAAATATTTGCTTGAAAGCTTCGGTTGTGCTTGATTTTGGAAAATTGTCTATAATATCGTCGGCTTCGCGACTTAGTCGTTGCATTGTGTCGTATGCGTATTCTATGCCACCCGCTTTCTTTGCATATTCGATGAGTCGGTTTATTTCGGCTGCATCGAGCGTTTCTTTTCGTGAAAGCTGTAACATTTCCTCCTGTTCGGGGAGCTCGGTGCGCGACAGTGCATATAGCAGCGGTAACGTTATCTTTCCTTCGCGAAGGTCGTTGCCGGTGGGCTTGCCTACTTTTTCGTCGCTGAAATAATCGAATATGTCATCTTTTATCTGAAAGCAAAGCCCGAGCAGTTCGGCATATTTGCACATCTTTTTCATGGGTTCGTCGTCGGCGTTTACGGCATAGCTTCCCATCTCTACGCACGATACGAACAGCGATGCCGTTTTGCGGCTGATTATTTCGAAATAGGCCTTTTCGTCGAGTTTGTGATAGCGTGCATTGTAAATCTGGTCTATTTCGCCTATCGAGAGCAGCTTGCCCAGACTTGCCAACACGTTTACGATGCGTATGTCGCCGGTGGCTATGGCTTGCTGCAGGGCGCTCGATACGAAGAAGTCGCCCACCAATACGGCTATGTGGTTATCCCAAATGCTGTTGATTGTCGGGTTGCCACGGCGTTTCTTCGATTCGTCGACCACGTCGTCATGTATCAGCGATGCGTTGTGAAGCATCTCTACGGCGGCGGCCGCCGAAATTACGTTGCGGTTCACCTCGCCAAACATCTTGGCCGTCAGTATTACGAGAATAGGACGTATCAGCTTGCCTTTCGACTTGAGATAGCCGTCCACTACCTGATTCATAAGCAGATTAGTCGAACTCAATGCTTCTTTTATTCTGGTGGTGAGCATTTCGAGTTCGGGAGCTATGGTGGCTTGTATGGATTCTAAAGTAGTCATTCTGTAATTAATAAGTCGCAAAATTACAAAATCTTCGGCTAAATGAATTGTTCAAACGTCAAATTTTTGTGGCCAAAAATGGGCGAATTAGCTCTTTTTTTCTCTAATTTCGACTCTTCGTATTTTTCCGCTGATGGTTTTTGGCAATTCATCGACAAATTCTATCACTCTGGGATATTTGTATGGAGCGGTGGTGCGCTTCACGTGATTTTGCAATTCTTTGATCAGCGTTTCGTCGGCGCGGTCGCGATATTCTCGCGCCAATACTATCGTGGCCTTCACCACTTGGCCTCTTATTTCGTCGGGCACGCCGGTTATGGCGCATTCCACTACCGCCGGATGCGTCATCAATGCGCTCTCCACCTCAAACGGGCCTATTCTGTAACCTGAACTTTTTATCACGTCGTCGGAGCGGCCCACGAACCATAGATATCCGTCCTCGTCGCGCCACGCCACGTCGCCCGTATAATATATGCCGTCGTGCCATGCTTCATGCGTGCGCTCGGGGTCGCGATAATACTCCTTGAAAAGGCCCAATGGTTTTCCGTTGGCGGTGCGTATCACTATTTGGCCCTGTTCGCCATCCTCGGCTTTCGTGCCGTCGGGGCGCAGCAGGTCGACGTCGTACTGGGGGTTGGGGATTCCCATGGAGCCCGGTTTCGGCTCCGTCCACGGGAAGGTGGCCACGGTGAGAGTGGTTTCGGTCTGTCCGAATCCCTCCATAAGTTTTATGCCGGTGAGTTTGAAGAACGTGTCGAACACGGCGGGGTTCAGGGCTTCGCCGGCTATGGTGCAGTATTTTAGCGACGAGAGGTCATACTTCGTAAGATCCTCGCGTATTAGAAAGCGGAATATGGTTGGCGGCGCGCACAGCGATGTGATGTGGTAGTCTTGAATCATCTGCAACATGTTTGTCGGAGTGAACTTCTCGTGCTCGTACACAAACACCGTTGCGCCGGCTATCCATTGTCCGTACAGTTTGCCCCACACGGCTTTTCCCCAGCCGGTGTCGGCTATTGTCAGGTGCAGGCTGTCCTCCGACAGATTGTGCCAGAAACATCCTGTGGCTATGTGCCCCAGAGGATACGTGAAGTCGTGGGCCACCATTTTGGGTTCGCCCGTGGTGCCGGATGTGAAATACATCAGCGATATGTCGTCGTTGGTGTTGGGATGCATCGGGCGTACGAACGGCTTGGCCTCCGACAAGCCTTTGTGGAAGTCGAGGTATCCGTCGGGAATTTCCGGCCCTACCGAAATTACCGTTTCCACGCTCGGCGATTCGGGGAGCGCAGCCGAAACGTGGCCTGTCACCACGCTGTCGCCCACGCACACTATGGCTTTTATGGTGGCGGCGTTGGCGCGATACGTTATGTCTTTTTTGGTGAGCAGGTGGGTGGCCGGTATCACTACCGCTCCAAGTTTGTGGAGCGCTATTATCGACAGCCAGAATTCGTAGCGGCGCTTCAGTATGAGCATCACCATGTCGCCTCGCTTTATGCCCGTCGATTCGAAAAATGATGCCGTACGGTCGGTAAGCTCCTTAAGTTCTCCGAACGTGAAGTCGCGATGGTTTCCGAGGTCGTCGGTCCAGCACAGGGCCTTCTTTTCGGGAGCGGTTCTTGCCCACTCGTCAACTACGTCGTATCCGAAATTGAAGTTTTCGGGTACTTTTATCTTGAAGTTTTTTCTAAAATCGTCTTGTGATTCAAACTGTGTTTTCTCAACAAATTTTTCAATCATAATGAGTGTCGTTCAGTCGAGTTAAAATATTATGGCCAAGAAGCTTACTTTGTCATCGTCGAGCGCTTTCATACCATGTGGAAGCTCGGCGTTGAAGAAAATGCTGTCGCCTTCTTCGAGAGTCAGATCCTTACCGTTCAGGCGCAATGTCATTCGCCCGCGCACCACCATGTTGAATTCCTGTCCGGCATGGGTGTTGAGCGTAATCGGCGCGTCGGGAGCGGTTGGGTGCACGGTCACTATGAACGGATCGGCGCGTCGGCCTGAAAAGCCTGCCGCCAGCGACTGATATTTGTAAGCTTTCGTTCGTTCAACCACTTCGCCTTTGCCCTTTCGGGTTATGAAGTAAGAACTCATTTTGGGCTCGTCGCCAAACATCAGCGTGGTGAGTTCCACTCCGTGTACTTGCGACACTTTGTGCAGAAAACTGACGGGTATGTCGGTCGTGCCCGATTCATAGGCCTTGTACGTGCTTATGTCTATGCCGCATGATTCGGCCATGTCGTCGACGGTAATGTCGATGGCGTCGCGAAGCCCCCTGAGCCGTTCGGCAATTTGTTCGATTTGCTTCATCTGAAAATTGACGTTTTAGTAGTTAAACGGATTGCAAATATACATTGTTTTTTGTTAAAAGGATGTTTAATGCGTGAAATTTGCTATTCGCGGTTTAAAAATGCCAATTAATGTGCAATCGAGATGAACGTTTGTTGATTAAAATGCTTAAATTTGCAGGCGTAAAGCTTATCCCTTACCCATCAGCTAATGAAAGGAAAAATGATTTTGACAGCCGCAGCAGCGGCTTTTCTGGGAGGCTCTCCGTTGTCGGCCCAGATTAATTCGCCCGAAGCTTCGGGCTATTTGCAGCGTGGCGTGGAGATGTATCGCAACCGCAACTATACGGGTTGCATCGACCAGATGCTTCAGTTGCGCAAGCTTAATCCAACATCCGAACAATCGCGCGAAGCTTTTTACTATTTGGCAATGTCAACCTTATATACGGGCAATGATGAAGCCATTGTCTTGTTTGACGAATGGCTGCGTCTTTATCCCGAGTCGCCGTTGCGCGAGGATGTAGAGGCAAGCGCGGGTGACTATTATTTCACTCGCGGCAAGTATGCCGAAGCTCTCGCACGCTACGACAAAGTGGCATTCGGGGCGTTGACTTCCGACAGGGCCAGTGACTGCATATATCGTCAGGCGTACAGCAATCTGATGCTGGCCCGATACGATGAGGCCGAGGCCGGATTCAAGTCGATAGAGAACGCGGGCGGACAATATGCCGGTGCCGTGCAGTTTTATTTGGGTTACATCGCTTATCGTCGCGAGGACTATGCAGCGGCAAAGGCTTATTTCGAAAAGTCGTTGTCGGATGCCGATCTCGGCGCTGCCGCAAATTACTATCTGGCTCAGATAAATTATATGGACGGCAATTATGCCGAGGCGTTGAAATGCGCGCAGGCGGCTTTGAGCGGCAACGTGATCGAATCGTTCGCCCCCGAAGCCAACCGCATAGCCGGCGAATCGCTCTACAATCTCGGTCGCGAGGATGAAGCCGTGCCGTATCTGTGGCGATATGCCGCCGATGCCACCGAAGTTCATCCGTCGGCTTACTACATTCTCGGCGTGAGCGAATACAAGCAGGGCAATTATGAAAGCGCCATAAAGCTGCTCAGCAAAGTCACCGACCAGGACAATGAGATGGGGCAGAGCGCCAATCTGTTCCTCGGTCAGAGCTATGTGAAGGAGGGCAATCCCACTTCGGCGTTGATGGCTTTCGAACGAGCCTATAAGCGCAATTACGACCGCGCTATTTCGGAGACGGCACTATATAATTATGCCATCGCAAAGATGGAGGGAGGCAAAATTCCTTTCGGAAGCTCGGTTGCACTGTTTGAGGATTTCCTTTCGCGCTATCCCGACTCGCGATATGCCGAAAAGGTTCAGGAATACATAATAAGCGGATATGTTACCGACAATGAATATGACAAGGCACTTCAGAGCATAAACAAAATGAAAAATCCGTCGGCCAAGGTGATCGAAGCAAAGCAGCGTGTGCTGTTCATGCTCGGCACTCGCGAATATGGCGCCGGAAAATATTCGGATGCGCTTACGCATTTCAGCGATGCTTCGCGCATACGCTCTAACGACGAGATAGCTCTGCAGTCGCTGATATGGTCGGGCAATTGCAATTATGAGATGAAGCAGTACGACAAGGCCGCTTCCGAGTTCAATGCCTACATAAAACAGACTCGGCAGGGCGATCCGAATCGCACGCTGGCATACTACAATCTCGGATACGCGCGGTTGGCGCAATCGAAATTCGGCGATGCTCTCAACGACTTCCGTCAGGTGATTTCGGCGCGTCCGACTCCCGAAAAGTCGATGCTTGCCGATGCCTACGACCGTGCGGGCGATTGCCTCTACTATCAGTCGAAGTTCGCCGAAGCCGAAGCCGAATACCGCAAGGCTTACGACCTTAATCCCGAGGCCGGCGACTATGCGCTGTATCAACTGGCCATAATGAAGGGTCTGACGCGCGACTATAAAGGAAAGATAAGTGCCATCGACGATTTGATAAGCCGCTTCCCGTCGTCGGGTCTCGTACCGGCTTCGCTGCTCGAAAAGGCCGAGAGCTACGTGGCGATAGGCGAAAACGGAAAGGCAATCGATACGTATACCGAACTCGTTCGGACATATCCAGCCACTTCGTATGGCCGTCAGGGCTACTTGCAGCTTGCCATAACCAATATGAACCAGGGCAAGCGCGAAGATGCCATCGACGCTTACAAGCAGGTGATAACCACTTATCCCACGAGCGACGAAGCACGAATAGCCACCGACGACCTCAAGCGCATATTTGCCGACGAAGGCCGACTGTCGGATTTTGCACAGTTCGTCAACTCGGTTCCCAACGCTCCGAAGATCGAGGCTTCCGAACTCGATGCCATAGCGTTCCAGTCGGCTGAAAAAGACTATATAAACAATGACAATACCGAGAAATTGACCTCGTACATAGTGCAATATCCCAATGGTGCTTACGAGGCCCAGGCTTTGTACTATCTGGCCACGGCCGCATCCGATGCCGGTGACAGCGAAAAGGCTTATGAGTATGCCTCGAAACTCGCGGCGTCGCATCCCGATGCCGAAATGGTCGACGACGCGCTGCTCATAAAGGCTGATGCCGAAATAGAACGAGGCAACGATGAGGTGGCATACGAAACTTACGTGACCCTCGAATCGAAAGCTTCGGGCGCGAGAAACCTTCAGGAGGCTCGTCTCGGCATACTGCGAACGGCCGGTCGCCTCGGAAAATACGAGGATGTGCTTTCGGCCGCCGACAAGCTGCTCTCTACCACCGCTGCCGGAGGCAAGGAGTCGTCGGAAATAAAATACATGCGCGGTCTCGCCCTCGAGCAGACCGGAAAGCCCGATGGCGCAATCGAAGAATGGAAAGCTCTTGCCGGTAATGTCGACGACGAATATGGAGCGCGCAGTGCCGTGAAGCTCGGCGAATTGTTGCTGACCCAGGGCAATGTGAAGGAAGCCCGAAAAGTCATCGATGCGTTCATCAATGCCAATCCTCCGCAGCAGTATTGGCTGGCACGAGGATTCATCGTGTTCAGTGACGTGCTCAGGGCCGAGGGTAACGATTTTGAGGCCAACGAATATCTCAAGAGCCTCAAGGCGAACTATCCGGGTGCCGAAGCCGACATATTCCAGATGATAGAGGAACGCATAAAGGAGTAAACACATAGTTACCAAAACTTCATTACTGAAAAAATTATGACTTTAAGATATATCACATTAGCATTGGCTTCTGCCTTGGCACTCTCGGCTTCGGCTCAGAGTCTTACGAAGGAGATTACCGTCGAGCATGAAATAATACCGGAACAGCGCGAGGCAACGAGGTTGAATTTCATGCCTTCAATCAATCTCAGCCCCATAACGGCCACGCGACTGAGTTATAGCGAAAGGGTGGCTTCGTCGCGCATAGCTTCGGCGTTGACCATTCTCGAGCCCGCCGCATTCGACGATGCAATATATGTGTCGCCGTTCAAGGGATATGCCGCGTTGGGCTTCTTTCCGATGTATAATACGAACCTTTCGGCCGGATACCGCTTCATCGACAACGAGCGCACGCGCGTAAACGGATGGATGCAGTACAACGGTACGGCCTACAAGCGCGACGGCTCCTATTACCGCCGCAATACGGCCTCTCTCGGCGCCATGCTGCATCAGGCCATAGGTGGTAAGTCGGTGCTCGATGCCGGCGTAGGATATACGTTTGCCCGATATAACCTGTATGATGCCGACGCGCTCAGACCCCAGAATCTTCATAAGTTCGACTTGAACGCACTGTTCCGTTCGTCGCATTCCGATTTCGATTATAATATCGGTGTAAGCTTCAATCGGTTTGCCTATGTCGACAATCCCGACTGGGCGTTGGCTCAGCCTGCCCCGTTCGCGAAACGCCAGAATCTGTATGGCGTAGCCGGCGGAATGGCATTCGGAATCAACGATAGGTCGAGTCTGACCATCGATGTCGATTTCACCGCCTCGTCGTTGAGAATGGATTATCTCAAGGAATACGGCAGCAAGTCAGATCAGTTGCTTACCGTTACTCCCAAGTATTCGCTCTCAGGCAACAATGCCGTGCTCGATTTGGGCGCACGCATCGACTTCACTTTACATGGCGATAAGGTGTTTCACATAGCACCCGATGCCAAGCTTACCATAATGCCGGCCTCGCAGTTCAGCCTGTACGTAAAAGCGGGCGGCGGCGAGCACCGAAACACCCTGTCGTCGCTATACGACTGCGCGCCTTTCGTGCAGCCTTATGCGCAGAATCGCTTCTCGCACATTCCGCTCACGGCCGACGCGGGCATCACCATCGGTCCGTTCAGAGGTTTCCATTTCGACCTGTATGGCGGATATGCGATAGCCAACGATTGGCTTATGCCGGCGTTCATGGATGACAGCCGCATATGTCTGTTCGAGCAAATAGACATGAAGGGTTGGCGCGTGGGTGCCGCCTTGGGCTATAAGTATAACGACATAGTAGAGCTGAAGGCTTCGTTTGAGGCTGCTCCCCAAAAATATGACCGTGGTTACTATTTGTGGCGCGACAGGGCCAAAAACGTACTCGATGCATCGCTGCGCGTTACGCCCATCTCCGCTCTCGACATCACGGCCGGATTTGAGTTGCGCACCAAGCGCGCCATGTGGAGCGTGTATCCCGACGTCGATTTGTCTGATCCGGGCAATATCAACTGGGATGAATATCAACCCACCGAAGTGTCGCTCGGCAACATGTCGAATCTTAAGCTCGGTGCGCTCTACCGCATCGACTCGCAATGGAGCGCGTTCGTACGCGGCGAAAATCTGCTCAATAAAAAATGTCTGCTCCCCGGAAACATCCCCATGCAGGGCTTGACCGGTCTTGTGGGCGTAACGTATAAGTTTTAATTTCGCATGGCTTCGGATTGCTTAGTCATAATTCCGACTTATAATGAAAAAGAAAACATCTCGGCAATAATAGATGCCGTGATGAAGTTGCCGCACGGGTTCGACGTGCTTGTGATTGACGACGGGTCGCCCGACGGAACGGCAGCGATAGTAAAACGCAAAATCGAGGAGCTGCCGGGGCGCGTTCACATTTTGGAGCGCGCGGGGAAGCTCGGACTCGGTACGGCTTACATAACCGGATTCAAGTGGGCGTTGGAGCGTCCCGAATATGAGTACATATTCGAAATGGATGCCGACTTCTCCCACAATCCTAACGACCTGACGGCTCTTTACGAAGCTTGCTCGACCGGTGGGGCCGACATGGCCATCGGGTCGCGCTACGTAACGGGCGTGAACGTGGTCAACTGGCCCATGGGCAGGGTGCTGATGTCGTACTACGCATCGGCATACGTGAGGATAGTCACCGGGATGCCCGTGCGCGACACCACTGCCGGCTTCGTATGCTATACGCGCCGGGTGCTTGCCGCGTTGCCGCTCGACAACATTCGCTTCAAGGGGTATGCATTTCAAATTGAAATGAAATTCCTCGCATATAAGTACGGATTCAAGATAGTTGAGGTACCCATAGTTTTCGTCAACCGCATGCTTGGCGAGAGCAAGATGAACAGGGGGATATTCGGCGAAGCCGTGTTTGGCGTGATTCAGCTGAAGCTTTCGAGCCTGTTCAAGAAATATCCCGATTATGGAAAGAAAAATTGACACATTAATATATAACGCCCGCGTGGTGACCGACGGTGCCGTTAAGATGGGCTACGTGGCCATCGAGGGCGACATCATTGCCGAAACGGGCGAGGGCAATCCGTCAGACGAACTTATGTCGGGCGCGGCCACATTGGTCGATGCCGAAGAAAAGCTGTTGCTTCCGGGCGCAATCGACGAGCATGTGCATTTTCGCGATCCGGGCCTTACTCATAAGGCCGACATGGCATCGGAGAGCAGCGCGGCCGTGGCCGGCGGGGTGACGTCGTTTATCGACATGCCCAACACCAAGCCCATGACCGTTACCAACGAGGCGTTGTGCGAAAAGATGCGCCGCGCGTCGGAAACGTCGGTGGCCAATTACGGCTTTTTCATAGGCGCCACGAACGATAATCTTGAAGAACTGCTGAATGCCGACTATTCGAAGGTGGCCGGCGTGAAATTGTTTTTGGGCTCGTCGACCGGCAATATGCTCGTCGACAACGGAAAGATGCTCAACGACATATTTGCCAACGTGAAGGCTCTGATAGCGGTCCATGCCGAGGACGAAGCGGTGATACGACGCAACCGGCAGGCCGTGATTGAGAAATATGGCGAAAATCTGCCGATAGATTTTCACCCCGTAATACGTAGCCATGAGGCTTGCTACAAGGCTACCGCGCACGCGGTTGAGTTGGCGCGCCGATACGATGCCCGCTTGCATGTGATGCATGTGTCGACCGCTGACGAGCTTGAATTTTTTGCTCCCGGCCCGATAGAGGGCAAGCGTATCACGGCCGAAACCTGTCCGCAGTACCTGATGTTTACCGATGAGCTGTATGAAGTGCTTGGCGCGCGCATCAAGTGCAATCCGGCCATAAAGCGGAGCGCCGATCGCGAAGCGTTGCGCAGTGCCGTTGCCGATGGACGCATCGACGTGATAGCCACCGACCATGCTCCGCATCTGCTGTCGGAAAAGACGGGTACGGCGTTGACGGCGGTGTCGGGAATGCCTATGGTGCAGTTCTCGCTGTCGGTCATGATGGAGCTCGTGAGGGAAGGGGTGTTTACTCTGCCCGGAGTCGTGACCGCCATGAGCCATAATCCGGCAAAGGTGTTTGGCATAGACCGTCGCGGATTCATTCGCAAGGGATATTATGCCGATTTGGTTTTGTTTGATGACGAATGCGAACCATACACCGTTACCGACGATGATGTCATAAGCAAATGCAAGTGGACTCCGCTTGAGGGGATGACGCTGCACGGCCGTCCGGTCATGACGTGGGTAAACGGCAATGTGGCCTTCAGGTATGGAGTGGTGTTCGGCTCGGTCAAGGGCAGTGCATTGCGTTTCGGCAAAATGTATTGAAAAGCCTCGGCAAAACACCCCGAATGACTCATTCGTTGGCCTGTTTTGTCTGAAAACGGTAAATTTATATTGCAAATTGATAAATATTCAATAACTTTGCTTTTGGAATTCCTTTAGAGATTAATACCAAAAAAACAATAATACAGACACAGTGTAATATTTATATTATGTTAGAAGACGCTAATGTTAAGACGCTTGATAAGGTGGTTGTGCGCTTTTCGGGCGATTCCGGCGACGGAATGCAGTTGGTCGGAAACATTTTCACCAACGTGTCGGCCGGAATAGGAAACCAGGTATCCACATTTCCCGACTATCCGGCAGAGATACGTGCTCCGCAAGGTTCGCTTGGCGGTGTTTCGGGATTTCAGGTAAGCGTAGGTTCCGAAGTTCATACACCGGGCGATAAGTGCGACGTTCTGATAGCCATGAATCCTGCCGCATTGAAGCAAAACTGCAAACATGTTAAAGCCGGCGGCGTAATAATAGTTGATATCGACTCGTTCAAGGAGTCGGATTTGAAAAAAGCGCTGTTTGTTACCGACGATCCGTTCAAGGAACTCGGCATCAACGCGCAGGTGCTCGAAGTGCCCGTAACCGCGCTCGTCAAGAACGCGCTTGCCGATAGCGGCCTTGACAACAAGAGCGTGCTGAAGTGCCGAAACATTTTCGCGCTCGGTCTCGTCTGCTGGCTGTTCGACCGCCCGCTTGAAAGCGCTCTCCATTTCCTGAAAAATAAATTTGCCAAAAAGCCGGCCATATACGAGGCCAATGCCAAGGTGATCAATGCCGGCTATAATTATGGTAACAACATACATGCTTCGGTGTCGACCTATCGCATCGAAACGAAGGATGCGCGCCCTGGCGTTTATACCGACATAAATGGTAACACCGCCACCGCATGGGGCCTCATTATGGCTTCGGAAAAGAGCGGCCGCCCATTGTTCCTCGGCAGCTACCCCATTACGCCTGCCACCGACATACTTCATGAATTGGCAAAACGCAAAGATTTGGGCGTTAAGGCATTGCAGATGGAAGACGAAATTGCCGGCGTTTGCTCGGCCATCGGAGCTTCGTTTGCAGGCAATCTGGCCGTTACGTCGACCTCAGGCCCCGGCCTTGCTTTGAAGAGCGAGGGCATCGGTCTGGCCGTCATCGCCGAATTGCCGTTGGTGGTCATCGACGTGCAGCGTGGCGGACCTTCGACCGGCCTTCCTACCAAAACCGAGCAGACCGACCTCATGCAGGCCCTGTATGGACGCAATGGCGAGTCGCCCGTGGCCGTAGTGGCTCCGGCATCGCCTACCGACTGTTTCACTATGGCGTTTGAGGCTTCGCGCATAGCCATCGAGCATATGACTCCGGTAATATTGCTTACCGATGCGTTCATAGGCAACGGCTCGTCGGCATGGCGCATTCCCGATGAGGACGAATATCCCGCAATCAAGCCTCCATACGTGCCTTCTGAAAAGGTGGCCGAATGCTCATGGCGTCCGTACGACCGTGACGACAAGACAAAGGTGCGCTATTGGGCCATCCCCGGCACCGAGGGCTGCACGCATCGTCTCGGCGGCTTGGAAAAAGATTATGTTACCGGTGCCATTTCGACCGATCCGGTCAACCATGAACGCATGGTATACACCCGTCGTGAAAAGGTGGCCCGCATAGCCGACGACATACCCGGCCTTGAGGTGCTTTGCGATGCCGATGCCGACACTCTGTTGCTCGGATGGGGCGGCACTTACGGCCATCTGCGCACGGCAGCCCAGGAGCTTTGCTGCGAAGGCGTCAAAGTGGCGTTCACGCATTTCCGCTACATCAACCCGCTGCCTCTCAACACCGGCGACGTATTGCGCCGTTACAAGAAGGTGATAGTGGCCGAGTTGAACACCGGTCAGTTTGCCGATTATCTTCAGAGCAAATATCCCGATGTAGAGATACGTCGCATCAATAAGGTTCAGGGTCAGCCCTTCCTGATGAGTGAAATTAAAGAAGGTGTTAAAAACATTATCGCAGAAAAATAATCATGGAAGAAACAAAATATACGGCAGCCAATTATAAGAGCGATCAACCTGTACGCTGGTGTCCCGGTTGCGGTGACCACGCCATCCTCAATTCACTCCACAAGGCCATGGCGGCAATTGGCGTTCCTCCTTATAAAACGGCGGTGATATCGGGCATAGGCTGCTCGTCGCGCCTGCCTTACTATATGAATACGTATGGCTTTCACACCATTCATGGCCGCGCAGCCGCCATTGCTACCGGCTTTAAGGTGGCCAACCCCGACATGACGGTGTGGCAGATTTCGGGCGACGGCGACGGACTCGCCATCGGCGGCAATCATTTCATACACGCCGTGCGCCGCAACATCGACATCAACATGATGTTGCTCAACAATAAGATATACGGTTTGACGAAGGGTCAGTATTCACCTACCTCCGACCGTGGCTTCGTATCGAAGTCGTCGCCTTACGGCACTACCGAAGATCCGTTCATCCCCGCCGAACTCGTGTTTGGCGCGCGCGGCAACTTCTTTGCCCGCAGCATCGACGTGGAGCTTCAGGTGTCGCAGGAAGTGCTCACCGCTGCAGCGCGTCATAAAGGCGCTTCGGTGGTCGAACTGCTTCAGAATTGCGTAATATATAATAACGGCATACATAATTACATTACCGATAAGGAGTATCGCGCCGAGCGCACAATACATCTCGTGCATGGCGAAAAGATGCTGTTCGGTAAGAACATGGAGCGCGGTCTAGTGCGCGACGGATTCCTTGTAAAGGCCGTTGAAATAGGCAAGGACGGATATACCATCGACGACGTTCTGGTTCACGATGCACACTGTCAGAGCAATTTCCTGCATCAGCAGCTTGCCATGATGGATGGTCATGACCTGCCGCTCGCCATAGGCGTGATACGCGATGTGGATTCGTTGACCTACAATGACGAAGTGATGCGTCAGGTGGCTGAAGTGAAAGCCAAGAAAGGATTTACTTGCATGCGCGATATGATACTTGCCGGCGAAACCTGGGAAGTGAAGTAACTCCGTCAAGTCAATAACAACAGCGAGGCCGCGTCGATTATGGTTGACGCGGCCTCGCCGTTGTTTGGTCGATTAGTTATTTAATCGATTGGTTTCTTAGTTGGTTAGTTGGTTAGTTTTGTTGGGGATTAGAGCTTGTATTGGTAGCTTACGCCGATTACGTTGGTGTTTCTTGAATGTACGCGGTCGACGAAGCGGTAAAATACCGAAATCGAGTTGTGCTTGTCGATGCCAATCTCCGTGCCGGTAGTGTAGCGCACCTTGGTCGATGCGAAGCCGTCGGACAGGTTGTTGTACAGCTCGACGGATGCATATGGCGTCAGGATGCGTTTTTTGCTGTGCTTGTATTCGAGTTGCAGGCGAGAGCGCATGAGGTGACGATTTTCGGTTTCGATCACTTCGTCATCCTTCGGATAGCCGTCTTCATCCAATTTCTCGACCGATTGTCCGGGGAAGTTGGTGTACTGGTATGCCTCGCGTAGCGAAACTTCGAATTTGCCGAGATTCATCGAACCGGTGACGTTTATCTGCGCGCGGTGGCCTTGTTGCCAATAGTAGGGTATGTAGTTGCCCTTTTTCGTAGTCTTGCCGCCATCTCTATTGTATAGAAATTTGTATGAAACGCCCGTGCGCAGCCAAGGGAGGCATTTGTATGACAGCCCGGCAGAGGCTGACCACCGCGACGTGGCGTCGAATCCATCGCGTGAACGATGTTCCATTTCAATGTTTGCTCGAAGTTTATTGGTTATGTTGGTTCTGCCTTCGGCCGACAGCCACAATTCCTGTGCCGCTGCGCCGAAGCTTGCCAATAGCATCATAGCCGATGCCAAAAAGATTCGTAAAGTTTTCATTATTTGTTTTCTTTAGGGAATTTGAGCATACTGTCAATCTTGTTGTGTTCGTTGTTTTTGAGATCGTAGTAGATCTTCACCATTGCGGTGTCGCGCAGATAGTCGATTGCACCTACGTCGAAATGCTTTATGTCGAGGCCCGTGCGCTTCTTCAGATCCTCCATCATCTCGTCGTGGCGTTCGGGCTTTATGAGGTCGATGCGATCATAAAGTATCAGCTTTTCGGATATGTGTTTGAGCCAATGGTTGCTTTCGAGTATCCATATGGTAAGAATGAACAGGGCGTTGGCCATTATCAGCTCGGGATAGCTGTCTGACCCCGCCAAAGCGTTGATTACCGATACGGCTATGATTACGAACAGATATGTCATTTCACGCACCGGCATCGACTCGGTACGGTATCTTATGATGCCGAATATGGCAAACAAGCCTAAGGCGAATCCTATCTTCAGCTTCACGCTTCCTAACAGGAATATAAGGAAGAATATGCTCACGCTTATGAGCATAAATGTAAAATAGTAGTCAATGCGCCTGCTTTTGGGATAATACAGCAAGTGTATTATGATTGTTACGATTGCGGCATTGAATAAAAATCGCAATAGCATTTCCATAGGTCCTGCAAAGTCGGGAATTTCTTCGATAAATTCGCTTAGCTCCATATTATTTAAATTGATTTAGTGTACGTTAGGTTTATGTCACTCAGAGCGCTATTCGGGATCCGTTTAATTTCTCAACGTAGTTTTTACGCTCTTTGAATCGGTTGATTTTCAATTGGGACGAGGTGAAAACCATGCCCATGCAGTATTTGCTGAATCCCGACGGCTTTATGCGCAGTGCGTTAAGATGCTTCAATGCGGGCGACGGTATGGTGCCGTCGCGCTTTAGCTCAATCACCGATACGTTGCCGAGCTCGGAGGTGGCGTCGTTGAGTATGTTGTGAAAGCGCAGGCAGGTGTCGATTGTCAGCCTTTCGGTGAAGTTATGGTTCACCAGGGTTATTCGTTCAAATCTGTTTTCGAGGTGCTGCATCAGTTCGGCGGAGTGATAATCGCTGTATTGCGTTATGAAGTCTTCGAACTGATCGGTGCGTTCGCACATACCGTCTATTAAGATCCGTTTTTTCTTGGTGCGACCTTTATTGTTCTTGTTTTTGATTTCAAGAAAGTGAGTGCTTGAGTTGACATATGTGCGCATACGAATTTTCTGGCGCACTTTTTTGCCGCATTGGTGCATCATATACATACGGTGTGTCGGCGTATCGAAATACATCGTATGGTACGGAAATAGACGAAGACCGTCGGTATCCTGTATGAAATATTCGTCGCTTAGCAGTTCGAGAAGCCGCTCAAGCGTGGGAATGGTAGTCAGATATTTCGTGTCAATGCGGTTCATAAGTCGCACTGCCGACATTTCTGCTAATGAGATTGGCTGGTATGAGTTAAGGATTTCGACGTTCATACTGCAAATATATTAAATTATTTTAATGAAAAAGGGATATTACCTAAAAAAACATGTAATCTGTCACATATTTAACTAACGCCGGCATCAAGACGTGCTTTTGCTTCTCATTGCCCGATACGGATGTTACCACAGTCTCATTCGTGTGTTTTTAGTATGATGGGTTTTACTTGGCGTATTTGATTCTGAATTTCAATGCATCTCTGCCCATGCTTTAACTGAAAGATATTCCATTTATCGGCAAATACTTTGATTAAAGGATAGGGTAAAGATAGCGAAACTTGCCGATATCGGCAAGTTTCGCTATCTGATGAAATCAATGCGCACGTTTTTTTACTAACGTGGTAATCTCTTTTGTGCTCTATTTACGGTTCGTATGATTGCCTGTATGTTTGGGTACACGATATATTATTCCGTTTCGTCATTCCTCGTCATCTGAATCGGTTTCTTCATCGTCTGAATCGGTTTCGTCTTCTTCAGTGGTAGTGATTGTGGTTCGAGTCTCAACCTTAAATGATTCCATTATCTCCTTTAGCGATGTTTCTATCGTGCCATCGATATATACTACCACCATGCCAATCGGAGTTACCGATGTCAGAATCAGCTGTTTTATCTTATTACCTTTCGGTTTGCCATATGCCTTTATGTCCGACTCGCCATTCGACGTTACGTTGATCAGATCTAATTTCTGATTGTCTATTATTTGGGTGATTTTTCCGATCTCGTCAGCATTCGGTTCGCCTAAAAACATTACCACCTCTATCGATTTCGCCCCTTTTAGCTTTTGGCTCAATTGTGGTTCGGATGCTATTGCCGACTCCGTAAGATATGTATAGTAAGGCGACATGCCGTCGAATAATTGTTTGGCACTTGCAGGCAAAGCCATGGATAGAGCAATGACTACGATGGATAATAGAGATTTCATGAAATTGTATAATTTTGATTGTTTATATTTCTGCAAGTATATGTAAATTATTAGGAACATATTTGGCTTTAACGAAAATTAACGCCAAATATGCTCGATAAGCAGTCTGATTATGGGCAAATCAATCATTTACCCGGCAGCATCGCCCACAACTGTGAAAGAACCGCTTATTGTCGAAGAAACGTAAAAATTTGATATGAACTAATTTTCAACATTTACTTAAAATATTTATTTTTGTGATGAATTTGAAAAAATTATCCATAGAACAGATATGAATAAGAATAACGGACTGATTTCAATGGCAATGGCCGTATGTGCGATGCCATTTTTCGCTTACGCCAAGGATGCCAAAAACACCCAAAGGCCCAACGTTATAATCATATATGCCGACGATCTCGGATATGGCGATCTGGAATGTTACGGCGCAAAAAACGTCACGACTCCCAATGTCAACAAGCTTGCAAAGGGGGGCATACGTTTTACCAACGTTCATGCCACGGCGGCCACGAGCACTCCGTCGCGATACTCAATGCTCACCGGTGAGTATGCGTGGCGCAAGCCGGGCACCGACGTCGCTGCCGGAAATGCGGGAATGATAATACGCCCCGAGCAATACACTATGGCCGATCTTTTCAAAAATGCGGGATATGCCACCGGCGCTTTCGGAAAGTGGCATCTCGGCCTCGGCGAAAAGTCGGGCGAACAGGATTGGAACGCGCCGCTTCCGGTAGGGCTCGACGATTTGGGTTTTGACTATTCATACATCATGGCTGCTACGGCCGATAGGGTGCCGTGCGTGTTCATCGAAAACGGCCGGGTGGCAAACTATGACCCTACGGCTCCCATAGAGGTGAGCTATAAGGCCAATTTCCCCGGCGAACCTACCGGGCGAAGCAACCCGGAGCTTCTCTACAATCTGAAGCCGAGCCACGGCCATGACTATTCGATTGTCAACGGTATAAGCCGCATAGGATATATGAAGGGGGGCGGCAAGGCTCTCTGGAAAGATGAAAACATTGCCGACTCGATAACGGCCCATGCGTTGACTTTCATCGAGCAGCATAAGGATGAACCGTTTTTCATGTACTTTGCAACCAACGACGTCCATGTGCCTCGTTTTCCGCACGAACGCTTTCGCGGAAAGAACAAGATGGGGCTTCGTGGCGATGCAATAGCACAGTTTGACTGGAGCGTAGGGCAATTGCTCGACCAGCTCGACCGTCTGGGCCTTTCGGATAACACTCTGATACTGCTGTCGAGCGACAACGGGCCGGTGGTCGACGACGGTTATGACGATCGTGCAAAAGAACTGCTCAACGGTCATTCGCCCACTGGTAATCTGCGCGGAGGCAAATACAGCGCTTTCGAAGGCGGCACGAGAGTGCCCATGATAGTTCGTTGGCCCGCACGGATAAAGCCGGCGGCCGAAAACGACGTGCTCATGTCGCAAATCGACTGGATGGCATCGTTTGCGTCGATGCTCGACCAAAATATGCCGAAGGGAAGCGCCCCCGACTCATACAACCGCTTGTCGAACCTGCTTGGCAGCGACATGACCGACAGGCCGTGGGTGGTTGAACAGGCTGCTGACAAAACGCTGTCGTTGCGCACTAAAAAGTGGAAATACATAGAGCCCAGCGAAGGATCGCCCATGATTACGTGGGGGCCGGAGGTGGAAACGGGCTATCTGCCGTCGCCGCAGCTTTACGACATGTCGGCCGACAATACCGAGCAAGCTAATCTTGCCGAAGAAAATCCGCGCGTGGTTTACGACCTCGAGCGAGTGCTTCGCCTGGTAAGGGCCAACAATCGCCAAAAGCTGAAAGCTCTCAACGCCAAACCGTGACGTATGATAAAAGCTGTATTTTTCGACATTGACGGCACGTTGGTGCCCTTCGGCGCAAAGGGAATACCGAGCGACACCCGCGAGGCCATCGAAGCATTGCGCCGCAAAGACATAAAGGTGTTCATATCTACCGGCCGGCATATATGTTGGGTCGACAATCTTGGCGATACCGAATTTGACGGATATGTGACCGTGAACGGCGGCATGTGTCTGCTGGCCGACAAGCGCACATGCATATACAAATACGCCATTGACCGCGACGACATAGTAAGGCTCGTTGATTATGCCAACCGTCACCGCGATTTGCCCTTCTCGGTGGTGCCGGAAACGGGAGGCATATTTTTCAATGTGGTAGACGATACGGTACGCGACATACTGGCCCTGCTTCACGTCGACGATGTGACGGTAGAGCCCATAGAGCGGGCCCTTGACCACGATGTGGTGCAGCTTATGGCATTTTTCAGCCCCGACGTGATGCAGCGTACCCGACTGTTTGACGACACGTTGCTTTCGTGCACGCCCACGAGTTGGAGCCCTTCGTTTTCCGACGTGATACCCACCGGCAGCAACAAGGCCGTGGGCATTGACCGCATGTTGTCGTATTTCGGCATCGACCTATCGCAAACCATGGCTTTTGGCGACGGCGGCAACGACATTTCGATGCTTCGTCACGTGGCCGTGGGGGTGGCAATGGGCAATGCTTCTGACGACGTGAAACGCATAGCCGACTTCGTGACTGCCGATGTGGATCGTGACGGCATCTCGGTGGCGCTAAGGCATTTCGGAATCATTTGATAGCCTTTTTGGCAAACGATAAACCGTCCTGACTCGATCGTGAAAAATGAACGAAGTCAGGACGGTCGTTTTATGTGTCTATGCGTTTACAGATTCAGCGGCGACAGCGGGAGTCCGAATGCTTCGGCCACGCCCGGATAGGTTATCTCGCCATTCACTATGTTTACGCCCTTTGCCAGTGCGGCATTGTCGGCGCAAGCTTTTTTCCACCCCTTGTCGGCCAATTGCAGGGCGTAGGGGAGCGTGGCGTTGGTCAGGGCCATGGTTGAGGTGAACGGTACGGCACCGGGTATGTTGGCCACGGCGTAATGTATCACTCCGCCAACTTCGTAAGTCGGATTGGCGTGCGTGGTGGGGTGCGACGTTTCGAAACATCCGCCTTGGTCGATGGCTACGTCGACCATCACAGAACCTTTCTTGATGAGCGAAAGCATGTCGCGTGTTATCAGTCGTGGTGCTTTTGCTCCCGGTATCAGCACCGATCCGATGATGAGGTCGGTGGTGGGGAGTTCTTCCGATATGTTGTGCGACGACGAGTATAGCGTCTTGACGTTTTTGGGCATTATTTCGGCAAGGTGACGCAGCACGGGCAGCGATATGTCGGTTATTGTCACGTCGGCACCCAATCCGGCTGCCATCAGGGCGGCGTTGCGGCCTACTATTCCGCCTCCGAGCACCAATACCTTTGCCGGCTTGACTCCGGGAACGCCTCCGAGCAGCAATCCTCGTCCGCCTTGCGGCTTTTCGAGGAAGCGGGCACCTTCCTGAATCGACATACGTCCGGCAACCTCGCTCATAGGCACGAGCAACGGCAACGAGCGGTCGGCGAGCTGCACTGTCTCGTAGGCTATGCAGGTGGCTCCCGATTTGAGCATTGCATCGGTGAGCGGGCGGTCGCATGCAAAATGGAAGTATGTAAACAGCAGTTGTCCGGGGCGCACGAGCGCATATTCAGGTTCTATCGGTTCCTTTACTTTGATGATCATGTCGGCTTGTGCGTATACGTCGGCAATTTCAGGCACAATCTCGGCTCCTGCGGCAATGTATTGCTGGTCGGGGAAGCCGCTCCCGTCTCCGGCCGTGTGTTGCACTAAAACTTTATGGCCGTGGTTGACCAGTTCTTTTACTCCGGCGGGTGTTGCTCCCACTCGATTTTCGTTGTTCTTGATCTCTTTAGGAATTCCGATGATCATAGTAGTAAAGTTTTATGGTATTAATACTTTGGCGATATGCGTGAAGTGTGCGTGGCATCACGCATTCGTGTCGCCACAAAGTTACAATAAAAATCGAAAAACAATGAAAATCGAAAAAATTTTTGTAAGAGTAAACATACTCTTAAGCTTCTTTTATTTCACCATCGAGGCAAATGATGCGGGGATGGGCGTGGAGAAATCAAGGAGCTTTTTGGTGGTGGGATGCACGAATTTGAGCGTTTTTGCGTGCAAGGCCATGCGGTGTATCGGGCTTGTGGTTGCGCCATACCGCTTGTCGCCCGATATGGGGTGCCCGATGTCGCTCATGTGCACTCGTATCTGGTTTTTGCGGCCCGTGTCGAGGTTGACTTCGAGCATCGTGTATCGCTTGTTGCCTTTCAGTGTGCGATAGCGCGTTACGGCCAGTTTGCCTTCTTCGGGATTGTCGGTGGAATACACCTTGTATCGTGAATTTTCGGCGAGATAGCTGCGGACTTCTCCCTCGGCGGGGTCGACCTTTCCTTCAACCACGGCCAGATACGTGCGGCTCAGCACCATGTTGTTCCAGTTGTGCTGCATGGCCTCTTTGGCGGCTTCGTTTTTTGCAAACATCATGAGCCCCGACGTGTCGCGGTCGAGACGATGTATGATGAAAATCTTGTTGTTGGGATTCTCCCATTTCACGTAGTCGCGCAGTATGGAGTAGGCCGTGCCTTCGGTAACTTTGTCGTTGCCCATCGACAATAGGCCGTAGCCCTTGTTTATCACTATTATGTCGTCGTCCTCATACACTATTTTCAGGCGTCGGTGATAGAAAACCTTGAATTCGCGCGTAAAGTTTACCTTCACTTCGTCGCCCGGCGTCAGCGGGGCGTTGAATTGAGTGACGGGTGTGCCGTTCAGTGCCACTTGGTTGTGTTTAAGCAGCTCTTTTATGTTGGTGCGCTTCATTTGAGGCAACGACGCTATCAGGAAGTCGAGCAGCGTATTGTCGTTTGACTGCACGCTGAATGTGGCTATCGAGTCGGGGCGGAAATCGTTTCTCTCGGCACCGGGCTTTGACGTTATTGTTTTTTTTGATCTGAACGACATCATTCTGTTATTTTTTCTTTGCGCCGCGTTTTGCCGTGCGTTTTGTCTTGTCGGCTTGCGATTCTATTATGGTTTTGCAATCTTCGTACGTAAGGCTTTCGGGCGCCGTTACGCTTTTGGGTATTTTGTAGTTCGCCTTATTATAATATATGTATGGGCCGTAGCGTCCGTTGAGGATTTGCATATCGGCATCCTCGTCAAACGTTTTTATGATTTTCTTGATGTTGGCTTCGCGTTTGGCCAGTATCAGCTGTATGGCCTCGTCGAGCGTGATGGCCGTGGGTGCGTATTCCTTCGGAATCGACACGAACGAGCCTTTGTGTTTCACGTATGGCCCGAAGCGGCCCACGCCTACCGACACTTCGTCCTCCTCAAACGTTCCGAGCGTTCGCGGCAGCTCGAACAGCTTCAACGCTTCTTCGAGGGTTATGTCGAACACCGACTGGTCTTTGTGCAGCGAAGCAAACTGGGGCTTGTCGGAGTCATTGCTGTTGCCTATCTGCACTATCGGGCCGAAGCGGCCTATTTTTACCGATACTCTCTTGCCGGTGGCCGGGTCTTCGCCGAGAATGCGTTCGCCCACCTTGTGCTCAAGACGCATATCGTTGGCTTTCACTACTTCGGGGTGGAACACGTTGTAGAAGTCGCCTATTTCCTGCTGCCATTCGGCATTGCCTTCGGCTATTTCGTCGAAGCGTTCCTCCACGCTTGCCGTGAAGTTGTAGTCGAGCACGTTGGGGAAGAATTGGGTGAGGAAGTCGTTGACTATCGTACCGGTATCGGTTGGCAGCAGCTTGCCTTTGTCGCTGTCGGCCATTTCGGTTTTTGACGACGAGGTTATCTTTCCGTTCGATAGCGTGAGCGTTACGAACGTGCGCTTCTCGCCTTTGCGGTCGCCTTTCTCCACATATTCGCGTTGCTGTATGGTAGATATGGTCGGGGCGTAGGTCGAAGGACGTCCGATGCCGAGTTCTTCCATCTTCTTTACGAGCGATGCTTCGGTGTAGCGGGGCGGGTGCTGCGTGTATCGTTCGTTGCCGGTTATCGACATGGCCGTCAGTTCGTCGCCCACGTTGAGGGCGGGGAGCAATCCCGAATCCTGGCTTTCGGCTATGTCGTCGGAACCCTCGATGTACACTTTCAGGAAACCGTCGAATTTTACTACTTCGCCCGAAGCCGTGAAGTGCTCGTCGCGAGTCGACGGCTGTATGTCGATGGTGGTTTTTTCGAGCTGTGCATCAGCCATCTGCGACGCTATCGTGCGCTTCCAGATGAGTGAGTACAATCGGCGTTCCTGCGGCGTTCCGTCGATGGTGTGGTTGCTTATGTATGTAGGGCGTATGGCCTCGTGGGCTTCTTGCGCGCCCTTCGATTTTGTGTGATAGTGCCTGATCTTGAGGTATTCGGCGCCTATGTTGTCGGATATCTCCTTTGATATGGAGTTTATTGCCAGATTTGAGAGATTGAGCGAGTCGGTACGCATGTAGGTTATGTGTCCGGCTTCATACAATCGTTGCGCCACCATCATGGTCTGCGATACGGTGAATCCGAGCTTTCGAGATGCTTCCTGTTGTAGGGTGGAGGTGGTAAACGGAGGCGCGGGCGATTTTGCGGCAGGACGTATGGTGATGTCCGATACCTTGTAGGTGGCCGCGATGCAGTTTTCGAGAAATTGCTTTGTCGATGCCTCGTCGGTAAGGCGTTTCGACAATTCAGCTTTCAGCTGGCTGCCGTTAGGAGCCTTGAACAGGCCCGAAACGCGGAAATACGGTTCTGACACGAACGACTTTATTTCGTTTTCGCGCTCTACTATCAGCCTTACGGCTACCGACTGCACTCTGCCTGCCGACAACGCCGGCTTTATCTTTTTCCACAGCACGGGCGACAGCTCGAAACCCACTATGCGGTCGAGCACGCGTCGTGCCTGCTGCGCGTCGACGCGATTCAAGTCAATGTCGCGCGGATTGGCTATGGCATGCAGTATGGCATCTTTCGTTATTTCGTGAAACACTATGCGCCGCGTGGATTCCGGCTTGAGTCCGAGCACCTCGAACAGGTGCCAGGCTATCGCTTCTCCCTCGCGGTCCTCATCGGAAGCGAGCCATACGGTTTCAGCCTCTGATGCCGCCTTTTTCAGCTGTTTTACGAGTTCTTTCTTGTCGTCGGGTATTTCGTATTCAGGAGTGAAATTCCTGTCGCTGTCGATGCTTATGTCCTTCTTTCGTAAGTCGCGGATATGACCGTAACTCGACATTACTTTATAGTCCTTGCCAAGAAATTTTTCGATGGTCTTGGCTTTGGCAGGAGATTCGACAATAACAAGATTCTTCATCATGATGGTTGATTTTTTTGAAATTGAACGACAAAATTAGAAAAAGAAATTCAATTGTAAGTCACATTAATAAAAATATTACGTATCGAATACTTAAAGATTCAACAAAATAATCGCCAAAGAGTTGGCTCGAAAATGCCTGAAACCGCCGTTTCGAGCGCGCTTCGAAGCCTGTTGGCATAAAAATAGGTAGAAATGAATCAAAAAGACACCGCAGATAAATAAAAAGATTTAATTTTTTTGTGGTCGGGGGAAATTTTACTACTTTAGCCCTGAAAACTTTTTTCGAAAAAAATTAGTATGTCCCTCATACTTTTTTGCGAAACGTTTGTTATAAGTCTATACTAACTTTAAAACTTAAAATTAATAGACGATGAAACCATTACACATCATTCTCGCCGTCATTAGCGGCGCAGTAGCAGGAGCTGCAGTAGGACTTCTTTTTGCCCCGGAAAAGGGTGAAACTACTCGTGATGAAATAGTAAAATATCTGAAAGAAAAAGGCTTGAAGCTTAAAAAGAGCAAGATTGAAGAACTTGCCGACGAAATAGCAGAGCAAATCGATCAGAAAGCTTGATAAACGTCGCTGACGGTATCGGCTTTTAATATACACACATACACCATTGACAGTTATGAATAATCTAAGCGTACTTTATGCATTTTTAGGCGGTGCCATAGTAGGTGCCGGAGCAGCGCTACTTCTCGCTCCCGAAAAGGGCGAAGATCTGCGCGCAAAGATCAAAGAGATACTTCGCAAGAAGGGAATCCTTTGTTCTGAAACCGAAATCGACGCTCTCGTCGAGCAGCTTACCAACGAGATTGACGACTGAGACAAGCTCGGACGGAATGAATAATTATAAATGTCCGGCGGATCACATCGACATCATGTGTTCCGACGGGCATTTTAAAAACATAGTGATATGCCGGAAAAGGAACACGTTTACACGCATCTTTGGCAGCAGACGAAGGAATACCTGAAATTAAATGTCGAAATGGCCAAGCTTACGCTTGCCGAACGAGTTACCATACTGTTGACTACGGTAGCGGTATCGGTGGTGGTTTTTGCCTTGGCTTTGATTTGCTTCTTTTTTCTATCCATCGCCATTGCCCACTGGATGTCTGAATCGATAAGCTTAGCCTGGGCCTATGCCATAATGGCTGGATTCTATCTGCTTATAATAGTGCTACTCGTAGTTTTCAAAAAACCGCTGATCACCGATCCGGTGGCGCGGTTCGTGTCAAAACTTTTCTTGTCTTGATTTATCGACAATTTCAATAAGTATGAAGCAGAAAGCATTGCCTCCGCATGACAACGTGGCTTGGAAAGGCTACACCATCGACGAAATCCGTTATCAGCGCGCTCTCACGATGGCGCGCATGGAGATTGAGCGCGAACGCCTTTTTGCGTCGGCCGGCAACATATATAAAGGTATTGAGCAGCAATCGTCAAGCGGCATCATGGGACGATTGCTCAGCGGGTTGAACTACGTCGACTACGTCATGCTGGCATTTAAGCTCGGACGTAGCCTGTTCAACATATTCGGGCGTTTCCGTCGCCGCTGACAAGCCGCTGACGCGCCGGAGCGCGAACAGGCAACACATATATTCATCACTATTTCATCAGATATCGTATCTGACAACAAACACTCCATATGAACGATTACGTTGAACTTAATGTAAGGCTTACGCCTTGCAATGAAACCATGACCGACGTGTTGGCATCGTTGCTTGCCAATGCGGGTTATGAGAGTTTCGTGCCCGACGATGGCGGCCTCGTGGCTTATATAAGCGCCAAACTCTACGATGCCGATCTGAGCGGCGTTTTCGACTGCTTCCCGTTCGATAGCAAGGTGGAAACGTCGGTCACTATGATCGAAGGGCGTGACTGGAACAAGGAATGGGAACGGAATTACTTCAAGCCCATAATAATAGGCGACCGCTGTGTCATACACAGCACGTTTCACACCGATATACCCAAATGCGAGTATGATATCGTGATCGATCCCAAAATGGCATTCGGAACGGGGCATCACGCCACTACGTCGCTGATGCTCGACCGCCTGCTCAACGCTGATTTGGTAGGAATCGACGTAATCGACATGGGCACCGGTACCGGCATTCTGGCCATATTGGCTGCAATGAGAGGCGCCGGCAAGGTTACGGGCATAGAGATTGACGAAATGGCCTATGTGAATGCGGTTGAAAACACGAAGCTCAACAATCATTCCGAAATCGACATACGGCTTGGCGATGCGTCGCAGCTTAATGGCATTGCCCCGTCCGACCTGTTTATGGCAAACATAAATCGCAACATCATAACGGCCGACATAGCATCGTATGCCAATGCCATGAAATCGGGCGCTCGGATATTTCTGAGCGGATTTTATGTCGACGATGTGCCGGTGATACGCGAAAGCGGCGAAGCTGTCGGCTTGAAATACGGCGACTTTACCGAGCGCGACAAGTGGTGTAGCGTGATGATGATAAAGCAATGACGACGAAATGAAACGACTGTTCATATACATTTTCGTAATGGCATTTGCCGTTTCGGCCCGGGCCGCCGAGCCCGAAAGCACCGCGTGGGATCACTTTGCGTGGGGAGCCGAGATAGGCGGTGCAATCGACATGTCGAGCAACGATATGTCGACGCTTGACATCGGAGCGTATTTCGGTTATAAGAATTCGTTCATCGACATTGCCGGCATAGGTACCGGAATCAATGTCATGGTCAACAACAGCAGCCGCGCGTTCCCGGTGTACGGCATATTCCGGTCGAGCTTCAGGAGTCGCCCTTCGTTCTGCTTTGCCGACCTGAGAGCCGGATGCGTATTTAACGAGATTGGCAATAAGGCCAATCAGGTGCGTCTGTTCCTGTCGCCCGGCGTGGGCTTCAACCTCGCGTGCGGCGATAGCTTCAAGTCATATATAATATTGAGTTACGTGTACAACGGGATGAGATGCGACGGCGAAAACACCGAATATCGCAATGTGCGCGGCCTCGATATGGCTTGCGTGCGCATCGGCATTACATTCTGACGCCATTTTTGCGTAGTGTCAAACTCCCGAATGTCGCCCTTTGGTTACAATATGATTCATTATGATGCCAAAAAATTAAAAATAGTTTGATAAATCGAAAAATAGGTATTAATTTTGCGGTGATTATACCTCGTATCTTCAATGCCTCTCTTTCTTGACAAGTGAGAGAGGTGATTTTTTTATTCAAACACGAAATAGAACAAATAAGAGAAATTAATCTATATGAGCGACAGACTTTTCATTTTTGACACCACATTGCGTGACGGCGAACAAGTGCCCGGATGCCAACTTAACACTGTTGAAAAAATCGAAGTGGCCAAGGCTCTCGAGGAGCTTGGCGTTGATGTGATCGAGGCCGGTTTCCCCGTGTCGAGCCCGGGCGATTTCAACTCGGTGGTCGAGATATCGAAGGCCGTTACCTGGCCAACGATATGTGCATTGACTCGTGCCGTTGAAAAAGACATTATCGTGGCTGCCGAAGCGTTGCAGTATGCCAAGCACAAGCGCATACACACCGGCATAGGCACCAGCGACTATCACATAAGATACAAATTCAACTCCACGCGCGAGGAAATTCTCGAACGCGCCGTGGCTTGCGTGAAATGCGCCAAGAAATATGTGGAGGACGTGCAGTTTTATGCCGAGGATGCCGGACGTACCGACAACGAATATCTCGCGCGAGTGATACAAGCCGTGGTCAATGCGGGCGCCACCGTGGTAAATATACCCGATACCACCGGCTATTGCCTCCCGTCGGAGTTTGGTGCCAAGATAAAATATCTGATGGAGCATGTCGACGGCATCCACAAGGTGACCATCGCCACGCACTGCCACAACGACCTCGGAATGGCAACGGCAAATACGATGTCGGGCGTGATAAACGGTGCCCGACAGGCCGAAGTGACCATCAACGGTATTGGCGAGCGCGCGGGCAATACGTCGCTCGAGGAAATTGTGATGATATGCCGGTCGCACAAAGATCTCGGTATCGACACCAACATCAACTCGACCAAGCTGTGCGGCGTCAGCCGACTCGTGTCGAACCTTATGAACATGCCTGTTCAGCCCAATAAGGCGATAGTGGGTCGCAATGCGTTTGCGCATTCGAGCGGCATTCATCAGGACGGCGTGCTTAAAAATCGCGAAAGCTACGAGATAATCGATCCCAAGGATGTGGGCGTGGATGAAAACTCAATCGTACTGACGGCACGCAGCGGACGCGCCGCCTTGAAGCATCGCATGCACGTGCTCGGCATCGAGCTCGACAAGGATGCGCTCGACAAGGCTTACGAAGCGTTCCTGAAGCTTGCCGACCGCAAGAAGGAGATAAACGACGACGACGTGCTCATGCTTGCCGGACAGCACCATCGCGCCAATCACCGCATCAAGTTGCAGTATCTGCAGGTTACGTCGGGCGTAGGCCTCCAGTCGGTGGCCAGCGTGGGTCTCGACATTGCCGGCGAGAAATTCGAGGCATGTGCTTCGGGCAACGGCCCCGTCGATGCAGCCATATCGGCCATAAAGGTCATTATACGCCGCACGATGCAGGTAAAGGAATTCCTCATCCAGGCAATCAACAAGGGCAGCAACGACATAGGAAAGGTGCATATTACGGTAGAGCATGAAGGGCAGCAATATTACGGCTTCTCGGCCAATACCGACATCATAGCAGCCAGCGCCGAGGCATTCATCGACGCAATCAATAAATTTGTAAGATAATAAACAACATAGAAACCGATGGCCAATACTCTATTTGATAAAATATGGGATGCCCACGTGGTGACCGACATCAAGGGAGGTCCCTCACAACTTTACATTGACAGGCACTATTGCCATGAAGTTACGAGTCCGCAGGCATTTGACGGGTTGAGGACGCGCGGATTAAAGGTGTTCCGCCCCGAACGAACCATATGTTCGCCCGACCATAACATACCTACCGTCAATCAGGATAAACCGATAGTCGACGAAGTTTCGCGCAATCAGGTGGAGACTCTGCTCCGAAATGCATCCGAATTCGGCCTTACGCTGTTCGGTCTCGGACATCCGAAAAACGGCATAATCCACGTGATAGGCCCCGAAAACGGCCTTACGTTGCCCGGTTACACCATTGTGTGCGGCGACAGCCACACTTCGACCCATGGAGCGTTTGGCGCGGTGGCATTCGGCATCGGTACGTCGGAAGTGGAGATGGTGCTCGCTTCGCAATGCATATTGCAGCCCAAGCCCAAAACCATGCGTATCACCGTCAACGGCAAGTTGAAGCCGGGTGTTACGGCTAAGGACATAGCATTGTACATAATAGCAAAGATGACCACGGGCGGCGCAACCGGCTACTTCGTGGAATATGCCGGCGATGCCATAAAGGCATTGTCGATGGAAGAACGAATGACGGTTTGCAACCTCTCGATAGAGATGGGTGCGCGCGGAGGCCTGATAGCTCCCGACGAAACCACGTTCGAATATGTGCGTACTCGCGAGTACGCGCCCAAGGGCGAACAGTGGGATAAGGCCGTGGCTTATTGGCGGACGCTGTACAGCGGCGACGATGCCGTGTTTGACCGCGAAGTGCTGTTCGACGCAGCCGACATAGAGCCGCGTCTCACCTACGGCACCAATCCAGGCATGGGTATCGGCATAACCGAAACCATACCCGAGCCTCCTGCCGACGAAACCGCCAAGGCTTCGTATATGAAGTCGCTCGAATATATGGGATTTGAAGTCGGACAGTCACTCATAGGAACTCCGGTCGACTATGTATTTCTGGGTAGCTGCACCAACGGACGCATCGAAGATTTCCGCGCGTTTGCCGGATATGTGAAGGGTAAGCATAAGGCACCCGGCATTACGGCTTGGCTTGTTCCCGGGTCATGGGCTGTGCGTAAGCAGATTGAAGCCGAAGGTCTTGATAAGGTGCTCAATGAAGCCGGATTCGAATTGCGTCAGCCGGGATGCTCGGCATGCCTGGCCATGAACGACGACAAGGTGCCTGCCGGCAAACTTGCCGTGTCGACCTCTAACCGCAACTTCGAAGGCCGTCAAGGCCCGGGCGCGCGCACGATTCTTGCCGGACCGCTCGTAGCGGCGGCGGCAGCCGTTTCGGGAGTCATTACCGATCCTCGCAAATAAACCGGCGCAGGCAAGATTGAAAAACCGATAGCATATTCATTAACCCGAACAACGAATTTACTGAATTATGAAAGAAAAATTCTCGGTAGTCACGTCGCGTTGCGTTCCTTTAAACATTGAAAACGTTGACACCGACCAGATAATACCTGCTCGATTTCTAAAGGCTACTTCAAAGAAGGGCTTCGGACAAAATTTGTTTCGCGATTGGCGTTACGACGGCGAGGGCAATCCCAAAGCCGATTTTGTGCTCAACGACCCTACTTATGGCGGATGCATACTTGTGGCGGGAAAGAACTTCGGATGCGGCTCGAGCCGCGAACATGCCGCATGGGCCATATCCGACTATGGCTTCAGGGTGGTGGTGTCGAGCTTTTTCGCCGACATACACAAAAACAATGAGTTGAACAATTTCGTGTTGCCGGTGGTGGTGTCGGAACAGTATCTCGCCGATCTTTTCGAGTGCATTTACTCCGACCCGTCGACGGAAGTAACCGTCGATTTGGCGGCACAGACCATAACGAATCTCAAAAACGGCCATACAGCCACGTTCGACATAAACCCGTATAAAAAGCATTGTCTGATGGAAGGCGTGGACGACATCGAATTTCTGTTGTCGAAACGCTCCGACATAGAACGTTGGGAAGCCGATCGACGTGACGCATGCAAATAGAGATACTTGACACCACGCTGCGCGACGGAGAACAGACATCGGGCGTGTCGTTTTCGGCTTCCGAAAAACTGGCGCTGACACGTTTGCTCATCGAAGATTTGCACGTTCACCGCGTGGAGATTGCCTCGGCCAGAGTGTCGGACGGCGAACTCCTGTCGGTGAGTCAGGTGTGCCGGTGGGCCAAGGAGGCCGATTGCCTCGACCGCATAGAAGTGCTTGGCTTTCTCGACAGAGGCGAGTCGGTGCGATGGATTGGCAAAGCCGGTGCGAAGGTGATGAACCTTCTTGCCAAAGGCTCTGAAAAGCATTGCCTGCATCAGCTCAAGCAAACTCCCGCAAAGCATATGGCGGCCATTGCCGACGAGGTGAAACGTGCCGTGAAGCAGGGGATAAGGGTGAACATATATCTCGAAGACTGGTCGAACGGCATTAAAACGTCGCCCGACTATGTGTTCTCTCTGATGGATGCCATATCAAAGTTGCCCATCGACCGTTTCATGCTGCCCGACACCCTCGGAGTGCTGAACCCTACGGAGACCTATCAGTACATAAGCGTGATGCGCGACCGATATCCTGACCTGCATTTCGATTTTCATGCGCATAACGATTATGACCTTGCCACGGCAAATACTTACTCGGCCGTGAAAGCCGGGGTAAACGGCGTGCACTGTACGGTGAACGGTCTCGGCGAGCGCGCGGGAAATGCCACCATGTCGAGTGTGGTGGCCGTGATCCATGACCACATAGGCATAAATACGGGCATCGATGAGCGAACCATCAACAAGGTTAGCCGGGTGGTTTCGTCGTTTACGGGCATATCCGTGCCCCCAAATCAGCCGGTAATAGGCGAAGCGGTGTTTACGCAATGTGCCGGAGTGCATGCCGACGGCGACTCGAAAAACAAACTGTATTACAATAATTTGCTCCCCGAACGTTTCGGCCGCGAACGAGAATACGCTTTGGGCAAAACGTCGGGCAAGGCCAACATCCGAAAAAATCTGGAATCGCTCGGCATAACGCTCTCGAATGCCGAGGTGCAGAAGCTTACGCAGCGCATCATAGAGCTTGGCGACAAAAAAGAGATAGTGACGCAGAGCGACATACCCTTCATCGTGGCCGACATATTGAAGCATTCGGCGTTGCCTAACAAAGTGAAGGTGGTCAATTATGCGCTCAACATATCGCATGGCCTGCGCCCTACGGCAACGGTGAAGCTCTCGATCGACGGTCAGGAATATCAGGAAACGGCCGTGGGCGACGGACAGTACGATGCCTTCGTGAAGGCCGTGCGATGCATATATACCGAAAAGCTCAACCGCAAGTTCCCGATGCTCGTGAATTATGCTGCAAACATCCCTCCGGGAGGCCGTACCGATGCGTTGGTTCACACCACGATTGCCTGGGAATATAACGGCCATTCCTTCAAGACGCGCGGCCTCGACGCCGACCAGATGGAGGCGGCCATACAGGCCACCGTAAAGATGCTTAACATCGTGGATACATTGTGACGAGTGGCCATAATAGATTGATTATAACGAAAATAATATATCAATTAAACTTTTACGAATTATGAATTTTAAAATTGCAGTGCTTGCCGGCGACGGCATAGGCCCCGAAATATCGGTGCAGGGCGTAAATGTCATGGCAGCGGTATGCCGCAAATTCGGCCATACGGTTGAATTTCGCGATGCATTGGTGGGTGCGGCCGCCATCGATGCGGTAGGCAATCCCTTTCCCGATGAAACATACGATACATGCCGCAACGCCGACGCCGTGCTGTTCTCGGCCGTAGGCGATCCGAAATTCGACAACGATCCGACCGCGAAGGTGCGCCCCGAACAAGGGCTGCTTGCCATGCGCAAAAAGTTGGGCCTGTTTGCCAACATACGTCCGGTAGAGACGTTCGATTGCCTGATACATAAGTCGCCGCTGCGCCCCGAATTGGTTAAAGGAGCCGATTTCATATGCATCCGCGAACTTACCGGTGGAATGTATTTTGGCGAAAAGGTAGAGGGCGACGATCGCGCCTATGACACCAATGCCTATACCCGCGTGGAGATTGAGCGCATACTTCGTGTGGCTTATGAATATGCCATGCGTCGTCCGCGCCATCATCTCACCGTGGTCGACAAGGCCAACGTGCTTGCTTCGAGCCGCCTGTGGCGCAAGATAGCCCAGGAGATGGCTCCGCAATATCCTGAAGTGACCACCGATTTTATGTATGTCGACAACGCTGCAATGCGCATGATACAGGAGCCTACGTTTTTCGACGTCATGGTTACCGAAAACACTTTTGGCGACATTCTTACCGACGAAGGAAGCGTGTTGACAGGCTCGATGGGGCTGTTGCCTTCGGCATCGACCGGCGAGAGCACTCCCGTGTTCGAACCGATTCACGGCTCATGGCCTCAGGCCAAGGGCCTCGACATAGCCAATCCGTTGGCTCAGATACTGTCGGTGGCAATGCTGTTTGAATATTTCAATCTTCTCGACGAAGGAGCCCTCGTGCGTCGCGCCGTCGTGGCTTCGCTCGATGCAAATGTGCGCACTCCGGAAATACAAGTAGCCGGAGGCCGTCGTTACGGCACCAAAGAGGTGGGCGAATGGATTGTAAACTATATTGAGAATTGTAAATAGACCCTACTTCACGGAGCTTTACGGCACCTTACCTTATTCGGGCGCATCATACAAACTAAGCTTTGTGTGGTGCGCTTTCGCTATTTACTGCCATGTCGGCCGAATGAGCGTCGGAAGCTTCGGCAAGCGATTCGGTTTTGGAGTTTGCTGCCGTCGAGGTTTTCATTTTAAGCTTTATCGAGTCGAATCCGTTGCCGTATACGCCGTTCACGTTGGCCTGTGTGATGAACGCATTGTTGTCGATGCTCTTTATTATTCGGAATATGGTTACGGCTTCGATTTTGCGGCACATCACTATCAGCATTTTAACTTCGTGCTTGGTGTACCAGCCCATGCCGTTTATCACCGTACATCCGCGATTGGCCTCATTGTTGATGGCGGTGGCAATCTCCTCCCATCGCGATGAAAATATGGTAAACTGAATGGCCTGTCGGTTTGTGTTGACCACCATATCGGTGACGAACGAGGTTATGACGAGTATGACGAAGCCGAATACTACTCGGTCGACCTCGTGGAATATGAGGTATGACGATGAAATTATGCACATATCGCAATAGAGCATCGTGCGTCCGATGGTGACGTTGGTCTTTTTCGATACCATTGCGGCTATGATGTCGATGCCGCCGGTGCTACCGTTGTGCACGAAGGCCATGCCTATACCCACGCCGCACATTATGGCTCCGATTATCACGCTCATGAACGGTTGATCCTTGACTACCGGCTCGGGGAAAAATGGGGTCAGTGCTCCGATGAACAGCGATATTACCGCCGCGCCAAACACCGTTCGCAGCACGAACTGCTTGCCCACGCTTCGGTAAGCTATGGCCAGCAATATGATGTTGGTGGTATACATGGTTATGGCCACCGGTATGCCGAATCCCATAAGTTTGTCGGATACGAAATATATCACGGTGCCGAATCCGGCGAGTCCGCCCATGACCACCTTGTAGGGAAATATAAATGCTGAGAAGCCAAGAGCATACAGGAAAATACCGAATACAATCATGAAGTAGTCGCGCGACGACATCCAAATCTTCTTTCCGGGTATAGTCATATTCAACTGCGATTTTATAGGTTAACCAAGCTTGAATTTTAATTCTGAATTGGAAATACTGCGGCAAAGTTAATTCAACATTGCATTTCTGACAAAATAATTTGTGCTTTATTTCTGATTTTAGAGTCATTTTTCCATATAGTGCGGCGAAGATTGATTTTTGCATCACGCATATCAAAAATTTGCCGTATATTTGATGCTTAAAATGTATAACAACTAAACCCCGAAATGAATATTATGAAATCAATGTTTCGAGCAATTACCCTTGCGTTATGCGCTTTGTTGACTATGCCAAACCGAGCCGAAGCCGTCGACTTCATCGATTATGGTCCGGCTACCGACCTTATAGAAACCGACGTGCACTTTTTGATAGGCGGATCGGCGATATTGCAGAACTACTCAGGATGTTTCAGCGAAATCAGGGAGCTTAACGCCTCGATGGGCACCGCTTATGGCGTCGGCGCAGGCGCCGTGTTCGGGTTGCGGAAGTATCTTGGTCTCGGAACCGAATTCAATATCACGGTCAATAACAACCGAATCAATATGGCCGTGACCAACGACGACGTTACGAGCGTCAGCAACATATTTCTCCGCAACAGGTATTATTATATGAATATACCGCTCTACCTGTCGTTCCGATTCGGCCTTGCGTCGACGATAGTGTGGAATGTCGACACTGGCCTCTATTATTCGTATGGATTCGCCGGAAGCCAGAAACAGACCATCTACAACTCCACGGTCAACGACCTCGGACAGCTCGTGCCTCGCGTGCTGGAGTCGAAACCCGGATATTTCAATAATGGCGGCACGTTCGTCAACCGCTTTCGCCGTGGCGACATAGGCTTGCATCTGGCCACGGCCGTGACGTTCGGTCGACGCATATCGGTAGGCGGCAGAGTGCAGATAGGCCTGAAAAACATATCGCATACTACCGGCCTGAAAAACCCGAATATACACAACATAAACGTTATGGCTACGCTGGGATATAAATTTTGATGTATTTTGGCAAAAAATACGTAATTTTGTATCGCAATATAACCCAATATAACGACATTCATGGACAAAAAAGAGATAGTATTGAGCGGCATTCGTGCTACCGGTAACCTTCACTTGGGAAATTATTTCGGAGCATTGAGCAAATTCGTCAGAATGCAGGAAGACTATGACAGTATGTATTTCATAGCCGACCTCCATGCGCTTACAACGAATCCCGACCCGCAACAACTGCATTGCAACGTAAAAAACATCATAGCCGAATATCTTGCAGCCGGTCTCGACCCCGAAAAGTCGACTCTTTTCGTGCAGAGCGACGTGCCCGAAGTTTCGGAACTATATCTGTTGCTCAACATGCATGTGGGCATCGGCGAACTCATGCGCACGGCCTCGTTTAAGGATAAGGCCCGCAAGCAGCTTGGCATCAAGACCGATAACGACAATGACGGCGAAATAGAAAAGGAAATAATCGGTTCCGACTCAAATAAGCGCGTGAACGCCGGCCTCCTTACCTATCCCACGCTTATGGCTGTCGACATCCTCATACAGAAGGCTCACAAAGTGCCCGTGGGCAAGGATCAGGAACAGCATCTGGAGCTGACGCGTCGTTTTGCCCGTCGATTCAACTCTTTTTACGGTGTCGAATTGTTCCCCGAGCCTACCAACTTCGATTTCGGCGGAGCTCCCATAAAAGTGCCGGGGCTTGACGGATCGGGAAAAATGGGCAAGAGCGAGGGCAACTGCATATATCTTATCGACGATGAAAAGACGCTGCGCAAAAAGGTGATGCGCGCCGTTACCGACGAAGGTCCGAAAGTGCCCAACCAGCCCGTTTCGCAGCCGGTGCAGAATCTGTTTACGCTCATGGAGCTTACCTCTGCTCCCGATGTGGTGCAGCATTTCCGCGATGCCTATGCCGACTGTTCGATACGCTATGGCGACCTGAAGAAGCAGCTTGCCGAGGACATACTTAAAATAACGCTCCCCATACGCGAACGTATACTCGAAATACAGAACGACGATGCATATATGGGCCGCGTTGTAAGGCTTGGAGCCGAAAAAGCACGCGAACGTGCCTCAAAGACGCTTCGCGAGGCCCGTGAAATAATGGGTATACGCAAGTTCTATTAATCAGATACCACGCTGATATCAATCGCATTGTGTGCCGTAGGGCTGTTCGGGCTCTGCGGCCACGTCGTTTTGTGGCGTGACGACATCGTAGCGTAGCGGTGCCGGCTTGAATTGTTCGAGAAACATTTTGTTGAGCGTCAATTCTATTTCGGCCAGCGTCGCTTGCCGGCGCGGCGCCGTGAGTGAGCATTCCCATACCGTTATTACGTTCCACCCCATGTCTTGCAGACGCTTTTTCGCGCGCTCGTCGCGCTCCTTGTTGCGACGTATCTTTTCTTTCCAGAACGACACGTTCGATTTCGGCATGCTTAGATGCGTTTCGTGTCCGTGCCAGAAGCATCCGTGAACGAATATTACCGTACGATACTTGCGAAGCACTATGTCGGGCGACCCCGGCAGACGTTTGTAGTTTTTGCGGTATCGGTAACCGCGACCATACAGATAACGACGCACTATGAGCTCGGGCTTGGTGTCGGTGCTTCGTATCAACGACATCCGTGCGGAATACTTGTTTGGATGCGCCGCTTTCTTCATCGGGTTGCAAAAAAAGTAAGGGAGTGCGCGACGTAACATGGCTCGGCACTCCCTTTGGTTCGGTTAAAAATAGAAATCGATGTCTTTGTCGTACAGGAGCATTCCTTCGCCTATCGATTTTGCCGTCTGATCGTTGCGTGATATGGCTACCATGGCCAGTGCGAATCGGATGGTGGCTGCCGGACCAGCTCCAGTGACTATGTGGTCTGATACTACTACCGGGGCATCGTGCATCACTGCCTTCGGGCACATTTGCTCCATTCCGGGGTAGCATGTGGCATCGCGGCCATCGATTATTCCCAGCGGTGCAAGCACTATTGCCGGCGATGCGCATATCGCGGCGATGTTGCCTTCCTTGGCATTCTGCTCAAGCAACAATTTTCTCAGGGGCTCGGATGCTGCGAGATTCGACGCTCCCGGCATACCGCCCGGCAATATGAGCCATTCGGCATCGCCTATGCCTTCCGATATCAATCGGTCGGCCTTCACGGTGACGCCGTGCGCGCCCGTGACTTCCTTGCTGTCGGAGATTGATACGGTGATTAATTCCATGTTGGCCCGGCGCAAAACGTCTACCGTACCCAGAGCTTCTATTTCTTCGAAGCCGTTGGCTAAAAATAAGTAAGAGGCTTTCATATGAATTATATATTAAGGTTGATTACGTGGTTTGTGGTACGTTATGTTGCAAATATAAACAATTATACGGATAAAATGTCTAATTTTGAAAAAAAATCGAAGTATCGTAAAATTATGCGTCAATTAGTGATATTATTGTTGCTGTTTGCAACCTGTTCGTGCCATAATGTATCGACAGGCGAATATCGGTCGTTTGAAGGGGTGGTATGGGCCACGACGTTTCACATAACATATCGGAGCGATGTGCAGCTCGACGATTCGATACGCGCCGTGATGCGCGAGGTAGAGGAGTCGTTGTCGCCGTTCTCGCCCACGTCGCTTGTTAGCTCCATCAACAAGGGGAGCGCTTGCGTGGCCGATTCGATGTTCAGGCGCATATTCAACGTGTCGATGAGGGTGAATGCCTTGAGCGGCGGTATGTTCGACCCCACGGTGGCCCCGTTGGTCAATTTGTGGGGATTCGGTTATGCCAACGGCAAGGGTCGGCCTACGCCGCAGGCCGTCGACAGCGCGTTGCTGGCCGTGGGCATGTCGCAGTGCCGTATGGTGGGCGACACGGTGGTGAAAAAGTCGCCCGAAACCGAATTCGACTTCAGTTCCATTACCAAAGGATACGGGTGCGACCTTATAGGCGAGATGCTTCGTCGTAACGGTTGCAATGACTATATGGTGGAGATCGGCGGCGAGATTGCGCTTGGCGGCAAGAGCCCTCGTGCCGACGACTGGCACATAATGATCGATGCTCCGGTCGAAAACGATACGGCCATCGTTCACGAGCGTATGGCTGTAATGGCTCTAAGCGATTGCGGCATAGCCACTTCGGGCAATTATCGCAATTATCGCGATACGGAGTCGGGCCGCGTGGGCCATACCATCAGTCCGGTGACCGGGCATCCCGTAACGACCAATACGCTGAGTGCCACGGTGGTGGCACCCGATGCGATGCTGGCCGACGCGTTGGCCACCGCCTGTATGGCGATGCCTCTCGATTCGGCCATGTCGATGATTGAAGGGCTGCCTCGCGTTGAGGCAATGTTGGTTACGGCCGACGGTAAGGGGGGATGGGAACTGCACGTGACGTCGGGATTCCCCGAATTGAGAAGATGAAATTTTCCCTTCCTCGCTATGAGAGTGTGTGATTATGGCAAACAGATTGCTCGATAAAGTACGTAATAACGGAACGCTGACCTTTAAGGAACGCCTTATGCTCACCGCGCAGCTCAGCGCGCCGGCAATAGTGGCGCAGGTGTCGTCGATCGTCATGCAGTTCATCGATGCCTCGATGGTGGGCCATCTCGGTGCCGATGCGTCGGCTTCGATAGGTCTTATGTCGACATCCACGTGGCTGTTTTGGGGGCTTTGCTCCGCTGCCGCCACGGGCTTCTCGGTTCAGGTGGCGCATTGCATCGGAGCCGGTCGATACTACGAAGCGCGCTCGGTGTTGCGTCAGGCCATTACGGCTACAATGATATTCGGACTGCTGATAATGACGGTGGGCGTGGCCATCAGTGGGCCGCTGCCGCGCTGGCTTGGCGGCGGAGATGACATAACCGCCAACTCGTCGGTCTATTTCCTGATATTCTCATTGTTCTTGCCGGCCTATCAGATTGAATATCTTGCCGGTGCCATGTTGCGGTGCAGCGGCAACATGAAGGTGCCGAGCCTGCTCAACGTGCTTATGTGCGTGCTCGACGTGGTGTTTAATTGGCTGCTCATTTTTCCCACCCGCTCCATATCGGTGGCGGGGATGGAGTTCACCATGCCGGGTGCCGGACTCGGAGTGGCGGGCGCCGCTTTGGGCACCGGGTTTGCCGAACTGGCGGTGGCCGTACTGCTCACGTGGTATCTGTGGCGCATGTCGCCCGAATTGCGCCTCACGTCAGGCTCAAATGATTTCCGAATCAGGATGGGATGCCTGAAAAAGGCATTTCGCATAGGGTTGCCGATGGGTGGCGAGCACGCGGTGCTGTGCGGCGCGCAGATTCTCACTACGGTGATAGTGGCGCCGTTGGGCACGTTTGCCATCGCCGCCAACTCGTTTGCCATAACGGCCGAGAGCCTGTGCTACATGCCGGGTTACGGCATAGCCGATGCCGCTACCACGCTCGTGGGGCAGAGCCTCGGAGCCGGCAGGAAGGTGCTGGCGCGCAGTTTCGGTTGGATAACGGTGCTGTCGGGGATGGTGGTGATGACCGTAATGGGCGTGGTGATGTATGTGGGAGCGCCGGCCATCATGGCCATCATGACCTCGGTGCCCGACATACAGCAACTCGGCATAATGGCATTGCGCACAGAGGCGTTTGCCGAACCGATGTTTGCCGCATCGATAGTGGCCTACGGCGTGTTTGTGGGTGCCGGCGACACTCTGATACCGAGCGCAATGAACTTGGGCAGCATGTGGGCCGTGCGCCTTACCCTTGCCGCTCTGCTTGCGCCAGCCATGGGATTGCACGGCGTGTGGGTGGCAATGTGCATAGAGCTTTGTTTCAGAGGCTCCATATTCCTGATGCGTATGCGGTATGGCAACTGGATGAAACGGATGTGACGGTTTGCTTCGATTATGGTAGCACGAACGGCTCGCATCGGTTTTCGTTTAGAACGGATAGCCTATGGCAAGATGGAAGGCGAGGGAGTTGCCAAACGACTTCATGTTGTAGTATCCTCGCTTGCCGGTGTCGTAGGGGGCGTGTATTCCTATTCCGAGGTCGCCGCGAATCACGAGCATGCCTATGTCGACTCTGAGGCCCGTTCCGGTGCCTACTGCCAGGTCGCGCAGAAATGAGCTTCCTTTAAGTTTGCCGCCCGGTCGGAGCGGGTCGTTTTTCAGCAGCCATACGTTTCCCGAATCGATGAACAGCGCTCCGTGCAGCGGCCCGTAGATGGGGAAACGGTATTCTACGTTAAATTCGAACTTGAATGTACCCGTCTGATCGAAATATCCGTTTATGGCATCGTCGGGAACGCGATAGCTGCCCGGACCGATGCTTCGCACTGTGAATGCTCTGATTGAATTGGCACCTCCCACGTAAAATTGTTCGCTGTAAGGCACTTGCGACGAGTTGCCATACGGATGCGCGGCACCGACGGCCACTCTCGACACGAGCCAGTTGTCGCCATATAGCCTGCGGCTGTAAACGAGCTGAGTCGACCCTTTTACGAATTGCGAGAAGGGGGTGCCGAAAAGCTTTTTCTCGCCATCTTTCCCAAACATCTTCCAGATGCCCCAGAATATGTTTCCGGCCTCTTGTATCGAAAACTGCCAGTTTATGCGGTTTTCGTTGTCGAAGTCACGGTCGTAAACGTAGCTGTATGCTATCTGGGGTATGAATTGACTCCTGAAGCTGAGCGCTATGGCTTGATTGGCGTTCATTATCGAGTCGAACTCATGGGTGGTGTTGAGCAAGTTGGTATATGTGAGCTTAAACAGCGTGAGCGTATTGCTTGCGTGGCGTGAGGCTCTCCAGTCGTAGCTGAAAGCGGCGTTAAACTGGGCCATTTTGAAATAGTGTGGCCTGTTGAGTAGGTCGGTGTTGAGCGATATCCTCGTCCAGTTGAGGGCGCGCTTGCTTCGCGGAATGAAATGGGGCGCCAGCATTCTCGGAAACGACAATGTGGTGGTAAGGCCTATTTCGTAAGAGTTGAATATCGATTTTCCGCGATCGCGTCCTGTCTGCCACTCGTAGCTGCCGTTGAGCTTGAAGCTCAGTTGCTCTCCGCCTCCGAAAAGGTTGCGGTTGGTTACGCCAAACATTAGTCCGGGGCCTATGTAGCTGTTTGACTTAGACGTGGCGTTGACTTCGAGCGATGCTTCGAGCGGAGCGTCGAACGTACAGTTTATGTCGACGTTTAGCGTCGGAACGCTTGTCGTCGTGTCGGGAAACACGTTTATGTCTATCCCGTTGAATATGCCTAATCGCGACAGGTTTGTTTGCGTGCGGTTCATGTCGCGTACCGAGAACGTTTTGCCGCTACGGAACGTGATGCATTGCGGAATCAGGCCGTTGCGTAGCCGCGAAGGCTTCATTTGTATAAGCATACCTCGGTTGGTGTCGATGGTGTCGGGGTATCCGTCGCCCTGATTTCGGTTGACGCGGGTGGTTATGGTGCCCGTTTTGAATACCAAGAGCGCACTTTTGGGCACGTCGTTGGCAATGCCTAATCGCAGGGCAATGCGTTTGGGCGTGATTGTGCTGTCGGCCAGATATTCTATGTAGTCGGGTCGGAAAAAGTAGTACCCCTTGTTGCGCACGGCATTGGCTATGCGCAGACGTTCGGTGCTGAGCGAGTCGGTGCAGTATCTGTTGCCCGATTTCAGGTATGTGCTGTGTGACACTACCGAGTCGATGAGATGATAGAGCCGGCAGGTGTCGGGGAGCAATTCTATCGAGTCGAGCGTGTATTCCGGTCCGGTGGTTATCTGATACCTTATTCGGGCCTTTTTGGGGTTCTTGCCCTTTATGAGCTCGTATGAGGCCGTTCCTCTGAAATATCCGTTGTTTTCGAGTATTTCGGTTATCATTTCGGTTCTGACCTCCGGGCGCACGTCGCTTATCAAAATCGGTTCGCGTGCAAATTTCTTGTACAGCCAATGCTTGAATCCCTTTGGCGGATTGCTCCAGTTGTTGTATGCCCATAAGCCTATGGGGAACGGATAGCGTATGTATGGCGAAATGAGGCTGTTGTTGGGGGCCACGTTTACGGCCGATTTCACGGCTGCCGCCAGACCCGGTGCCGCCTTTTGCCCTTCGTCGGTCCGTATGTCGATTTTCTTCACGCCGGTATACAGTACTTCGTCGGCCCCCAGTCGGCGGGTCGTGGAGCATCCTGTGATGAGCATCGACATTATCAGCGCCAATGCTGCGATGTGACTGCGAATTATTATCTTGTTAACGTGAATCATCGGTGTTAATATAAGCTAAACGTTCAATCTATGTCAAGGGTTCGATTTGGCGGGTTCGTCCGTCGAATTTGACGTAGTGGTAGTGGCATTCGTGTTTTCGGGGAGCAGCTTTCGTCGCAGTCGCCCGGCCCATCTGAACAGATCGCGCAGCGAATTGATTTTGCGTTTCAGCACGAAACCTACGCCGGTTTGCGTTATTTCGCCTTCGAGAATGCTTTCGTAGCCCGTGTGGCGGAATATGCGCACGTACATCGTGCCGCGCTTGTTGAGCATATATTCAAACGAAATGTCGTTTATCAGATTTTGCGAGAAGTTTTCGTCGGCATTGTCGTCGGTCGAGTAGTTGCCGCCCACTATTATCTTGAATCGGTCGTTGAACAGCGATTTCGACACTCTGTAACTGTAGCTTGTGGTCGATGCCGTGCTGCCGTTCGTGGTCTTGTCGTATTGGTCGATGCCGAATGATATGTCGACGCCCCTGATGTTTTTGGCTGCCCACGAATTTAGTGTCGATTCGAGGAACGAATAGAGCGGATTTCCTCCGAGCGAAGCATTTCCGCGCGTGCCCGGCCCGGTGTACACGTTGTACAGCAGCATGTTCATTGCCTGGTTGGCGCGTTGCTCGGGGCTCATAGCCGATAATTCGTTCTCTACCGTTATGTCGTCGTTGGTCGAGAGGTCGAACGCTACGTTCATGTTGGCCAGCGTGTTGGTGACGCTCAGGCTTACGTCGAAATTCACAAGGCGCGAGTTTTGTCCTTCTTGCGTCACGTTGGCTTTGATTTGGTCGACGGCGTGTATGTTGAGCGTCGGGTTGAGCATGTCGCCGTTGAACGCCACATAGCTCCCTTCGCTGAAGGTGAAAAGCTTTTCCGACATGAACGGGGGAGTGTATCGGGCGAAACCTCCGTTTATGTTGAAACGTCCGGTGAGTCGTCCGTTGGAGTTCATTGGTGACATGGAGTATTCGAGCGATCCGTCACCCTGTATCGACACTTTGTTCTTGCCGTCGGTCGAAAGATCTACGTTGATGGTGGTGCCGTTCGATATTCTTACGCCGGCATTTATGTTCATTGCTATCGACGAGGATGACGTGGTGTCGGTTTCGTTCATCATCAGCGAGTCGTTGAACTCTACGAATCGTACCATGTCGCCGGTGTTTTGCGATGCAAGTACCGACTCGGCATCGGTGCGCACGTATGTTACGTTCGAGCCGGGGAGCAACGTTGCATTTGCATTGATATTGAGCCACTCCATATTGCCTTTTATTTTCGCATCGAAGTCGATGAATGCTCGGCCGTATACGTCGGCACCCTTGGCGCGCGATGAGTTCACTATCTGCATGTTTCGGGCGTTGAGCGACAGATCCATGGCTATGTCGGAGAGGTTTCGCATGTCGACGGTGCCGTTTACATATAGGTCGTTCTCGTTCACTCCCGATATGAAGAAGTCTTTGAAAACCACTACGTTGCTGTCGACGGGTATCTTCTCCTCCGAGAAGCGGAACGTGCTTCCGAGCATGCCTACCGCCACTGACGTGGAATCGAAATCGAGGTAGCCGTTGAATATCGGGCTCGTCATTTCGCCGGTTATGTCCATGCGTCCGTTGAGCGTTCCCGATAGTCTTGCCATGTTTTTGGGCAGGAACGGGTTGACTATTCTCAGCGGAAGCTTTATCATTGAGAAGTCGAGGATGAACGGTTCGGCTGCCGTGGTGTCGTTAAGGCTTCCGACGGCCGTTATTACCTTCACGCTGTCAACCATCAATGAGGCGTTGGCCTGAAGCGAACCGTTGCGCTTGGTCACTACTTCGAGGTCGGCCAAGAATGAGCCCACGCGATCGCGGCCATAGTGCAATTCGTTGAGGTCAACCATACCCGTTCCGGTAAGTTGCTTTTCATCCCATCTGAAACGCATGTCGGCTCCCAAAAAGCCCTTTATCGGAGGCGCAAACAGCGATATCGACAGCCAGTCGGCTATCTGTATGTTCGACATTTTCAGTATTACGTCCTCCTGATGTCCGTCGCCCCCCTCTACATGTTCGGTGAGCAGTTTCAGGTAGCTGCTGTCCGATTCGAGCTTCAGGTTGGCATCGAAATGCTTGTCGGTGAAGTTGAACGTTATGAGGTTGTCGCTGTTTACGGTCCATTGCTTGTAGCCGATGGTGGGTTTGTATGGCACGAGTTTCAACGTGGCTATCGAATCAGACATGGTCATATTAACGCCGAGGAAGAAACCCTGTTTGTTGTTGATGTTTTTCTGACGGAGGAACGCCGACACGCGGTCGTCAGCCACGAAACCGTTGAGGTTCACGTGGGCAAAGTTGTCGAGAGTGCCCGGACGGTTGTTGACCGACAGCTTGTACACAAGGTATTTGCCGTGCTGGTTGGCATCGAAAGTTATTGTGTCGAGGCGAGTATCGCCGGTGTTGAATCGAAGTATCTTTGAGTTGACGGTAAGCAGCGTGTCGTTTTTGACGTTGAGGCTTGCGCTGCGGAAACCCATTTTTGACCCTTTAAGATATTCGGTTATGAAGTTTCGCCGCCCCGCCGTCAGCAGCATGTCCAAAGGAGGGAGCGCGCGCTGCAATGCGCGTACATTCACGTTGCGTAGCATTATCATTGTGTCGACCGTGGCCGATACTTTGTCCATGTGGCCCATGAATGAGTCGAGGCCGCAATGAATGTTGCAATTGGCCATTATGTCGCCGGAAGTCAATGATGCATGGATGGTGGAGTCGGACGATGCCACGTTCATTTTTATCGAGGGCGTTGTCAGGCTGTTTGCGTCGATGCGCCAATCGAGTTTGTTGATGTCGATCGTGGCATTGATGGCCTGAGTGGCGGGCTTGAAGCTGCCGTCGCTCTTTATGTTCATCGATCCGTGTATGTCGCCCGTAGCTATGTTCATTGCCGTGAGATTCAGATTTTCCACGTCGCCGTTCAGGCTCCAGGTGTATTCCTCTTTCGAAAGCGTTGCGTCGAAAACGGCATTTATGCGCGCCTCGGGGTTGGTGGATATGAGGGTGCCGTTGGCCTTGCCTTCGTGGAGCGAGGCTTTCATGGCCAAGTTTTGATATGTACGGTCGAGATATTCGAGCTTTATCACGTCGATGTCGGCATCGATGTCGGTTGACGGTGAAAGTATGTCGTACCCCTTGCCCGTAACGGTGGCCTTTGCCGTAACCTTGCCGACTCCGAGCGACGGCATGAATTGGCTTACCGAAAATGTGTCGACGTCGAGCGCCGCATCGTAGCCCTTGGCGCGTTGGTTCCAGCGGCCGTTCATCGCCATTCGTCCGTCGGGCGTGATTACCGATATTTTTCCCGATGCGAGATTGGGCGAATAATTTATGCGCCCGCGTATGGTTGTGCGGGGTATGTTGAGCTCTTTGGCCATTTTTGCCTCAAGCACGGTAGGCTTGATGAAGTCGACGTTGATTATCGACCCTACGATGTCGATGCTCCCACCGATGTTTTTGAAATCCATGGGATTTTTCACTGATCCGCGCGCGCTCATTCGCAGATGGCGCGGCAGCTCCAAGGCAATGTCGTTTACGTCGATCGCTGCGGTGGTTCCATCGATGTTGCAGTTGAGGCGTAGCTCCGAGGCGCGTCCGAGATCTTTCAGCATCGGTTTTACCGATGGCAATGCCGTTTTTATGTCGGGCATGGCTATGTTGGCCTTTGCCAAGAGTCGCAACGGGAGGTTTTTGTCGGACATAAGGTCGCCGAGCCCCATGCTCGCATCGAGTCGGATGGTGGAAAGTATGGTGCTTATTATGAAATTGTCGGCGTACATGGCCGTCGAATCCATCTTAAACGTGCCGTTTGCCGTGATTGACAGGCCGCATCGTTCGGTGGCCGAAAGGTTTCGTAGCGGTACGGTGATTGACTGTGCGCGGTTGTAAAACGAATCGACCGATATGTTGATGTCGGATGCCTGAAGATAGTTTATGTCGAGCCCGGGTTGCGGTTTGGCATCGCGCATGGCGTATAAGGCCGCGCCTCCGTTTAGCCTAACCGTGTCGGCCGTTACGGTCCATGGCTTTGATGACGTGTATTCGGCTTCGGTGGCGTCGGATGATGCGGTTTCTGCATGTTCGGCCAGATATTCTGCCGAAGTCGTGAGATATGTTGCCGTTACGCTGTCGACCGATAATGACGCGGCGTGTATTTTTTGACGCTGCATGTCGACGAGTCCCTCGTGCAGCGTGGCTTCGCCTATCCGTGCTCCGAGCGAATCGATTACCGGCATCATCGACATGGTGTATGAAACGTTGCGCAACGTTATGTTTCGGGCCGTTATTTTGAAATTGGCGGCCGAGGCCGAATCTGTCTTTTCGGTGGTGACGGTGTCCTTCATCAGAAGGGTTACACGGCCTCCGTCGAGCAGGGCGTTGCTTACGTCGATGTCGCCTTTCATAAGGTTTATCGATGATGTCTCAAGGTCGAAATTGTCGATGTCGGCTATGAGGTACAGGGCCGAATCGGGCGTTCCCATCCGATAGAAAACGTCGGTCAGGTTCGCTTTGGCCACGTTTATGTCGCCGCGCAGAATCGGCAGCAGGCTTATGTCGACGGCTACGTTTCCGGCCATCGCCATAGTGTCGCCCGAAGCTTCCACTACCGTAGTTTTTTCGAGATTGATTTTAAGCGGGAATCCGATTCGCAGATAGCCTATGCTTATGTCGAGTCCGGTCGATTTCTTGACCTCCTTTATGGCTATGTTTTTTGCGAAATTCTGTACGGCGGGGATGTATAGGAGAACGGGGACAACGACTGTCAACGCCATCGCCACCGCTATAACCCATAGTACGGCTCTTTTAATCTTTTTCCCCATTGTTGAAGTTCCCACAAATAAATATAGTTCGTTTATTGATAAACGTCCTATATGGCTTTTTGTTTTTGTCGGTTGGTTTTATCGACGTAACATCAATACCAGTCTATGCCGTTGGATAACGATGATCGTTTATCGTATTTCAGGTCGGAAAGAAGTGATGAATTGACTGCAATATGGAAGTTGTATGACTTATACGGCCCCACGGGCACGAAGCTTGCTGTCATGGTGAAGCAGTGGAGGTCGCGCGACACATTGCAGTTCATATAGGCTATTTTGTGGAGATTGAAGTCGTAGCTTGCCGAGAAATTGAAGCTCCATCCTTTGGTGGGCCTTACGTTGCCCGAAAAACTCAGGTTTTGCGTTATTCGGGAGTTGTATTCCATTTTCTCCTTGTTGAAGTCGCCGTAAGCGTATCCAATCGAATAGTTGACGCTAAGGTTCCACGGAAATTGCCAATTGGCATATCCGTCGGCGTTGAATTCGGTGCCGTCCTCCGTGCCTGTCGAATTCTCGTTGCCCTGTTGTTGCTGATTGTTGGGCGACGAATTGGTGTCGGGATTGTCTTTTTTGTCGTTCTTGTCGTCCTTGGTCTCTTTTTTCTTGCGCTTGAAGGTGCTGTTGTTGAACGTGTATGAGAACGACGTTCCGGTGCTCGACAAGCGGCCTATGCCCTTTCCGGCTTTCCAACGGGGTATGTTGACGCGAACGGGCGCTCCCGCCGAGTTGAGCTGATAGGTATATACATCCCACGTGGCCGACAGGTTGAGATTGAAGTTTTTGGTAAGTCGCAGCAACAGGTTGGTCTGAATGTTACTCCAGTTGAGCGAGTCGGCCGCAAAGTTGTAGCTCTGGCGTATGTCGAAGTTTTCGATGAGCGATATTTTTCGTTCGCCGATGCTGTCGTTGTCGTCGCGCACCTTCATTTCAACGTTGTTGGCCAACGAGTAGGTTATCGATCCGTTTCGACCTGAACCGGGCACCCCGAACAGGCTGTTGGGGAACATGGAGTATTTGTTGGTTATCGTTTCGCCTTGAGCGTTAGTGCGCGTATATGTTCCGTAATATCCGAAGAATGGAGAGCTGAAGTCGGGGTTCCATGAAAAAGATACCGACGGAGTCATGACGTGGCGTATCATCTTCACCTTGTCGCCGAGAAACGGCAGCGGTTGGAAGAAACCGTACACCTTGGTGTCGAGCGACATCGACGTGGTGAAATCCCACACGTTATACAGGCTATAGCTCGTGTCGCATACCTCGACCGATGCGTTCGGATCCCAGTCGCGGCGCACCTTGGTGGTGTACATACGGTCGTTGAGGTTTATCGACGGTGTGAGGTTTATGTACTTGAACAAGTTGAACGTGGCCGAGATGGGGATGGAGTGCCGCATACCGTTGCGCCAGTCCTTTATGAGGCTTTTCTGGAAAAATACATCCTGCTTGGCGGTAAGCGAGTTGTTGAATTGTCCGGAGTACGACAATTTGATTTTTTCATACCACTTTTCGGCGCCGACGGCATATTTACGCTTAAACGGAGCCAACTGCGACATGGTGATGGTCACGTTCGGGAACGACACGTTGAGCGTGGAGTCCTGCGTGCGCTGCGAAATGTTGGCGTTGGTAGAGAACGACCATTTCGAGCCCGGCGGACGATAGGTGAGATTTATGGTACTGCTCTTGGTGTTTTCGGTGAATGAGCTGTTGTAGTAGCTGTTCAGGTCGTTTCGCGAGTATCCCGAGGTAGTGAAGTTGACCGATGCCGAGAAGTTGAGGCTGGGATTGGCTTTGGCGTCCTGGGTATGGTTCCAGAGAATCTGGAAGTTGGTTTGCGTTGAATAGTCGGGCGAACCCTTGTCGCCAAGTATTGTCTTAAGGTAGCTTAAGTTGAAATTGCCCGAATATCTGTATCGTTTCACGTAAGCCGACTGAGCTTGCAGGCCCCACGAGCCCTTGGTGTACACTTCGCCTGTCAGAGCGAGGTCGATGTTGTCGCTGATGGCAAAATAATATCCGCCGTGGCTCAAGTAGAATCCACGGTTATAGTCGTCGCCGAACGTAGGGAATATTATGCCCGACGAGTATTTTTCGGAAAAGGGGAAATATCCGAACGGCACGGCCAACGGCAGAGGGAGTCCGGCGAGAACCATGTAGGCCGGGCCGGTTACGATGTCGCTGTTCGGGCGCGTTTTTGCCTTGGTCAGCTGCATGTAGAAGTGTGGATTATCGTGATGGTCGCACGTGGTATATTTCACATCCTTCATGAAAAGGGTGTTCTCGTCTATTTTCTTCGTCACGCCTCCGGTAAGGAATCCTTCGCCTTGTTGTGTTATGACGTCGGTTATGTGTCCTTTGCCGGTTTTGAAGTTATATTGCATTATCTTCGATTCGTAGGTGTCGGCGCGATCGGTGAACACCGGCGTTCCCTTCACCTCGCCCAACGAGTCCTCGCGCCCAATGGCATAGAGCGTGTTGGTGGCGGTGTTGAGCTCTATTTCGTCGGCCGTTATTTTCTGCTGTCCGTAGGTCACCACGGCCGAGCCATAAAGATATGCCATGTTTTGACCGAGCAGCACCATGGAGTCCTTGGCCGTTATGTCGACCGGCTCGGTTATGTCGGTCTTTATGCGGCGTATTTTGCTCTTTTGGCTCTTTGAGGCGGTGTCGGTGCCGGCTTTCGGGTCCAATCGCTTTCTACCGGACAAGAGGTCGGAAAATACGGTAGTCGAATCTTCGGTAAGGGTCTTTATTTTGTCATAGTGCAAGCTACGCGTGGAGTCGCGGTGCGCCGTGGTGTCAATCTCGGCCTTCAACAGCGAGTCGGGCTTCAGCAGGGCCGTTACGGTGTCGTCGGGCGTAGGCAAATGACCGGCCGTTGCGCCCATCGGCTGCAACGAGGCAGTAGCTGAAATGGCGCAAATGGCAGCAAATATGAGTATTATATATAAATGAGAATTTCTCAAATGTATAGATGTCGAAAAATTTCGACGCAAAGATACTACATTTTGTCAGTTATCGATGCTATTTTAAGGAAACTTTTGTTACTTTTGCATCCACAATAATTATTAGTGATTATGAGCACAGAATTAGATTGGAGCAACTTGTCGTTTGGTTACATCCCAACCGATTATAACGTCAGATGTTGGTACAGAAACGGAAAGTGGGGTGAAATAGAAGTTTCAAGCAGCGAATACGTAAATATGCACATGGCCGCAACGGCTTTGCATTACGGACAGGAAATTTTTGAAGGCCTGAAGGCTTTTAGAGGCAAAGATGGCAAGATTAGAATATTCAGGTTGGACGCAAACGCTAACCGCATCATAGATTCGGCAAAGGGCATTAAGATGGCTCCGGTGCCCGTGGAACTTTTCCGCGAAATGGCCATAAAGGCCGTGCAGCTCAACGCGCGTTTCGTTCCGCCTTACGGTAGCGGCGCGTCGCTCTACATTCGCCCCATCGAGTTGGGCATGAGCGCGCAGATCGGCGTGCATCCTTCGTCGGAATATCTGTTCATGATTATGGTGATGCCTGTCGGCCCGTACTTCAAGGAGGGTTTCAAGCCTACCAACATATGCATCATGCGCGAGTTTGACCGCGTGGCCCCGAAGGGTACCGGCCGCTGGAAAGTGGGCGGAAACTACGCCGCCAGCCTCGAAGCAGGGGAGCGCGCGCACGAATTGGGATACTCGGCAGTGCTTTATCTCGACCCGAAGGAGAAGAAATATCTCGACGAGTGCGGTCCGGCAAACTTCTTTGCCATCAAGAACGGCCGATATATCACTCCGGCTTCGGAGTCGATACTCCCGTCAGTCACCAACAACTCGCTTCAGCAGCTCGCGCGCGATATGGGAATAGAGGTGGAATGCCGCCACATAGAGCTCGACGAGCTTAACGAGATAGACGAAGCGGGTGCGTGCGGCACGGCAGCAGTGGCATCGCCCGTGGCCGAGATCGACGATATCGACACCGGCGTGAAATATGTCGTTGCAAAGGACGGTCAGCCCGGCCCGATCACCACGAAGCTCTACAACAAGCTGCGCGCGGTGCAGCTCGGCGAAGAACCCGACGTGCACGGATGGAACACCATAGTGGAAGAATGAAACCGTATATCGAAATAATCGACAAATATTATCCCGCAGGCTCTCGTCTGCGGGATATTTATATGCGCCATTGCCGACAAGTGTCGGATCTGGCTCTGGAAATAGCTTCGGCCAAGGGGCTCGACCTTGACGCCGGCGAGGTGGAGGCGGCCGCGATGCTTCATGACATAGGCATTTATGCCACCGACGCGCCGTCGATAGAGTGCCACGGCACCGAGCCTTACATATGTCATGGCCTGATAGGGGGCAAGCTGCTTCGCGACGAGGGAATGCCCGAATCGATCGCTCGTGTGGCCGAACGCCATACGGGGTCGGGCATCACGATAGCCGACATCGACGCCCAGCATTTGCCGTTGCCCCGCCGCGATTATTTGCCCGAAACCACCCTGGAGCGCCTGATATGCTATGCCGACAAGTTCTATTCGAAAAGCGGAGCGATGCGCCGCAAGGATTTCGATTCGGTACGCGCGTCGATGGCCCGGCATTCGGAGGAGAGCGCGCTTCGTTTCGACGCGCTCCACAGGCAGTTCGGGGTCTAAATGTCGGAATATTCGGCAGTGGCATCGAATGACGGGCAGGCTTTCGGAGCAAAATCGCGATGCCCGCGTATCGAGGCTGCCGGATAACGGCGCTTTAACTCGGCAAGCAGTGCGCGCAGTGCCTTTTTCTGCTTGTCGGTGCGCGTGTCAGCGGCAGTAGTGCAGTCGGCCTCCACGCCTCCCACGTAGGCCACGCCTATGCTACGGGCGTTGTGCCCCTTGCAGTGCGCCCCGATGCGCTCCACGTTCCGCCCCCGGCACACCGTGCCGTCAAGCATTATCACGTAGTGGTAGCCTATGCCGGCGAATCCGCGATTGCGATGCCAGTGGTCAATGTCGGCCACCTTCACGGCGCGCCCCCTCGGGGTGGCCGTGCAATGTACTATTATTTCGTCGATGTTTCTCATACGCGGGCAAAATTACCATACCGGCGTGGCGCTTGTCGGGTCAAACCGTCCGCTCGGCTCTGTGGCAGCGCCGTTTTAACTCGATATAACTTAAAAAACGTGTCGTGAGCATAATAAAAAGTAACATGCTGATAATGTTTCGATAATATTGTTATCTTTGCATTATAAATCATAACCGAAATATTTACAACATACCACATATCACGATGAAAATATCAAACAACGTTATCTTAAGCCTGATTTTAGGCGGTGCCGTAGCTTTCGGCGCATCCGCGCAGCGTCACATGCAGACGCTTAACGAGGGTTGGAGCTTTACGAAAGGTGCGTCGGACAGCAAGGACGCAAACTGGCAGTCGGTGAGAGTGCCGCATGACTGGGCCATTTACGGGCCTTTCGATCGTAACAACGATTTGCAGACAGTGGCCGTGGAGCAGAACGGCGAAACAGAAAAGACCGAAAAGACAGGCCGCACGGGTGGCCTTCCATTCATAGGCAAAGGCTCGTATCGTACCACTTTTGAAGTCGACGACACCACGGGCCGCAGCCATACCATAATATTCGATGGAGCCATGAGCAATGCCCACGTCAGGGTAAACGGCAAAGAGGTGGTGTACTGGCCCTACGGCTACAATTCGTTCTACACCGTCATCGACGATGCCGTGGTGCCCGGAACCAACAAACTCGAAGTCGACCTCGAAAACTACGAGCGCGCCTCGCGCTGGTATCCCGGCGCGGGTCTGTACCGCAACGTGCATATCGTGTCGACCGACAAGATTCACATACCCACCTGGGGCACTTACGTAACCACTCCGAAGGTGTCGAAGGAGTATGCCTCGGTGCATTTGCAGGCCAAGATAGCCGGCCTTGCCGAAAATCAGAAAGTGCGCGTCGAAACCACCATACTCGATGCCGACGGCAAGGAAGTGGCCAGTAACTCGGTGCCGTTCGTATATCACGGACAGCCCGTCGATCAAAATTTTCTCGTCGATAAGCCGCATTTGTGGTCGCCCTCGTCGCCCTATCTCTACACGGCCCGCACCGTAGTTATGTCGGGCGACAAGAAAGTCGACACATACGATACCCGCTTCGGCATACGCAGCATAGAGTACATCCCCGAAAAGGGCTTCTTCCTCAATGGCGAACCCACCAAATTTCAGGGCGTGTGCAATCACCATGATCTCGGCCCGCTCGGCGCGGCAATAAACGAGTCGGCATTGCGTTATCGCATCGAAATGCTGAAGGATATGGGCGTTAACGCCATACGCACCGCGCACAACATGCCTTCGCCCGAGCTCGTGGCCCTGTGCGACGAAATGGGCATGATGCTTATGATAGAGCCGTTCGACGACTGGAGCTTCCGCCCGAAGTCGCCAAACGGATATGGCTCATACTTCAACGAATGGGCCGAAAAGGATGTGACCAACATGGTGGAGCATTACCGCAACAGCCCCTCGGTGGTCATGTGGTCGATAGGCAACGAAGTGCCGAGCCAATGGGGTCCCGGCGGCGTGCAGGAGCTTGAGATGCTTCAGGGCCTCGTTCACTCGCTCGACCCCACGCGCCCGGTGACTTGCGGCATGGACCAGATAGGCGCCGTGCTCGACAACGGTTTTGCCGCCGCTCTCGATATCCCCGGATTCAACTACAAGCCCCAGCACTACGATCGTGCCTACGAAACGCTTCCGCAGAAGCTCATACTCGGCTCTGAAACCGCTTCGACGGTATCGTCGCGCGGCGTTTACCACTTCCCCGTTGAGTTTCGCGGACAGAAGATGGTGACCCACCCCGATCATCAGTCGTCGAGCTACGACAATGAAAACTGCTCGTGGTCAAACATCCCCGACCTCGATTTTGCGATGGACGACGATCGCCCTTGGGTGATAGGCCAGTTCGTATGGACCGGCTTCGACTATCTCGGCGAACCTACGCCTTACGACACTGACGCGTGGCCCAACCACAGCTCTCTGTTCGGCATCATCGATCTCGCATCGCTCCCCAAGGATCGCTACTACCTGTATCGCTCGAAGTGGAACACCGATTCGGCCACTCTCCACGTGCTTCCGCACTGGAACTGGAAAGGGCGCGAAGGTCAGGTGACCCCGGTGTTTGTCTACACGAGCTATCCGAAGGCCGAGCTGTTCATAAACGGCAAGTCGCAGGGTATGCGTGAAAAGAACGATTCGACGGTGATGAACCGCTATCGCCTTATGTGGAACGAAACGGTGTATCAGCCCGGCGAACTCAAAGTAGTGGCTTACGACGATAAGGGCCAAAAGGCTGCCGAAAAGATTGTGCGCACAGCCGGAAAACCCTCGCGTCTCGCCATAAAGGCCAACCGTAAGGAGCTTAAAGCCAATGGTGACGATCTGGTTTACTTTACCGTTACCGTAGTCGACAAGAATGGCAATCCGGTGCCTGTCGACGACCGTATGGTGCAGTTTGAAGTGACCGGCGACGGTACGTTTGAAGCCACGGCCAATGGCGACCCCACGTGCCTGCTGCCATTCCAGGATGCGCAGATGAAGCTGTTTAGCGGTGCCGCGACGGCAATAGCGCGCAGCGGCAAGACTCCGGGCAAGCTTACCTTCCGGGCTTCGGCCAAAGGTGTGGCACCGGCTGAGATAACCATTCCGGTACGATGATATCCGACGTCAAGTGACGGCATAAAAAAACGATGCGCCCCGACCAATGTCAAAAAAAACGTGGTCGGGGCGCATTGTTTTGTACGCTACATTCCAATCGGTATTATTGGTGTGTTTGGATTCATTCCTGTTTGCGTTCTTGATTTGCCTTTGGGTTGTTTGTTCCAGCGGTATTGTATTTTGAACAGAACGTATGAGGGGATGACGTTGCTCACCGTTTCGGTGCGCGCCTGCGCATTGACGAAGTGGGTCACGTTGT
>JAGATN010000007.1 GCA_017621225.1 Muribaculaceae bacterium | reverse complement strand
GCGCAAGGGTTCCACCTCTACCCATCCCGAACAGAGAAGTTAAACCTTGCCACGCCGATGATACTGCGAAAGTGGGAAAGTAGGTAACCGCCCCCTCTGAAGACAGGGCCGCGATCCAAACGGATTGCGGCCCTTTGTCGTATATACACCCCCGACATATTCCCCGACTTATCTTCTTGCGACGATTGCCAATCCACATCGTTGGCTCGGATAAACAATTTATTTGTCAAATTTTGAAAAAAGTGCCAAATGTCACACTTATTTATGCGCGGAGTCTGTATTTTTGTCGTTGAAATCTGAATGCCAATTCCACTCATATGTCACAAACAGTTAGACTTCTTATGACTATGGCATGATGATGAGAAAAATGGCTAATTTGTATTACGTTATGTCGCAATTCAATTCATATATCGACAACATTGACACCGACTTTTGGCGAAACTTATGTATCAGTCGGGGAGAGCTGCTCCGCTATGACCGGGGTGATGAATTTGTTACGGTCGGAACGGTTGGCCGATACATAGGTTACGTTAAATCGGGCGCATTGAAATATGTTTGTTTTTCTTCCGACGGTACACCCCATATAACAGGGCTTGAATTTGCCGGACATTTCGTATGCGATTTTCCCGGCTCACTTTATCGTCAGAAGTCTCGTTGCTCGATAATAGCCACCGTGCCGTGCGAGATACATTGCGTCACTTCGTCGGAAGTATCTGAGTTGATGCAGTCGGACGCGAGAGTCAAGGAAGTTGTTGAAAACACTACGCGCGAATTGTTTAACACCGTGTATGACAGGCTCGTCGATTTATATTCAAAGCCTCCGCAACAACGCTATGACGAGCTGATAAGTCGTGATCCGGCGTTGTTCACGCTATTCTCTCTTAAAGATATCGCCTCGTTGCTGAACATCACGCCGACCCATCTAAGCCGGTTGCGTAAAAAATAATTGACATAATTTCAATTCTCAACATTTGTTGAGAATTAAGTCGTTGTTTCTGCCTAAATTTGCCGATATATCAATCGGTAATGCTATGCAACAACGACTTATCACATTCCTCATATCCGTTTGGCTCGTAGCTTCGGCAATAGCCCGAACGTCTGTTTCGGGTGTAGTAAAGAGTGCAGATGGCAATCGAATGGACTTTGTAAGCGTCATAGCATCGCCATCTAATGCGCCTAAAACGATATTGGCATCAGTATTTACCGATGAAAACGGGTCGTTTCAAATGTCGGTGGACAGTGACTCCGACAGCCTCATATTGAAAGCCACAAGTATGGAAATAGCCCCGGCACTGATTACGGTGCCGAATCGTAGCGGCAATTACGACATAATAGTGAATAAGCGTACCGTTGAGCTGAAAGAGGTTGTCGTAAAGTCGAAGAAAGTCTACTCAAAAGGCGACACAATCAACTATAATGTCGGATCATTTCTCTCCAATACAGACCAATCGATTGCGGACGTGTTGAAAAAGATGCCGGGAATTACGGTATCGGATGCCGGGCAAGTATCATATCAGGGCAAGCCGATTAAAAACTTGTATATTGAGGGGCTTGACCTTATGAAAGGACATTACGGCATAGCAACCAACAACATCGACCCCAATAATATCGCTACCGTGCAGGTGTTGGAGAACCATCAGGACATAAAGGCGCTAAAAGGTCTGCGCCCGGAGGAGCGGGCTTCCATAAACCTTAGGCTCAAAGAGGGCGTTAAAGGTGTGTTCAATCTCATAGCCACGCTCGGGGGTGGCTATGGCGATAAAGGGTTGTGGAACAATTCGGCGATTGCCACGTATTTTCGGCGCAACAGCCAGTTTCTCGCCACCTACAAGGGGAACAATACCGGCGAGGATCTGTCGCAGGAACTTTATTCTTTCGACAACGACTGGTCGCGCACAAGCAATATCTCGACAATCGCCATGCCGTCGGCTCCTGGCATCGACAAACGCTTCTATTATTTCAACCGCTCGCACAACGCCACGTTCAATAATGTGTATCGGGTAGGCAAATCGGGCGAGTTAGGCATAAACGCCGCTTATCTCGGCGACCGCGACACGCGCCGCAGCAGTTCGTCGACAACGAACTTTTTGCCCGACGGCGGTCAGAACATAGTTGATGAGAACATGGGAGGCACGGCGCGTATGCAGAAAGCTTACGGCGACCTTACGTATATGAACAACGGCGATGAAAACTACCTCAAGGAGCAGTTGAAATTCGACTGGAGCACGACGGATGCCGACAGCCGCATTCTCGCCGGGAGCGATGACATCGGTCAGCGAGGAACGACTGACACCTACCGCCTGCTGAATAAATTTCACATGACGCACCGAAATTCTGTCGATCGTGGTTTTGATATTTCTTCACTTGTCAACTTCGAAAAGCGTCCACACAGCCTTTCGGTGTCGCCCAATCTTTTCCCCGACGTGATATCGGGCGACCTGCTGCATCAGCATGTGGATTACCGCAACATATCCACCGAAAACAGCGCGGGATTGTTGTCGGCCTTAAAAGTCGGCAATTTCACGCTCCATCCGTCGGCTATTGTGAACTATCACCATAATTCGCTCGAAAGCCGTCTCGATGCAATGTGCAACGACCTTGCGCTCGACCATTTCGATGCGGGGTTGGGTGCCGAAATGATGTTCAATGTTCGAAGGATCCACGCGTCGCTCTACGTGCCTATGAAATACAGGCTGTTCCGGCTGAAAAACAGACTTGACGGCAATGTTACGGACAAAAATCGATGTCGTGTGGAGCCCTCGTTCAACTTCACCTATAAAGTGAACAGCAGCCACAATCTGAAAGCGGCGGCATCGCTGAATTATATGACACCCTCGATCGAAACTCTGTATTCGGGCCGGATATTGACCTCGTATCGTCAGCTATCGGCATACGATGTGGCAGGATTGTATGAGGGAATGAATCAGAATTACTCGTTAGGCTACGATTTCAAGAATATCCTTTCAATGAGCTTTGCCGGCGCGGAAGTGATGTGGAACAGGCAGTTGCCCGATGTGCTTTACGGCTCTTATTACGACGGCATAGTGCAGCATACCATAAGCCGTCGCACGTCGGAGAACAGCGATATGCTTTCGGCCAAAGTCCATGCAAGTCAGGGCTTCGATTGGCGACGACTCAAAATTGGAGCCTCCGTGACATATTCTTATTACGACAGCCCGCTGCTCGTTCAGGACGAAGTGTTGCGGTATACAGGCAACAGCCTCGGAGTCAACGCCGACATAAGTCTGATGCCTTTCAAATGGTTAGCTGTGTCATATCAGGGCAATTACTCCCAGTCGGCCACACAGCAAGAAGGATATGACCGGTTTCCGTGGCTGCGCACCGTCACCAATAAAGCTTCATTCGATTTCACCATTCCGGGTGGGGTGTCGCTGACAACATCGCTCTATCATTATTACAACAATTTCAATGACGGCGACCGCTCGTTCCTCCTTCTCAACGCCGAGGCAAAATATTCCATCAAGCGTTTCAGTTTCACGCTGTTATGCGACAACCTGCTTAACCGCAAAACGTACGTTTACTCCAACCTTTCGGCTCTTACCGAGTCGAAGGCCATATACAACATCCGCCCCCGTAGCGTGCTGCTAAAAATCAGATTCAGAATATTATAAAAACCGATATAAAATGAAACAGATACTTTCACTTCTTTGTATTTTCATCTCGATAACGGGATTCTCTCAAGAAACATGCTCTCGCATCATCGACAAGGCTACTCCCGTCGATACGGCCCGATACACGGTCGCTTACTCGTTAAAATATAAATTCCATCCCGGCATAAAGGATTACTATGACGATGTAAGAATTGTGCAGATAGGCAAACATCGTGTCAAAGACTACAGCGACATAATAAACCACTTTGATTCGTTGGCAACCGAGCAGATTCGGCGCGGAGCCGACTCTTATTCAAACGTTTCGGGCAATCCGTGGCCCTTGGAGATTGTCCGTCCTGTACGCGGCGCAAATGCGGATTCAAAATATCGCTTGTCTACACATACATTTCTGGTATATTCAGATTCCGTTCCGACTTTAGAGTGGAATTTCAGCAGCAATGATACCGACACAATTATGGGGTATGAATGCCGTAAAGCAACCACAGAATTTGCCGGTCGCAATTATACAGCATGGTATGCGCCCGAGTTGCCGTTACCATTCGGACCATATAAATTCGGAGGTTTGCCCGGCCTTATTCTTAAAATAGAAGATGGAGAACGTCAATTTGTTTGGGAAGCCATTGGATTTCAGCAGTCAAACGCTCCAATCATGGAATATACATATCAAGACGGCAACGATAAGCGATGTTCCGTCTCTGATGTAGAGAAAACACTCGTCCGCTATTTCAAATCGCCTGTCGCTTTCCTGATAGCCGAGATGGGTGGAGATAGCGGCAGGGTGCATATAGTTGGTAAAAACGGTAAAGAAATGGACAATAGCGAAGCATCAAAAATGTCCATACCATACAAGCCACTCGAAATACGATGAATACGTTACGAATAATGGCATTTATCCTATTCATATCAGGATGTGCCAACGCTCAGACTGCAATCCCTTCTGCAAAATTTGATATAGTGGGAGATACATTGCCGGCGATAAGACACATGACCGATATGAAGGTGTCGGGTGATACATTGCTGTTTGTCTTTGAGGGTGAGGACGGATATGGGCAGAGGATACTTCGTCGTGCAGTCGTTGATTGTGAAAGTCACACACTAAAAGCGGTACACGATATGGGTAAGCGTGATGATGGCTACTTTGTATCGTTTATGCCTTATCCATTCATAGCAGACAATGGCACCGTCAGAGTGATTGGTCAAGATGATTGTGAGATTTATACCGTTAAAAACGATACTGCTTTTGTCAAGACAAATCAATATCTGATGGACGAGAACAGCACCGTGCCATTTTCTCTCTCCCAATATGTGCAGGACGTTTTTATGACCGAATCGGATGATTATGTTTTTATCGGCAGGGAACCGAAGGGTGGACGCCAATATGCGATGAAAGCAGACTTGACAACCGCGAAAATCGACACCATACGTCAAATCAACATATCGCCGGAATTGCGGTCATGGATGCCTAATGCCGGCGAAATGGTTTACTCCGACAAATACAAACGCCTCGCTTTTGCCTACAAGTTGCACCCGATCGTCGAAATATTCGACTTGGCCGGCAACACAACAGCAACAGTAAGAATAGGTGAGGACACCTTCGATCCGAAAACTCTTGAGGAGGCGGATTTCGATATCCTTAATCGTTTGCACACGGTCGACATAACCTATACCCCCGATTATATCTATGCTCTGCATTGGAATTGTATGTATGCCGATGCAGCAACCACGGCTCCGACTATTTACAAGATAGATTGGAACGGCAAAATAGTAGACCGCTATTTCAACGTGCCGTATCCGCTTTACAAAGTGGCAGCTATCGATGACGCTGCACTCATAGGGTGGAACGGAAAAGATTTCATTAAAATCTTACTTGAAAATTAGTTGGTGCAGATCATACGACATTTGTGCCGGTAGTAGCGCGCAATGCTCTAAGAAACTGTTTAAAAATTTATTTAGTCATGTCATTGAGGTCTTTGTCAGCATCTTGTTGATATTTAATCAGTCATTATGGCACCCCATAACTCCTTCATAAATATCAAAAATCTACTTGATAAATCCTCTCAATTCCTTCGACAAATAAATTTAAACAGTTCTAAAGTCGGTCGAAGGCCTCCAAATTTCATCAATTACGATTATAGACAATGAGAAAGTGTATAAAATTGCAAATATGTTGCAGAAAAGTGTATCTTTGCAATCGGAACGACTTGTCGTTGCCCTCGAATGCATAACTCGAATACATAAGAGGTGTAATTTTATTCGAACTTAAACTTATCGATATAATTGTAAAATATGAGTACGGAAAAGCCCAAACGGTACAGACGCACTAAAGCCGACATAACGGAAGATATCAGAAAAGCCGCCATTGACCAGGTGTTGAAGCGCGGTTTCTCTGCATCGCTGGTGACGGGGATAATCAAGAAAGCCAAAATTGAGCCTCCGGTTTTTTATCACCGTTACAAAGACCTTGACGAATTTTATAGCGAGTTCGTCAAAGAGTATGACTATTGGTTCTCTGACATTGCAGATAAAGCCATAAAGAGTAGCGACGATCCAAAACATCAGTTTGCCAACCTGATGATGGGCTTGCAAGAGGCTTTAAAGGAAAAATCGGTGATGCAGGAACTGCTCCGTTGGGAGATAGCGGAAGGAACCGATACGACCAAACGTACGGCGGCGCTGCGTGAAATGTTCACATTGCCACTTGCCGAGAAATACAATGCTTTATTTAAGGACACGTGTGTCGACTTCGTGGCACTTGCTTCGTTGATGATAGGAGGATTGTATTATCTGAACTTGCACAAAGAGCGGTCATCATTCTGCGCCATAGACATGACCAAGGATGAAGGAATAGAACGCATCAACAAAGCCATAAAAACCTTTAACGAAATCATGTTCTCGTATCTCGAACAGCGAGACTCGAAACAGGATATCGCGGAACGCATGAGGGCAAAAGGGATAGACGAACAGACAATCCGTGAGTGTTTGCTGTAAGAAAAAGGGAGATTGAATGAGTATTTCAATCCGACCATACAGATCGTCAGATGCTGCGGTGATAACATCGTGGCTTAAAAGCGAATACCTTATGCGCCAGTGGTGTGCCGACAGATATGAGCGTTATCCCGTAACGCCCGAAGCCATGAACTCATACCACGAGCAATATATTGACGGACTGCGTTCACACGCCCTGACAATGGTGGATGGCAATGAGGTTTTGGGATATGTCACGTTGCGCACCCCGGCCGACGATTGGATGGAAAAGCGGTTGGGGTTTGTCATTGTCGATGATTCAAAGCGAGGTAGCGGACTTGGCAAAGCCCTTGTAAGAATGGCCGTAAAATACGCTTTTGAAACGCTTGGAGCCACGAAAGTATCGCTTGGCGTTTTTGAAAATAATCCGTCGGCCATACGTTGCTATGAATCGGTGGGATTCAGGCGTGTAACGGCTTCGATGACGGAGAGCTACTTTTGCATGGGCGAAACGTGGAATTGCATCGAGATGGAATTAAACGCCACGTCAAACCATATAGGCGACAACGACGAAACTTGTATTCGTGACCATCTTGACGGGAAAGCATTGAATGTGGCAAAGTCGGGCGGCACGCGGTCAGTGGTTTATTGGTTGTGTGCCACGATTGCCGTCATGTTCATATTGCCATTCGCTGTGGCTCGACTTGCGTCGGAGGATAGCGGAATGGCGTTGTGCATGATTTTGTTTCTGGCCGTCAACCCGGTATATTCAATAATATTGGGGGCAGCCTGTGGTAAGGATGTGCGGCGGATGTGGAATCTTCCTTTGGTGTCGTCGGTTGCGTTTCTTGCCGGTACGTGGCTTTTCTTTGACATAAAGGAACCGTGGTTTCTGATTTATGCCGCAGTTTATCTCGCATTGGGTTGGGGCGCGATGTTTATTGGCAAATGCCGGAGGAAATCGTTCATTCGATAAACATTCTTCCATTTTGTCATCTGATTTTCATTGCACAATTGGATATTATAATTAAATTTGCCGTTGGAAAGGTTTCGACCGTTCCACGACATTTTTGAAAAATACGAAGCGTTATGCTTATCTTGTAGTTTGAGAACGTAGGAAATTCACAAATATGTGCGAGAGATAGCATAGTGGTTCTCACGCATAGCGTGGGCTGCTATTGTTACATCTGCACAAATGGTTTTTCCTACGACCTTCAAACTAAGACGTGGCATAGTTGGTTCGCGCTTTTTGTTGTAATGAAATATGGCCGTTAGGAGCCGACAATGGCCGCTTTATCATAAATTGTCCGAAATTTTTAATTCATATAAGCAACAAGTCAATCTCTCGGTATTGACTGAATTGTGCGAAAAAGAAGGGAAGCACGTAGTTTATGAGAGGGATGAATATCTGCTTCGTCAGGGCGATGTGGAGAGGCACATATCTCTTGTAAAGTCGGGATATTGCCGATATATGTGTCTGAAATCGGATGGTGATGAAGCGATAGTCGGTTTTGCCATGGTCGATGAATTTGTCACTGACTTCAACAATGGAATACGGCGACTTCCCTCGATGGTGTCGCTTGTAGCATCGGTACGCACCGAGGTGCTACAACTTCCGATCGGTTATGCGTTGGAGAAGCTGGCCGAGTTGGTGCCCGATTTTCTTTACAAGGCTTCCGATGCACTGTTTCGTATGTGCTATACCCGTCTGCTTGAGCTATACGTGCTTTCGCCGGCCGAGCGTTACAGCCGATTCGTAGAGTTGTACCCCGACATGGCTTTTGCCATTAAGGTCAAGGAACTGGCGTCATATCTACAAATTTCGCCACAGCACTTATTGCGTATAAAAAAATCGCTTGAAGGGAAGATGAAATGAACATATGTTCACTTGCGATTGAGTGATTATGACGAATTTTGCAAATCAGAACGGTTATTATGAAAAGACTGCTGACATATATAATTTTAGCTACCGTGGTAATGGCTGCAAATGCCGACAACTGGGTGAGAGATACCGAGCCTGCCATACTTGAAGTACATTATACACGCACTGAGGTGACCGACACCACCAAACGCGCGACAAATTACTACAAGGAAGAAACTATGCTCCGCATTGGCAATGGTATGTCGCTCTACTGTTCGGTACCGCGTTTTTACCGCGATTCTCTTATGCACAATAATCCTAAATTATATTTCCAGATGGAGGCGGCTTCGTTTGAGAAGGATCCAAGAGAGCACGATCGGACCTCGCTCGAGCGGAGCGGACGCTACGGCAGTTTCATTTACAAGAATTATCCCGAGGGTAAGGTTACGGAGACAGCCTATTTCGAGATGGAAGACTGGCGCTATGATGAAGACTGGGAAAAGCCTGAATGGGATATTTCAGATGAGTCGAAAGAGATAATAGGCTACCAATGCTTCAAAGCCACTACTGATTATCGTGGTCGCCGGTGGACGGCGTGGTTTACTCCGGAGATACCGATTCAGGACGGCCCGTGGAAGCTATGCGGTTTGCCTGGTTTGATACTCGAAGCTGAGGACAATCACCGCGAGTATCGGTTTGTTGCCAATGGGTTGAAACAAAACGGATTGGCTGAAGTCGGGTTCTTCTGTTACCGTGAGAAGCGCGGTGTCAACAATGTCACTCGCGACAAATTTTTCAATAGTTGGTGGAAATATGCCAATTCAAACTTCGGTGCAAAAATGGCGTCAATGTTCGGCAGGGGTTCTCAACCCACAGCCGCTGAGAAGAAAGAACAACATCGAGACAAAGAGGAGACCAACTATCCACACGACTTATGAACCGATTTGTCATATATCTGCTTTGCGTGGCGGTTGCGGCGAGTGTCGTGGCGCAGGTCAACGTGTCAGGAACTATCATTGACAAGGAGAATGATGAGCCTTTAGCCGGGGCGTCGGTCATTGTCAAAGGAGCTGACGGTCGGATAAAGAAATTCGCTTCGTCGAAGGTCGACGGTGGATTCGCCATGACGATGCCGTCGGTAACCGGTTGCCGTCTGGAAGTGACTATGATGAGTTTCGCCAAGCAGTCTATTCCGCTCGACAGCGTAACGTTTCCTCTAACCGTCTATATGGAGCCGGGAACCACATTGCTCAAAGAGGTGACAGTCAAGGCCGACCGCATACGAGAGCAGGGCGACACCATAACATACAATGTGGGCAGCTTCGCTCAGAAGCAAGACCGATCGATTGGCGACGTGCTGAAACGCATGCCCGGTATCGACGTGGCAAAGAACGGCAAGATACAATACCAGGGTGAGGACATCAATAAGTTCTACATCGAAGGCTCCGATCTTCTCGGCGGAAAATACGGCATAGCCACCAACGGCATAAGCCATGACGATGTGGGTGCGGTCGAGGTGATGGAGAATCATCAGCCTATGCAGGTGTTGTCGGGGATATCATTCTCCGATAAGGCTGCCATAAATCTTAAGCTGAAAAACAAGGCGAAAGCCACGTGGACTTTTCATGGCGATGCCGGTGGAGGATTATTATGGGGTGGCGGCATCCTGCCGCCCATATCAGTAGGAAATGATAATGTTAGGGTTGCGGCTGGAAGCCGCAACTCCATGGTTTGGGATGGGGAGTTGTTTGCAATGGCCGTAATGCCTTCGTTTCAGAATATAACTACTTTGCGCACCAATAATACAGGCGAGAACCTTTCGTCGTCGAGCACGGATTTCTTTGCCGACCGTAGGCAGACGGGGCTGAGCCGATATGTGGGCGTGAGTCTGCCCGGAGTGCCGTCGCTTAGCGATAGTCGTACGATGTTCAACCGTTCGCTTCTCGTGTCGACCAATAGTTTGTGGAAACTTAAAAACGGCGAGTTCAAGGCAAACATAGACTATTCATTCAACCGTGTCACGGCCGATGCCTCAAACATAACGACATATTTTCTCGACGAGGGGAACCGCATAATTACCGAAAACAGAAGCGGCACGGAGCATAACCACTCGTTAAGCGGCAAGTTCATCTATGAGCTGAACCAAAGGACGACGTTCATCAACAATACTCTCCAAACCAACATCGATTGGGATGATGTGAGCCTCGCCACAACCGGATCGATGCCCAACGAACAGTCGGCGAAGTTGCCCGATTATTATGTCAGCAACAAGTTCAAGATGATAAAGCGCTTCAAGGGGCAGCATCTTGTTACGTTTCAAAGCACGAACGAATGGGAATCACTTCCTCAGAATTTAGAATTTAGAATTGAGAATAGAGAATTTAGAGTTGAGAATGGAGAATTGTTCAGGCAACGGATTTCCGATCACGCTTTCTATACTCATGAGAGCGCGGCGTATGCTTTCAACATAAAGGGGGTGACGCTGAGCCTTGAGGGTGGAATTAAGGGCTATTTGCGCTCTATGGATTCGCAATTGCCCGACTTTCCGGTGGAGCTGCCCGGACTTACTGAAAACGTGGTCAATACGAACTATCTTACCGTTTACGCTACGCCAAAGTTTGAATACTGGGTGCGCCGGATGAACATCGTGCTGAATATGCCGGTAAGCTATGCGCATTATAATTTCAACAAGGCTATCGCCAATCACGACGAACTGTATTTCGCTCCTTCGCTGAGTTTCAACTGGAAGCCCAACAACCATTTTTCGGGCACATTGCGTGGCGGTCTCGGACGCTCGCCGATGAATCTCAACCTTATCCATCCCGGACTGATAATGACAAATTACCGCACGCTGAAATCGGGCGTGGATAATTTCTATAACTCGTCATCGCAGAATGTATCGGCAAGAATCAGCTACAAGCATACACGCTATGGTTTGTTTGCCAACGGCATGATGATGCAGTCATGGACTCACGTGCCCTATACGATGGCGCAGCAGCTCTATGGCGATTACGTGGTTTTCAGTTATGCCGATGCGAAAAACGATAGCAAAATGCTCATGGCGATGGGCAACATCGGCAAGACCCTCGACTTCATGCGCGGAAGCTGCAACGTGAACGGTTCGTTTAGCCGAAACGAATCGCAATTGCTCTCGCAGTCGCGGGCCGTCAACTCTGTCAGCACCGGCTGGAGCGTAGGCGGTAAGCTGAATGGTAGCCTGTGCCGATGGCTAAGCTTCGATTATCGTATGGACTATTCCGACAGTCGCCTGACAATGAACGGACTGAGCGAGTCGTGGCTTTCGACGATGGAAAACGAACTGGGCCTCACGTTCATTCCCCATCACAAGTGGCAATGTACGGTCAGCGGCGAGCATTACCGCAACGAACTGACTGAGCATAATTATAAGAGCATTGTGATGCTCGATGCCAAACTGACTTATCAGCTCAACAAGAAGATAGAGTTTGCCGCGTCGCTCACCAATATGCTCAACAAGCGAAGCTACAATTACATAACCTATTCGCAGTTGTCATCTTTCGAGAGCTTGCGGCAGCTCCGTGGCCGTCAGCTGCTATTCTCGATAACCCTAAGAAAATGAACAGACTAATTACATTCATTCTTCTGTGTTTTACAATAAGCACAGGTGTCGCGCAAGAAAATGCGCAAATCAAGGTGGAGTACACCGAACGGTATAAAAACTGGACAGGTACCAATAAGAAAGAGAAAATGCTATTGTTGGCAAATGGCGAGTTTTCACATTTTTATAATCCGATGACTCTCGTTGTCGATTCAATGCTCTCTACTCCACAAGGTACTGTCCGGTTCAACACTATGGTTGAAGCGGCAAATGCGGCTGGAGAAAGACCGTCTTTGCTTCCAGGTTCACGAACATATGTTGTTAAGGATTTTGGCAAAAGAAAAACAACGTATTATGGAGAGGCCGCAGGCGAACTCGGACACTACGAAGAAAATATGGACGAACAAAACTGGGAAACCATCGATTCAACACAAAACATCCTCGGCTATGAATGCATTATGGCGGAGACAGACTATCACGGTCGGCACTGGAAAGTGTGGTTTACACCCGAAATACCGATTCATGATGGGCCGTGGAAATTGTGCGGATTGCCGGGTTTAATTCTTAGAGCTGATGCCGATAATGGAAAATACAGCTTTGAGGCAACTGGAATAGAAACATCCAATAAACCTTTTCCGGAGAAAATGTATGGACACGAACTTTCAAATCGGGTTAAACGTAAAGATATGCTGAAATTGCAGTGGACATTCTATAACAATTCCGGAGCGCAGATGAATGCGGAATTTGGCACCTCAATGCAAGAAATCCAACTCCCGGAGGGCTTTGATTTAATTGAAACTGATTATAAATAACCGATATGAAACAGACATTTACATTCTTATTTACGTGCCTTGTGGCGATGGCTGCAATGGCGCAGAACAAGGCCGACATCATTGTCAGTTACGACTCATCATTTCCAACTAAACGAGGTAAGATAGACACAGGCAAAATGTCGCTTTTGGCTTCGCCAACCGAGGCAAAGTATTTCAACGACCTCAGCCTCTGGGTCGATTCAATGAAATCGGCTCCTGAGGGTAAGGCGAAATACATGGAGATAATCAAAAAGGCGTGTATGACTGTCGAGCCTGACGGCTCAGTATCGTTTGACATGAGAAAAGGCCCGACCAAACCAACCAACAGTTATGTATTCACAGATCTCGCAAAAGAGTGCCTGACGCATTACAATCTATTTGGGGAGGATTTGGGCTATTATACAGAGCCGCTTTCCGAAATGCAATGGACAATTGTGGAAGATTCCACCGCAACCGTTCTCGGTTATGAATGCGTCATGGCAGAAGGCGATTATCATGGCCGTCACTGGAAAGCGTGGTTTGCTCCCGAACTGCCGATGCCGTTCGGTCCGTGGAAACTTCATGGTCTGCCCGGCCTGATTATGAAAGCCGAAGCCAACGGCGGATTCTCGTTCGTGGCAACCGGCCTTGAACGTACCGACCGCATCATGTCTCCAATGTATATGCAAGGCGACTACTCGAAGGTCGACCGCAAGGAAGCCCTGAGAAATGCCGAATATTTTGCCAACAACGAAGAAAGCATTCTAAATGCGCAAGGTCAAAATGTGAAAATCTACTCCACCGACGACAACGGCAACAAAATAGAGACTCCGAAATATGACGGGCTGAAACATAGCATCGAGCCTGACTATAAGAAACTGTTTAAAAATTGATTTTGTCTTGTCATTGAGGTCTTTGTCAGCATCTTGTTGATATTTATTCGGTCATTATGGCACCCCATAACTTCTTCATAAATATCAAAAATCTACTTGACAAATCCTCTCAATTCCTTCGACAAATAAATTTAAACAGTTTCTGAGATGAAATAATGTAACGTTATGAGACTTGTATCAATAATAATTTCATTATGCTTTGTTGTCGTAGCTGCGATTGCACAGCAGACATCCGACATTGAAGTTAGCTATAACTATAAGCATTTCCACCGTCGAGGAAGCGAACAGAATCACCAGATGATTTTGCTCGCAAATTCCTCATATTCTAAATTCTACAATCCTATCACTGAATATCTTGATTCCTTGGAATCAACGCCGGAGGGGAAGAACGCATATAATCAAATGAAAATGTCTGCATTCACTTCCGGCAATATGAAAAATGTCCTAAAACGCACTGTTCCTATGTATATATTCAAAAACAAAGTCGGCAATATGGAGGTATTTGATGGGAATATTGTTTCAATGTTTCGATATACGGAGCCTTACGAAGCTCAGACATGGGAAATTGGTGATTCGACAAAAAATATTCTCGGATATGAATGTCATGTGGCAAGTACCGACTACCACGGCAGACATTGGACAGTATGGTTCGCTACTGACATTCCTATACAAGATGGTCCGTGGAAATTATCCGGCCTGCCGGGCTTGATTCTTGAAGCACGGGAAGAATCCGGGCAACATCATTTCATGGCGACCGGAATTAATGCGACTTCAAAACCGATTACACCAAACCTCGGAGCTGACCATTATGAACAGACCGACCGTATTTCCATGCTGAAAACACTTCGGAAATTTGAAGATAATCCCGAAGCCGGATTAAGTGCTTCATTGGGTGTAAGCATCAAGGTTCAAGGAGGAATAAAGGTTGATAAGACACTCGATTTTCTTGAAACTGATTATCGATAATATTAATATTATGAAGAAAATACACTCACTTCATTGAACTCAGCGCTTGTTTACGTGGACGGAGATGCTATTCAAGGATGTGATGTGACGCGCGGATTTTCGTCAGCCGGAAATTTTACGCCGATCTGACGTCTTATCTCGTCAATTATTTCCATTGTCAATAAGGAGTTGTTGTGGCTGTTGATTTCTGATTCGCGCCTTCCCGATTGTATCAAGTCGATGAATTCGGCTATTTCGTAATAATAGTCGTTTTTGTCGGTGTGGCATGATATGTCGATGGGCTCGGTCTTTGCACCCTTTCCCCCGGCAATGTTTACGGCGCGCGGAGTGTATGTAATGTTCGTGATTTTGCTTATGTGGTTTATGTGCATAGTCGCATCCTCGCCTTGTATCTCGGTGGGTAATTGCGAATCGGAAATTTTTGAATATATGACCGACGCTTCCATTCCGGGATATTTGAATATGGCAGAGCCTTGTCCGTCGGCTCCCGACGACAGCACCGTGCCGGTCGCGATTATTTTCTCAGGTCGTCCGAACAATACCACCATAGGATATATCGTGTAAATGCCGATGTCCATTATGGCTCCGTTTGAGAGCTCCGAATTGAAAGCGTTCAGCACTATTCCTTCTTTGAATTTATCGTATCGTGATGAATATTGGCAAAATGATGAGAAATATCGGCGAATGGTTCCTATCGAGCCCAATTTATTGCGTATGGCGATGAAATTGGGCAGTAGGGTAGGCTTCATTGCTTCCATGAATGTCACGTCATACATTTTTGACGCCTCTATCATCTTTCGGGCCTCGAAGGCGTTTGATGCCATCGGCTTTTCGCAGAGCACATGCTTTCCGTGACTCATGCACGTGATGCTCTGGGAGGCGTGCATGAAGTTTGGCGAGGCAATGTAGACGGCATCGACCGTGTTGCCCGACACCATTTCGTTGAGCGACGTGAATGCATGGGGTATGTCATGCTTTTTTGCAAATGCCGCTGCCGTGTCGTGATGTCGTGAGCATACTGCCGCAAGTTCGAATCGGCTGTCTTGTTTGGCGCCTTCTATCACCCAGTCGGTTATGAAGTTGGTGCCGACTACACCAAAACGTATTTTATCCATCGGTTAATATGCTTTTGAAAAATCGGGGCACCGATAATTTTCGATACCCCGATTGTATGACGTTTGTTATTCAATTACATACATCAGTCGCCCATTGTGCGGAGCAGCTCATCGTTATCGGAAGTGCGCTCCATGCGGTCTTTGATGAATTCCATTGCTTCGATGGAGTTGCGGTCAGACAAGAAGCGACGTAATATCCACATGCGGTTGAGCGTTTCGGTGCGAAGCAGAAGGTCGTCACGACGTGTGCTCGACGCCATGATGTCGACGGCGGGGAATATGCGCTTGTTCGACAATTTACGGTCGAGCTGCAATTCCATGTTGCCTGTTCCTTTGAATTCCTCGAATATCACTTCGTCCATCTTTGAGCTCGTTTCGGTGAGGGCCGTAGCTATGATGGTAAGTGAACCTCCGTTTTCAATGTTTCGTGCCGCGCCGAAGAATCGTTTCGGCTTTTGCAGGGCATTGGCATCGACACCGCCCGACAATATTTTTCCGGAAGCGGGCGATACGGTGTTGTAAGCTCGCGCCAGACGGGTTATCGAGTCGAGCAGAATCACCACGTCATGTCCGCACTCAACGAGGCGTTTTGCCTTTTCGAGCACTATGCTTGCTATCTTTACATGACGGTCGGCCGGTTCGTCGAATGTCGAAGCTATGACCTCGGCGTTCACGCTGCGGCTCATGTCGGTAACTTCTTCGGGACGTTCGTCGATCAGCAGAATCATAATGTACGTTTCGGGATGATTCTCGGCTATTGCGTTGGCGATGTCTTTAAGTAGTATGGTTTTACCCGTTTTGGGAGGGGCAACGATGAGGCCGCGCTGTCCTTTGCCGATGGGCGAGAACATGTCGACCACGCGGGTTGACAGATTGCAGGTTCGGCCTCCTGTCAAATCGAACTTTTCGTCGGGGAACAACGGAGTCAGGTGCTCAAACGGAACCCTGTCGCGAATGTATTCGGGCGAACGTCCGTTCACGCTGATCACGTTGCTCATCGGGAAATATTTCTCGCCTTCTTTGGGCGGACGTATGGTGGCTTCTACCACGTCGCCTGTTTTCAGCCCGTAGAATTTTATTTGTTGTTGCGTTACGTAAACGTCGTCGGGCGAGGTGAGATAGTTATAATCGCTTGACCTTAAAAATCCGTATCCTTCGGGTATTACTTCAAGAACGCCCGATGTAGATATGAGGCCGTCGAAATTATATTGTGGCTCGGCAGGCTGTTGTTGCTGCTGTTGCTGATTGTTATTGTTGTTGCGATTTTTTTGCTTTTGCTTCTTTGATTGCTGTTGCTGTTGCTGCTGTTTGGCTTGCCACGGCTCGGCGATGAGTATGGGTGCCGTAGCTGCTGCAACTGCCGCCGCTGCCGCCGCTTCTTCTTTTTCGCGCTGGCTGCGCGGAACGAATTTGCGACCTTCCGAACGCGGGAAGAATGTGCCGAGCGAAGCCGAGTTGTGACGCGAATCGCGTTGTTGCTGCTGACGCATCTGCTGCTTGTCGTTTTGCTGCGGCATGTTGTTTTCCTGACGATTGTCGTTGGTAGCCGCCGGCTGCTCTGAATCGGTTGCGTTGTTTTCGTTCTGATTCGGATTGCTTGGCTGTTCGTTCGATGGGGTAAATTCGTCGGCTATGGGTTGTGTCGGCTGATTCTGTTCGATCAATTGCTCGGTTTCAGCAGATTTTGGTTGTGACGGCTGATTGTTCTCGTCGATCTTATTGTCGGCCGGTAGTTGTGTAGCGTCGTTATTCGGTAATTCAGGCATCGATTTGTCGTTGTCGGAAGCAACGGGTTGTTGATCCGATTCCGATTGTTTGTCTTGTTGCTGCGTTTTGGGCTTGCGGCCACGTTTTTTAGGTGCCTGGGCAGTTTCTTCCGAAGGTGTTTCCGGTGCCTGAGCCTGTACTTCCGCAGTAGCTTCGGTTTTTTCTTGGGATGAAGAATCGTCGGTCGACGTTTTTTGAGTCTTTTCTTTTTTCTGACGCGGCTCTTTTTTCGTTTTACGCTTTTTTTCAGTTGCATTTGCTGCCATATCTATGGCCTGTTGGTCAAGGATGCGGTAAACAAGAGCGTCTTTGTCGGACGTGTCAATTTTTTTTAGTCCCATTGATTGCGCAATCGATTCGAGCTCCTGCTCTGACATTGCGTTTAGATCGGAAATGATGTACATAAAACTATGCGAACGAATTACTTATGGTTTCATATGGTTTCTAAAATACAGCCACAACGGAACGTAGGTGCAACTGCGTTAGAAATCAGCGTTTAAACTATTCTTTAGGGGATCTGCTCCAAATGGTATGAATTATTTTGGTTTAGCATTTTTTTCATACCGGCGCGTAGCTGCGCTTAGTTGTGATTAACGCTGCAAAGTTATGGCTTTTTTCGTTTTCAACAAAATAAAAAGCATAAAAGTTTTTTCAATTCAATTGAAACGGAGGTTTTTTCATCATTTGTGGAAATATTGCGCATATCTGCACGTTGGCAGAGCATAAACGTTAATAATGCTTATTAATTTAATGATATTCGGTTTGATAATGTTACCTTTGCAAAAAATACAAATCTTATAATTTAAATTATATGAAGAAACCAATCATTGTGGCGGCATTGCTTGCTATGGCATCGGCCGCATCGGCGGCCGACGCTCCGTTATGGATGCGTTATCCCGCCATTTCGCCCGATGGGCAAACCATCGCTTTTTGTTATAAAGGTGACATCTTCACAGTTCCTTCGACGGGAGGAAAGGCCACCCAGATCACTTCGAATTCGGCTTATGACACAAAGCCGGTGTGGTCGCCCGACGGTAAACGCATAGCTTTCGCGTCGTCGCGAAGCGGCGCGTTCGACATTTACATAGTCGACAAAGATGGCGGCGCTCCCACTCGCGTAACCACTCGTACGGGATCGGAAATGCCTGAAGTGTTCATCGACAACGAGACGTTGCTATACACTTCGTCGGTGCAGCCCGACCGTAATGACATACAATTCCCCTCGGGATCGTTCCCTCAGGTATATAAAGTGAGCGTTAACGGAGGTCGTCCGGAGCTGTTCTCGACATTGGCAATGGAGAACCTGTCGTTCAATCCAAAAGACAAGACGCTTCTTTATACCGATAAAAAGGGTTATGAAGATACTTGGCGCAAGCATCATCAGTCGTCAATAGCTCGCGACATATGGATCTGCTCGGCCGATGCCGACAAGGATTTTAAGAAGGTCACCACGTTCCGTGGCGAGGATCGCAATCCGGTATGGTGCAAGGATGGCAAGTCGTTCTACTATCTGAGCGAAAACGACGGTACGTTCAACGTTTATAAGGCTACTGTCGACAACGTGCCCGGAAAGCAGCTGACCAAGCACACCAAGCATCCGGTGCGCTTCCTTACGTCGTCTGACAACGGAAAGTTGTGCTACGGATACAACGGTGAGATATATACATTGGACGAAGGCAAGCAGCCCGTTAAACTTAATGTATCCATCGTAAGCGACGATTATGAGAAGCCGGTACGCGTATCGACGATGTCAAGCGGTGTATCGTCGATTGCCGTATCGCCAAATGGAAAAGAATTGGCATTCGTGCTTCGTGGCGACGTTTACGTTACGTCAGAGGAATACAGCACCACGAAACAGATAACCAACACTCCCCAGCAGGAGCGTAATGTGCAGTTCAGTCCCGACGGACGCTCATTGATCTATTCATCCGAGCGCGGAGAAACTTGGGGCATATATGAAAGCAAGATAGTGCGTGACGATGACAAGATGTTTACGTATGCACAGGAAATAAAGGAAACTCCGCTCGTGGTGGGCGACAAGACCTCGTTTAATCCCAAGTATTCGCCCGACGGCAAAGAAGTGGCCTTCCTCGAAGACCGCACGACGTTGTGCGTCATAAATCTTAAAGACAAGAAAGTACGCAAGGTTCTTGACGGAAAGTACAACTACTCGTATACCGACGGTGACGTTGACTATCAGTGGTCGCCCGACAGCAAATGGTTCTTGACCGACTACATCGGAGTGGGCGGATGGAATAACCGCGACGTAGCCTTGGTAAAGGCCGATGGCAGCGAAGTGATCAATTTGACCGAAAGCGGTTATAGCGACGGAAATCCGAAATGGGTTCTCGATGGCAAAGCCATGATATGGCAGTCGGATCGTGCCGGATATCGCAGCCATGGCAGCTGGGGAGCGGAAGTCGATTCGTACATAATGTTTTTCGATGGCGATGCTTACGACAAATTCCTTCTTTCGAAAGAAGATTTGACTTTGAACGAGGAGCGCGAGAAGATAAAGAAGGCGAAGGAAAAGGAGAAGAAGGAAAAGGAAGAAAAAGAGAAAAAGGAAGCCGACAAAAAGAAAGATGACAAGAAGAATGACGACAAGAAAAAAGATTCGGATAAAGATGCCAAGAAGGATGAATCGAAGGATCTGAAGTTCGATCTCGAAAATCGTCGCGACAGAGTGTTACGCCTTACCGGAAATTCTTCGAATATGGGCGATGCCGTTCTCAATAAGAATGGCGATAAGATATATTATGCAGCGGCTTTCGAAGGCGGTCACGACTTGTGGGTTCGTGATTTGAAGGACGGATCGGTTCGTTGTATTCGCAAAGGCATTGGCGGCGGTACTATGATTCCCAACAAATACTTCACCAAACTGTATTTCATACAGAGGGGAGTGCCGCACGTCATAACTCTTACTGGCGATGATAATGCCAAGAACATCCCGTTGGAGGCTGAATATTCTTACCGTCCGGCCGAGGAACGCGAATACATATTCAACCATGCATGGCGACAGGTGAAGGATAAATTCTACGATCCTAAAATACATGGTATTGACTGGGAAGGTTACCGCAAGGATTATGCACGCTTCCTTCCGCACATCAACAATAATCATGATTTCCGCGATATGTTGTCGGAAATGTTGGGCGAACTTAATGGTTCGCACACCGGTGCGCGCTACACGAGTGGCACCAACGATCCGTATACGGCAACTCTTTGCGCATTCTACGACGAATCGTACAAAGGCGATGGCCTCAAGATAGCCGAAATAATAGAAAATGGTCCGCTTACCAAGTCGAATTCGAAAATTGAGGCAGGATGCATCATCGAGAAAATTGACGGTAACCCGATCAAGGCAGGCGAGGATTACTATCCGTTGCTTGCAGGCAAGGACGGCAAGCGCGTGGTGCTTACGGTGAAGGGTCTTGACGGAAAAGAATTCGAACAGGAAGTAAAGCCCGTTAGCTATGGAACCCAAAACAACTTGCTCTACAAACGTTGGGTGAAACGCAATCGTGAAAAAGTAGAAGAAATGTCGGGCGGCAAGGTCGGTTACATTCATATAAAAGGAATGGATAGCCCGAGCTTCCGCGAAACATTCTCCGATTTGCTCGGTCGCTATCGTAACTATGACGCCATAATAATCGACACTCGCCATAATGGTGGCGGTTGGCTGCACGAGGATTTGGCAGTGTTGCTCTCAGGCAAGGAATTTGCAAGATTTACCCCGCGCGGCAATTATGTCGGCAGCGATCCGTTCAACAGATGGTTCAAGCCCTCATGCGTGCTTGTGTGCGAAGACAACTACTCGAATGCACACGGATTCCCCTGGATGTACAAGACGCTCGGACTTGGCAAGCTCATCGGTGCACCCGTTCCCGGCACCATGACGGCCGTATGGTGGGAATCGCAGATCGATCCGTCGATAGTATTCGGCATACCTCAGGTAGGTTGCCAGGACATGAACGGCAAGTATCTTGAAAATCAGGAATTGCAACCCGACATCGAAGTGTATAACACTCCCGAGCAGCAGATGGCAGGCGAAGATCATCAGCTTGAAGTAGCCGTGAAGGAGATGCTTTCACAGATAAAGAAGTAATTGCATAACTCATAGTTTTCCCTATTGTGGAAAACGCCCGTAAAACGGTCGCGATAACCCAATCGAGGTTACATCGCGACCGTTTTTGCATCGAGTATTTAGTTAACTGGAAAAAAATAAGTAATTTTGTAACTTGAAAAAATATTACGTGACAAAACAACCGGTTGCATAAATGAAAAATATACGAAATTTCTGCATAATAGCACATATAGATCACGGCAAAAGCACTCTTGCCGACAGATTGCTTGAATACACCAATACCGTAGGTGGTAAGGATTTACAGGCGCAGGTGCTTGACGATATGGACTTGGAACGCGAACGCGGAATAACAATAAAGAGCCATGCCATACAGATGAATTATATGCATGGAGGCGAAAATTATGTGTTAAACCTGATCGACACTCCGGGACACGTGGATTTTTCGTATGAAGTATCGCGATCGATCGCCGCATGCGAGGGCGCGTTGCTCATAGTCGACGCATCGCAGGGCATTCAGGCGCAGACCATATCGAATCTGTACATGGCAATCGACAATGATCTGGAGATAATACCGGTGCTCAACAAGATAGATCTTGACAGCGCAAAGCCTGAGGAGGTAGAAGACCAGATAATAGAATTGCTCGGATGCGACCGTTCGGAAATACTTAGGGCCAGCGGCAAGACGGGCGAGGGCATTCCTGAGGTGCTTGAAGCCATAGTTAATCGCGTTCCGGCTCCGAAGGGCAATCCCGATGCACCGTTGCAGGCACTTATTTTCGACTCGGTGTTCAATCCGTTCAGAGGCATCATAGCTTATTTTAAGATAGAGAACGGTAGGATACGCAAGAATGATTTCGTGAAATTCGTATCGACCGGCAAAGAGTACCACGCCGATGAGATAGGGGTGCTCAAACTTGATATGTCGCCGCGCGAGGAATTGTCGGCAGGAAACGTGGGTTACATAATATCGGGCATAAAAACCTCGAAGGAGGTAAGAGTCGGAGATACGATAACGCACGTCGAAAATCCCTGCAAGGAAGCCATCGACGGCTTTGAAGAAGTGAAGCCGATGGTGTTTGCGGGCGTTTATCCCATAGAAACGGAGGATTTTGAGAATTTGCGTACGTCGCTTGAAAAGTTGCAGCTCAATGACGCATCGCTGACTTTTCAGCCTGAATCGTCGGCTGCATTGGGATTCGGTTTCAGATGCGGATTCCTCGGACTGCTCCATATGGAGATCATACAGGAACGTCTTGGACGCGAATTTGACATGGATGTCATAACGACGGTGCCCAACGTATCGTACCGTGTTTACGACAAACGTGGTGAAATGACCGAGGTGCACAATCCGTCAGGCCTTCCCGAAGCTACTTTGATAGAACATATAGAGGAGCCTTACATCAGGGCTTCGATAATAACCGTGGCCGATTACATAGGCCCGATAATGACGCTGTGTCTCGGAAAGAGAGGCGAACTCGTGAAGCAGGAATACATCTCCGGAAACAGGTTGGAGCTTATATTCGACATGCCTCTCGGCGAAATAGTGATAGACTTTTACGACAAGCTGAAAAGCATTTCGAAGGGATATGCCTCGTTCGACTATCACATCCATGATTTCCGTGAATCGAAGCTCGTGAAGCTCGACATACTTCTAAACGGCGAGAGCGTGGATGCATTGAGTACTCTCACCCATGTTGACAATTCGGTTAGCTTTGGCCGCAGGATGTGCGAGAAGCTGAAGGAGCTCATACCTCGCCAGCAATTCGACATAGCCATACAGGCTGCCATCGGGGCTAAAATCATAGCGCGCGAAACCATAAAGGCTGTGCGAAAAGACGTTACGGCAAAATGTTATGGTGGCGACATTTCGCGAAAACGCAAGCTGCTTGAAAAGCAGAAGAAGGGCAAAAAGCGAATGAAGCAAATCGGCTCGGTCGAAGTGCCTCAAAAGGCGTTTCTTGCCGTGCTTAAGCTCGATTGATGCTTGTGATTCGCAACAGAACATTGAGGCGTGAAGATTTGTTAGAATTATAAAAAAATATTAATTCTAACATCTTCATTAAAATGGCATCATCTGAAAATAGATATGACAGGTCGTCGGAAACGGATCAGTTGCATCCGTTTTATGCGGCCAGACAGGCGTTGCGTCGCCATGCCACCGGTGGCAACGTTCTGATATTGGCTACCGTGGCAGCGTTGGTGGTAGCCAACATTCCGGGAATTAATGATTTGTATTCCGATTTTTGGAATCAGGAGGTTTATCTTCAGGTTGGCGATTTCAACGTATTGAGCCATGGCGGGCATCCCATGACCATGTTGCAGTTTATCAACGATGCCATGATGGCTGTGTTTTTCTTCTCCATCGGACTTGAGATAAAGCGCGAGGTTCTTGTGGGAGAACTCTCGTCGTTTAAGCAGGCATTGCTCCCCATCATGGGCGCAATCGGTGGAATGGTGGTGCCGGTGCTGATATACTATGCACTTAGCAGCGGAACCGATTATGTGGGCGGTGCTGCCATACCGATGGCTACCGACATTGCGTTTTCGCTCGGTGTCCTTGCCATGCTTGGAAGCCGTGTTCCGCTATCGTTGAAAATATTTCTGACTACGCTTGCCGTCGTCGACGACATAGGCGGCATAGTGGTGATCGCGGCATTCTATTCCACGCACATCGAGGCCATGTTCCTTTTGTATGCCGCGCTCCTGCTCGGATTGTTGCTTCTCGGCTCGTGGATGCGCATTAAGAGCAAGATATTCTATCTCGTTATAGGAGGGGTTGTCTGGTTCCTGTTCTTGAACTCGGGCGTGCATCCTACCATAGCCGGAGTGTTGGTGGCATTTTGCGTTCCGGCGACGCCGGTGTTCGCGCCGAAAAAATATGTGAAGATAATACGTCGGGCCATATCAAATTTCAATCAGGATGATGATGAGACGCTTAACAGGCGAACCATATTGGATAAAAATCAGATGGATTGGCTCAAGCAGATTGAATCGGCATCAGATAAGGTCATATCGCCGCTTCAGGAGCTTGAAGACTCCATACATCCCATTGTAAATAATCTGATAGTACCTCTATTCGCATTCGCCAATGCGGGCATATTCTTACTTGACATAGATCCGTTGTCGGTGGTTGAGGGCATAAGCCTCGCCATAATATGTGGACTTGTGATAGGTAAATTTGTCGGCATATTGTGCTTATCGTGGCTGACGGTGAAATTGCGTCTGGCTCCTATGCCCGATCATGCCAACTGGAAGATGATGTCGGCCATAGCGATGCTCGGCGGCATTGGATTTACGGTGTCGTTGTTCATTGCCAATCTGTCGTTTGCCGGAATGGGAGCACATGGGCAGGATTTGCTCGATCATTCGAAACTGGGCATCGTCGTAGGATCGTTGCTGTCGGGCGTGCTTGGCTTCATATTGCTCAAAAAATTCTTGCCTAAGCATTCGGTCGACGATGATTCTGACTCCTCGGTCATCGATTCCGCTCGATAGGCTGTCGGGCAAATTCGGACAAATGTGCCGTAAAGGCTTAAATATAGTCGAAAAATATTTTGCCGTTTCACATTTAATTGTTAATTTTGACACGAAATGTTAATTAAATGGGCTTTTTTAAATCGTTTTCTCAACAATAATGAAGTTCATGTGTTAACATAATATAGTTTAATCTTTTGAAAATCAACTTTGTTTTTCAGAGTAAAATAGTAATAAAATGAAAAAATCGACAATTTGGTTTCTCACAATTATCATGGCATTGACGCTTGCCGGGCTACTTTATGTGCAGATAATGTACATGAGGAGTATGATAAAGATGCGAGACGATCAGTTTGCCGAAGGAGTGAAGCGCAGTTTGTATGCCGTCACAATGTCGCTCGAACAAGATGAAACAAAATATTACCTTGAAGAAGGTATAGATGGCGTTGAAACGTCGATATTGCCGAGATATGCCATCGACGGATCGGACGAGGGATTGAAATATTCGTTCAAGACGCCCGAAGGAGTTACCGGCGACTTGACTCTCAAAGGAAATCTAAACGACATAATGCCACAGACTCCGTCGGCATCGATGGTAGAGCGGTATCGTTCCGGTCGTGAAATATTGCGCGACCAATACGTATATAAAAAAGGATTGCTTGACGAAGTGGTGATGAGGCTGATAAGCCAGTCGAGCACTCGTCCGATAGAGCAGAGAGCCGATTCGGCCGTAATGGTATCGTACATGCGCATGGAGTTTGACAACAATGGACTCGATTTGCCGTTTGAGTTTGCCGTTGTCAACAGGGTAGGAGCCGTGGTGTATAAGTCGGCGGGATATAATCCGATGGATGTAAGCGACAACAATATGTTCGTGCAGACGTTGTTCCCCAATGACTCGCGCAACAGAATGTATTACGTAAAGGTATATTTCCCGACAAAGCGCGATTACATAATCTCGTCGATCGAGTTTCTCATACCGTCGTTTGTGTTCACGCTGATATTGCTGATAGTGTTCATCTACACCATATTCCTTGCTTTCCGTCAAAAGAAGCTTACGGAAATGAAAAATGATTTCATCAACAATATGACCCATGAATTCAAGACGCCCATATCCACCATATCGCTTGCCGCTCAGATGCTTAACGATGCATCGGTGCTGAAGTCGCCAAAGATGCTCGAGCACATATCAACCGTTATCAACGATGAAACCAAGCGATTGAGGTTTCAAGTTGAGAAGGTGCTTCAAATGTCGATGTTCGACAGACAGAAAGCCACGCTAAAGCTTCAGGATCTTGATGCCAACGTGGTAATAGCCAACGTGGTGCATACATTCAAGATAAAGGTTGATAAATATGGCGGTCGCATAGAGTCGGAACTTGATGCCGAAAATTCGACAATCCATGTTGATGAAATGCATTTTACCAACGTGATATTCAATCTGCTCGACAATGCCGTTAAATATCGTCGTGAAGATGTGCCGTTGCTGTTGAAAGTGACCACGCGCGACATATCCGACGACCGCATAGCCATAACGGTGCAGGATAACGGCATAGGAATGCGTAAGGAAGATCTGAAAAAGATATTCGAAAAGTTTTATCGCGTGTCGACGGGAAATCTGCATAACGTGAAAGGTTTCGGGCTCGGATTGGCCTATGTCAACAAGATGGTTCATGAGCTTGGTGGCGACATAACCGTTGAGAGCGAACTTAATTCGGGAACAAAATTTACAATAATATTAAAACTCACTAAAAATTAACTATTATGGAAGAACGTTTACGTATTCTATTATGCGAAGACGACGAGAATCTCGGCATGTTGCTCCGGGAATATCTCCAGGCCAAGGGCTTTAACGCCGACCTGTTCGCAGATGGAGAGAGCGGCTACAAGGCCTTTCTCAAAGGGAAATACGATTTATGCGTCCTTGATGTGATGATGCCTAAAAAAGACGGATTCGCATTGGCTACAGAAATACGTACTGTCAACGCTGAAGTTCCAATCATCTTCCTGACAGCCAAGTCGATAAAAGAGGACATACTCGAGGGATTCAAGATCGGTGCCGATGATTACATCACCAAGCCGTTCTCGATGGAAGAACTCGTGTTTCGTATTGAAGCCATTCTTCGCCGCGTAAAGGGCAAGAAGGGCAAGGAAATAACCATGTATAAGATCGGCAAATTTACTTTCGACACTCAGAAGCAGGTGCTCATGATTGACGATAAAGTAACCAAGCTGACCACTAAGGAGTCTGAATTGCTCAGTTTGCTGTGCGCTCATGTAAATGAGATACTTGAACGTAACTTTGCGCTGAAGACCATTTGGATTGACGACAATTACTTCAATGCACGAAGCATGGACGTTTATATCACGAAGTTGCGTAAGCATCTGCGCGAAGATCCGTCGATCGAAATAATCAACATACATGGCAAGGGTTACAAGCTCATAGCTCCCGAAGCTGAAAAAAGCAAATAACGGATAGAGGCATAACTCCTCCCGACATACATCCCCCGGCCGGAGATGGCTTCGACATTCGATGCAGCCATGTCCGACCGGGGATTTTTTTTCTGTGCAAATTGAAGTTTTGGTTTGATATAATTGGTCATTAATGAAAATTGTGGTTAAATTTGCAATGAGCAATTGCAATGACAATTTGCCTATGACTCGTATGAAGTGGATGCACTAACGATGCCATGATAAAAATATGCAATATTAAATTTTAATAAACCAATAAAAAAGTAACGTATGAAACGTTTAATGCTTCTTGTAGCAGCTGTCGGATTGTATTCGTCCGCATCGGCTGAAATTGTGTTGCCCAAAATTCTCGGCAGCAATATGGTGGTTCAGCAACAGTCAGACATCAACTTGTGGGGTAGCGCAAAGCCTAATTCAAAAGTTAGTGTATCGGCTTCATGGGCTAAGAAAAAAGTTGAAACCAAGAGCGATTCGGATGGCAAATGGAGCGTTACGCTTCGCACTCCCGACGGCTCGTTTGATCCGCAAACCATTACCATAAGCGACGGCGACCCGATTACACTCGAGAATGTTCTTATCGGTGACGTGTGGGTTTGCTCCGGACAGAGCAACATGGAGATGCCCATGCGTGGCTTTGGAACCCAGCCGGTGGAAAACAGCACGAAATACATAATGAGGGCAAACAAGGAAGCTGATAAGTTGCGATTGTTTACGGTTGAAAGAAACAGATCGTTCGACAAAAACCTCGATGACTGCAAAGGTCAGTGGGAATGTGCCTCGCCCGAAAGCGTGTCGGGATTTTCGGCTACCGGATATTTTTTCGGCCATGCGCTTTCAGAAGCAATCGATGTGCCCATTGGTTTGATAACTACCAATTGGGGCGGTACGAGAGTGGAAACGTGGATGCCTCTGGACGATCTTAAAGCTTGCGTAACGCCGCAGCAATATGAAGAAAAGCAGCACAATCACGAGCTTAAACCCAGCGAATTGTATTGTGCCATGATAGCACCCTTGACTCCGTTTAAGGCAAAGGGCTTTACGTGGTATCAGGGCGAATCGAACCTCGGCGACATAGACCATTATGACATCATGATGGCGAAGATGGTGGAGAGCTGGCGCAAGGCTTGGGGCGACACGAATAATTCAATGCCATTCTATTATGTGCAGATAGCTCCGTATGCCTACTCGGGAGTCAACGACATTTCATATCCGCTGTTTGTCGAGTCGCAATTGCGCGCGCTCGACCGTATTCCCAATTCGGGCATGGCCGGAACCACCGACATAGGAGAAGCTTACTTGATACATCCTACCAAAAAGGAGGAAGTGGGCGAACGTCTGGCCGCGCTTGCATTGTCGAATACGTATGGATGCGGCGGTTTCGATCCGAATGTTCCGCGCATCGAATCGTCGGAGATAAAGGATGGAAAGGTGATGGTGAAATTGTCGCACACCCCCGAAGGTCTCGACCCATGGACCCGTATGCCCATCACCGGATTTGAGATAGCCGGAGCCGATAAGGTGTTCCATCCGGCAAAGGCTTGGATCTCAGATGGCAGCCGTGGCATAGTGACCATACAGTGCGATGAGGTAAAAGAACCTGTTGCAGCCCGCTATGCGTTTCGCAATTTCGTGCCGGCAAATCTTAAAAATACGTTCGGTGTGCCTGTGGCTCCGTTCCGCACCGACAACTGGAACGATGTCAAGTAACATAACACAGTAATAAATGAAACGACTTTTTATTGCAGCTGCATCGTTGTGCTGCATGATATGCGCCGAGGCAAAAATAGAGCTGCCAAATATACTTGGCAGCGGCATGGTGCTTCAGCATTCAGCTGACGTGAATATATGGGGTAAGGCTAACCCCGACAGCAAAGTTACGGTTAAGACGTCATGGAGCAAAGATAAGATAGTGACCCGTAGCGATTCGGAGGGAAAATGGTCGACAGTAGTGGCAACTCCAAAGGCTTCGTTTACGCCTCTGAGCCTGACGATAAGCGATGGCGAACCGTTGACTCTCGATAATGTTTTGGCCGGTGACGTGTGGATATGTTCTGGTCAAAGCAATATGGAGATGCCGTTGCATGGCAACACGAGTCAGGCGATAGAGGGTTCGCTCGATTGCATACTGAAAGCTGCTACCGAATCTTCGAAGCTTCGATTTTTCACGGTCGGGCGCGAACGATCGTATAATAAGGAGCTTGATAATTGTTCGGGTCAGTGGGAATGCGCTTCGTCGAAAAGCGTGTCGGATTTTTCGGCCGTAGGATATTTTTTCGGTCGTATGATTGCCGATGCCGTCGACATTCCCATAGGGCTGATTGCTACTGACTGGGGCGACACGAAAGTGGAGACCTGGATGCCCCTTGATGCTTTGAAGCAATGCGTCACTCCCGAGCAGTTTAAAGCCAAGCACGGCAACCATTGGAGCAAACCAAGCGAATTGTATTGCTCGATGATAGCACCCATACGCAATTTTAAGGCAAAGGGTTTCATATGGTATCAGGGCGAATCGAATCTCGGCGACATAGATCACTATGACGTGATGCTCGCTAAGATGGTGGAGAGCTGGCGTAAGGATTGGGGCGACACGGACAATTCAATGCCTTTCTATTTCGTTCAGATTGCACCGTTCATATATGGAGGGTCGAGAGAGATAGCTTATCCGTTGTTTGTCGAATCGCAGTTGAGGGCCGTTGACCGCATTCCCAATTCGGGAATGGCCGGAACGACCGACATAGGCGAGGAGTACAGCATACATCCCGGAAAGAAAAGAGAGGTAGGGCAACGCCTGGCCGCTCTGGCGTTGGCTCAAACCTACGGAATGGAGGGCTTTGAACCCAAAATGCCTCGGCTTGAATCGTATGAAGTAAAGGATGGCAAGATGATTCTGAAGATGAGCAACGCCGGCAGGGGCATGAACCCGTGGACGCTTGTGCCTCTTATCGGTTTCGAAATAGCCGGAGCCGACAAGGTGTTTCATCCGGCCAAGGCGTGGACTTCCGACAAGCCTTGCGACGTAATCACAGTGTGGAGCGACGAGGTGAAACAGCCGGTTGCCGTGCGTTACGCTTTTCGTAATTTCATACCGGCAAACCTGACAAATACTTATGGCATTCCCGCCGCGCCATTCCGCACCGATGACTGGAACGACGTGAAGTGATAAGCTCCGGAACATAACGACGTAAAAAGAACGCCCGGTCGCATTATGTGACCGGGCGTTCTTATGGGTTCGCGTATAGCGCGTGTATCAGTCGAAAATGTGGCGTAGCTTGCTGAAAATTCTATTTTTCACGCTTTCCGATGCTTTTATGTTCGGTGACTCGCGCAGCGACTCGATGGCCTTCTTTTCTTCGTCGCTAAGATTTTCGGGCACATATACCATTACGTTTATCAGTTCGTCGCCGGTTCCGTAACCGTCGGTCGATGGCAGGCCTTTGCCTCTGAGTCGTAAAATTTTGCCCGGTTGAGTACCTGCCGGAATGTTCAGGCGCGCGCGCCCGCCGATTGTGGGAACTTCCACGCTTCCGCCAAGGGCGGCTGTGGGGAAGTCGAGCATCAGATTGTATATCACGTCGTTTCCGTCGCGTATCAGTTCGGGGTGCTTTATTTCTTCGATTACAACGAGCAGGTCGCCGTTTATGCCGCCGTGCATCGGAGCATTTCCCTTGCCTTTTATGGTAAGAGTCATACCATCGCTTACTCCGGCCGGTATGTTGAACGATACCACTTGTTCCTTATGCTCTACTCCGGTGCCGTTGCAATAGTGGCATTTTTCGTTTATTACCTTGCCTTCGCCGTTGCAATCGGGGCATATGGCCGCCGATTCACGCAGCCCGAAAAAGCTCTGTTGCGTGCGCATAACGGTTCCGGTGCCATGACAAGTGGGGCAGGTGGTAAACGATGTTCCGTCTTTTGCGCCGGTGCCGTTGCAATGGTCGTCTTTTACAAACGATTTCAACTTTAGCGTTTTCGACACGCCCTTGGCAATGTCTTCAAGCGAAAGCTTCAACGTGATTCTCAAATCGTCGCCACGGCGCTGACGCTTTCTCGGACGTCCGCCGCCGGCACTTGCAAATCCGCCCATGTCGCCGAATCCACCGCCAAAAATATCGCCGAAATGAGAGAATATATCCTCCATCGACATTCCGCCGCTTGAATAGAACCCTCCGCCACCGGGAAAGCCTTGAGGACCCATGTTGTGTCCGAATTGATCGTATTTGGCTTTCTTTTCGGGATCGCTGAGCACATCGTAAGCCTCAGCCGCTTCCTTGAACTTTTCTTCGGCTTCCTTATCACCGGGATTTTTGTCGGGGTGATATTTTATGGCAAGTTTTCGGTATGCTTTCTTCAGTTCTTCGGGCGTAGCCGTTTTTGCCACGCCAAGCACTTCGTAATAGTCTCTTTTTTCCATGTCGGGTAAATTATTGTCCTACGGCAACTTTGGCGTGACGGAGAACTTTGTCGTCGTTTATCGTATATCCTTTTGTGAGCGTATCTATGACTTTGCCTTTTGCATCCGGGTCTTCAACGGGAACCATTGCAATGGCTTCGTGTACGTCGGGGTTGAACTCTACGCCCGTGCTTTCTATCGGCTTTACGCCGTTTTGCGATAGGTATTTCACCAATTTATTGTAGATTAGTTCCATACCTTCTTTTATGGCATCCGGATCGGTAGCATTGGCGTTGGCCTCTATGCCGCGTTCGAAATCGTCGATAATGGGCAACAGACCTTTCATTGCGTTTTCGGATGCGTTGCGTATTATTTCGCTTTTTTCTTTTAGGGTACGTTTCCTGAAGTTGTCGAATTCGGCCATTAGAAACAGATATTCTTTCTTTTCTTTTTCAAGTTGGGCCTTTGTTTCGTCAAGTTCTTTCGACAATGCATCAACTTGGCTCAATTCATCAGTTTCGTTTTCGGCGTTATTTTCTTCTACGGCTTCTTCAACGTCATCAATTATTTCGGGCATTTCTTCGTCTACCCGACGATTGTCGGAAGCTGCTTTTTGTTTATTTGATTTTTGGCTCATAGTCGGTATGATGATTGTTTAAAATTCTTAATTAATAACGGCTATCAAAAATGTTGCCAAACTGCGTGTCGTTGGCAATGCCGCTTTAAAATCATAACAAATGAGAGGTATTTACGTTCACTTTCAGAGCCGTCCTATGAATGTGTCACATTCGCCAAACAATTTTTTGTTTTGGTCTGACAAAATGTCACTCTTGAAAAGTCCGTAGATCGACGATCCCGATCCCGACATTGCGGCATAGTATGCTCCTATGTCCATTAATTGTTGCTTTATCCGTGCCAGTGTCGGATTATCTGCAAATATCGATGGCTCGAAATCATTTTTTACCATGTTTTTCCAACATTCGCATGGCTGCGATAGGGCGTCTTTTAATGGCGTTTCAGGTCGTTGGGGTGTGACTCCGGCATATGCCTTGGCGGTAGGTATGCTTACGGGCGGTTTTACTATTAAAATGTCGGTGTCGGCGAGGCTGACATTCGAGCGTTCGAACGTAGTGCCTATTCCTGAGGCAAACATGGGTTTGTTGTAGATGAAGAAAGGGCAGTCGGCTCCGATGCCGGCAGCTATTCGGGCCAGATCGTCGTCGGTTAGCGCCAGTGAGAAAAGTTTGTTGAGCACTATCAGCGTGAAGGCTGCATCTGACGATCCGCCACCCAATCCGGCTCCGTCGGGTATCGTTTTGTGCAGATATATGTCGACCGGCGGAATGGGTATGGCTTCGTTGATGGCATTGTAAGCTTTCATGACGAGGTTTTTCTCGGGTGGGCAATTTACGCCTCGGCCTGTTATGGTCAGGGTGGACGTTGCCCCCTTGGCCGGCACTATTTCGAGTATGTCGCTCCAACCTATGGGATAGAATAGAGTTTCGATGTTGTGATAGCCATCGTTACGGCGTGCTATTATGTCGAGCCCTATGTTGATTTTTGCATTTGGAAAAACAATCATTCGTAGCAGTATTTATTTGCATTGACAAATTTTTGAAGCCATTATTATGACATTGTAACGTGGCGTTTCGGATGTCGGATTAGGTGTGCTAATGGCTTATGTGTCGCAAAAATAATAAAAAAATCGTGAGAATGTGTCAATGGCCGATTGATTGTGTTCGGTTTTAGATGTACTGTATGCCTTATTATGTTAGCCGTGTCGGCTTATGGTTGCGATATTTGTATTATATTTGTATGGATTATTTTCGTAATGATATGAATATGGAATTTTCAAATGGTTTTGACAAACTTAAATCGGGCGAATGGACCAATGGCTTCGCTGAAGAATTTGGAAAATGTCTGGCTGATTGTGCGGAAGCGTGCTTCAAATTCAATGCGTTGCCACCGTCGCGCATAGAGGAACGCCGAATGATCATTAAGGGCCTTTTTGGCTCGATAGGAACGAATTTTACCATAAACTCACCATTTCATTGCGATTTCGGGTTCAATATATGCGTAGGCAATAACTTTACCGGAAATTTTAACCTTACAATTCTCGATGAAGCCGATGTAGTGATTGGCGACAATGTGTTTATAGGGCCTAACGTCAGCATATGCACGGTGATTCACGCGATGACGCCAGCAGAACGTAATTCGGGCATCATGCGTAGCCTTCCCGTGACGATAGGCAATGACGTTTGGATTGCTTCGAACGTCGTGGTATTGCCGGGAGTGACAATTGGCGATGGCGCGGTGATAGGGGCGGGGAGTGTAGTGACCAAAGACGTGGCTCCGTATACTCTTGCGGTCGGTAATCCTGCCCGCAAAATACGTGATATTTTGTAGACCGTATGTTTTAGTAAGTATACATTTACCTTTTGAATATTGAAATGAAAATGAAAAAGTTAGCACTAATGATGGCGTTGCCGATCGCTTTGATGTTTGCATCGGAGCAGTCTAACGCACAGACGACAAGCGTTTCGACTATAGAAGTGACTGGGTCGGCTACTATGAACATAGTGCCCGATCGCATCACCATTGAGATAGGCATGGAGGAATATTATGCGCCTAATTCATCGTCTGACAGCACGATAGTAAAGATTTCGGACATTGAGAAGAAGGTGCGCAAGACTTTGAACCGAGTCGGAGTCCATGACTCATTGATAGTTGTCTCCGATATGGGTAACTATCGCAATCGTGAGGTTTCTGCCAATTTTCTTATGGCCAAAAGGCTGTCGGCTACCGTTGCTGATTTTAGCCAGATAGAGCGTATTTCAGACAAATTGGAGCGTAAAGGCATATCGAGTTTTAACATAACCAGTATTGACAATACTAATATTGAATCATATAATCGTCAGGGCCTTAAAGCAGCTCTTGACGCGGCTCGTGAAAAAGCGGAGTTTATTGCAGATAATGAAGGCCTGACAATTACCGTGCCGCACGAAATAATTGAAAATGGGCCAAACTATTATGAGAGTCCGTCATTTAGCAACGTCTCGATAAATAATGGTTCGGGTATGGAAAATATGCGTCGCATAGTGCGACGTTATAGCGTGAAAGTCCGCTATCTTTTTACCAAGAAATGACTTCGGAGGCGGATCTATGATACAGATCGGACGATTCAGGTTTGGCTTTGCGCCGGCATCGATGGTGGTGGTGTTTGTGGCGCTGAGCGTATGTGCGGTTGTGGCGGCTTTCAATCAGGCGCGCCCCGAATGGCCTGTTCCGCTTTCGTATCTAATTCTTGTAAATGAGGGGGGGCATTGCTCGTGACCCTCGTTTATGGAATATTGGCCCATTTTGCATTGGCGATAATTGACAAGCTGAGAAAGCGATGAAGGTGGTCGAAAAAAGGAGGTGTTTTTGAATATTAAATTTGTACGTTACGATTTTAATTCGCGAACTAATTGCGAAACATTTGCGAAACATTTTTGCCAAAGATACGCATTTTTTTGCCATAAATTACCACCTAAAGCGGCGAAAAAAGTTGGGAAAGGCATAAAAATAAGACGTTGAAACTGATTGCTAATCGCTGTGTTTCAACGTCTTATCCGAATGTCGGGGTGAAAGGATTCGAACCTTCGACCCCCTGCTCCCAAAGCAGGTGCGCTAACCGGACTGCGCTACGCCCCGAACTTAGCCGTGATTACGGTTTTTACGAGTGCAAAGATATATAGTTTTTGGCAAACGTGCAACCGCGCGAGTTATTTTTCAGCTATTTTTCGCGGCCAATGATGTGGTTTAAAACAAAAGCTGCCAGGTATAATCCGAATATGGCCGTTGTGTGGCATATGGCTCCATTTATGGATGCTTTATTAAACGACATTGCCCCGGTAAGGTCAACGCAAGTATCATCATTTTTCATGGGCTGTTCGTCGGAGTATACGCATTTGAATTTGCGTTTTGGATATATGCCCGATTTTTTGAATTTTCGCCTCAATGATGCTGCAAGCGGACATCCTTTCACTTTCCAGAATTCGGCCATCTTGATGGCCGTAGGATCGACTTTAAGCGCAGCTCCCATTGATGATACGAACTTTGCATTCGTGGAGGTGGCTTTGAGTATGAGGTGTGCCTTGTCGGAAAGACTATCGATGGCATCCACTATGTAATCGTATGACTCGAGATTGAATTTTTCGGCGGTATGTTCATTGTAAACGTCGTTTATCGCCGTTATGTGTGCATGGGGATTTATGTCGAGCAATCGGGCCTTCATGACATTGACTTTCGGAAGTCCGACCGTTGAAGTGGTGGCGGGCAACTGGCGGTTGATGTTTGAAGCTGCCACTACATCGGCATCGACTATCGTCAAGTGCATTATGCCCGAACGTATCAGGCTTTCGGCGCACCAGCTTCCCACTCCTCCAATGCCAAATATTATCACACGCGTTTCGCAAATCTTGTTGAACGTTTCGCGCCCTGTAATGCGCATAACGCGATTGAAGCATTCGTATTTTTCGCACATGGCATCCATAATCATTCATCGGCTCCATCTCGCGACATACGGCTTCGCAACCGCTCAAGAAACGAGGGTTGATCAAGCTTTATATGTATGTGCGATTGTTTGTCGTGTTTGTTGAGAAATATTATCGACGAATGCAGTACGATGGCCACGGAGTTGTCAAACTCCACGATTCCATGCACCTTGTTGAGGTCTATTATATGAAAAGGAGAGTTCGGATCAATGCTGCCTATAATGAGATTGAAGTCGTCGTCAATACGCATTTTGTGCGGCTCGATCAGATATTCGAACAACAATGGTATGTCTAATTCGTCAGGACTATCTGGGCGTTTTGAATATTTCTTATAGATTGATTCTATGACCTTTTTAGTTACCATACACTTCCGTAATTTAATGATTAGAAATCAACAATCAGATTATTATATATGATCATCGACCATAATCGGTATTAAGATTAATAGACGCTATATTTAAAACGACACCAACAATGATAAAGTTTTCGTTCACATCCACAAATTTCGACAATTGATGACTCAATGTCGCATTAAGGAAAAAATAGTGACGGATTCGCTTCATTTTAATGAAACTGCCTCCGTCACTTTTATTAATCTAACGGGATATTGACGGTTCAGAACCGGCTTAATTCAATCGATAGGTTCTGATGTCGTCGCCATCCGCTCTACATACCGTTAGGCAAGGAATCCCAAAAGCACGCCTGCAGCCACGGCCGATCCGATTACGCCGGCTACATTCGGGCCCATTGCATGCATGAGCAAGTAGTTCGATGGGTCATACTCCAATCCAAGGTTATTGGAAATTCGAGCCGACATCGGCACGGCTGATACGCCGGCATTACCGATAAGCGGATTGATTTTCTTATTGGCCGGAAGTATGAGGTTGAACAATTTGACAAACAAAACGCCTGAAGTAGAAGCGATGATGAATGCCATGAAACCGAGGGCAAATATGCCTATGGTTTGTGCCGTGAGGAATTCTGAAGCCTGGGTCGAAGCACCAACCGTCATACCGAGCAGTATGGTAACGATGTCGGTAAGTGCATTGCTGGCAGTCTTGGCAAGACGTGTGGTCACGCCGCATTCGCGAAGCAAGTTACCAAAGAACAGCATACCGAGCAGCGGCAGGCCTGAAGGCACGACGAAGCAAGTGAGCAGCAAGCCAACGATGGGGAATATTATCTTTTCGTTTTGCGACACCGCACGTGCGGGCTTCATCTTTATTACTCGTTCTTTCTTTGTGGTGAGCAGTCGCATGATTGGCGGCTGTATCACAGGAACGAGGGCCATGTATGAATAAGCCGACACTGCGATGGCACCCATGAGGTTGGGGGCAAGCTTCGATGAAAGGAATATGGCGGTAGGACCGTCGGCCCCACCGATAATGGCAATTGCACCGGCCTGGTCGGGAGCAAATCCGAGCAGAAGGGCCACCATATAGGCTCCAAATATGCCAAACTGAGCCGATGCACCAATGAGCATTAGTTTCGGATTGGCTATAAGGGCCGAGAAGTCGGTCATGGCGCCTATGCCAAGGAATATCAGCGGAGGATACCAACCGGCACTTACACCGTTGTACAAGATGTTGAGAACCGAACCCTCCTCGTATATGCCTATTTCAAGGCCGGCTTCAGTGTTGAAAGGAATATTACCTATCAACATACCAAATCCGATGGGAACGAGCAGCATTGGCTCGAAATCTTTCTTAATGGCAAGCCAAATGAAGAACAGGCCAACGCCCAACATAACAAAATGCTCCCATGTAGCATTGTAGAACCCGGTCAGATGCCAGAACTGTTCCAGGTTTTGCATCAAAAAGTCACTGAATGTCATAACGTATCGATGTTATCGTTTTATATTCAATGGCTTATTCAATAGTGAGTATCACGGCTCCTTCAAGCACGGCGTCGCCAGGATTCACAGATATTGATGACACTTTTCCATCACGTCCGGCATGGATGGCATTTTCCATCTTCATGGCCTCAAGAATGACAACGGTGTCAGATGCGCTTACCGTATCGCCTACCTTCACCGGTATGGAAAGTATGGTGCCGGGGAGGGGAGACTTCACCTGATATCCGCTCGAGGGAGCTGCTGCGGGCTTGGATATGACCTTGGCGCCCGTTTCGGTGCGCGGAGCGGCCGAAGGACGCGGGGCGTTAACGATGGTAACGGGTTTCTTGACCGAATCAAGCTCTACCTTGTAGGGTATTCCGTTTACTTCTACCTGAGCCACATTGTTGTCAATGTCGCCTACGGCAACTTTGTAGGCGTTGCCATTTATTTTATATTTATACTCTTTCATTATTTATAAGTTAATGGTGAACGATAATATAAGTGATGATTTAACGACGAGGCGTTTCGCGCAAGCCATAAATCTTGGAGCTCCAAGGCGAGTAAGCACGTTTTACCTTGTTGATGGTAAGTATCGTGTTTTCCTGATCATGAGTGTCGAGATGCTCATGGAGCGCCATGACAATAGCGGCTATTTCCTCACCGGAATCATGTTCCGGACGTTCATCCTTGGCAACTTCGCGAAGCTTATGGCCGGCTGCCTTTGCCTTGTTGGATTTCGATATGCGTTCGCCTATCTTGCTGATTATGTAGAAACATACGCATAGCAGCAACAATGCACTGAACACAATGCACATAGCCATGATGGTCATGCCAAATCCATTTTCGTCCATTTCGGAGAAGGTTTCCACCTTGTTGTTGGTGTCCTTGATGATGTTGTTGCTGCTCGGAGTTACATACTTGGAGTCAGAACCATCACGAATTTCCCAAGCATCGGGGCCTTCGCCTTTACCATCGTTTTTGCGGGCATACGTCTGGTTGGGGAGCAATGATGCGGGCACCACAACTTCGTCGATCAGCGTCTTGCCGTCGGCATCGTAAATGCCTATCCAGTTGTCTTGCCCCGGAACGAGAGTGAAATTCATATGGAAAGTGCCTTTCGACGGCTCTCCATCGGCCCAAAACAAAATGTGTTGGCGTGCCGGTATTTCAGTGTTTACGTCGCCCAGCGGAACCGGGTACATTTTCTTGTTCGTGGAATCATTGGTTATGTAGACGCTCGATATTTCAAGCGGAGCAAAAGTTGAGTTAAACAACTCAACCCATGCGGTATGCTTGCCATAATCGTCAACGAAGTTCGATTCGTTTTGCACCATGACTTCATTAAGGCGCAACCCTTTGCGTCCTTGCGCTGACGAGACGAGAGTCCCGAAAGCCACCATTACCACGAGTAGAATTGATATTTTTTTTCTCATATTTGTGTTGAATACTCGTTTGATAATGGTTTATAGAGGTATGTTTCCATGCTTCTTGGCGGGGTTGGTAACCTTCTTGGTGGCCAACTGCTGAAGCGCGCGAATTACGCGGAAACGGGTGTTTCGAGGTTCGATTACATCGTCGATGTATCCGTAGCGTGCAGCATTGTAAGGATTGCAGAACAGCTTGTTGTATTCGTTTTCTTTCTCTTTGAGTACGGCTGCCGGATCGGCCGATTCTTTGGCTTCACGGGCATACAATACTTCAACGGCGCCTGCACCACCCATAACGGCTATTTCAGCCGTAGGCCATGCATAGTTCATGTCGCCGCGAAGCTGCTTGCAGCTCATCACTATATGGCTTCCGCCATAGCTCTTACGCAATGTAACCGTAACCTTGGGCACGGTAGCTTCGCCGTATGCATACAAAAGTTTTGCACCGTGAAGTATCACGCCATTGTATTCCTGTCCGGTTCCGGGCAAGAATCCGGGTACGTCGACGAGCGTTACGATAGGAATGTTGAATGCATCGCAGAAACGAACGAAGCGGGCACCCTTGCGCGATGCGTTGCTGTCGAGTACGCCTGCAAGATATTTGGGCTGATTGGCCACTATGCCCACGGCCTGACCATTGAATCGGGCAAAGCCGATAATGATGTTCTTGGCATAATCGCGTTGTATTTCAAGGAACTCGCCATTATCGATTATCGCACCGATAACTTCGTACATGTCATAAGGACGGTTGGCCGAATCAGGTATGATTTCGTTGAGCGAATCTTCAAGACGGTCAATCGGGTCGGTACATTCTACCAACGGCGGTTCTTCAAGGTTGTTCTGCGGTATGTAGCTGAACAATTTGCGAATGATCTTAAGCGTTTCCTCGCCATCGGCAGCTGCGAAATGAGCCACGCCGCTCTTTGACGAATGAACTTCGGCACCACCGAGAGCGTCCTGCGTTACATCTTCGCCTGTAACCGTCTTTACCACCTTCGGTCCGGTAAGGAACATATAAGATATGCCCTTGGTCATGATGGTGAAGTCGGTAAGTGCGGGCGAATAAACGGCACCGCCGGCGCACGGACCAAGTATGCCTGAAATCTGCGGAATGACGCCTGATGCCAGGATGTTGCGTTGGAAAATTTCGGCATATCCGGCCAATGCGTTGATGCCTTCCTGAATACGAGCGCCACCCGAGTCGTTTAGACCGATGACGGGGGCACCCATCTTCATGGCCATATCCATGATTTTGCAAATCTTCAAAGCCATGGTTTCGCTCAAAGAGCCGCCAAACACGGTGAAATCCTGAGCAAACACATATACCAAACGGCCATCTATCGTACCGTAGCCGGTTACGACGCCATCGCCGAGAAAACTTTTCTTTTCCTGACCGAAATTATGGCAACGGTGGCGTACGAACATATCGATTTCTTCGAACGAACCTTCGTCGAGAAGCTGTGCAATACGTTCACGCGCCGTGTATTTACCTCTTTCGTGCTGTTTCTGGATAGCTTTTTCGCCACCACCCAAACGAGCTTCATTGCGAAGCGCAATAAGCTCTTGTACTTTTGCAAGCTGGTTACTCATTATTATAAATAGAAAATATTGTCAGTGAGTATTTATTACTTATTAGGATCTTCGCACAATTCTACCAGAGTGCCGCAAGTCGACTTCGGATGAAGGAATGCTATGTTCAATCCTTCGGCACCTTTGCGAGGAGCCTTGTCGATCAGACGGCCACCTTTCGACTCTACTTCGGCAAGTGCGTTTGCAACGCCGTCGGCTATGGCGAATGCTATGTGCTGGATGCCGCCACGACCGCCATTGTTGGCAATGAATTTAGCAATTGCGCTGTCCTCGGCAGTCGGCTCGAGAAGTTCAATTTTGGTTTGACCGACTTTAAAGAATGCCGTGCGCACTTTCTGATCGGCTACTTCTTCTATGGCAAAGCACTTAAGGCCAAGCATTTTTTCATAAAAAGGTATGGCTTCGTCCAAGCTGGGAACTGCTATACCGACATGCTCAATGTGGGAAATGTCCATAATGATTATAAATTTTATTTAAACATTAATTTGGTATCTATACGCACATATCCGGCCTGATTTGCGATATGCAAAGGCCGAATTATGCAATAACGATGCAAATTTAGTAAATATTATTAATTAATTGACATGTGTTTTGATGTTTTTTCATATGCATGAACCTGACGGTGTGTCATTTTTGTCAGCAAATATGTCAGTTATTTAAATTTTTATTAATCCTTTGGATTTTATTAAGTTATGAACCATTCAACTATTTTGGCATATAATTTGTTTTGTAGATGAACGAAATCGGATGAAAGCATATGGATGCAACACCGTCCGATATATGATATTTCGAACATTTAAATTTAAAATACTAAAACTAATTAATTATGGGAAAGATTATAGGTATTGACTTGGGAACCACAAACTCCTGTGTCGCAGTACTTGAGGGCAATGACCCTGTTGTAATTCCTAACAGCGAAGGCCGTAACACCACCCCTTCGATAGTAGCATTCGTCGACGGTGGAGAGCGTAAGGTTGGCGATCCGGCAAAACGTCAGGCCATCACCAATCCAAAACGCACCATATATTCTATCAAGCGCTTCATGGGCGAAACTTACGATAAGGTTGAAAAAGAAATAGAACGCGTACCGTATAAGGTGGTTCGCGCCGACAATAACACTCCGCGCGTCGACATCGACGGCCGCGAATACACTCCACAGGAAATTTCGGCAATGATTCTTCAGAAAATGAAGAAAACGGCCGAAGATTACCTCGGACAGTCGGTTTCGGAAGCTGTGATCACCGTACCGGCTTACTTTAACGACTCTCAGCGTCAGGCCACTAAGGAAGCCGGCGAAATTGCCGGTCTGACGGTGAAACGTATCGTCAACGAACCTACCGCCGCAGCATTGGCCTATGGCCTCGACAAGACAAATAAGGATCAGAAAATTGCAGTGTTCGACCTTGGTGGCGGTACATTCGATATTTCGATTCTTGAACTTGGCGACGGTGTGTTTGAAGTAAAATCGACCAACGGCGATACGCACCTCGGAGGCGACGACTTCGACCACGTAATAATCGATTGGCTTGCCGATGAATTCTTGAAAGACGAGGGCGTTGACCTTCGTCAAGACCCGATGGCGCTGCAACGTTTGAAAGAGGCTGCCGAAAAAGCAAAAATCGAGCTTTCAAGCACCACAAGCACCGAAATAAACCTTCCGTACATTATGCCGGTTAACGGAATTCCCAAACACTTGGTAAAGACCCTTACCCGTGCTAAATTCGAACAGTTGGCCGACAAGCTGATCCAGGCTACTATTCCGCCCTGCGAACAGGCTCTTAGAGATGCCGGCATGACTGCGCGCGACATTGACGAAGTGATACTTGTAGGTGGATCGACCCGAATTCCCGCCATACAGCAGGTAGTTGAAAAATTCTTCGGTAAAGCTCCTTCAAAGGGCGTTAATCCCGATGAAGTTGTAGCCGTAGGTGCAGCCATACAGGGCGGCGTGCTTTCAGGCGACGTAAAAGATGTGTTGCTGCTCGACGTCGTTCCTCTGTCAGTGGGCATCGAAACTCTCGGCGGTGTGATGACCAAGCTTATCGAAGCCAACACTACCATACCTACCCGTAAGAGCGAAACCTTCTCAACTGCGGCTGACAATCAACCTTCAGTTGAAATCCACGTTCTTCAAGGCGAACGCCCGATGGCAAAAGATGACAAGACTCTTGGCAAATTCCACCTCGATGGCATTGCCCCCGCACCGCGTGGCATACCTCAGATCGAAGTTACATTCGAAATCGACGCCAACGGCATTCTCAACGTATCGGCAAAAGATAAGGCTACCGGCAAAGAGCAGAGTATCCGTATCGAAGCTTCAAGCGGTTTGACCGATGCCGAAATCAAGAGAATGAAGGACGAAGCTGCTGCCAACGCTGCTGCCGACGCAAAGGAAAAAGAGCGCATCGACAAACTCAATCAGGCCGATACACTTATATTCCAGACCGAAAAGCAGCTTAGCGAACTCGGCGACAAGATACCTGCCGACAAGAAGGCCCCGATTGAAAATGCACTTACTCGCCTTAAGGAAGCCCACAAAGCTCAGGACGTTGCTGGAATCGATGCAGCCATAAAGGAAATCGAAACTGCATTCGGTGCTGCACAGCAGGAGATACTCAACGCTCAGGCACAGCAGCAACAGCAAGCTCAAGGTGGCGCCAACCCCGGAGCAGGCAGCCAGCCTAAGCCCGGAAACGGCGATGGCGTAACCGATGTCGACTTCGAGGAAGTCAAATAAACCATCAATTTAGAAATATCTAAATCCATATAAATGGAGTGTAGCCCCCAACCGGTTACACTCCATTCTTTTGTTAGGAATTTCACTAAATTTCTTATGCGTCGGGCGTGAAAAGTCGCTTTTTTATGTATCTTTGCGATTGGGTCGATCGCTTTTGCGCTATTGGCGTATGCGCGGGCTAACGGTTGACGTCGGATAAGAAAAGATTATAGATTATGTCGGAAGATCAGATGAATAGTTATCGACTCACGTCGATGGAGGAGCCGGGCGACGAGCGCATGGCCCAGATTATGCGTGAGGTTGCCGAAGATGCACGCGCAAGCACTCGCCGGGCTGCCGAGCGTGTGGCTGCCGGAATTGAGGCCGCTACACTGGCAGCTCAAGAAAAATGGGGCGATGCTATAAACAGGATAAAAAATGGTAGCAACTAATCATCGTCCTGTTCTGATTGTGATTGCCGGGCCTAATGGGTCGGGCAAGACTTCCATAACCTCCAAGATACTGCATCATGAGTGGTTGGAGGGTTCGGAGTATATCAATCCCGATAATGTGGCCCGCGATGTGTTCGGCGACTGGAACAATCAGGAGTCTGTTCTGAAAGCCGCAAACTATTGTAATGAATGGAGGGAAAGATGTATTTCAGAACGCAAAAGCCATATCTTTGAGACTGTGATGTCGGCCGCCGATAAGGTCGATTACATCCTTAGAGCGAAGCAAGCCGGATTTTTCATCCGTATGTTCTTCGTTTCCACCGAATCTCCGACTATCAATGCGAAGCGAGTGGCTCAACGTGTATTGGATGGCGGTCATGATGTGCCTATCCCTAAAATAATATCCCGATACGACAAGTCCATTGCCAACTGCAAAATCATATCTGGAATAGTTGACAGGCTCTATGTCTATGATAACTCAATTGAGAATGCGGAGGCTCGACTTTTATTCCGTCTGAGCGACGGCGAGCTTGCCAAACGCTACGTATATGAGCTTCCCAACTGGGCTTCAACCATACTTCCGGAAAGGAAAGCTACAAAATAACAAAAAATGAAAGATTTAATATCTGAAATACGCTCGATTATTGAAACATCTCGGTCTAATGCTGTCCGCTCAGTCGACTTTTGTCGCGTACAGATGTACTGGCAAATAGGACGACGCATTGTTGAGGAAGAACAGGGCGGGAGTGCGCGTGCTGAATATGGTAAAGGTCTTATAAAGAATCTTGCCCAAGAGATAGAACCCGAATACGGAAGTGGTTTTGGACAGCGCCAATTGGAACGCGCAAGACAATTTTATATTGAATTTCCAATTGCGTCCACACTG
>JAGATN010000006.1 GCA_017621225.1 Muribaculaceae bacterium | reverse complement strand
CAACCGCTCAACCAATGCCGGAGCCGAGTCATTCAACGCCAAAGTCAAAGCTTTCAGAAGCCAGTTCCGGGGAGTGACCGACATTCCTTTCTTCCTGTTCCGCCTCTCAAAGCTATGCGCCTAAAAATAATTTTACACTCGGGTAGTTATTTAACACTTCAACCGGCTTTTGCTGCTGACCCAATATTTCTGACACACAGGTATCTGAGAATGAATATGCCTTGAGAGGCATGCCCCCTACGTTCCTTAGAAGCAAAGCGGCAAACCTACACCGTTACGTTACGAACTGTGTGCGACGGAATTGACTTAAAAGGAATCAAGCAGTCAGAATAACTTCCAACTGCTTGATTTTTAAGTGGTGGTCCCACAAGGGCTTGAACCTTGGACTCCCTGATTATGAGTCAGGTGCTCTAACCAACTGAGCTATGGGACCTGATTAACGAGTGCTTCGTTAAATCGACTGCAAAGTTAGAGCTTTTTTTTATAACAGCAAAAAAAAGTGCACTTTTTTTGAGCTTTGCCGCATTTTTTTCAATTTAAGATCAGTTTTCAATATAACAGAAACCGTGCGAATCATAACTAATGCGCATCTAAATCGTGGATAAACCGCTTTATTTGAGATTATTTTATCGAAAATTCGCGAAAATACCATTATGGTGGTTGGATTATTGAAAATAAATCACTACCTTTGTGCGCTCAAAAAAAATCCAAGCGGGCTCAAACGAAGCAAAATCGCGATGGTTGCGGTTTTCGCCTGCCGGAATAAACGTAAAATCTATTTATTAAAAGATGTACGCAATTGTAGAAATTCAAGGACAGCAGTTCAAAGCCGAACCCGAAAAGTTCTTGTATGTTCACTATCTCGGCGAAAATGCTAAAGAAGGTGACAAGGTTGAATTTGACCGTGTGCTCCTCGCTGATGCCGACGGAACCGTTAAGGTTGGCGCTCCCGTAGTAGAAGGCGCAAAGGTGGTATGTGAAGTTCTCACGCCACTTGTGAAAGGTGAAAAGGTAATCGTTTTCAAGAAGAAACGCCGCAAAGGTTATCGTCGCAAAAACGGTCATCGCCAGTATTTCACAAAAGTTTTAATTAAAGAAGTAGTTGCTTAACCCCCTTAAAATCTTTAGAAAATGGCACATAAGAAAGGTGTAGGTAGTTCGAAGAACGGTCGTGAATCGGAAAGCAAACGACTCGGCGTTAAGATTTTTGGTGGTCAGTATGCCAAGGCAGGCAACATCATCAAGCGTCAGCGTGGCACAGTGCATCATCCGGGCCTCAACGTAGGCATAGGAAAAGATCACACTCTGTTTGCTCTCATCGACGGAATTGTAGTGTTCTCTGTTGGCAAGAATGGTCGTCGTTTTGTAAATGTTAAACCCGCAGAGGCTTAACAAGTCATCGACGATCCATCACAATCTCCCCTAACAAAAGGATTAAGTCAGGTGCAACCGCTAAGCGACTGCACCTGACTTCGTTTTCACATACCTGTTATTTTTAGTATTTCCGATTCCGAGAGTCCGGCATCAGACAGCCCCACCGCCTCGTTATGATCATTCAGATAAACGGGCGACGACTCTTTGTACAGTGCATTAGCAACCGAATGTCGAGCCTCGAACACTCGAGTCGATATGCCGCTTATGTCGAGCGCCGTATGGAAAAACGCATCGCTCGTCGACACTAATTTACGAGCATTAGCCACTACATTTCGTGCAGCATCGGGATATGTCGACCGATACGAGTCGGACATCCATACGATAAACGGCACATGTATTTGAAAATACGACGGTATGGGCGACGCGTGCAAAAACAGATTACGTTCGTCGTCGAATATGTCTTCTCCGTGATCCGAGGTATATAGCATCGCCGAGCATATGCCGGCATCATCCAAACGCCCGATTATGTCACGCAGCAGCCTCGACGTGTATAATATGGTGTTGTCATATGAATTAATCAACTTTTCGTGATTAGCCTCAATTGCCTCGAGCGGATGATCGGGCTTAAACACCGCACATTCGCGAGGATATCTGTCGGCATAATTAAAATGCGACCCATATGTATGCAACACTATAAACTGACGACGATAATTTCGATTAAGCATCTCGTCGAGCAATGGCAACAGATCGGAATCATAAAACGGGCCACTTTTCTCCGAGCCTTCGCTCATCTCCTTTACAAATATGCAGGTATCGGCTTCGCCACCGAAAAAGTCGATGTATGAATGATTGCGACGCTGATTGGATATGAACGCCGTATGGTATCCGGCCTCCTTGAATGCCGACAAAATGCTTTTCACCTCATTGATTGAATCGTTGAACGAATATGCATTGACCGACGACAACAACATAGGCACGCTTTTATGAGTGGTGTTCGACTGGCTGAATGCCCTACGAAACGATGTAAGCCCACTCATACCGACCAATTCAGGCGTAGTATTGCGAAAATAGCCGTTCAATTGCCAATTATCGGCCCTCGCAGTCTCGCCCACCACAAGCACATACACCTCCCTGCCGTCATTGGCATGGGTATCGGAAGCACCGAAGGTGAATCGTTCGGAAGCCAAGTGATTATGCATCTGCACGTCGCGCGACACGGCGAGGCATATGTTGTAAAATGCATTTAGCGGATATAAATCGTTAAACGGATCATACGCTTTTGCCGCGCCGAAAGAAAACGCCATGGCTATTAACCCCGACAACGACGAAACTACGGCCAACACACGCTGCCTCATTCGCCATCGATCTGATATGAGCCACCCTTTGGCTATTGACACCAACGCCATTATGATAGGAGTCAAGTACACTACCGCCACAAATGCAATCGCGGCGGTAAGATTGCCCAACAGCTCACCCACCTCGGCCGGATTGGTGGTCACCAGATTAAGAAACATATCAACAGCTATCACCGACCGACCGTACAGCTTCAGCAATACGCTTTGAAATGCGGCAAGAAACATCAGAGGAAACATCAACAGAGTCGCCTTGCCGACATTGCGCGTAAGAGTAATCAGAAACCAATATATGCCCAAAGGCAACAACACGTTGGCAATGCGTGCCATGACCGACAATGGCTCCGTGACTGACAGGGCAACGTTGGGAACGGCGCAACATAGCGGCGTCCATACGAACAACACTTTTGCCCAAATGTCCGATTTGCGCTCCCTGCAACGGGACACCGCATCAATATGATTGTCAAAAAGCTTCATTTATATTAAATATAAAAGATGATTCACCTCGACCAATGCCAAAGTCAAGGCGTACATTGCAATTTTTTTTGAACTCCCATCTATATCCAATGCCAAAGTTGGTCAGGATATGCTTAGATGTGAATCGGTCTATCTCAGGCGCAACCGACCCTACTCCGGCCCAAGCCACGGCTCCTACCCTGCCCCATATGTTTTGTCGGAGCTCCATCGTCACGTCATATTCACATTTATCGCGATACCGGCCTTCATAATATCCGCGCATGCTGTGGCTGCCTCCAAACGTGGCAAGCATTGACCACGGAACGTCGCCAAAACAAAATTTGCCATGCGCCCTCCATGCCGCAATGCCTCCGGTCCAGACCGGCACGTAGGTTGCAACACTAATTTCCGTATGGCTGAAAGCCATTCGGTTTGCCAAGAATTTAGGGCTCGATTTCATATCGACCCATGCAAGCCAGCCCGACGATGGCGCGGTAAGATTGTCGCGACTATCGTATTGCAACCTCAACCCCGCCGTAACCGACGTTGTGGTCAACCGTTGTCCTTCCCATAACGTAGCATCATCGACATCGTTTGCATTTACATGCGTAAATTCTCCCCCCGGCCCGATATATAACTTGTCGGCTATACGAATCAGATAGTTAGCCGACAATCTTATCATCAGCTCCTTATATTTCGTTTCATTCGACCGTTTATATCCATTGCCATATCCTATGCCCCAAAATTTAGTGGGGAACGAGAAGAAGTAGACGTCATAGTCAAGCCTGCGTCGATTATATCTTAAAATGTGATTTCCGCGAATGCCTACCATATAAAAACCCACGGTCGACACGTCGCCATAAAGCGATACGTTCGATGGCATGGTTACGGTATCGGTCAGGTCGCACCGATACGTACCAGCCGCCACCATCCCCAATCCAAGCTTAGTGTCAGATGCGAAATGAGGGCCTCCGATTATACTGAAATCAAATCGCTTGTTTTCCTTTTGCTTATTCGAATCGTCGAAATATTTCAGCAACCGATCAATGAACCCTCCTTTTTCCACCGACGTCGCGGTATCAACCGGATGCTTCAACGTATCGGCTGCATATGCTGACAATTGAACATGCATAACGATGCACAACACCAATATTCCAATCCAACGATCCTTCATTATCTCATAAATAAATTATAATAAGTAAATAACAAACAGCATGCCAATGTCGACCAAATGCTTCAATATTATTCTTTTTTGCATTACTACGCTATCAAACAAATGTAATATCACTTTTTTTCACACTCTTTAATGCATCGTTACGACACAATAGGCCGAATTTTATGTTACAATTATGTAACACACCTCAACTATTTTAATTATGAAAACCTTTATTGCCATTTGTACATTATCGATGTCGCTGTTTTTACCATGGCGCATTGAAGCGGCTACAACACACAACGCAACTGCCAATTCTGACACTGCGCTCAGTCACATACCATGGCAATTTCCCATCGAATGCCTCAAAGAATCAACCGAAACCGACATTGCCATTGGCCCGATAGACACATCAAAGCATGAAACCGTATCATTCGGCAAACTAACGTTATACGATTATCCCTATTCGCGCACACGAAGCATTCCCAACTGGCGCAGGCTATGGACCAATACCGGCGTACTGATGGGAGGAGGCGTCGCTACCCTCCTGATACTTCAAGCGTTGCCCGACGATGCCACCGCATGGAACAGAGCCTCGCGACGCGAAATTCCGCTTTTCCGTCGATACGTCGACCACATAAAAGCCGGACCGGTATGGGATGGCGATAAATTCATTTTCAACTATGTGCTCCATCCCTATGGTGGCGGCGCATATTATATGAGTGCCCGCAGTTGCGGATTCAATTGCTGGGGATCGTTTTTATACTGCTTCTGCATATCCACATTTTTCTGGGAATATGGCTTCGAAGCTTTCAACGAAACGCCTTCGGTACAGGATTTGGTGATAACCCCGGTAGTGGGCTCATTAATGGGCGAAGCATTTTATTTGGCCAAACGTTACATTGTACGTAACGAATACAGGTTGCTTGGTTCAAAAATTTTAGGTTACTTTGCAGCGTTTATTCTTGATCCCGTAAACGAAGTAGTGGGATATTTCAGAGGCGACCAACGTAAAGCATCGATACGGCAGGCCATCAGCAAACCGCACAACGGGCCATCAATATCAGGAAGTCCGTGGGTATCACCTTCGCGCAACGGCCTTAGCGTAGGCTTCTCGGTAAGCTGCAGTTTTTAGAGGGTCATACTCGCAACAATCAATTATGACCAATCGTTGTCATAAAGTATGATTGCCACCATATATTGTATTTAAATGCATTTTTAGCGACAAAAACTTTAAAATTATGAAATTACGTAAATTTAACATATTCATTATTCTCTCCGTATTGCTATCCGCATCATCCATATCCGTAAAGGGAGCCGAGCCCATAAAATATGGTGATTTCAACCAATGGGTTACCCGCTACATCACCGAATCGGTAGTCATAGGCGGAAAACAACGAAAGGTATATGCAGTAGGCCCTGAAAATGTAATATACGAAAACAAGCCATACAACAATATGGGAGGGTCGCCCTGGGGCACCAGCAACGTATATGCAAAAGTAGCAGGCGTTACCAAGGCTTCGAATGCCGTATATCCGCACGAACGGAAGCCGGGCAACAAATGTGCCAAGCTATGCACGCAGATGGAGTCGGTAAAGGTGTTGGGCTTGATAAACATGAACGTTATGGTCGCAGGTTCGATGTTTCTCGGCGAAATGATTGAACCCATTTCGAGCACAAAAAATCCATATGCCAAAATGAATATGGGCATGCCTTACAAAAAGCGACCGAAAGCATTGGTATTTGACTATAAAGTAGATATGCCGGTCGAAGACATACGAGTGAAGTCGACCGGTTTCGGGTCAAAAAAGATTATACAAGGCCGCGATGCCGCCGTAGTTTTCATATTCCTGCAGCGTCGGTGGGAAGATGGCGAAGGCAACATTCACGCTATGCGCGTGGGCACCGGCGGCAGCGAATTCAAAGAGAGCACATCGTGGATCGACGGATTCAACCTGCCCATAATATATGGCGATTGTTCAAACAAAGCCGGCTACGGATGGCTCGGGCTGCGCAATGGCGACAATGCATACTACGCACGAAACTCCAAAGGCGAACTCGTGCCGGTGATGGAAGAAGGTTGGGATAAACCCGATGCAACGCCCACGCATGTCATATTGATGATGAGCTCCGGAAACGGAGAACCATACGTTGGCACCGAAGGCCTAAATCTATATATCGACAATGTGGCGTTTGAATATTGACATTCGGAGGTCGCTAATCAACCAATACGAAAGGAGCGTCAACGTCGGCCGTCCATCTGTACAGCTTTACGGTCGAACTCTCTTGCCCCGTCGTTTTGTCGCGATGATTGTGCGATATATAAAAATACCCGTCACCTATAGGGCATAAGCCGGTTGACCCATAGGCGAAATTCCATCCCCACGTATTGCTTGCCTCATCGTACAATCCATCCCGGACAAGAGCAAGGGTCTCGGCCTTGAATTTATCGTCGAAGCCCGACAAATGTCTTCTCGCCGGTTTTGAATTTCCGTCTATTACGAAATACGTATAATTGGGAAATTGTGACTTTGCGCCCCTGTAAACGGCTGCAAACATATTACCCGACGACTTGTCATATGCAAGATTCTGGATTCCCCATGACGTATTTCCGGTGTACACAAAATACTTGTGATCGGGCTTTTCGGGCCCCGATTTGTGAGGATTTGACTGCGACAGAGTCTTTTCATATCGCTTTAGCTTCGCCATATCGTATGACAGTATCACCTGATGATCGTTGTCGGTGCGAGTGGTGTCGCCATATATGCCGTAAGCCACGTAAACGAACTTCTTTGACGACGGTGCCTTGCCAATAGCCGGAGCGATTGTAAGCCCGTCGATGCCTGAACAGCCAAAACGATGCTCATGCATCCGGCCATTGTTACGCACGCTCGCATTATAGTCGTCGACGGCATCTTTTACGTATACGGTAGTCATCACGCCATCTTTTTCAGCATCCATGCCTACCTTATTTATACGTTCGACGTCAAATATTGCTATATAAAACGAAGTGGTATTTTTCATTTGCGCCATATTGGCCTTTTTCAATATGCCGGCACCTATTTCGTCGTTCTTGTATTCAAGAGACGCATACAATCGTCCGTCGTCGGGATTCAACGATATGCATCCAAGGTGTCCTACCATTCCCGTCACGCTCCCTAACATATTACCGTTAAAATCGGTTTTGACGAGCGTGGAGGTGAATGAATAATACACGAAACCGCGTTCAGTGTCAACGGCTATACCCTGTACATGATTATTGCCCTGCGCACCCGATTTTATGTTACGAGGCAACGAATCATAGTCAATCGGATTGGCCACTGCACATCGAAACAATGTCATGGCAAGCATAACAATCACCGAAATTCTTAATCTGGTCATTTTATACGGATTATGTATCAGTTCTGAAAAATATTGGCAATGGTGTATCGCAAATCGCGCATCATCGAGCGCATCGGAGTTATTATGGGTTTGAACGGACGCTCGAGCGTGGGCGTATAAACAAGCAGCGATTCGCCGTGGCACTGAACCGACAACGACTTGTCAAGAAGCATAGGTTCGCCATCGAGATGTGCCGCGCCGGGATTTTTACGTTCTATCAACGCGTGCGAAGTACGAAACGTATGTATGAGCGTGTTGCGATTTATATATCCCGTAAGCAAGTCGAATCCCACGAGAGCCGTGGTCAGCGGCGTGCCTGAATGTATTATGGTAACGTCAAGCAAGCCATCAGTCATCGAAGCGTCGGGCGCTATGTATGCGTTGTTGCCATATTGCGACGCATTGCACACGGCTACGAGAAAAGCCTTTTCGGTAAGCACCTTCCCGTTTGCGCTTATCACGTACTCCTCCGGATTGTAGCTTATGTATTCCTCAAACGTGCGGCGCAGATACGTAAGTTTTCCGCGACGCTTTTCATGTGCGAATTTTTCGCTCACGGCCGCATCGAATCCCACGCCAAAAGTGCAGAAAAAAGGACGATCGTTCACCGTTCCGCAATCGCAATTCATTATGTGATTTTCGGCTATCACTGACAACGATGCCCCTATGTCGACCGGAATGTCGAGATGTCGGGCAAGGCCGTTGCCGGAGCCACAAGGTATTATACCGAGCGCCACGCCGGTATTTCTAAGCGCCCTGGCCGTTTCGTTGACCGTACCGTCGCCACCGGCGGCTATGACCGTATCAAAGCCCGAAGCCACCGCATTGGCAGCCAACTTCGTCGCATCGCCACGGCAAGTAGTCATAGCTACTTCAATGTCAAAGCCCTTTGGCGATAACCGTTCGCGCACAACGGCATCAAGACCGCGTTTGTTTGACGTGCCGGATATCGGATTTATTATCAATAGGGTTTTATGTCGTTCCATTGATCAAAAGTCACTTCAACGCAAAGTTACGAAAAAAAACGACATTACATTATGTCCGTCACACAAATAAGCACAAATAAACGGAGATAGCGCGTCCACCCACAAGTAACACACTGAGAATAAAATATATACATAGCAAATAATCATACATCCACACGTTACAAACACGTTTAACGCGCATTATATGTTATAAAATGTCGCGGTTTTTGACTACATTTGCATATCCCTATGGCAAGAAATAAAAAAGCAATCGGCATACGTTACGCGAGTCAAACGACCTCGCTGTGCATAATACTGATGATACTTTTCGGATGCGTTCGTCGAACTCCGCTCGAAAACATCGTATCACGATACGAAGTGCGCGGCATTGACATATCGGCACATAACGGACCGATTGATTTTGAACGCATTCGTAACGAGGGAATCGATTTCGTGTTTATGAAAGCGTCGGAAGGCTCCGGATTCAAGGACGTGGCATTCTTCGACAATTACAGAAACGCACGCAAAGCGGGCTTGAAAGTAGGCGCATACCATTTTTTCAGATTCGACGTGCCGGGGCATATGCAAAGCCTCAACTATCTTAACTCAATCAGAGGACGACATCTCGATTTTCCGCTTGTGATAGATCTTGAGGAATGGGGCAATCCACGTGGCGTTTCAACCGACTTGATAGTAAGCCGTCTCGAAGCCTTTTTAGCGCACGTCGAGCTATCGGGGCATCCGATCATGATATATACCAACAAGAGAGGCTATGAACGTTTCATAAAAAATCGTTTCGAGAATTATCCTCTGTGGATTTGCTCGTTCACTCCGCTTACGCCCGACGTGAATTGGATTTTCTGGCAATACAGCCATTCGGGGAGACTAAAAGGAGCCAAAGGCAATGTGGATTTAAACGTTTTCAACGGCAATCGCCAACAATGGCTTGAATGGTGCGATTCAATTGGTGGAACGATACAATAATACGGCTGCGGCTGCGTTATTAAATGTGATATGTGCATCCGAACTAAACATACGCACATCGCCATAATACGCATGGTTACGATGCTTGTTTTGATTGCATTTGGCGGTCGTTCGACCGTCAACGCTTTCGACTTGTCGACGTATGCCGACGCGTCGGCTTTGGCATCGGGCAAATGGATAAAAGTGTCGGTTAGGAACTCCGGGATGCACTTCATACCCGTCAGCGACCTGAAAAAATGGGGATTTTCCGACGTTCGCAAGGTACGTGTTCACGGATATGGCGGAGCTCGCATAAGCGATGTGTTGTCGCTCAAAAATTACATCGATGACCTGCCACAAATACAATGCCGTTTTACGGATGAAGGCATATATTTCTATGCCATAGGCCCAGAATCGTGGAGCGTGGACAACAAAGGGCGGCATACGCATGCGCTCAACCCATTCAGCAACAGGGGCTACTATTTTCTGACCGAAAGCGACGGCGATCCGCGCGCCATAACTCGCGAAGGCCTTGAAGCGGGCGAAGGCAAGTATCTGAATGAATTCACAGAGCATATAATGCATGAATCGGACATTTCGGCATTGACCGAGAGCGGACATCTGCTCGTTGGCGAGGATTTCAAATATACAGGTTCGCGACAGTTCGTTTTCAATTTACCGGGATTGGTCGACGACACAGACGTGTGGATGCAATGCCGATTCGTAAGTCGAAGCCTGTCGGGCGGAAAATTGACATTCGAAACAAATGGATCGGCGTTGCCGTCATCCGAGTCCGACATCATTGCGGCCACGACAAAAGGTCTTGCAGCCGTCACAACGTCTACCGAAAAGACGTTCACCCAGTCGTCGGACGTATTGAAATTAAATATCAACTACACCCCTGCAGGCACGGTTGAATCGGCCAATCTCGATGCCTTGGACTTGAATTATCGTCGAAAAATATCACTTGCACAGAGTTCTTCGATATACTTTTATGCCGAGAGCCCATACGTTATGCTGTCAGAAGCTCCCGACAATGCCGAAATATGGGATGTCACCGACCCGCTTAACGTAGTAGCAATGCAAACGGCAAAATCGGACGCTGCAATGAAATGGGTCAATGCCAACTCGGGGCGCCGACACTACGCGGCGTGGGCGCCCGGCGGCTCTTTATATCGTCCGGAATATGCAGGCATCGTGACAAACCAGAATTTGCATGACTCGACGATAAGCCCCGACATGGTGATATTTACGCCATCCGAATTCATTGCCGAAGCATACCGCATAGCGTCGTTCCATAGCCGAGAGAATGAGGGTCTTGATGTAATGGTTGTGGATCAAGAATCGGTATTCAATGAATTTTCATCGGGCTCTCGCGACGTAGGTGCATTTCGCAGAATGCTCAAAATGCTCTACGACCGTGGCAATGCCTCGGGAAAAACGCTCAAATACGTTCTTATGCTCGGACGCCCTACCTTCGACAATCGAAACATCACGACAGCCATGAAAGCTCTCGCAGAGCCTTATATGCCCACATGGCAAACGGATGAGAGCATCAGGGAGAGCGATTCGTACACCACTGACGACATATTGGCCTTTCTTGACGATGATTCAGGGCTTCGATTGGGATCCGATAGACTATGCGTGGCCGTAGGACGCATACCGGTCCGCAACTCCCGTCAGGCCAAAGCCTACGTGGATAAATTATACGGCTATTCGAAACTCCCTTACGGTAGTTGGAAAAACAAAGTCATAGCGCTAGCCGATGACGGAGACAAGGGGGAACATATGGAACAATCAGACCGACATATCGACATTTTGCAATCAACGACGATGGGCCGGAATATGATGTGCGACAAAATATATCTCGATGCATACGATCTGACGGCCGGAATATGCGTGGGCGCACGCGAAAAGCTACATCGCAAGCTAAACGAAGGCGCTGTTTGGTGGACATACATAGGCCATGCATCCAAATCGTACATAACAGGGCAAAACGTAATGAACCATACCGACATATCGCAACTTTATTTAAAGCGTTATCCGATATTTTACGGATCGACATGCTCATTTTTGCAATGGGATGGAGCTGAAATGTCGGGCGGAGAGCGCCTGTGTTTTCTTGAAAACGGAGGTGCAATAGCGGCCATATCAGCAACACGGACAGTATTTATATCTGAAAACAAGCTGCTAAGCGAAGCCATGGCTCACGAAATGTTCGACGTCGACGAGCAAGGAATGCCGCGCCCCATAGGCGAGATATACCGTAGGGCAAAAAATCGCCTTACAATGCAAAACGGCCAAAACAACACCAATAAGCTGAGATACGTTTTATTGGGCGACCCGGCAATGCGAATGGCCGTTCCCGCCGAACGCATTTCGCTCGAATTCATAAATTCGACACCGATAGGGAGCGACGATGCCACACTGATGGCCCGCCAAACCGCAACGATGCGTGGTAGCATTTACGACAGGTCGGGAGCGAAAGACACGTCATTTAACGGCATATTCGAGGCCAATCTCTACGATGCAGAACGCACGATAACCACTTTAGGACGAAACATCGACAATACGGAAGGCCGTGTGTATAATTTCGAAGAACAAGGCGACAGGTTGTTGGCCGGACGCGACTCCATTCGCAACGGCGAATTTGAGCTTCGCATAACAATGCCGACCGAAATAGCCGACAATTACAGACCTGCGGCATTCGACATGTATGCCTACGACGCAACGGGAAAGCAGGAAGCAATAGGTCTTTGCCGGGATTTTTATGTTTATGGTTATGATTCGTCGGCCTCAAACGACACCCTTCCACCGATTATACACTCATGCTACCTCAACCATGAATCGTTTGTCAATGGCGATGCCGTCGACTCCGCTCCAATGTTCATAGCCAATGTATCGGACGATACCGGAATCAATCTTTCAATGTCGGGAATAGGTCATCAGATGTCAATTTCCGTTGACGGTCGCAATACCTATTACGACGTGGCCACATATTTCACGCCATCCATCACGAGTCCGCACGGCGGCACTGTTGCTTATAAAATGCCTTCCATGTCGCCCGGCAACCATAGTTTGGAATACAAGGTGTGGGATACGTCAGGCAACTCATCGTCGGCCGCCCTGACATTCAACGTAGTCGACGGATTGGCACCGACCATTTATGCCGTTTACACAGACTCAAACCCCGCTTCAACCGAAACCAATTTTTACATCAGCCACAATCGCCCCGATGCAATGCTCACCATAACGGTGACAGTATACGACATAAGCGGCAAAATGATATGGACGTCGACAGTCACCGACAAGAGCGACATGTTTAGTTCGACACCCATAAAATGGGATTTATGCAATATGGGCGGACACCGCGTGTCGCGCGGCATCTACCCATATCAAGTTTCCATTATGTCGGCCAATGGTAATGCCCAAGCGAAAGCGTCGGGCAAAATAGCCGTAACCGGGCATTAGAGCCGACTAAGGATTCAATACCATTTCAGCCATTACGGGCGAATGATCCGACACGAACCGGCCATTATGTTTCGAGGGCAACACCGAACTCGACTTCACGTCAATGTCATTGGCCACGAATATATAATCAATAAGCGGACGTTCGTTTACCGGAATCTTACCATAATCGTGGAACGACCAGTCATCGCCATTTTTCACCTTCGCCATTGCACGACTGTCGCTAAGATGTTTCGGATCGGCGATGTTGGTCACGCGGGCTATCACGTCGGTATCGGATGTGGCATTGAAATCGCCGGTCACTACGATAGGAATTCCGGCACCGAGAACGCTCAATCGATCGAGTATGAGCTTCACGCCTTCGCTACGAGCCTTCTTGCCTACGTGGTCAAGATGCGTATTTAGGGCAATGAAGACATCTTGCGATTTACGGTCACGCAATTTAGCCCAGGTAGCCACTCGCTCGCAAGCGCCATCCCATCCCTTTGAGCCGGCCACTTCAGGCGTTTCGCTAAGCCAGAACGTACCGGAATCAAGCACGTCGAATCGATCAGCGTTATACCACAATGCCGAATACTCGCCTTTTTTCTTGCCATCTTCACGACCAACGCCTACGACTTTGTATTTAGGCAATCGCGATTTGAGGTCTTTAAGCTGTTTATGAAGCACTTCCTGCGTACCAATTATGTCAGGTGCATAATGCTTTATCATATTAGCAGCCTCGTCACGTCGATAGGGCCAACTGTTAAGACCATCTGACTTTGTGTTCATTCGTATGTTAAACGTCATAACCTTAATAGGCGTTTCAGCAATCAGATTAAAGCCTGCAAACAAAAAAGTTACCCAAAATAAAACACGTTTCATTACTATTTGAATTTTAGAATTATGCCACTAAATTAGTAAAAAAAAGAGAAAAATACTTGCTACGCGAAAAATCTTTCGTAACTTTGCAGTGCGAAACGATTAATCCAGGAAAGATGCCGGAGTGGTCGATCGGGACGGTCTCGAAAACCGTTGTACCCTTACGGGTACCCAGGGTTCGAATCCCTGTCTTTCCGCCAGCAATAAGATTGAAACCCGCTGATTTTCAGCGAGTTTCTTTCGTTTTAAGAGGACTCAAAATCGGGTTAGTCCCCCAAACTAGGGCGCATGGTAATAAACCTGTGTTTAAGCGTAGATGTTGCAGAGCCTGAAGATGAAGAATTTGGTGTCGTTTACGCCATGTAGTTTGGCTCTGAAAGCCTTTATTTTGGAGTTTATTGACTCAGCAGAGGCGTAAAATCGGCATCAATGACAGCGAAGACCAAAATCTTTGTTGTTACTTGTAGTTATCAATCAAAATGACTAACTTTGCATTACCAAAAAACGCCGTAAACGGCATTTTTTAGTAATATGATTATACTGCGCCCAACATACTTGAATCAGCTGATTGCTGCGAGAGGCAACCGCATGATCAAGATTATCACAGGAATACGCCGCTGTGGTAAGTCCTTTCTGTTATTTGAACTATTCCATTCCTATCTCAATGAGAATGGAGTGGACGATGACCATATTATAGAGGTCGCTCTTGACGACAGAGCCAATATTGAGTTACGGAACCCAGACAAAATTCTCACGCACATAAAATTGCAAATAAAAGATAGCGGACAATATTATGTCTTGCTTGATGAGGTACAGATGATTGATGATTTCGTGGGTGTCCTCAACAGCCTGCTGCATATAAGAAATGTGGATGCATTCGTCACGGGAAGCAATTCCAGATTCCTGTCAAAAGATGTTGTGACAGAATTTCGTGGTCGAGGTCAGGATATACACATGTATCCGCTGTCGTTTGCGGAATACTATTCGGCCAAAGGCGGTGACAGGTCTGCTTGTTGGCGCAATTATATGACTTTTGGCGGTCTTCCGCAGACATTATTGCTGAAAGATGACAAGGCCAGGCGTGAATATCTGTCACATCTGGCCGATTCGGTATTTATATCGGATGTCGTTGAACGTAACAGAGTAAAGAACCGTGTGGAGCTGGAGGAATTGCTTAGTGTGCTTGCGTCCTCAATCGGTTCGCCATGCAATCCGACAAAGCTGTCAAATACATTTAAGAGTCTAAAGAACAAGACAATCTCTAACAAAACAATCTCAAATTATCTCTCATATCTTTGTTACGCTTTCATGGTTGAGAAAGCCTTACGTTACAATATCAAAGGGAAAAAATATATTAACACTCTTGCCAAATACTACTTCACTGACATAGGACTCCGCAACGCGATTCTCTCCTTCAGGCAGATTGAGCCTACACACATAATGGAGAATATCATTTTCAATGAGCTTCTTTGTCGGGGTTTTTCCGTTGATATAGGCATTGTGGAATTGAAAACTGTTGACAAAAATGGTAAAGATGTCCGTAAACAGTTTGAAGTGGATTTTGTCGTGAATGATTCTGATCAACGATATTATATCCAGTCAGCATTTTCAATTCCCAATGAGGCAAAGCTGCAACAGGAAACAGCATCGTTCCGCAACATAGACGATTCGTTCAAGAAGATTATTGTGGTTAAAGACGACGTGCCCATGCACCGGACAGACAACGGCTATCTTATAATAGGACTTTTCGATTTCCTTCTTGATCCTGAACTGCTTGTGAAAGGTTAATGCCATTGTTCTAACGAATTATGACGCAGTAAAAAGAATACTCCAAGAATGGTTAAAATGAACTCTCGGACTTGCCCGTCTCTGGAAAAATGACAAACTTCGCAATAGCGGTTGGATACTGCTTACAGAGGCAAGCAGTCAGAGCCAAAATCCGGCATAAGATATTTGGCACTAATTCGGAACCACTAAAATTGAGACCATCCAACTATTTGATGTAACTGCATTTAGACAGCTGAGGCACGCCCCCCTGTCTTTCCGCAACCCACGGACTATGAAACAGGCCGTGAAACCTTAAAGCCTCAGACTGTCAGACAGCTCTGAGTTTTTTCTCCCACAAACGCACTGCGCTTTCAAGAAAAGCAGTATGTTTCAGACAAAATCCAAAGGAATAAACTGCACATTTCAGATAAAATCCAAGGGAATAGCACGCCGTTTTCAGATAAAATCCAAAGGAATCGATGATTCTATTGCGGTCAGGACATACATATGCATTCACTCTCATTTGCAAAGGAGCCGACGCACATAATGGAGAATTTCATCTTCCATAATCAACTTTTCTTCTTGGATACATCATCAATCCTCTTGCTAAACCATCTGTAAATAAGACAGAAGCCAATTATCAACATGGCGATAAGAACGGATTTACTTATCGGCGGAATGAGGTCATGGCGGCGCAGATACTGGTTACAGAGGGCTATTACCGCTCCATACAATCCCGAAATCAGCAATAACAATAGGATTGCTGATATAGTCTTTTTCACGGTTGTGTTCAATTTCATTTCTTTGCTGATATTTGGATATGTCTGCAATTACACATAACATCTACGTTTTCTGCAAAATTACTAAAATCGGGCAAATAAGCATAATTAGGCCTGCCCAAAATGAGCAGGCCGGAAACAGGATTGAAATCTTCACAGATGCCAAATCCTGTCGCGATAAGTTCTCAGTTCCTTTTCGGGAAATCGGGCTATCGCCTTGTCAAATTCACGGAGCATCGCGGCTTTGTCGTCGGGCAATGCTCCGGTGACAGGTACCGTATTGGAAATGTGGTGACCGAGCAGGTTTACCCGAATATTAAGTCGGTCGATTAGCGTCCGCATCTCCATAAGCCGCTCAATCTCCGGCTCCTCAACATACGCGCCGTCCAACACTTCCTGATATAGCTGCGATTCGGGGAAGATTGTCAGCGACACGATGTTGACAATGCAGGGATGGAGGCGGTTTAGCACATCGGCAGTGGCTATCGCACTCGCTTCGCCGTTGCCCTTGCCGCCAAGTCCGTTAAGATAAAACACGTTGTAGCGTATTCCGGCCTCGTCGAGTTTTGAAAGTTGCTCAAGGATGTCGATGGCGTGGTATCCTTTGTTCATCCGCTCCAGTGTCGGATTATGAGCAGTCTCGATGCCGATGTTAATGCTGTCGAGCTTCAGATGGTGGAGATTCCTGAGTTCCTCAACCGACTTGGGCGTTATGTCCGTAACGCGGGCGAACATTCCGAACGACACCATATGGGGCATGTACTTTCGCAAAAGTAGCGCTACATCCATCAGTTTGTCGTAACTCAACGCGAATGGATTTGCTCCGGTGAGATAGACTCGCCGTGCACGAGGCTGCCACTGACGAATGACTTTCAGATCAGCCTCAACCTCCGAGAGCGGCGACATTCGGAAGGGCGTACCGTGATATAAACTGCAAAACTTACACTTGTGCCATGTACAGCCGGAGGTGAGTTGCAGGAGCTGGGAGTTGGCCTCGTATGGCGGTCGCCATACCTGCCCGGTGAAATGTAGTTCAGGATATAACATATCTCGATAAATTTTAGTAATTTTACGGCACAAAATTAGGTGATTATCAGAGCGGAAGCAACAACTTACCAATTGGTTCGACCCTTACCGAAAAGTTTGTTTTACTCGTTATCAGCCTGTTTTGCATGACCGGATATGGCAAAAAAATTAGACTACGAATATTGCAAGGCTGCACCGATGCTCGAATGGCTCGGCAACAAGTGGGCGTTGGTGGTTCTCGTGAAGATTTCCGAGAACGAGCCGGTGCGCTTCAATGAGCTGTATCGCAGCATCTCGTCGGTATCGGAGAAAGTGTTGTCGCAGGTTCTCCGTCAGTTGACCGCCGACGGCATAATTCGCCGCGAACTATTCCCGGACGTGCCGCCCCGGACGGAATATTCCGTCACCGACTTCGGCAAAACCCTTTTGCCACACATCGAAGCCCTCATCAACTGGGGGCGCGACAACTTCGACACCATAATGTCAAACCGTAAAAAACAAAAATAGGTAATATGAATTAACGGAAGCTCACGCAAGGACGGCAACACGGCCATCATTATTGGCAAAGTCTTTGATGAGCGCAAAAAAAGATAACGCCTCCATACGAGAGTGCTCCGACTCAAAAAATTTAACTTATGCATATGAAAGATCAAAACATAGAGCAAGTTTCCAATAATAACGAGTGTCATAATGACAAGTACGAGACCTTCTTCGATGTAGTAGGGGTCTCCCGTAATGAAAGCGCACACAGCAATTTCCTTAGGTGGTTTTTCGACCAGCCGGAATGGAACGGGAAATATCTGCTCCAATTATTCAAAATTTGCAAAGACAATGCAAACGACCAAGGCATTCAAATCCCTGACGGCTCAGAAATATTGATTTGGATAAAGATGACAATAATAAGTTTGAAATTCATAATATTGAACTCGAAAAGACCTGCTATGTCATATATAAATCTAAGCCTAAATGGGGAAAAGTAGATTTAGTCATTACTTCGACTCTTAAGAATCAAAACAAAGTCATTCCTGTCAAATTTGTGATCGAAAACAAAATCAATTCCCCCGAAAAAAATAGCCAAACCCGAAGATACTATACCTATTTTTCGAATTCCGAATATTCGGGGTTTCATCCCTTCGGAAGAAAAGGAAAAAGGAACCGAGACAGGTATAAATTCAACCCGGATGAATACAAAGGTTCACTTACTAAAGACACCCGCGAAGAAATATTCGTTTATATTTATTTGCATCCTTCTTACAACAAGCCAGAAGATACGATATGTAAACACTTCATCAAAATAACATATCAAAATCTCTTTGACAATATTTTCAGCCAATTTAGGCAAAAAGATATCTCACAGAGATATCCCGAAAGAAAAATTTCGTGGATTAAAGACTATATAACCAATATGCTGCAACCTTGTATTAATAATCAGCCTATGTGTCACCAAAAAAATGATAATATCGATTAACACAAAACCGTCGACCGTTTAACCGAAGAATAAATCCATCAAGTTCTTAATTTGTCATTGCTCCATAGAGTCATATCTTTGCACAAAACAATTGCGTTATGGTACGACCGAGAAAATTTACAGTACTCCGGAACGATACTGAAACCCCTTATGATTATGGCGGGTTAATCGATTGGTGCATTAATATCGAATACTTGGCATCGACAAGCAAAAAAATCATTAATGGCAGCAAATAAGTAACATTATGTTAGGAGCAATAGCCGGCGACATAATCGGCTCATTCTTTGAGCATAGCCGATTGAAAATTATTACTGTCTCAATGCCTTTGATGATTATTATGAAATTGTTGATGGTTCAAATCCCAACCGAAACCTTTCGCAGGTCCATACAACCGATGTATTTACCCCCCCGTTTCCCAATCACTTACGAATTAAAAAAGCATTTGACAGCAATTCACAGTATCGCGACCAATAGGCACATTCCCCCCCCTAAGTATCAATCAGATGTAAAATAAAATTAGGGCTGATTCCATTTGCAGGAGTCAGCCCTTTATAGTTACTTTGCTTTTACCACAAAACATCAATAACCGATGAGTAAAAGCAAGCTAATTTTATCAGATAGCAATGCTTAAAAACGCCGCAACCGGAAGCGTTAAAATGAAAGGGAAATAACGTCTTTCGGAGGTGGTGCTATCGGTTTTTGTACATATCGTCGTAGTAGCGCTCGTAGTCGCCGGATGTTATGTTGTCCATCCAGTCTTGATTGTCGAGGTACCAGCGGACGGTCTTTTCGATGCCTTCCTCGAACTGGAGGGAGGGTTCCCAGCCGAGTTCGCGCTGAAGCTTGCGTGAGTCGATGGCGTAGCGCATATCGTGGCCGAGGCGGTCGGTAACGTATGTGATGAGTTGGTCGGAATAGCCTTCGGGATTGCCCAACAGGCGGTCGACGGTCTTGATGATTACCTTGATGATGTCGATGTTTTTCCACTCGTTGAATCCTCCGATGTTGTATGTCTCGGCAATTTTTCCGTTGTGGAATATGGTGTCGATGGCGCGGGCGTGATCTTCGACAAACAGCCAGTCGCGCACGTTTTCGCCCTTGCCGTAGACGGGGAGCGGCTTGCGGTGACGGATGTTATTGATGAACAGCGGGATGAGCTTTTCGGGGAATTGGTATGGGCCGTAGTTGTTAGAGCAGTTGGTCACGATGGTTG
>JAGATN010000001.1 GCA_017621225.1 Muribaculaceae bacterium | reverse complement strand
TTTCTGATCTGTCTGATGCCTTCATTCGCAGAGTTCAGCATAAAATCAACCGCAGACCACGTAAAAAACTCAATTTTGATACTCCGAAGAATGCTTTCTTCCGACAAATCGCTAATTTTGCACTTGCCAGTTGAGAGTAGGATTTTTGCCGATTTTGGTGAAAAAACGTAGAAAAGGCTTCTAAAATTTGCAAGGATTAAAAAAAGTGTCTATATTTGCACTCGCTTTTGAGAACAAGCGCTTATGGCCCATTCGTCTATCGGTTAGGACGCAAGATTTTCATTCTTGAAAGAGGAGTTCGATTCTCCTATGGGCTACAAATTAAAAAACTGAATAAAGATATAATAGATTTATTTGTAATGGCAAATCATAAATCATCTCTTAAAAGAATTCGTGAGACAGAGTCGCGTCGTCTTCGCAATCGTTACTACGAAAAGACTGCACGTAATGCCGTGCGCAATCTTCGCAAACTTACTGACAAGGCCGAAGCTGCCGCTGCGTTGGTAAAGGTAACTGCAATGCTTGACCGTCTTGCTTCGAAGAAGACCATCTCAAAGAACAAAGCTTCTAATCTTAAGAGCAAGCTTGCACACCACGTAAACAAGTTGGCTGCATAAGAATAGAGGTTCTTATACCGAGGCCCATTCGTCTATCGGTTAGGACGCAAGATTTTCATTCTTGAAAGAGGAGTTCGATTCTCCTATGGGCTACACTTTTTAAGGTGCGTTTCTAAAATGAAGCGCACCTTTGTTTTTTAATCATATGCCATATGAGTCAAGCAGTCGATAATGAGATATGGGAGCTTCTTGATCAGGAAGCTGCAAAAATAAATTCAGTGTCGTTCATAGCCAATGATCCGGTTCAGTTTCCGCGACGATTCGAAAAGCTGCCCGACATTGAAATAGCGGCATTGCTTTCGGCCACCATCGCGTGGGGAAACAGAAAGATGATTTGCCGCAATTGCGACAAAATGCTTGCCTTGATGGGCCACGATCCGTATAATTACGTGGTGGATCAGGGCTACGAAGATTTGCCGTCGGGCAACATACACAGAACCTTTTTCAATGAGAATCTGAAATATTTTCTGCGCGGGCTGCATGCCGTGTACGGTAAGTACGGCTCCCTCGACGCATTCGCTCGTGCCGTCGGCGCGGGCGAGTCGGAAGCGCCCTCGTGGAGCCTTGTCGAAGCTCTTAACGGCGTGCTGATCGAAGCCAATGGCGGAGTGGCCGATTCGAGATGCCTGCCGCAAAACCTGGCCGTTACGGCGTTGAAGCGCATAAATATGGCATTGCGATGGCTCGTGCGCGACGACGGGATAGTGGATATGGGCGTGTGGACTTCGATCAAACCCTCGCAACTGTTCATACCGATGGATGTGCACGTCGGAAATACGGCGCGCTCGCTCGGACTGATAGAGCGCAAGGCTAACGACAGGCGGTCGGTGGTGGAGCTTACCGAGCTGTTGCGCAGTCGCCGTCCCGCCGACCCGGTGTGGTACGATTATGCGCTTTTTGGCATAGGAATAGGCGAAAATCAAAATTAATCTTAACAATTGAGCCGTTAGTTACGTTATAATGAATAGTTTTACTATATTTGAACCTCAATTGACCACGGATAAGAATCATATCGTCATGAAAAAAAATCTGTTATTCATTTTCATTGCGCTCGTTTTTTCAATGTCGGTAAGTGCGGCTGACAATGCTGTGATGAAGTTTGCCGAGACGGAGCACGATTTCGGAACCATAAAGTCGACCGGAGGCGCGGTTTCGTATGAATATAAATTTACCAACACCGGTAAAGAACCTCTTGTAATAATAACGGTGACCAACGGCGGATGCGGATGCACGACGCCCATGTACCCCAAAGAGCCGATAGCGCCAGGCAAGACCGGCGTAGTTAAGATCACGTTCAATCCGGCAGGACGCAGGGGCGAGTTCAATAGAGAGGTGAAAGTGCGCACCAATGTGCAGAAAAAACGTTTGTCGCTTAAATTTTCGGGCGTAATAGTTCCCTGAATAAAGATAAAAACATGAAACGTAGCATTTTGTTTATGGCCATGGTGTCGGCGGTGCTGATGGCTATGGCTCAAAAAGGCCCTAACATGAAATGGCTTGAGAAGGTGCATGACTTCGGGGCGTTCAGTGAAGACATGGGAATGGTGACATGCGAATTCAAGGTGATAAATACCGGCAATGAACCGCTGGTGATATATTCGGCGCGCGCTAACTGCGGATGCACCACCCCGAAATACAATCCCGACCCCGTGCAGCCCGGCGATACGCTTGTGATAAGCGTGGCATACGATGCAAAAGGGCGACCCGGAAAATTCAATAAAAACGTATATGTCACCACCAATGTGGGCAATGTGTCGTTAGACATAGTGGGCACGGTGATGGGCGCTTCGAATACGCTTAAAAGCCGCTATCCGATAGAGGCCGGAAAAATGCGCCTCGACACCTCGATACTTACGTTCGGCACCGTGCCGAAGGGGAAAAGCGCCTGGGCATACGTGAAGGGCTATAACGTGTCGACCGACTCGCTGCATCCGTCGGTGTTCTCGAAGCCCGAATATGTCGACATAGTGTTCGAACCCAAGGCAGTTGGCCCCGGAGAGCAGTTCGTAATGTCGGCTACGGCCGTAAGCGAACGTTGCAAGGACTGGGGCGTGGTTACCGATTCGATAAAGCTGTTGCCCGATCCGTTGATGTCGGTGCAGCCCACGGCATTGTCGACCGTCATGATACTGAAGGAAGACTTCAGCAAGCTTACCCCGGCGCAGTTGGCCGAAGCCCCCAAGATGTCGCTCGACACCGAGCTGATAACGCTTGAAAACATATCGCGCAAATCGAAGCCCATTACTCGCGAACTCGTCATTACCAATAACGGCAATTCGCCGCTTCACATACGCAAGGTGAGCAGCATCGACGAGGCCGTGAAGGTGGTGGCCGAAGGCAATGTGGTGGAAAAAGGAAAGCAGTCGAAGGTCAAGGTCATTGTCGACCCGTCGAAGATTGGCGATGACGGATTGCTTAACGCGCGCATAATGCTGATAACCGACGATCCTGCAAATTCCGAAAAGATAATAAGGGTGGCCGGCGAAGTCACCAAATAAGGCTCGAATGGCCTGACAATAAACCGTTGATTAAACATAAACTTGCTTCAAAGTAATGCAACACGTAGAAAACGATGATAAATACGTTGGACTCACCGTCAATTCAGGTGTGTCGCAGCCTCCGGTGGTAAATCCGTATATGGCCAAGCGTCGTCGCAAGCCGCTGCCGTCGGTAAGTGAAATGGTCGACGGCATATTGAAGGGCGACGTCACGATGCTTAGCCGTGCCGTGACCCTGGTGGAGAGCCTTTCGGTAGAGCATCAGGCGTTGGCTCAGGAGGTCATAGAAAAATGTCTGCCTCATTCGGGAAATTCGCGGCGAATCGGCATTACGGGTGTGCCCGGTGCCGGAAAGAGCACGTCGATCGACGTTTTCGGCCTGCACGTGCTTCGTAACGGCGGAAAATTGGCCGTGCTTGCCATCGACCCGTCGAGCGAACGTACGAAAGGCAGCATCTTGGGCGACAAGACGCGAATGGAGAAACTGGCGGTTCATCCGTCGGCATTCATACGCCCCAGCCCGTCGGCCGGATCGCTTGGAGGCGTTGCGCGCAAAACGCGCGAAACCATCGTGTTGTGCGAAGCGGCCGGTTACAACAACATATTCGTCGAGACCGTTGGCGTGGGGCAGAGCGAGACCGCCGTGCACTCGATGGTCGACTTTTTTCTGCTCATACAGCTTGCCGGCACAGGCGATGAGTTGCAGGGCATAAAGCGTGGCATAATGGAAATGGCCGACGGCATTGTGATAAACAAGGCCGACGGCGATAACATCGACCGCGCGCGCCTTGCCCAGGCTCAATTTCGGAGCGCTCTGCACCTGTTTCCGCCGACCTCCTCGGGGTGGATGCCGGAGGTGCTTACCTATTCGGGCTATTACGAACTCGGCATTCCCGAGGTGTGGGATATGATCGACCGTTATTTCGAGTTCGTGAAATCGAACGGATATTTCGAGCACAAGCGCAGCCAGCAGGCTCGTTATTGGATGTACGAAACCATCAACGACAATCTTCGCGCGCACTTCTACAACAATCCCGACGTGGCGCAGATGTTGGCCGCGAAGGAAGCCAGAGTGCTGTCAAATCAGCAAAGTTCGTTTACGGCGGCACGCGAGGTACTCGATTTTTATTTCTCCAAAAAGTAGCGGATCACGCTGAACACAGGCGGCTGACGGTGCGTTTATCTTTTAAAGTTATAAAATAAATTGCTTCAGCTGATTTATGAGACCGTTGTTATATAATCGTCAGGCGCAGGCCGTGATGCGTAAGCATCCGACGGCAAAGAGCGCTCAATTCGATTTCAGGCCCATGAGCATCGCCGATGTGGCGTGCGTGGAGCCTTTTATCGGTTATTCGAAAGCGCGCACGTGCGATTTTACGATTGGCGGCATGTTCATGTGGGTCGACTACTTCAACTATTCGTATGGCATAGTCGACGATACTCTGTTTGTGAAAGGGGTGGTGGAGAACGATATGAACCGCACGGCGTTTTCCCTGCCGGTGGGAAAGATGCCGTTGCGGCAATCCTTGGGCTTGTTGGGCGATTATTGCAGCTCGCACGGCTTGCCGTTCACGCTGTCGGCCGTGCCCGAAACGGCGTTGTACGACATTAAACGGGTCATGCCGTCGATGGTGGCCGACGAACTTGTCGACTGGGCCGACTATCTGTACGAGGCTGACGCTTTGTCGACATTTTCGGGGAAAAAGCTCAATAAGAAGCGCAATCACCTCAACCGGTTCATTGCCGATAATCCGTCGTATGATTTTGTGCCTGTCGATGCCTCTAACATCGAATCGGTGCTCGATTTCTTTGAACGTCAGCACTTGTCGGCCGGCAAGTCGGTTACGGCCGATTACGAGCGGCTTCAGGTGTTTGACGTGCTTCGCCATTACGATTGCTATCCGTTTGAAGGAGCGGTGCTGTCGACGCCCGACGATGGCGTCGTGGCGTTTACCATCGGCGAGGTGGTGGGCGACACGCTGTTTGTGCATATCGAAAAAATGAACCATGACATAACCGGTTCGGGCGAAATGATATGCCGTAATTTCGTCGACATGGAGTTGAAGCGTCATCCCGGCATACGTTACGTCAATAGGGAGGAAGATGCCGGCGATGAGGGTCTGCGTAAGGCAAAAATGGCCTATCATCCCTGTGCCATGCTGAAAAAGTATAATGTTACTATACTCTAAGCAGCCATAAGTGTTTTTGATATTTTTCAGTACCTGTGCCGTATTTCGGCATAGCTGCCCGGTAAATTTGTATCGGTGATTGAACATCTCCAAGCATCGATACATACTCTATTACTATGCATATCAGCACACTCATGCCTCAAGTCAAACGGGCCGTCAGGGAATGGCAAGGCATAAAATAAGGAGGAGCCGTGGGTTGTCGGCTCCTCCTCTCACGTTTCAACTATTTATTTATGAGAGCCTTAAAATCCGGTATCACTACCCGACGTTAAGGACGAGGGATGCTCTAATGTTTTAATTATGCATGCTCCTTTTTCTTTTTTGTTTCATTATTACAACAAATATAGTCAGCGTTATGCCTTGTATATTGCACTAAAAGAGATTAAAAGATGTAAACTATTAGCCCATTTTTACATAAACGGGACGTTTTCTTAACAATTCAGAGCAATTTGTCAGGGATTGGTGTCTAATGCTTGTCGCATTTCAATGTGAGCCCGTCGATGCGGAGCGTGCCCTCGTCGGCAAGCAGCCGAGCCTCGGCTATCACCTGTTCCACTCTCGTCGATAGCTGCCGGGATATGTATTGCACGGTGTGGCCGCCGGGCTGCGAGGCGAGATACAAGATGCCCTCGCGCAACGACTGCGATGTTTCGCGCTTTTCGTCGCCGCGCTTCTCGTCGCGGCATATGTCGCATTTTCCGCATTTTGTCGGATTTTCTTCGCCAAAATATTTCAGAATTATCGATTCGCGGCATTCGTCGACCTTAAATGCAAATGCCTTCATGGCTTCGATGCGGCGTTCCATCTGTCGGCGGCGTTCTTCATATACGCTTAAAGGCAACTGAACGTATCGGGGCAATTCGCGCGAGGTGGTATACAGCACGTATGGCGTCGACTTGCGCGGCACGTAGTGTATCACGTTATGGCGGCCGAGCGCGAGGAGCGATTCGTAGATCTGCTGCTCTGTAAAGCCGAGCCTTTTTGCCATCAGTGGTTCGCTGATGAATACGTAGTCGGCAAACAGTCCGGTGTAGGTGCGCAGAAGCAGTTGCAGCACTTTGTCGGCCGTCGCATCTATTCGCAGATCGTATAGTTCGTTTTTCGTCGCGAGCACCATGACCCTTGAGCGGGTGGCTATTTCGTCGACGTATTCAATGTATCCCGCTTGGGTCAGCAGAAGCAACGCGCTTCGCGCTTGAATCGGTTTCAGGTCGAAGCGGTCGCAAAATAGGGTGAAGTTGAATTCGTATATCTGATTATATCCCGACCCTACGGCCACTTCCAGAAAGTTGCCCAGCAGCTCGTACACTCGTTTTATGTAATCTTTGTCGGGGAAGCTGTCGTTTATTCGGCGCGTAAGCTGCGATTTGTCATATTGCGATGCCAACAGCACTGCATACGACGGCTTTCCGTCGCGCCCCGCCCTGCCGGCTTCCTGGTAGTATTCCTCGAGCGACGAAGGCATGTCGAAGTGCACCACCACTCTTACGTCAGGCTTGTCGATGCCCATTCCGAAGGCGTTCGTGGCTACCATTATTCGGGTGTCACCCTCTTTCCATCGCTGTTGCTTCTCGTTTTTGTCCTCTATCGACAGACCGGCGTGGTAAAAGTCGGCCGATATGTTGTTTTTCGTCAGTATTTCAACTAACTCGCGCGTGCGTTTCCTCGACCGCACGTAAACGATGCCGCATCCGTCGACGGCTCGTAGTATTCTCACCAGCATGTCCTCCTTATGGTCGCCGTGTCGCACCACGTACGAAATGTTGGTGCGCGCGAAGCTCTTTGAGAAGATGCGGTGATTCGTCAGCTTCAGCTTTTCGGCGATGTCGGTCACCACGTCGGGCGTGGCCGAAGCGGTGAGCGCGAGCACCGGCACGTCGTTGAACGTGTCGCGGAGCTTCGAAATGTTGAGATACGACGGCCTGAAGTCATAGCCCCATTGCGATATGCAGTGCGCTTCGTCGACCACGAGAAAGCGCACGTCCATGGTCGACAGCTTGTCGATGAACCTCGGCGATTGGAGCTTTTCGGGCGATACGTAGAGCAGCTTCACTTTGCCGAAACGGCATCGGTCGAAGGCAAGATTCTGTTCGCGGAGCGTCAGGCCGGCGTGAAGATACAGCGCTTTTATGCCGTGGTCGCGCAGATTGTCGACCTGATCCTTCATTAGCGATATCAGCGGCGTGACTACGAGCGTCAGGCCGTCAAGAGCCATGGCCGGCACCTGAAACGTTATCGACTTTCCGCCACCGGTGGGGAGCAGCCCAATGGTGTCGTGCCCGTCGAGCACCGATTCGATTATCTCTTTTTGGAGCTCTCGAAAGTCCTCGTAGCTCCAATGATCGCGGAGTATCTGATATATGTCGGCCGGCATTTTACGGGCTTTGTTGCGCGCTAATTCTTGGTCGGGCGTATCTCCTTTATCAGTAGTTGAACGGCTCCCGATGAGTTCTGGTGCTTGTTGTCCTCTATGGTGAAGCAGGCGTCGAACCGTTTCCCCGAATGCACGTATTCAAACTTGTCGGCCATGTTGAAGGCTATGCCGTTCATTACCTTGCCCGAGGTGTCGTCGACGAGTTCGAGCTTTATGTGCTCGAGGTTTTTGCCTACGAGCTTGCTTGTGCCGAAGTCCATCACCGAGTGGGTGCAGAAAACGGGTTTGTGGTTGCCCGGACCGAATGGGTTGAAACGGCGAAGCGTACTGATGAATTCGGGGGTAATCTCCGAAAAGGTCAGGTAAGCATCGATGTCGAGCAGGGGAGTCAGTTGTGATGGCAATATGTTTTTTGCCACGTAATCCTCGAATCGACGTGTGAATTCGGGTATGTTCTCCTCTTTCAGCGACAACCCCACGGCGTATGTGTGGCCGCCGAAGTTTTCGAGCAGATCGCGCGACGCATCCACTGCCTTGTACACGTCAAACCCTTGCACGGAGCGCGACGACCCTGTGGCGAGTCCGTTCGAGAGCGTCAGCACCACGGCCGGCTTGTAGTACAGTTCGGTTAGCCTCGAAGCCACGATGCCTATTATGCCCTTGTGCCAGTCCTTGTTGTATATTACTATCGACTTCTTGTCCGAAAGCATCTCGCCGTTTTTTTCGAGAATGGCGTTTGCCTCGTCGGTAATCCTTTTGTCGAGCTCTTTGCGATCCTTATTGTATTGGTCGATGGCCTTGCCCTTCTCGTATGCGTCGGCGGCATCGCGGGCCACGAACAGCTCCACCGCTTCGCGTCCGCTCTGCATGCGCCCCGAAGCGTTTATGCGCGGCCCTATCTTGAATATCACGTCGCTGATTGATATCTCCCGGTTGTTTAGGCCGCATATCTTTATTATGGCTCTCAGACCCATGTTGGGGTTCGAGTTCAGCCTTCTGAGGCCGTGATAGGCCATTATGCGGTTTTCATCGACCATTGGCACTATGTCGGCGGCTATGCTTACGGCCACGAGGTCGAGCATGTTTTCAAGCTCGGTGGTGGGGATGCCGTTGCTAAGTGCAAAAGCCTGCATGAATTTGAAGCCCACGCCGCACCCCGACAAGTGAGGGCAGGGATATGTGCTTCCTTCGAGTTTGGGGTTCAGTATGGCCACGGCGTCGGGCAGCTCGTCGTCCGACACGTGATGGTCGCATATTATGAAGTCGATACCAAGGCTCTTGGCGTATTTTATTTCGTCAATGGCCTTTATTCCGCAGTCAAGTATTATTATCAGCCGCACCCCCTGTTCGGCGGCTATATCGATGCTGCGTTTAGATATGCCATATCCCTCGTCGTATCTCGTAGGGATATAGTATTCCACATTTGAGTAAAAATTTTGAAGATATTTGTATACTAAAGCCACGGCAGTTGTGCCATCTACGTCGTAGTCGCCATAAACCATTATGCGTTCTTTCGAACCCATGGCCTTGTTGAGGCGCGCCACGGCTTTGTCCATGTCGGGCATTAGGTACGGATCGTGTAGATCACTGAGCGACGGATGAAAAAACTTTTCGGCTTCGTCGACTGAAGTAATGCCTCTCTGAACCAATAACTCGCTTATAGGCGGACAATTGGCGTATTTTTTAGATATTTCGTTCTCTAATTTTTGCTCTTCGGTGGTAAGGGGTAAATAATTCCATTTGCTTGTCATTTATGTCGTTTTTTATTTTTTCGATCACAATTTGCGACAAATGAATGGATGCTCATTGACCGGGAGCTTTGAGGAAAGATGCTGGTTGCGTGGCTTATGGCGGTCAAAATCCGGTCGCATTTACATGGCTGACGGTACTATTGTCGGCGACATACGTACCTAAGCCCTGTTTTCATGATTGAATTACGCAAAAGTAACAAAAAAATTGGAAAAATATACGTGCTTTAAGTTTATTTATGTAAATGATTTTAGATTGTTTTGTGATTTGGCCCGTATGGCAGTCCGACTATTATGCCCGTGCGTAATTGGCCGTGATGTTAGGATGGCGAAACCATATGCACATCGACCTGCGGAAATGGGAACGTCAGGCCGTGTTTGGGCAATTCAACGTATATTAGTTCGTTGTATTTATAGTAAACGTCCCAATAATCTGTTGACCGCACCCACGCCCTGATTACGAGGTTGATGCTGCTGTCGGCCATTTTGTCGAGGTTGACCGACGGGCTGCGGTCGACCTTCGGCATGAGCATTTTCAGCTTCGATTCCTGAGCTTCTTCCCAATCCTCTATTTTCGACTGTACGCGGCGCTTGTGGTGCGAAAAGATTCGCTTGAACCAGTTGGTTTTCGATACGTCGTTTTGCTCTGCCTGAGAGGCTTGATTCGTGTCGGTTTGTTGGATCGAGGTGATGCGTCGTGTCTCGCGGTCGTCTTCGATGTATTTTTTTACTATTCGATCGTCGGAAAGCAGCAGGTCGAGGATGGTTTTTCTGGCCGTTTCTACGTCATCGCCATACGATATGCTTACATCCCACTGTATGCGTCGGTAATCCTCGCGCGACCAATTGTTTATCGTTCCGGTCGACAGGCCGCCGTTGGGTATTATTATCGACTTGTTGTCGGGCGTGCATATTATGGTCGAAAAAATTTGTATTTCCGTCACCGTTCCGGCAAATCCTTGGCTCTCGATGTAGTCGCCTATCTTGTACGGCTTCAGGAGAAGTATGAGTACGCCTCCGGCAAAGTTTTGCAGCGTGCCGCTCAGTGCCATACCGATGGCTACGCCTACCGATGCAAATATGGCTATGAACGAACTTGTATTTATTCCGAGTATACCTATTACGGTGACTATCAGAATGAAATACATCACTATGCGTATTAGGCTCAGTATGAACGTGCTCAGCGACTTGTCGACTTTACGGCGTATGAGTATGGTGGCGGTTATGCCGTAAAGCTTCTTTATGATGTATTTACCTACGTAAAACACCAGTATGGCTATGAACAGGCTGATGGCAAATTCCACCAGATTGTTGGCCAGGCGACTTATGAGATCTTCGAACGACATTGTTTTCAATGCACTCCAATCGGCTTTTGCCGACGGTATGGAATCGGTGGGAACCGATGGCACTAATGGAATTTGAAGTAATCTCATAGTAAGGTTGGTTTAGTGTAGTGCGGGATTTCTACTTATAACGTTTTTCCACCAGCTCAGGTTTTCATATCCGAGTATGGTTGCGTCGCTTGCCTTTTGCAATATGTTGCAGCCGAGGCCCGAAAATTTGGAGGTGTCGAGGCCGTATGATTTTTGAGTGGATGCGTGATACGGTATGGCCGAGTTGTATGCCGATCGCCATGTGTTGAGCTTCGATGCATCTATGTCGAGAGCGCTGATGTAGTGGGACATGTCGTAAATGCCTCCGTCGGCAACTACCGATTGGCGGAACAGCGGAATTGGCTTGTAGTCGTCGGGAAGCGACGGTGCCGATGCCATGATGTTGCCAGTTACGGATGCCAGATTGTCGAGCTGACGGGTGTCGATTACCGAAATGGTGCAGGAATTGGTTGATGCATCCGGGCTGCAATAGTAGTCGTAAGTGTTTTTTGCGGCTTTCGTAATGTCGAGGTTCTTTTCGAAAAACACCGGTATGTTGCGGTCATACGGCATGCCTTCGAGCGGAAGCTCGGTTGCCGATGCCACTATCTTGCGCGCGGCATTTCGCATTTCGTAAACCACCTCTATGGTGCCCATGTGGCAGTTGTCGAAATATATGAATTCGAAGTCCTCACCTTCGAGGGCCTTGGCCAATGACGTGATTTTCATCTTTGCCTGACTGCCGTTGTCGTTCCAGTGCGCGCCGAACGAGTAAGGATTGAGCGTCACGGCCGATCGCGATCCTTCATCTTCCACCCATCCTGTTCCGTGGCTCCACAACACGAGTCCGTACTCTTTGTTGGGCGCAAGTGACTTGATGTCGCTCATCACTTCTTTCATGCGATCGATGTCGATGGCAGCGGCATCGGTCGAATATGTGCGTAGCGTATTGTTGCCATCTTTCGTTATTTCAAAAAGGGTGGGAGTCGAGTTGTAATCGTCGTGGTACACGAGCAATCGTCCGCCGTTGAGCGCGTCGGCTTCCACGGCCTTTCGCATTTCGGCTATGTCGCGCGCATCCCAGTTGTTCAGGCCGAGGTCGTTGTTTGCCGCCATGTACACGAGAACCGTGCGTGGCGTGGGTTCGGGCGCGGGGTTGTCATTATTAGGTCCGCATCCGCATAGCAGGCACAGGCCGAGCAGTGCCAATATCTGTATAGCTGTTCTCATAATTCGATATACGTTTTTTTAAGGTTACAAAATTACTGCTTATTTGATTTTGCCACAAATAAATCGTGTGGCGTTTGCGGGGCGAAACATTAAATTAACAAATAATCACTGAATTTAAATAAAAAAATGGCGCTGATGATTCAGTATGTTTGAATATTTAAATTATCTTTGTGGCATTGAAGTTTTAAATAAAAAGCAATCTTACAACATGAACAACAGTAAACCTTACGTTATCGGTATCGATATGGGCGGTACCAATACTGTGTTTGGCATAGTAGATGCCAGAGGTGTGGTTTTGGCCAGCAACTCCATCAAAACAGCCAAACATTCTAATATCAACGATTATATCGACGAACTGCATTCAGAAGCTCTGCGTCTCATTCGCTCGATCGACGCAGAAGGGAAAATATACGGCATAGGCGTTGGCGCTCCGAATGCCAATTATTTTACCGGTATGATAGAAGACGGCGTAAATTTGCCGTGGCCTACTCCCATACCTTTTGCACAAATGCTCTCTGAGAAATTCGGCATACCCGTAGCAATTACCAACGATGCCAATGCGGCTGCCATCGGCGAAATGACCTATGGCGCTGCCAGAGGATTGAAGGATTTCATAATGATAACGCTCGGCACCGGCGTGGGCAGCGGCATCGTGATAAACGGTCAGTTGGTTTATGGCCATGACGGTTTTGCCGGCGAGCTCGGACACGTGATTGTGAAGCGCAACAATGGCCGTCTGTGCGGTTGCGGTCGCACGGGCTGTCTCGAAACTTATTGCTCGGCCACCGGGGTTGCGCGCACCGCACGCGAATATCTCGAATTGCGCACCGATCCGTCGTTGCTCCGCGATCTCGACATCGACAGCATTACTTCGAAAGATGTGTATGACGCTGCAATGGCAGGCGACAAACTTGCCAAAGAGGTGTTCGAATATACCGGTACGATACTCGGAGAGGCTTTGGCCGACTTCACGGTATTCTCGTCGCCCGAAGCTTTCGTTTTGTTCGGCGGTCTTGCCAAGTCGGGCGAATTGCTTCTTAAGCCGTTGCGAAACGCAATGGACAAGAACATGCTGAGCGTATTTAAAGGCAAAGTAAAAGTGCTTTTGTCGGAATTGAAAGAAGCCGATGCCGCAGTGCTTGGCGCAAGTGCTCTCGGTTGGGAGGCAAAACCCGCCACAACCACGCTCGCCGCTACCGCTACGGCCGCTACTGCAGCCCCTCAGGCTTGAGAAACTGTTTAAAAATTTATTTTGACTTGTCATTGAGGTCTTTGTCAGCATCTTGTTGATATTTATTCAGTCATTATGGCCCACCATAACTCCTTCATAAATATCAAAAATCCACTTGACAAATCCTCTCAATTCCTTCGACAAATAAATTTAAACAGTTTCTGATGGAGCGACAATTGTATGAAAATATGAATGAATGACGAACGGACGCTTTCCGGTAGCCGGCAATTGGGCTTCGGAAAGCGTTCTTCGCTGTTTTACGCATTATGGATATGAGTGAACGATTGCTGTTATTGGCCGATGGCGGAGCAACACACATAGAATGGGTGGGGCTGGATGCCGACGGAAATTTGAGGTGCCGGTTTGAAACGTCGGGCATAAACGCCGTGCTTATGACGGACGACGAGATATATCGTCGGCTTAAAGCGGAGGTGGCGCCGCGTATCGACGGTTTCGAAATAGGATGCGTGAAGTTTTTTGGCGCGGGGTGCGTGTCGGACGACATAAAGTCGATGGTCGAACGAACCATTGCCAAAGCGTTGCGCGCCGAGACGGTAACGGCCGATTCCGACTTGCTCGGTGCCGCCATAGGTCTGTGTGGTGACAAGCAAGGCATAGTGTGCATACTCGGCACGGGGTCAAACAGCTGCTATTACGACGGCGTACGATTGGCACATAACGTGTCGCCGTTGGGATACATACTTGGCGACGAGGGCTCCGGCGCCGTACTCGGACGCAGGTTGGTGGGCGACGTCTTGAAAAAGCAATTGCCCGAACGCTTGTGCCGTGACTTCCTCGATCGTTATGGCCTTGACGTTACGTCGATAGTGAAAGGGGTGTATCGCGGCGAATCGCCAAGCCGGTTTCTCGCATCGTTTGCACCGTTTTTGCGTGAAAACATTCATCATCCCGAATTGAAGCAACTTGTGCTGTCGGAATTTTGCAGCTTCTTCAGACGCAATGTGTCGCACTACGACGTTTATGGCTATTTCCCGATTAACTTCACCGGCTCGATAGCCTATCATTTTTCCGATATTCTTGACGAAGCCGCGCGTCTTACCGGCTATGAGCTTGGCGTGATAATGCAATCGCCCGTCGAGGGCATGATTGAATACTATTCGTCGCGTGCGGCAAGTTTGTCGGCAAGGAAGCGTCCGGTATAGGACTGTTTGCATCGTGCTATCGCCTCGGGAGTGCCTTCGGCCACTACCGAGCCTCCCGCTTCGCCCCCTTCCGGGCCTATGTCGATTATATGGTCGGCACACTTTATCACGTCGAGGTTGTGCTCGATGATTATCACCGTGTGGCCGATTGATATTAGTCGGTTGAACGAGTCCATGAGCTTGTTTATGTCATGGAAGTGCAGGCCGGTGGTGGGTTCGTCGAAGATGAACAGCGTGGGCTGCGGCTTTTCCATCGAAAGGTAATAGGCCAGTTTTACTCGTTGGTTTTCGCCGCCCGATAGCGTCGACGAGCTTTGTCCGAGCTTGATGTATCCGAGACCCACGTCTTTGAGCGGTTGCAGCCGTCGCACTATTTTGTTTTCCGACGAGCCGGGGTGTTCGCTGAAAAAGTCGATGGCTTCATCGACGGTAAGGTTGAGTATGTCGTTTATGTTCTTGCCGCGATACTCAATGTCGAGCACGTCGCGCTTGAAGCGCTGTCCGTGGCACTCCTCGCAAGGTATGGTTATGTCGGCCATGAACTGCATCTCTATGGTTATGGTGCCTTCGCCCTTGCACTCCTCGCAGCGCCCGCCTTCGGCGTTGAACGAAAAATATCCCGGTCCGAATCCCATCTGTTTGGCTCCCTGCTGGTCGGCATAGAGCTTTCGTATTTCATCGTAAGCCTTGAGGTATGTGGCCGGATTGCTTCGCGACGAGCGGCCTATGGGGTTCTGGTCGACGAACTCCACGGCCGATATGCGTGAAAGGTCGCCGCGCAATGTCTCGAACGATCCGGGCGCGTCGCAGGCATCGCCGAGGTATCGCACCATGGCGCGATACAATATGTCACGCACGAGCGTCGATTTTCCCGATCCGCTCACGCCTGTCACCACGGTCATAGCCTCGAGCGGAAATTTCACGTCGATGTTTTTCAGATTATGTTCGCGCGCACCGGTCACTTCGATGTAGTCGCGCCACTTACGGCGTTTTGTCGGCACCGGTATCTCCCGTCGCCCTGTAAGATATGCGGCCGTGAGGCTCTGCTCTGAGTCGGGCAGCTTGTCGGCCGGGCCTTGGTATATAATCTCGCCACCCAGTCGGCCTGCCTTCGGGCCTACGTCGATTATGTAGTCGGCGGCCTTCATTATGTCTTCGTCGTGCTCCACCACTACCACGGTGTTGCCTATCTGCTGCAATTTGCGCAGCACTCTTATGAGCTGTTGGGTGTCGCGGGAATGCAACCCTATGCTCGGCTCGTCGAGTATGTATAGCGAGCCTACGAGGCTGCTGCCAAGCGACGTGGCAAGGTTGATGCGTTGGCTTTCGCCTCCCGACAGCGATGACGACAGGCGGTCGAGCGTCAGATAGCCGAGCCCTACGTCGACAAGAAAATTCAGGCGGTTGCGTATTTCGGTGAGCAATCGGGATGCAATCTTCAATTCGGTGTCGGTCAGCGATATGTCGTTGAACCAGTCGATCAGCTTGGCTACCGGCATGTTGACCAGTTGCGAAATCGACATGCCGTTTATCTTTACATATTCGGCATCTTTTCTGAGCCTCGACCCATGGCATTCGGGGCATATCGTCTTGCCTCGATAGCGGGCCAGCATCACGCGATATTGTATCTTGTACTGGTTTTCCTCGAGCATTTTGAAAAAGCCGTCAATACCGCCAAAATGCTTGTTGCCGTGCCACAAAAACTCTTTTTGCTTGGGGGTGAGGTCGCAATACGGGCGATGTATCGGAAAGTCGCATCGCTCTGATACCCGAATCAGGTCATGCTTCCATTCGCTCATCTTTTCGCCGCGCCAACACACTACGGCATCGTCAAATATCGATAGAGCCTGATTGGGCACTACCAACCGCTCGTCGATGCCTATGGTGCGTCCGAATCCTTCGCAGCGCGCGCACGCCCCATAAGGGTTGTTGAAGTTGAACATCTGTTCCGACGGTTCGGTAAACGTGATTCCGTCGGCTTCAAAGCGCTTTGAAAACTTGTGGTGCTTGATACCATCGTCGGTCCATACGGTCAGGGTGCACTCGCCGTTGCCTTCGAAAAAGGCGGTTTCCACCGAATCGGCGAGACGGCTGAGTTCGTCGCCCTCGTAGGCTATCGACAGACGGTCGATCAGCAGGCTGTATCCGTCGGCGCTTTCAGGCTTGTCATTGGCTTCGAGCAGGTCGGTCATCGATATGAATCGGTCATCCTTCATCAGTCGCGAGTATCCCTCTTTGACGTATATGTCGAGCTGCGTGGCAAACGGGCGGTTGTCGGGGAGGCTTACCGGCACCGAGATGGCTACGCGTGTGCCTTCGGGATACGATTTAGCCGTCGAAAGCACATCCTCGATGCTATGCTTTTTTATTTCTTGTCCGCTGACCGGCGAATATGTTCGGCCTATGCGCCCGAACAGCAGGCGAAGATAGTCGTAAATTTCGGTCGACGTGCCTACGGTGCTTCGCGGATTGCGTGTGTTCACTTTCTGTTCTATGGCAATGGCCGGAGGCAACCCTTTTATCATGTCGCATTCGGGTTTGGCCATCTTTCCGAGAAATTGGCGCGCGTATGCACTCAGGCTCTCCACGTATCGGCGTTGTCCTTCGGCATAAAGGGTGTCGAAGGCGAGTGACGATTTTCCCGATCCGGAAAGCCCCGTTACTACTATCAGTTGGTTGCGCGGAAGCTCGACGTCGACATTCTTCAGGTTGTTGACGCGCGCTCCCTTTACTGTTATGTTGTAATGCTTTTTTTCTGCCATGACCTGCAAAGTTACTACTTTTATCGGCCATTGGCAACAATGCCGACGTTTAGAGAGGAAAAATAACATTGCTAAAGCATTTTTTTGTTATTCGGCAAATTGGTTGGTGTCAAATAGAATGCTATCTTTGTAGCCCATAACGCATCGGCATTGACTATGAATCGAACAAATTCCTTGCTCTTTAAAACCATGATACCCGTGGCCATCGGTCTTGGGGTAGTGGCATGGCTGTTTGTGCGCGAATTTGATGCCGATCAGTGGGCGCGCATACCGTGGAGCATGCATACAGTGCTTGCGCTCGTCCTGGCCTGGATATGCATGGCCGGTCGTGAAGCCGGTCTTGTCTGGCGATTCAGGGTGATGACCGATAGGGATTTGTCGTGGAAACAGTCGATAAAGGTGACTATGCTGTGTGAGTTTACGTCGGCCATAACGCCTACGACGGCGGGCGGCAGCGCGCTCAGTATGGTGTTCATGAATCGCGAGGGCATCGCGCTCGGGCGAGGCACCACGATAATGATGAGTACGCTGTTTCTCGACGAATTGTTCTTCGTATTGGCGTGTCCGTTGGTCATGCTTGCCGTGCCATATGGGGTGATATTCGGCTTCACTGCCGACAATAAGACGTTTACCGTTGGCATAAGGGCCGCGTTCTGGATAGTATACGCCGGCATTTGCCTGTGGACGGCATTGCTCTATCTCGGCATTTTCAAGAAGCCTCATGCCGTGCGGCGCGCCTTGGTGGCATTCTCGAAATGGCGGCTGTTGAGGCGCTGGGCCGACAAGATAGTGGAGCTTGCCGACAATATGGAGGTGGCGAGCCGCGACTTGCGGTTGCGCCCGTTTTCATGGTGGTGCAACGCCATGTGTGCCACGGTGTTCACCTGGGTATGCCGCTATCTCGTGGTCAATGCCCTGTTTTGGGGATTTGCTGCGGGTGCCTCGCAATCGGTCGTGTTCGCGCGACAGTTCGTGGTGTGGACGCTGCTTACCATCAGCCCCACGCCCGGCGGCAGCGGGTTGAGCGAATGGTTGTTTGCCAATTATTATGGCGATATGATTCACGATGTGTCGGTGGCTTTGGTCATAGCCATATTCTGGCGAATCATATCGTATTACGTATATCTTGCCATAGGCGCATTCATGGTGCCGTCGTGGATACGCAAGGGCGTTGGCCGTAAAAAGGTTAAAAATAAAAAAGTTTGAATGAATATGATGATTCGATTGACTGTTTTCGTTGCGATGCTTATAAGCGCGTTGTCGGGCTATGCCGAGAAGAAGTCGGTGTACCTGTTTCAGATAAATGACGAGATAGGGGCCACGTCGTGGCATCATACGCGGCAAGCCCTGAATGAAGCTTCGGAGGCAAAAGCCGACATGGTGCTGCTGCATCTTAACACGTATGGCGGTGAGGTGGTGTATGCCGATTCGATACGCACGGCGTTGTTGCATTCCACCATACCAACGGTGGCATTTGTCGACAACAATGCTGCGTCGGCGGGCGCGCTCATCGCCTTGGCCTGCGACACGGTGTATATGCGCCCCGACGGAAGCATGGGAGCGGCCACGGTGGTGAATGGTGCCGACGGTGCCGCGATGCCCGATAAATATCAGTCGTATATGCGCGCTATGATGCGCGCCACGGCCGAGCGTCACGGCAAGTATAAGAACGCCGACTCTACGTGGCAATGGCGCCGAGATCCGTTGATAGCGGAAGCGATGGTCGATAGCCGCGTGGTGGTCGATGGCCTTATCGACTCGACGAAGGTGCTCACGTTTACGCCCGACGAAGCCATTAAATGGGGCTATGCCGACGGTAAGGCCGAGTCGGTGTCGGAGGTGCTTTCGGCTCTTGACGTAAATGACTATCGCATCATCAAGTATGAGCCTACGTGGGTCGACACGTTCATGGGATTCCTTATGTCGACGGGCGTACAGGCCATATTGATAATGATAATAATGGGCGGCATATATTTCGAATTGCAGACGCCCGGCATGGGATTCCCCTCCGTTGCCGCGATAGTGGCGGCTCTGCTCTACTTCATGCCGTTGTATCTCACCGGCATAGTAAGCAGCTGGATAGTGCTGCTGTTCCTGGCCGGATTGATATTGCTTCTGCTTGAAATATTCGTGATACCGGGATTCGGAATCACGGGAATAGCCGGGGCGCTGATGATGGTTGCCGCCGTATTCATAGGCCTGCTCGAGAATTTCAGCTTCTCGCCCGATGAATTCGATTATGACTTCTCGGCTGTGTGGAAAGCTTGTTTGACAATGCTTTTGGCCACGGTGGCCGCCATCGGTGGAATACTGTTCCTGACGTCGCGCTTCGGCCCGAAATTCATCACCAATCGTTCGGAGTTGCATCACTCACAGCGAGTGGAAGATGGTTACATAGCTGTCGATGCGTCGCTGTCGGCATTGGTAGGCGCTGAGGCCGTCACCGTTACCGACATGCATCCGTCGGGCAAAATAACGATAGAGGGCAACGAGTACGATGCCGTGTCGCAGCGCGGATACATAGAGTCGGGAACGGCCGTCAAGGTCGTTCGATACGAGAATGCGCAATTGTATGTGGTGCCGCTGGTGAAGTGAAGCTTATGCGAATATGCACTTGAACACCTTGTCCGACGCGCCTATGTTGCTGCGTATGTATTCGCCTGCCTTATGTCCGCAAGCCAACAGCTTTTCGCGGTCGGTGAGAAATGAATCGGCCGTTGAGCGCAACGAGTCGCAATCGGTTATCTCGAATGCACCGCCAATGGCTATCAGGTCGCGCGCTTCCTTGAATTTGCTGTGCTTGGGTCCGAACATGACCGGGATGTCGTAGACGGCTGCTTCATTAATGTTGTGTATTCCTTCGCCGAAACCGCCCCCTATGTAAGCCAAATCGGCATATCTGTATAGCGAGGCAAGCAATCCGAAGCAATCGACTATCAATGCTTTTGCCTCGGAAATTTGTTGGTCGGATGCGTTTTCAATTTCCGACATCAGCAATGTAGGCCCGTCGATGCGCTGACGCAGAGCCGCGATGCGGCTGTCGTTGAATTCGTGCGGCGCTATGATGGCCTTAACCTCTTTGTGCGAGTTGAGCCACGGTATGTATATATCTTCGTCGGCCTCCCAACTGCTACCGGCTATGAACGTGAATGTCGACGAGGCTTTCAGCTTGTCGACGGCGGGAATGTTGACGGTTGTCTTCAATATGTCGGTCACGCGATCGAAGCGAGTGTCGCCCGCCACTACCACGTTGGTTACTCCTATCCCATTCAGGCGGCGCTGAGAGTCGGCGTCCTGAACGAAAATGGTGTCGTAACACCCGAGCATGCCGCGAAACATTCCTCCCCACCATTTGAAAAACGGCTGGCTGTCGCGGAAAATGGCCGAAATGAGATATGTGGGTATGTTGCGGCGCTTAAGTTCGTGCAGATAGTTTCCCCAGAATTCGTATTTCACGAATATTGCCATTGAAGGCTTTAGCAAGTCCAGGAAACGTTTCACTCGTCCGGGAGTGTCGAACGGCAGATAGCACACTATGTCGGCACCTTTGTAATTGTGGCGCACTTCGTAGCCTGACGGCGAAAAGAATGTAAGCGCTATGCCGGTGTCGGGATACGACTGCTTTATGCGCTCAATCAGCGGACGTCCCTGTTCGAACTCGCCGAGCGATGAGGCGTGAATCCAAATATATTTCCGTCCGGGTACTATTTTTTCTTTTAGCACATCTTCAGTGCGCTCTTGGCCGGCAAGCATCTTGGCAGCTTTTACGTTGCGGCCCGAAATGGCTTTGGCTCCGAGTCTGAAAAGGTATATGCCGGTATTGTATAGGGCGTTCATTTATGGCAGGGGTGGGAAATGGAGGTATGGAAAAATACCGTGCGCAGACTGTCGTCGGAGCTACGCACGGCATATTTTGATGTGTCAACAGGGTTTCTTTATGTTGTCGATTCCGGCCTGTATGCGTCGTATGGTTTCTTCTCGGCCAATGAGTTCGGTGATGTCGAACATATGCGGGCCTTTGCATTCTCCCACCACCGTGAGGCGGAAGGCATTCATCACGTTGCCCATGTGGTATCCCTTTTCCACTATCCAGTCGAGAACCGTTTTTTCGGCGGCCGCGCTTGAGAAATCGGTGAGCGACTTGAGCACTTCGATCAGCTCGGCCATGATGCGGGGCGTTTCGTCCGACCAGCGTTTCTTTACCGATTTTTCCTCGTATGTGTCGGGTGCCTTGAAGAAGAATTTAGCCTGATCCCATAGGTCGCTAACGAAATTGATGCGTCCTTTCACGAGCGATACCACACGAGTGATGTATTCATCGGTATAGTCGGCGGGGTTTACGCCGTTTTGTTCGAGCACCGGCTTGAACATTTCGGCAAGCTGTGCATCGGGAGTCTCTTGCAGATATTTATGGTTGAACCATTTTCCTTTTTCGAAGTCGAATTTTGCGCCGGCTTTCGAGCAGTGGTCGAGCGAGAATTTGTGGCATAATTCGTCCATCGACATTATTTCGGAGTCGTCGCCGGGATTCCATCCGAGGAGTGCGAGGAAATTGATCACGGCCTCGGGCAGATAGCCTGCTTCGCGATATCCTGACGAAGTCTCTCCGCTCTTGGGGTCATGCCATTCGAGCGGGAACACCGGAAATCCGAGTCGGTCGCCATCGCGTTTGCTGAGTTTGCCCTTTCCGTCGGGCTTGAGCAGCAGGGGCAGATGCACGAACGATGGCATCGTATCGGCCCATCCGAATGCTTCGTAAAGCAGTACGTGGAGCGGCGCGGAGGGAAGCCATTCTTCACCTCGTATCACGTGGCTCACTTCCATCAGGTGGTCGTCGACAATGTTGGCCAAGTGGTATGTGGGCAGGTCGTCGGCGCTTTTGTACAGGACCTTGTCGTCGAGAACCGACGAGTTGATGGTCACCTTACCTCTTATCAGGTCGTTGACCTCAACGTCGCGTCCGGGCTCTATTTTAAATCGCACCACGTAGGGAGTGCCTTCGCTGATCAGTCGGTCGACTTCGGCTTTGTCGAGCGACAAAGAGTTGCGCATGCCCAGGCGGGTGGATGCGTCGTACTGGAAATTGGGGGTTGCTGCGCGCGCGGCTTCCAATTCCTCGGGGGTGTCGAACGCTATGTAAGCCTTGCCGGCCTTGAGCAACTTATCGGTATATTCGCGGTATATGTCGCGTCGCTGGCTCTGTTTGTAAGGGCCGAAGGGGCCGCCTTCTTTCACCCCCTCGTCAATCTTTATGCCGAGCCACGCGAGGGCCTCGTTGATGTACTCCTCGGCTCCGGGAACAAAACGACGAGAGTCGGTGTCTTCGATGCGGAGTATCATGTCGCCGCCATGCTGGTGCGCGAAAAGGTAATTATAAAGAGCGGTGCGCACACCGCCTATATGCAATGGTCCCGTGGGCGACGGGGCAAATCGTACTCTTACTTTACGTTCCATAGTTAGTTGGTATGGTTAAATGACGCGCAAAATTAGTTATTAAATGCCAAATTAACAACAAAACGGGCAAAAGCATCGATAAAGGGCGCGTTAAATCAAACCTATGGAGTCGAGAAATACGAGCGTTATGCCTGTCGGAGCCACGTATCGCAGGCAAAATGTAATGAGCCATAATGCCTTAAACCGGAACGAGCCGTTGTTTGTCATCTGGTCGCGCAGCAACTTTTTGTCGATTACCCAGCCTGCAAAAATCGATACGATGAGACCGCCGGTGGGCAGCAATATGTTTGACGACACGTAGTCAAACAGGCTGAAAAATGTCATGCCGAATATCTTGAAATCGCCGAGGCATCCGAAACTTAAAGCGCACAGCGAACCCAACACCATGGCTATGACGGTGTTGAGTATCGTGGCCTTGCGTCGCGACATCTTTTTCTCCTCGGTGAAAAAGGCTATTGATATTTCGCTCATAGATATGGTTGACGACAGCGATGCCATGAACAGCAGCAGGAAAAACAGCGTCGACCATATTACGCCGCCCGGCAATTTGTGGAATATAGAGGGTAATACTTCGAAAACGAGCGTAGGGCCGGCCGTGGGCGACACTCCGAAGGTGAACACTGCCGGAAAAATGATTATGCCCGAAAGTACGGCCACTATGGTGTCGAGTATGGCCGTCATGGTGGCGCTCCGCCCGAGCCGCGTCTTGTCGTTGAAATACGATGCATACGTCATCATGCATCCGAGCCCCAGGCTTAGTGAAAAGAATGCTTGCCCCAAGGCGCCGAGCAAAACGGTTGAATCGATCTTTGAAAAGTCGGGGTGCAAGAGGAAATATACTCCTTCCGACGCCTTGTCGAGGGTCAGGGAGTTGATGCAGAATATCAGCAATAGTATGAACAGCATCGGCATCAGCACGTTTGATGCCTTTTCGATTCCTTTTGTTACGCCGCGCATCAGTATGACGAAGTTCATGGCCAGGAATATGAGCGTCCATATCATCGGTCGCCAGTTGCCTGTGCTGAATTCATCGAAGTGGGTGTGATAGTGCTGCTGCGAGGGGAGGTCGAGCGCACCGATTGCCGACTGCACGAAATATTCTACCGTCCAGCCTGCCACCACCGAATAGAAGCTCAGTATCATTATCGATGCCACGATGCCTATGTAGCCGGCAAGATACCATTTGCCGTTAGGCGATAGCTTGCGATAGGCGCCGAAAATGTTGCTGCGCGTGCCTCGGCCGAGTATGAATTCAGCGCATATCACCGGAATGCCTATGGAAAATATGAAAAACAGATAGCAAAGCATGAATGCTCCGCCTCCGTGCGCGCCTGCTTCGTATGGAAATCGCCAAATGTTTCCGAGCCCCACGGCCGAGCCTACGGTAGTGGCTATGGCTCCTATCTTTGTGGCGAATTGGGCTCTCGATGTCGGTGGTTTAAGGTCGTTGCTCATATGAAAATGATTGGTTTCGATGAATTTTTAATTTCAGTTGACGGTTTCGTCAAGGTATTCACGCTGCCGTTGCGGCTCCGGGGTCGATTCAGGCTTCTTGGCCGCCTTCTTTCGCTTTTTGCGCGACTTCTGTTTGGTGGTGTCGGGCTTCGTGTCGAGTTGGCGAACTGCGTCGGCCCCCTGCATTTGCATGTGCTCGTCGGTCGGTGGTTCGGTCATGTCGGCATTGGCATTGCCGAAACGGCCTGATGTGACGGCTATTATCGTCAGCACTATGAGCAGAGCCGACAAAAGCAGTATCAGACCCCGTTTTTCGCCGGTGGTGAACCGTTGTTTCATTTTATGAATCCCGATATCAGGACGAGTGCAATAAGCAATGGAGCTACATATCGCACTATGAATATTATTACCGAGAATGTGCGCGATGACAGGGTGTTGTCGTTTGAAAGCTGTTTCATCATCAATCCCTTTGGCGCAAACCATCCCATATATACGCACATCAATATCGACACTATGGGCAGCATTATGTTGGTGGCCATGGTGTCGAGGAAGTCAAACAGGTTCATCCCCAATATCTTGTAATGGCTCAACACGCCTTGCGAAAGCGAACACAACGTGCTGAACGCCAATACCGGCAACATCACTACCAAGCAGGCTTTCAGTCGCGATGCATTGAATCTGTCGCGCACGAATGCCACCGACACTTCGGCTATGCTTATGGTGGAGGTCAGTGCAGCCACGAAAAGCAAGAGGAAAAACAGCGTCGACCATATTTGCGTTCCTCCCATACGTGAAAACACTTCGGGGAGCGTTACGAACACCAATGTGGCTCCGGCGAGGCTTTCGCCTTCGAGATTGAAGCTCGTGACGGCGGGAAATATTATCAGGCCCATGAGTATGGCCACTACCAAATCGAGCATCGACACGGTGCAAGCCGTTCGCGTGAGGTTGACTTTCTTTGGAAAGTAGGCTGAGTACGTTATCAGGATGCCCATGCCGAGACTCAGCGAAAAGAATGCCTGCCCCAATGCATTGATGGCCACCGACGGCGTGATTTTTGAAATGTCGGGTTTTAGAAAGAATTTCAGTCCTTCCGACGCATCGGGCATGGTGAGCGATACGCCGCAGAATATCAGAAGTATCAGGAACAGGAGCGGCATCAGCAGGTTCGACAGTCGTTCGATGCCTTTCTGCACCCCGATTATCAGTATGACCATGTTTATGAATATGACCACGTAGGTGTTGATGAGCGGATTCCATCCGTCGACTATGAATTCCTGCATCTTCGATTTAAACAGGCTTGCCGATGCTTCCACTCCGTCGGGGTGTGCATACAGTCCGCCCGTAATGGATTGCCAAAGGTACTCGAACGTCCATCCGGCCACCACCATGTAAAACCATAATATGAAATAGCTTGCAAGTATGGCGAATGCGCCGACGCTCCACCACGCGCGTTTGGCTCCGAGGTTTTTGAATGCGCCCACGGCATCGCTTTGTCCGGCACGACCGAGCGAAAATTCTGTTACCATTACCGGTATTCCCACTAAAAACACACAAACTACGTATAAAACTAAGAATGCGGCACCTCCATTTGCTTGGACTTCGGCCGGGAAACGCCAAATGTTGCCTAATCCCACAGCCGATCCTACGGTCGCGGCAATTAAGCCCAATTTAGAGGCAAATTGCGGTTTTTTAGACATAAATCCTAACTGACTACTGACATTTAAATATATAAATGCAAAATTATGACTTTTTATTTTCATCCTATCTATATTTGTGGCATTATTTTTCATAATTTTGTATTATGAACGGAATAAAAAAGATTATTCGATTGGTAATGAAATGGCCTCCGGCACTTGTGACGATACTTGTAGTAGCATTGATAGCATATGCTACGCTTGTGCCTAAACCGTTGGGCGATAATGACATTCAGCTATTCCCGGGGTTCGACAAATTGGTGCATTTCATTATGTTTGCCGTCTTGTCGATGGCATTGGCGTTTGATTATGGCCGATCGAAAGGCGATTATGCCAAAATAAAGATTTCGCGTAGCGCTCTGGCGGTCATGGCTTTTTTGTCGGCTTTGACGGGCGGTGCCGTCGAAGTGGCTCAAGGTGCCATGGATGCGGGCCGTTCGGCCGATTGGTATGATTTCGTGGCCGATTCGTTGGGCGCAGTGGCGGGCGTTGTCGTTTTTGCGTTCGCGGTGCGTCGGCTCGGACTCGATGAAAAGCATGGCCGAATCAGATTGGTCGAAGCGGGGGCATGTCTTCCCGAAGAAGTGAAATGCATATACATGGCGTCATTTCCCCCGGAGGAGCGACGACCCTGGGAGTCCATCGAAACTTTGCAAGCCGATGAATCGTCGCCATTTCACGTGTCGCTGATATTATTTGAGGGCAAAGTTGCCGGATTTATATCATGGTGGCGTTTTGACGGATTCGTGTACGTGGAGCATTTTGCCGTTGACGGGTCGATGCGCAATTACGGCATAGGCTCGAAGGCCATCGACTTGTTCGTTGGCTCCATGGACCGTTGCCCCGTGGTACTTGAAGTGGAGTCTGTCGACACGTCGGCCGAAGCGGAGCGCCGAGTGCGATTTTACGAACGTCACGGATTCGTGGCTCATCACGGATATGAATATGTTCAGCCACCTTATTCGCCCGGCTTGCCCTCGGTCAAGCTGGTGCTTATGAGCAATCCGGAGGCGGTCGACCTCGAACGGGCCGCCGCGACAATGCATAGGCATGTGTATGGAGTTACCGATTAGGTAGAATGATAAATAAGAGTTATGATTACGTTGAAACGAATAGCAGTAGTGGTAGTGTGTTGTGCCGCTTTAGCATCGTGCGGCCATAAAGCTGAGAAGTCCGACCCGAGGCCGACGGTGACCGTCAGCATAGAGCCGCAGCGATACATATTGGATAAGATAGCAGGCGACAAAATTAATGTGGTCACGTTCATGCCTGCCGGGGCGAATCCCGAAAATTTCGACCCTCCGATGTCGGTCATGAAATCGGTGTCGGAAAGCGATGCATACTTTCGCATCGGCCGGTTGGCATTTGAGGATGCCGTGGTCGAAAAAGTGCTTGAATCGCATCCCTCGATAATGTCGGTGGACACTTCGGCCGGCATAAAATTGCTTGAAGGCACCCATATGCACTATGACGAGGATCATCACCACGGCCACGACCACGCGCACGGCGACGTCGACCCGCACGTGTGGAGCTCCGTGAAAAATGCCGTCATAATAGGCCGCAACATGTATGAGGCGGTAGTGAAACTCGATCCCGACAATAAAGAATATTATGCCGAAAATTTCCGCAGATTTTCGACTCATCTCGACTCGCTTGACCGGGCAATATCCGATATGCTGGCCGATAAGCAGGGCGCATCGTTCATGGTGTGGCATCCGTCGTTAAGCTATTTTGCCCGCGACTACGGATTGAAGCAGGTGTCGCTCGGATCGGAAAACAAAGAGATGTCGGTGAAGTCGCTTTCGAGCAAAATAGATGACGCACGCCAATATGAAACGAGCATATTCTTCACGCAAAGCGACATTGACGAGGGGAAAGCCTCGCCGGTGCTTCAGCAAACCGATGCGAAGTCGGTAGCGATAAATCTGCTCGATTACGACTGGGAGGGACAATTAATCAAAATAGCCACTGAAATAGCTGAAAATGGAGCCGAAAACAAGTGATACGGTGATACGTCTTACCGATGTGTCGTTTGTGCGCGACAGGAAAGAGATATTGCATGACATTAACTTCACGGTCGATCGCAATGATTTCGTTGCAATTTCGGGCCCTAACGGCGGCGGAAAGTCTACGCTGCTGAGGCTGATATTGAGGTTGCTGAAACCGACGTCGGGCAAGGTGCAGCACCTTGACGGCGGTAAGGAGGGCGCAAACCTCAAGTTCGGCTATTTGCCGCAGAAAAATGTGATAGATTCGGGCTTCCCGATATCGGTTCGCGAGGTGATTGCTTCGGGGCTTATAGGCAAAAAGGATATGAGCTCCAAAGAAATGGCGCAGCGCACCGAGGAGATGTTGCAGCTCGTGGGCATGGAAAACTTCGCGTCGCAAAGCATCGGCCGATTGTCGGGCGGACAATTGCAGCGCACGCTTTTGGCGAGGGCTTTGGTGCTCAATCCCGACATATTGGTGCTCGACGAGCCGTTGAGCTACATCGACAAGCGCTTTGAGTATCGCATATATGAAATAATATCGTCGTTGGTGTCGAACCGCACCATATTGCTCGTGTCGCACGAGATGTCGACGATCGGAAAGATGGCCACGCGCCACGTCACGGTCAACGGCACGTTGCGCGAGTGCGACTCGCCCGACTGCATTTGTCACTCGCGCTGAAACGGCGTGAATTTCTTATTCAGGATTTGTTTCAGGAGTATCCTCCTTTGCCGGTTCGTCGTTTACCGCCGACGGATGGTAGGTGGGTATGTACAGCTCGTTGCGTTCGCCTTCGCCTTCATGCACCGGTTCGGGATCGTCGTCGTCATCGTCGTCATCCTTTCGCTCCGGCACGAGATATGCGCTCATTTCCCACAAACCGTATATGGGCAGGAACACCACCATCAATGTGAACGGGTCGCCGGTAGGCGTCACCACCGCTGCCAGTACGAGCAGCGCGGCTATGGCGTGGCGGCGATACTTTCTGAAGAAGTCGCGCGTAAGCATTCCGATGCTACCCAATATCCAGGCCAGTAGCGGCAATTCGAATATTATGCCCATCACCAGTATGAGCACAAGGAAATTGTCCATATAGGAATCGAGCGAAATTTGGTTTGGCACCATTTCGCTGACCTTGTATTCGGCCAAAAAGCGGAGCGTGAGCGGAAACACGATGAAGTAACCTACGGCCACTCCGAAGAAAAACATGGTGTTGCCGAAGAAAAACGCGCGCTTTATGCCACGCTTTTCGCCGCTATACAATCCGGGGGCCACGAAGCCCCACAATAGATATATTATAAGTGGAAATGCAAATACTACGGCCAGCCAGAACGAGGTTGACATATGTATGAAGAATTGCGACGCAAGCTGAATGTTGATTAGCTCTACGCCGAAACCTTCGTTTGAAAAATCGGGTACAAAAGGTATGTTCGCCGACAGCGATGCGAACAGTTCGTATAACGGGAAATTAGCCCTGCAAGGGGCAAGAATCACGTTGTCGAATATCCAGGGCATGGCAATGAAAAAGCCGATGGTAAATACCAATATTGTTACCCCGGCACGTAAAAGCACCCCTCGCAGGGCTTCCACGTGATCCCAAAATCCCATTTCAATCAATGACTCTCTCCTACTGTCAGTGTCTTTCTCCATAAGGATCGAAAGGGGTTATAGTGCGTTGAGGCGGATTTTAATCCTTCTTTGCGTCGCTTGATTTTCCTTTGGGCGCGTCGTCGTCGACGGGAGCGTTGAGCTCGTCGGTGATGTCGCTCATACCTTGCTTGAAGCTACGCACGCCCTTACCGAGTCCCTTCATCAGTTCGGGAATTTTGCGGCCTCCGAAAAGAAGCAATATGACGAATACTATAATTATGATTTCACCAGTACCAAGATTGAAAAATGCGGGTATCATATTTATCATTTCTGTGTTTTTTTATGAATTGAGGCGTAAAGGTACGAATTTTATCCAATATGACATGCCGTATGCGAAAAAAATCTTACCTTTGTAGCCTTTTATAACCATTATCCACATTTTTTTAGCGATATGAAAGCATTTGTATTCCCCGGACAGGGGGCTCAGTTCGTGGGTATGGGCAAAAGTCTATACGACAATGATCCCGTAGCTCATGAAATGTTTGAGAAGGCCAATGATATTTTGGGATTCCGCATTACCGACATAATGTTTGAAGGTACAGCCGAAGACCTGAAGCAGACAAAGGTAACTCAGCCCGCCATATTCCTTCACTCGGTGATTTTGGCTAAGACTCTTGGCGAAGAATTCAAACCCGATATGGTGGCAGGACATTCGCTTGGCGAATTTTCGGCTCTGGTGGCTGCCGGTGCGTTATCGTTTGAGGACGGATTGCGTTTGGTGTCGGCACGCGCCCAGGCAATGCAGAAGGCTTGCGAATTGAAGCCGTCGACCATGGCTGCCGTATTGGCTCTCCCCGACGAAAAAGTTGAAGAAATATGCGCCGGAATAGATGGCGTTGTGGTATGTGCAAACTACAACTGCCCCGGTCAGCTCGTTATTTCAGGCGAAAACGAAGCCATCGATGCCGCTTGCCAGCAGCTTCTCGCCGCAGGTGCAAAGCGCGCGCTGAAGCTCCCCGTGGGAGGTGCGTTCCACTCGCCCTGCATGGAGCCGGCTCGCGCGGAACTCGCCGAAGCCATTGAGCACACCAACTTCTCTGCTCCCGTATGTCCCGTTTATCAGAATGTGGACGCAAAGCCTCACACCGATCCCGCCGAAATAAAGGCCAATCTCGTGGCTCAGCTTACCGCTCCGGTGCGTTGGACTAAGAGTGTTCAGAATATGATAGCCGACGGCGCTACCGAATTCGTGGAACTCGGCCCGGGCAAGGTGCTTCAGGGTCTCGTTGCCAAAATAGACCGTTCGGTGGCTACTTCGGGACATCAATGATTGCATAAAGCCTGTTTGGCTAAGTCCGATTTTTGAATTTATTAAGTATTGCGAATGCAACTTTGCACGGTGGCATTCGCAATATTTTTGTACTTTTGCGAGTGCTTATGAATGATACGATCAACTATTTCAGTTTGCCAAATGGCCTGCGTGCCGTGCATTATTCGTGCGCCGGAAACGTGGAATATTGCGGCCTGTCGATCAACGTCGGCAGCCGCGACGAAGCTCCCGGACGAGAGGGGTTGGCCCATTTTGTCGAACATACCATATTCAAGGGTACCTCGCACCGCCGCTCATACCATATAGTCAACCGCATGGAGAGCGTTGGCGGCGAGTTGAACGCCTATACCTCGAAGGAGGAAACCGTGGTGTATTCTTGTTTCCCCAAAGGGCATCTTGCCCGTGCCGTGGAGCTGATATCGGATCTCGTGTCGTCGTCGGTGTTTCCGGCGGCGGAGTTGGAGCGGGAGCGCGAAGTGGTGACCGATGAAATAAATTCGTATCTCGACTCGCCGGCCGATGCCGTGTTCGATGAATTCGACGACCGGATATTTGCCGGCTCCTCGCTGGGGCATAACATACTTGGCACGGTGGAGTCGCTGTCGGGGCTCACCTCGGACATATGTCGGGAATACCTGTCGGAATGGTTCGTGCCGGGCGACATGGCTTTCTTCTATTTCGGCCCGTCGAAGCTGTCGGACGTCGAGAGAGTGGTAAGCCGATATTTTCGCGACATGGAGTCGCGGCGTTCGCCCGTGAATCGCTCCGAGCCGCCGGTGCTTGCTCCGTTCGACGAATATCTGAGTCTCGATTGTCACCAATCGCACACGTTGATGGGCGCGCGCATAGGAGGAATGGGCGATCCGTTGAGATATGCCGTGTCGTTGCTGACAAACATAATAGGCGGCCCGGGAATGAATTCGCTGCTCAATGTGGCGCTTCGCGAAAAGCGCGGGCTCGTATATACCGTCGACGCGTCGACGGTCGCATATTCCGACTGCGGATTGTTTACCATATATTTCGGGTGTGACCACTCCGACGTTAAGAAATGTCGACGGATAGTGAGCGACATATTGAACCGCATTGCCAACGACGGAATATCGCCGCGACTGCTCGAGCGCGCCAAGAGGCAATATATAGGGCAGCTCGCCGTGGCGTCGGAAAACCACGAACAGATGGCCACCGGCATGGGGCGCAGCCTGCTTTACCGTGGCCATGTTAACGACCCGCAAGAGACCATTGAACGTATTATGGCCATTACCGGCGATGAAATGCTTAAGGCGGGTGCCATGCTGGCTCCGTCGGGTTGCTCGGTTCTGACGCTCGGATAAGTAACTATGCTACGATGAGAGTGGTTGAGGTTTTACGATCGGTTAAAGTGGTGAGGCTGTCGGCATGCATATGGCTGATGACGCTGCTCGTGCCAATTGCGGCAATGGCCGCCGGGCCGTCGGTGGCCGACATACGCCTGTCGGGCACCACATACGTGATGTACGATTCGAAAAACCGACGAATAGGGTCGTTTCCCAAAGTCAATGGTACGCTTCAATGCTTCTCGGCGGGATATTACATGTTGAGGTCAGATTCGAAATACAATCTTTATAATACGCGAAACCGAAAGCAAAAGTCGTTTGAAGTGAGTGAAATCGGCGAAATAGTGTCGATGGGCGTTGACACGTTTACGGCACGCAATGGAGCCTGGCTTACCACCTACGATTTCGACGGCCGGAGGCTGTCGTCGCGCCTTGTGAGGTGATGCATTAGTTAAATGCGGTTAAATGCGGCTGCCGTAGCCTATTGTAGGGTGGTTTGCGACTCGATTTTTGGGGAAATGTTTCGTCGTATGTCGAATAGAATGGTTAACTTCATGCTTTTATAGAACACTACTGTACGTTAAATGAAAATAGGCAATATCGATCTTGGTGAAAGGCCCGTGATGCTGGCTCCGATGGAGGATGTCACGGACAAGTCGTTTCGTCTCATATGCAAGGAGCAGGGAGCCGACATGACGTATACCGAATTCGTATCGGCCGACGCTTTGATACGCAACATAGCGGCCACTACCCGAAAGCTCGTGATAGACGAGGCGGAGCGACCCACCGCCATACAGATTTATGGCCGTGAGGTGGAGCCGATGGTCGAAGCCGCAAAGATAGTCGAGGCCGCCAACCCCGACATACTCGACATTAATTTCGGATGTCCGGTGAAAAAAGTGGCCGGAAAGGGTGCCGGAGCGGGCATGCTCCGCGACATTCCTAAAATGTTGGCCATAACGAGTGCGGTGGTGAAGGCGGTAAACGTGCCGGTGACGGTGAAAACGCGTTTGGGCTGGGATCATGACAGCCGCATAATAGTGGAATTGGCCGAGCAGCTTCAGGACTGCGGCATACAGGCCATAACTGTCCACGGGCGCACGCGGTCGCAGATGTACACCGGCGAGGCCGACTGGAGCATGATAGCAAAGGTGAAGGAGAATCCGCGACTCAAAATTCCGGTGATAGGAAACGGCGACATAACCACGCCCGAAAAGGCCGTTGAGGCATTTGACCGTTACGGAGTCGACGGCATAATGGTGGGGCGCGCCTCGATTGGCGCTCCATGGGTGTTTCACGACATAAAGTCGATGGTGCGATACGGAAAGCCTGCCGAGCCGATTGCCGACAGCGTGAAGTTTGCCCTGTTGCGCCGCCAGATACGCGAGAGCATCGACCGAATCGACGAGTATCGCGGCATACTTCACATCCGCAGGCATCTCGCGGCATCGCCCCTGTTCAAGGGCATTCCGCATTTCCGCGAAACCCGCATAGCCATGCTCCGTGCTTCGACATATTCCGAACTCGACAAGATACTTTCGGACATAGAGCATGACATATTACCGACATTAAAATGAAAAAACATAATAGCTTCACGTATATGAATATGAAAAAGTGCATTTTATCTCTATCGCTGTTACTTGCCGCCGCATACGCTACGGCACAGCAGCCTACTCGCTATGAAATAGACGTAAAGGAGTTTAGTGAATTGAAAGTGGTCGACGGCATCAATGTTGACTATAAATGCGTGCCCGACTCGGCCGGCAAGGCGGTTTTCTATTCCACTCCCGACGTGGCATCGACCGTGATGTTCGTGCCAAACAAAAATAAACTTGAAATACAGCTGGCTACGGACGATAAAAAGCGTACCAATCTGCCCAAGATAACAGTATATTCCACCTATCTTACGTTCATAGAAAATGCCGGCGACTCGACGGTAAGGGTGCTCAACGTGGCCCAGGGCCCCAAGTTCAAGGCCCGTCAGATAGGCAACGGCCGCCTGGTGGTGCGTTACGTAGAGGCCACTCAGGTAGAGGCGTCGATCGATACCGGCAACGGCAACGTGATAGTGTATGGAAAATGCGAACGTGCAAAATTGTCATGCACCGGCACCGGACACATACAGGCCGATGAGTTGGTGGCAGATGAAACCAAATGCAGTCTGTGGGGCACCGGCTCGATAGGATGCAATGCCACTACTACGCTGTCGGTAAATGGCGCGGGCTCGGGCCAGGTGCTGTATAGCGGTACTCCTAACATTAAAAACCGTTCGATAGGGGTGAAGATAAATCCTCTTGCCGAAAATAAGGCTCAGTAACGGGTTGACCGTCAGATGATTCGTGCAAATAGTAATTTAACACATATATTCGATGAAAAAAACATTTTTTGCTTTGATGGCATTGACCGCGTTTGGCGTGTCGGCACAGACCGTCACTCCGATGTGGCTGAGAGATGTCAAGATATCGCCCGACGGTAAGGAGATAGCCTTTACCTATAAAGGCGACATATACAAGGTGCCGTCGACCGGAGGCATGGCCGTGCGCCTTACTTCGCAACCATCGTATGAGAGCGTGCCCATATGGTCGCCCGACGGCAAGAGCATAGCTTTTGCCAGTGACCGTAACGGAGGCAGCGACATATTCATAATGCCGTCGACCGGCGGCGCGGCTACGCGACTCACTTTTAACTCCGCTTCCGAAGTGCCCGAAGCATTCAGCCCCGACGGTAAAAACGTGCTGTTCAGCGCGGCCATACAGGATCCGGCAACGAGCGCCGCTTTCCCGTCAGGACGCCTTACCGAACTTTATCAGGTGCCCGTGTCGGGCGGCAAGACCACTCAGGTGATAGGCACCCCGGCCAATATGGTGAACTTTACGCCGGGTGGCAATGCATTCCTGTATGAGGACATAAAAGGCCTCGAGGATCGTTTCCGCAAGCACCACACCTCGTCGGTGACGAGCGACATATGGATGTATGACATCAAGACCGGGAAGCACGTGAATCTTACCGATCGTCCCGGCGAAGACCGCAATCCGGTGGTGTCGCCCGACGGAAAGACGGTGTATATATTGAGTGAGCGCAACGGTGGCACGTTTAACGTGTATTCGTTCGACTTGTCAAATCCCGAAAAGGTAAGTCAGGTTACAAATTACAACACTCATCCCGTTCGATTCCTTTCGCAGGGCGCCGACGGCACGCTTGCATTTACCTACGACGGCGAAATATACACCAAACGTGGTGCCGAATCGCCCAAAAAGGTGAAAATAAGCGTGGTGAACGATGACGAAAACGAAGTTGACAACATAGCTGTGCGTGGCGGCGGCGACGTGGCCGTTTCGCCCGACGGAAAGCAGTTGGCATTCGTGGCTCGTGGCGAAGTGTTCGTGCGTTCCATCGACCACAGTTCGACCAAGCAGGTTACTCACACCCCCGAGGGCGAATCGGACGTCATATGGGGCGGCGACAACCGCACGTTGATATATACGTCGCTGCGCGATGGAAAATACAACATCTACAAGGCAAAGATTGTGCGCGACGAAGATCCCAATTTCTCAAACGCAACTCTTATCGAAGAAACTCCGCTGTTCAAGGCCGACGGCGTTGACCGCAATTCGCCCTCTCTTTCGCCCGACGGCAAGAAACTTGCTTATGTCGAGGATCGCACCAAGCTCATGGTGAAGGATCTCGAAAGCGGAAAAATCAAGCAGCTGACCGACGGCAGCACCGTGGCTTCGCGCACTAAGGGCTTCAGCTCCAACTGGTCGCCCGACAGCAAGTGGATAGCCATAAACTATACCGAGCTGAAACATCAGCCTTACGGCGACGTGGCCATAATAAATGTTGACAACGGTGAACTTACCAAAATCACGGCTACCGGCTATTTTGACGAGGGCGCAAAATGGGTGATGGACGGAAATGCCATACTCTTTGCTTCGGAACGCTATGGCATGCGTAACCATGCTTCATGGGGCTCCATGTACGACGTCATGATTACATTCCTCAACCAGGACGCATACGATCGCTTCCGTCTGAGCGAAGAAGATTATGAGCTTTATAAAGAAGTTGAAAAATCGCGCAAGAAAGCCGGTGCCAACGACAAAGCCACGGACAAGAAGGACGCTGACAAGAAAGCCGATGATAAGAAGACCGAACAGGCTGATAAAAAAGATAATGAACTGAAGTTTGACCTTACCAACCTTGAGGAACGTACCGTCAGACTCACCCCAAATTCATCGAACATAGCTTCGGCCATACTGACCAAGGATGGCGAGAATCTGTATTACCTCTCGGCCGTGGAACGCGGTTATGACATGTGGAAGGTGAATTTGCGCAAAGGTGACGTGCGCCTGGTCAACAAGCTCAATGCCGGAGGCATGGACATGGAACTTGACAAGGACGGCAACATCTTCTTGCTCGGATCGACAGTGAAAAAATATGATCCCAAGTCGGACCGCGTGCTTAAGGACATACCCCTTTCGGCCTCTATGAAGCTCGATCCGGAGAAGGAGCGTGAATACATGCTGCGTTTCGTGTACAACGAAGAAAAGGAACGTTTCTATCGCCCCGACCTTCATGGCGTGAAGTGGGAGAAGATGTATGAGGACTACAAGAAATTCTTGCCGCACATAAACAATAACTACGACTTCGCCGAATTGTTGAGCGAATTGCTCGGCGAACTCAACGTGTCGCATACCGGCGGTAGATATTACGGTCCCGGCGCGAACGAACTTACCGCTTCGCTCGGATTGCTTTACGATTTGAGCTACGACGGAAAGGGATTGAAGATAGCCGAAGTGGTGGAGCGCGGCCCGTTTGACAAGGCCGACTCCAAGGTCAAGGCCGGAATGATAATCGAAAAGATCAATGGCACCGAGATAGGTAATGATGCCGACGTAAGCATTGCCCTCAATGGCATAACCCGCAAGAAGACACTCGTTTCGGTATATGATCCGGCATCCGGCGAACGTTTCGAAGAAGTAACCCTTCCCATATCGGCAGGCACGCTCAACACGCTGCTCTACGACCGATGGGTGAAGCAGCGCGCGGCCGATGTGGATCGTTGGTCGAACGGTCGCCTCGGTTACGTTCACATCAAGTCGATGGACGATGCAAGCTATCGTAAGATATATTCAAAGATTCTCGGCGAATACATTGATCGCGATGGAATCGTCATCGATACCCGATGGAACGGCGGCGGCCGACTTCATGAGGACATCGAAGTGCTGTTTAGCGGCAAGGCATACATTACGCAGGACGTTCACGGCGTGGAAACCTCGCAAATGCCATCGCGTCGATGGAACAAGCCGAGCATAATGCTGATATGCGAAGCCAATTACAGCAATGCGCACGGTACACCGTGGGTGTACAAGCACCTTAATCTCGGCAAGCTCGTGGGCATGCCGGTGCCCGGCACCATGACCAGCGTAAACTGGGTTACGATGCAGGATCCTTCTCTTGTATTCGGCATCCCCGTTACTGGCATGCGCATCCCCGACGGAACCTATCTCGAAAATCAGCAGCTCGAACCCGACATCAAGGTTGCCAACGATCCGGCAACGATAGTCAAGGGCGAGGACGATCAGTTGCGAGTGGCCGTCGAGACCCTGCTTAAAGATTTGAAAAAATAAAATACGAACAATGAATATCCCTCCGGTCACGCACTGTGCGTCCGGGGGGATGTTTGAATAAACCCTGACAACAACATTATGAAAGGAATCGTATTGGCCGGTGGAAGCGGTACGCGCCTCTATCCCATAACCAAAGGAATAAGCAAGCAGTTGCTCCCCATATATGACAAGCCGATGGTATATTACCCCATATCGACGTTGATGCTTGCCGGCATACGCGACATACTTATCATATCCACTCCCAACGACCTGCCTTCGTTCAAGCGCCTGCTTGGCGACGGATCGGACTTCGGCGTGCGTTTTTCGTATGCGGAGCAACCCTCGCCCGACGGATTGGCCCAGGCATTCATAATAGGTCGTGAATTCATCGGTGACGATTCGGTATGTCTGGTGCTCGGCGACAACATATTTCACGGTGCCGGATTTTCGGGAATGCTTCGCGAAGCCGCCCGGACGGTTGAGGAGGAGGGCAAGGCTTCGGTTTTTGCATATTGGGTCAATGATCCCGAACGGTATGGCGTGGCCGAGTTCGACGGAAACGGAAACTGTTTGTCGATAGAGGAGAAGCCTCTGCATCCAAAGTCGAACTATGCCGTGGTGGGATTGTATTTCTATCCCAACAGCGTGGTCGACGTGGCTGTCGGCATAAAGCCTTCGGCACGAGGCGAACTTGAAATAGCTACCGTCAATCAGCATTATCTCGAGCAGTCGATGCTTAAGGTGCAGATGCTCGGACGAGGGTTTGCGTGGCTCGACACCGGAACGCACGATTCGCTTTCCGACGCTTCGATATACGTCGAGGTGCTTGAAAAACGTCAGGGGTTGAAGATTGCATGCCTCGAAGGCATAGCGTTCAGACAAGGGTGGATAACCGAGCAAAAGCTCAGGGAGCTGGCGCAGCCGATGCTTAAAAACGGTTACGGACAGTATCTTGTAAAGATAATCGATGACATACGTCGCACCGGTTGCCGGACTGTTGACTGAACGTTACCATATCCAAAATTGTATAGTATTAAAAATAACGTATAATAGTAACGACGAACAAAGTATATATGGCACAGATAGGAGATACGGTACGCTACCTGAATGCAGTGGGTGGCGGCCGAATTACGCGCATAGAGGGTAACATGGCCTATGTTGACGATGACGGATTCGAAACGCCGGTTCTTCTGCGCGAATGCGTAGTGGTGGCGTCGGCCGGAGCGTCGGAGGCGAAAGCGTCGAAGGCTTCTTCGAAGCAACAGCCGGTTCAATCGACCGTGATAAGCGAACCCGTTCAGGAGTCGGACGACGATGTGATGGAGACCCCCGAAGGCGAGAAGCTCAACGTGGTGCTGGCTTATGAGCCCGTTGAGCTGAAACATCTTACCACCACTACGTTTGACGCTTATGTGGTGAACGATTCGAACTACTATCTTTATTTCACTTATATGACGCGCGCCGACAACGGCGGATGGATTACCCGATATGCCGGCATAGTGGAGCCTAACATCCAGATTTTCATAGGCGAGGTGCTTCGCGAGGATTTAAACATGATGGATCGCGTGGCCGTGCAGTACATAGCTTTTAAGCGCGATAAGGAGTTCGATTTGAAAACGCCCGTATTGGTTGAAAATCGTCTCGACGTCACGAAGTTTTTCAAGCTCCATTGCTTTCGTGAAAACGTGTATTTCGACAAACCTGTCATAGCCATAGAGATAGTTAAAAACGACATACCGCAGCGGGCAATGGTGATAGACAGCGGCCGCCTGGAAGATGCGCTTCGAAAAAAGAAAAACGCTGACCGTCAGATACGCCGTCCGGTTGTAAAGCGTAAAAAGAAGCACGTGCCGAAGGAGAACGGCATAATTGAGGTGGATCTGCACATAAATGAGCTGGTTGACACTACGGCCGGTATGTCGAACGCCGATATGCTGAATCTTCAGGTCGACGAATTCATGAAGGTTATGGATGCCAATATCAACAATCATGGCCAAAAAATAGTGTTCATACACGGTAAGGGCGAAGGCGTGCTGCGTCAGGCTTTGATGAAGGAGCTGACGCACCGATACAAGGGGCACGACGTTCAGGACGCTTCGTTCCGTGAGTATGGATTTGGCGCAACCCAAGTGACCATAAGATGATATTTTGGTTTTCAGGCACGGGAAACAGCCGCTTGGTGGCAAAGAGGCTTTCCGATAAGCTTGACGAACCGATGCTCGAAATAAACGCTTTGACTCTCGCGCACTGCCACGTAACCGATGCCGAGCGTATCGTATGGGTATTTCCCATATACTCATGGGGCGTGCCTCCGGTGGTGCGCCGGTTCATGGGCAGGGTGCAGCTCGACTGCGACGTTCCGCACCATATGGTGTGCAGTTGCGGCGACGACATAGGGCTTGCCAACGCCATGTGGCGCGGCGACTTGGCCGCGCGTGGCTGGAAAGGGGTATCGTCGCACTCGGTGCAGATGCCCAATAACTACGTGTCGTTGCCCGGCTTTGATGTCGATTCGCCTCGCGTTGAGCAGTCGAAGCTTGAAGCAGCCGTGGCGCGTATCGATGCCGTGGCGCGCGACATTGCCGGCGGACGATGCATCGACGACGTGGTGCCGGGATCGATTGCGTGGATCAAGACTAAGGTGATATATCCTCTATTCGTCAAATATGAGATGAACCCCGGCCGGTTTAAGGCTACCGACGCTTGCGTAGGGTGTTCGAAATGCGCTCGTATTTGTCCGTTGAACAACATTGAAATGAAACACTCACGCCCTGAATGGGGGCGTGAGTGCGCAATGTGTCTGGCTTGTTACCATGTTTGTCCGAATCATGCCGTGGCGTACGGTAAACGTACCGAGGGCAAAGGACAATACATGGCTCCTTCCGATTTGTGATTAGTTGGCGAGTCCTCTGTTGCGGAGCAGTGCGCCCACTTCAGGCTCGTGACCACGGAATTTTACGTATAGTTCCATCGGGTCGGCGCTTCCGCCGGCTTCGAGTACGTTTTCCTTGAACGATTTAGCCGTTTCAGGATCGAAGATTCCCTTTTCCTTGAATAATTCGAATCCGTCGCTGTCAAGCACTTCGGCCCACAGGTAAGTGTAGTAGCCCGATGCATAGCCGTCGCTACCGAATATGTGACGGAAGTAGGGGCTGCGATAGCGGAATGTCACTTCTGACGGCATGGCCAATTTTTCGACTACCGAGCGTTCGAATGCCTCGACGTCGATGTCGTCGGTAGGATTAAGCTTGCCATACTGGAGGTCGAGCAGGGCGGCGCCCACGAGCTCGGTGGTAGTGAAGCCTTGATTGTGGGTGGAAGCGGCGTTGAGTTTTGCAATCAGCGAATCGGGGATTACTTCGCCCGTCTTGTAATTGAATGCGTATTCCTTGAGCAATTCGGGTTCGAGAGCCCAGTGTTCATGAATCTGCGAAGGCAGTTCGACGAAATCGCGGTCGACGTTCGTTCCGGCCTGGCTGCGAAGTTTTGCGCGGGTGAGCATTCCGTGCAAGCCATGTCCGAATTCGTGGAACATCGTTTCCACTTCGTCGAGAGTCAGCAATGCGGGAGTGTCGCCTGTCGGTTTCGAGAAGTTGCCGACGTTGTACACTATCGGACGCTGCGAAGTGCCGTCGGCATCTTCGAATGCACCCTGGAATTCGCTCATCCATGCACCCTGACGCTTTGATGCGCGCGGGAAATAGTCGGTCATGAATACGGCCACGTGGTTGCCGGCGGTGTCCTTCACTTCATAAACCTTCACTTCGGGGTTGTATTTGGGCGCGTCGGGAAGTTCGGTAAACGTTACGCCATAAAGTCGTTCAGCCATAGTGAATATGCCTTTGCGCACATTGTCGAGGGCGAAATATTCGCGTACTTCGTTTTCGTCGAGGTTATATTTGTCCTTGCGCACTTTTTCGGCATAATAGTAGTAATCCCACGGCGCAATCTTGAAGTCGTTGCCTTCTTTATTGGACAGAGCCTGCATTTCGGCCACTTCTTCTTTTACGCGCGCAATGGCCGGAGTCCAGATGTTCATAAGCAAATTTTCGGCATTTTCAACCGTCTTGGCCATTACGTTGGCAGTCATGTACGATCCGTAGTCGGGATATCCGAGCAATTTTGCCTTTTGGGCACGCACTTTAAGTATTTTGTTGATAATCGGCTGATTGTTGTGTTCGCCTTTCGATGCGAGGGTGGTGTAGCCTTCGTACATCTTCTGACGCAGTTCGCGATTGTCGGCATATTGCAACAGCGGTAAGCGCGAAGGCGCGTGGAGCGTGAACACCCATTTTCCTTCTTTGCCGCGAGTCTTGGCTTCTTCGGCAGCCATGGCAATGTTTGAAGCGGGTATGCCCGATAGTTGCGATTCGTCGTCAACCACCAATTCGAATGCATTGGTGTCGTCGAGCAGATTCTTGTTGAATTGCAGATAGAGGTCGGTAAGCTCCGTATTGCACTTTTTCAACGCTTCCTTGTCGGCTTCCGAAAGCAAAGCGCCGTTGCGTACGAATTGCTTGTACGATTCCTCGACGGCACGCTGTTCGTAGGGCTTCAGGCCCATCTCCTCGCGATGGTCGTAGACATATTTCACTCTCTGGAACAAGCTGTCGTTCATCATTATCTCGTCGTTGTTCTGAGAGTAAAGAGGATATGCTTCTTCCGATATCTTTACCATCTCGGGCGACGAATCGGTTTCGTCGAGGCTTGAAAACACAAGCATTACGCGCGAAAGCAGGTTGCCTGATTTTTCCATTGCCAGAATGGTGTTGTTGAAATCGGGCGTTTCGGGATTGCTTACGATGGCTTCGATTTCTTTGTTGCGTTGGGCTATGCCTTCCTTTATGGCCGGCATGTAGTCGTCGTAAGTGATTTTGTCGAACGGCGGAATGTTGAACGGAGTGTCATACGATTCCATGAAGGGATTGACACGCTTGTCGGGCCCTGAGCATGAAGGTGTGGTGGCTGCAAACATACATATAGCGGCAGCGGTGGTTAGTGAAAATTTTCTCATCGTTGTTATGATATTTTTTATAGAGATTTTTCGGGGTACATTTCATCCCACCATTTCGGATTGTCCTGAAGCCATTTGGCAAACCAGGCGAAGATGGTGTCTTGCCATTTTATGCGCTTGTCGTAGTCGAGTATGTGGTGGTCTTGATTGGCCACGGCCACGAAGGCTGTTTCCTTGCCGAGAAGCTTAAGCGCGGTAAACATCTGTATGCTCTCTCCCACGGGCACGTTGTTGTCTTTGTCGCCATGCAGGAACAGCAGCGGAGTGTTGATTTTGTCGGCATTGTATAGCGGACTCTGCTTTACGTATAACTCCTGATCGCTCCACGGGTAGCTGTTGGCCATCGACGTTTCGCTGTAAGAGAAGCCCCAGTAGCCTTCGCCCCAATAGCTTGTGTGGTCGCTGATGCCGGCGTGCGATATGGCTGCCGCAAATATGTCGGTAACGGTTTGCAGGTATTGCGTCATGAAGCCGCCATACGATGCTCCGATGCAGCCTATCTTCTTGTCGTTGACGTAGGGGTGCTGCGCGCAGAATTTCTTCGTACCTTCGATGATGTCGTCGGCCACGCCCTTTCCGGCCGTATTCACGTGACGGCTCGAAAATTCCTGACCGAATCCGGCGGCGCCGCTCGGCTCTATCACGTAAACCACGTAGCCGTTGGCGGCATAGACGTGATGCGGATAGCGTGACTCGAAGTTGCGCGCGGTGGGGGTGCATCCGCCGTAATAGTTTACTATCAGGGGATATTTCTTGGTCTCGTCGAAGTTGGCGGGGAGGTAGTATCGGCCATAGATGGTGTCGCCGCGTTCGTTGACGAAGTTCCATGCTTCGCAACGGCCCAACTCTACGTCGGCTATCTGCTGGCTCAACGGGCGGTCGATTTCGGTGCTCTTGAGGTTTTTGGTGTTCATCACGTAGAAGGCATCGGGTGCCGATGCGCCTTGTCCGATCCATGTCATGGTGTTGCCCGTCGACGGCAGCGAAAATCCTTTTACGAGATCTTCTGGCATGTCGATTTGCGTAATCTTCCCATCGGCCGGGTTGAGGCGGTAGAAGCTTATCATGTCGCGGTTGTCGGCCGTGAAATATATGCGGTTGTCGGCGTTGTTCCATGCCACGCTCGATATGCTCGGGTTGAAATTCTTGGTGAGCGGCGTGATCTTTTTGTCGGCCAGATTCATTGAGTACAGCTGTATGTCATACATGCTCGGGGTGCGTCCTTCGGGAACGTTTTTGCCGATCGATCCGAGCGCTTCGGGCGATCCGGTGATCAATATCTTCGTTCCGTCGGGCGAGAATTGAGCGCTCTGTATGAATCCGTCGTCGGTTACGAGCGCTTCGGCCTTCATCGACGCCAAGTCGACGAGGTAAAGCGAAAACAGCGTGGTGGGGCGCTCGGTGAGTCGGTCGTACGACGTCATTACGAGTAGTTTCGTGGCGTCGGGCGATATGTCGCTGAGCATGGTGTTGTGGTGCCCGAACGTTATGGGCGACATGAATCCGGTCGACAGGTCGTATTTTGCCAGCGACGAGCGGTTTCGCCATCCCGGCTGGCGATCGTTTGGCGTGAGTATCTGATACACTCCATTGAGGTCTTCGGCAGGTCCCGACTTATATGTGGTGTATATCAGATATGATTCGTCGGGCGACATTGTAAATTGTCCTGACGGAATTTTCTCGGCCATTACGGTTTCGTTGCCAGTGGCGGGGTCGACGGTAACGAGTTCTATTCCCTCGGCCGTGCGGCGGGTATAGTAATATTTGTTTGATTTGGGCATCCAGCGTGCGGCATATGAGGGGTTTCCTACCACTCTACCGTCGGCTGTGGAGTATAGTTTTGCGCTCCAGTCGGCTTGTCCGTCTTTCAGTGAGTTGTAATATACAACGATTGCCCATTTTCCGTCGGGCGACGTGGATGTCGACGAGATACGTTTGCCGTGCATTATGTCGGCGAGCGTGAGCACTCTCTTACCATCGTTTCTGAGCGATATGAGCTTCGCGTCGTCGGTCTCGAGACTTACTTTAAGGCTGTCGGAGGGAGTTCCGTCGGCAATGTAATCGATGCTTATGGTATGCGTGGCAGGCTTGAGCTTGAGTTCGCCGGCCACCGGTGCGCCATCGAGGTATGCCTTGTGGTTTTCGAGGCCCGAAATGTTGAGCTTGGCGGTAGCGTATGTCGAGTTTTCGATGTTGAAACTGAGGCGATGCAGGGCGTATGAGCCATCATGGCCCGGAGCGGTTCCGGTTACTGCAATTTGGTTGGCCGTTTTTAGCGAGGGGGCGAAATGATTGGTGATTACATCTTTAATTTCGAACTTCTTTGACTGCACGTCGGTACTGTCAAATTGTATCGGCATGGCAATGGGATACGGCCCGTTGTGATAAAAGTTTTCAACCTTGATTATGTCGGCCGACGAGTATCCGGCGCATAGCAGGGCGCAAAAACTAAAAAGCAAATGTTTCTTATTCATTATGAAAAATATGTTTATTTATGACTTAAGGGATTTTAGAAACTGTTTAAAAATTTATTTTGTCATGTCATTGAGGTCTTTGTCAGCATCTTGTTGATATTTATTCAGTCATTATGGCACCCCATAACTCCTTCATAAATATCAAAAATCTACTTGACAAATCCTCTCAATTCCTTCG
>JAGATN010000005.1 GCA_017621225.1 Muribaculaceae bacterium | reverse complement strand
GAAGTCGAGTTTCGGAGTCTCGCGGTCAAGAAATCCGAATTCACTGTTGATAAGTTGCTCCTGACGGCGGCAACGTATCAGTTCCGCACGGTTGAGTATCGACTCATTATACTCCTTCTGGAACTGGGTTGTCGGATTCTCATAGATATAGAAACCCAGATACTCGCGTCGAGTGTTCCTGTTGGTTTGGGGATTGCGTACAGCCGGATAAAAATCCAGATAGACTGAAAGTCTTCCTTTCGTCATTTTCGCCGTGCGCACATTTACTGATGGTACGGTGTTCTTTCTCATTGTTATTACTTATTGTTTGTTATTTGATTTTGAAATTGCTGCAAAACTAATTGAAAATCAAGCGGTGCACCATTGCGGTGCGGTGCAGCTATGCTTATGCACCAGTTTTTATTCAATTTTAGGAATTCCAAGGACTTTATCGAGACCTGCACGCTCGATATATACTCTGTTGTCACGGTAGATTCGAGGTACCTTATATGTACGGACATAGTATGATATTTGGTCCCGTGTCATGCCATAAGCACCCATTGCCTCCTGAATTGAATAGTATTCATTAGCCAATTCAGGATTTATACCCATTGCGGCATCAACTTCCTGCCGGAAATAATAGACAATGTTCCGGACTTTTTGCTTTGTGATTTTCGACTCAGAGACCAAGCGATACAGGGCCTCCTTTTTCATGCCGAACTTAATGCAGACTTCATCGACCGTGTACCACTCATCTTTATTGACCACTTCCTCTACCGGTTTGCCGAAGATACGGTCGATGTGCTTCTTGCTCCAGAGCGTCTTTCCTCGGGAGACCGTCTTAGGGATGTTGTGCTTGCTCGCCATCTTATACAGCCAGCTGTTACCTATACCGAATTTTTCCAGCACCTCTTTTGAGGTATAGAATTCGGTGATGGGTTCACTGGCTTTAGTCTCTCGTTTGATGTAAGGGGAAGAAGATTTGAACATCTCATCGAGAACAGCCCGACTTATGAAAGTCTTACCTGAGAATTGCACACAGGGGATCGATCCTCTTTCCAAATATCGGTAAAGTGTCCTGGTCGAGACACCTATCAACCTTGCACATTGGCGAGGGGACAAAAACGAGAGGGTTTCCTCAGCTTCTGTTGTTTTTGCATCGAATGTCTTTTGTGTGGATGCTACATGTTCTTCTCTCTTTCGCTGTTTGTAGGCATGCTCGGAGCATCGCTTGCTGCAATAACGTGTCGAGCTCTTGCGTGCTGTGAATGATGCCCCGCAAAATTCACAGACTTTTTGAAATTCAATTGTACTGCTCATATTCTCATTTTTGAGTTAATTCTGTTAAAAATGTGTCATGGCGTAACACCCAGTGTCAGTGTGTGACATAATCGTCCACACCTCGGAAAATGGGATGACGTACAAAAGAGAAAGCGAAAAAAGATACATAAACGGCTAAAAAAGCCCGTGAAATGCCCGATTTGGCGAAAAAAATAACGCCTGGATTTCAGGCGTTATTGGTCATTATTAGTATTTTAACTGCTTTTGTATCAATTAGCTACTTGCCGATGCAGAAGCGCGAGAAGATGGTGGAGAGTATTTGCGGGGTGGTGATGGAGCCGGTTATCTCGCCGATGTAATGGAGCGTTTCGCGCAAATCCTGGGCTATGAAGTCGCCCGATAGTCCTGTTTGCAGGCCGGTGATCACGCGCGCAATCGATTGCGTGGCGTTTGTCAGCGCTTCGAAGTGACGCAGGTTGGTGAGCATGATTTCTCCGGGGTGCGCGCGCGCAAATCCGGCGGCATCGACTATCAGCGTTCGCAGGTGGTCGAGTCCTTGATTTTGCGATGCGGATATTCTTATCGTTTTTGATTCTCCGGGTAAGAGATTCGTTAGTTCAGGTGTGATGTCGGGAGCGTCCAGGTCGCATTTGTTTATGACGGCTATGAGCTTGGCATCGGTAGCCATACACGATGTAATGTCGGCTGCGGTTTGAGCCGGATCGGTTGTCGATGTCGGATCAATTACCCATAATATTATTCGGGCCAGGCGTATTTTTTCGTGAGCACGTTGTATGCCGATCGTTTCTATCGGGTCTGCGGTGTCGCGCAATCCGGCGGTATCTATAAAGCGGAACAAGGTTCCGTCTATTTCGATGGTGTCCTCGATGGTGTCGCGTGTAGTGCCGTGTATGTCGCTTACTATTGCGCGTTCCTCGTGGAGTAGCTTGTTGAGCAGCGTCGACTTTCCAGCATTCGTTTCGCCCACTATGGCGACCGGAACGCCATCTTTCAGCGCCGAGCCCGTTGAGAAGGTTGACGTCAGTTTTGTCATCATGTCCATGGTTTGCCGGGCGAGTGCGAGTAGCTTGTCGCGAGAGGCGAATTCCACATCTTCCTCCGAAAAATCGAGCTCAAGCTCGAGTAGCGAAGCGAGTTCTATCAATTTTTCGCGCATATCTACCAGGCGGTTTGAAAGGTCGCCACGCATTTGGCTTACGGCTATGTGGTGCGAAGCTCTCGACGACGATGCTATCATGTCGGCTATTGCCTCGGCTTCTACGAGGTCGATGCGTCCGGACGAGAAGGCACGTCGCGTAAACTCGCCTTCGGTGGCCATACGGCATCCCTGCTTTATGAGCAGTTGCACCAGTTCATTCTGAATCCATTTCGATCCATGCACGGAGAGCTCCACCACATCTTCGCCCGTAAACGAGTTGGGCGCGCGAAATACCGTCGCGAGGCCCCTGTCGAGTTCGCCATTGACGGGGTCGACGATGATGCCGTATCGGGCGTTGTGCGAAGGCGTTTCCGACAGCCTTTTCCCGTGCCATATGGTGTCGCATATCGTTATGGCTTTCGGTCCGCTTACGCGTATCACCGCAATTCCCCCCGTGCCGGGAGGCGTCGAAATGGCACAAATGGTATCGTCGTTTGTCATCGTAGAGTGCTCCATAAATGAAAATCGTTTTTTGATTCTACTTCGTTTTCTATGTCGTCGGGCAGTGCGCTGAAAAAGTCGTAACCGGTAATCCTTTCCACTTCATCCACGCTCATTGCGGCCTCTTGGAGTCCGCCGCGCACTTTTGCATTTGGCATCACGAACCCGATGGCTCTTGGCGGATTTGCAAACGGCGACAATATGACTTTGAAGAAGCGCTTTGGCACGGCAACTCTCGAATCGCCCAAAAATTCGGTCAGGCTGTCGGTCGGCACCGGCCCACATATCACTATAATGGCACTGTCGGCGTCGGCCCAAACGCGGCACTTTTCTTCGAGGCGTTTCCACGCTCCGGTGTTCAGCGATTTAGCTTGCGGACAGATGTTGGTCATATAAAAAGTTTGCTTCATGGCCGTCGAATCCCATTTCATGTCTCCCGCCGGAGCCATATGGCCTCGATCGTAACCTGTGTAGTTGTAATCGTAAGGATCGGCGCTTCCCGCCACCGATTCGTCGGCCATGAACTTGTTCCATCGTGGAACTTCGCCCGACGTTTCGTTGCGGGTCAATTCCCATGCCGCCCAGTTCGGTATGTGCAGCCGTTGGTTGAACGATATGTTCATCCCCTTGTAGTTGAGCGGCGTATGATTTATGTCCGAGGGCATTGCCACGGTCATCAGTTCGTCGACCGAGCTTTGTATGTAATGATTTTTGCCATCGTCGTTTTTCCTTTCGATGAAGCTGACCACGGCCACTATTATCAGCAACACGATCAGCGACAGCGGCTTTGATGATTTGCGTTTGCGTGCCATTGCGTTGTATCCGGGAATTGAAGATTATTTAAACTCATTTATTATGCGCCCTATGTCAGAAGCATCCTTTACCGACGTGCCTGAAGCTATCGGCAGGCTTATCACCTCGTTGGCAAGACGTTCAGAAACGGGGAGCGGATGTGTGGCATATTCAGCCATGCACGGCGAGCGGTGTAGGGGCGACGAATAGTGAATGGCCGATTCCACGCCATTGTCGGACAACCATTTTCGCAAGTCGTCGCGACGCTCACACCGTATCACGTACTGATGCCATACGCAGTCGTTTACGTAAGCCGTGATCAAAGGCGTTTTCACCATTGGGTGATGTATGGTGTTGTTGTAAGCCGTGGCGCGCGCGAATCTGTCGGCATTCTCGCGTTGCAAGTATTTCAACTTCACGTTCAATAAAGCGGCCTGAATGGGGTCGAGCCGACAATTGAATCCCCGATAGTCGTAGCTGTCGCTTTTGGGCGAACGTCCATAGTTTGCGAGCGCTCTTATGGTTTCGGCCAATCGGGCATCGTGCGTTATCACGGCGCCTGCGTCGCCGAGCGCGCCGATATTTTTTGTGGGGTAAAAACTGAACGCTCCGGCATGTCCGAGCGCTCCGGCCTTGTGACTGCCGAAAAGACCCTTGACGGGCGACCTCGCGCCTATTGCCTGTGCGGCATCTTCAATCACCAGCAAGTTATGGCGTGATACAATCTTTGCCATATCGTCATCCCATGCCACGCGCCCATACAGGTCGACGGGCATTATGGCGCGTGTGCGGTCGCTGACAAATGGTTCCATAGAGCGCCCCGTCATCACCATCAGGTCGTAGTCCGGCTCGGCAAATACCGGCTTAAGTCCGCAGTGCGCTACGGCAAGCGCCGATGCTATGAATGAATTTGCCGGCACTATCACCTCGTCTCCGTCCTTGAGCATCCGCAGCTCCTTATAGCCGAGCAGTATCAGCCTCAACGCATCGAGGCCGTTGCTCGTGCCTATCGCCATCGGAGCATCGCATGCCGAAGCAATGTTTTCCTCAAAGCAATCGACCTCGCGGCCGCCAATGTATCGGCCGCTTTCAATTACTCTGCTTGCCGCCTCGGACAGCTCGGCAAAGTAAGGCTCGTTGACTATGCCCAGGTCAAGAAACGTATAGTGTTTCATATCATTTGTTGACTACAACGTTGTTAAGTTATTCTCTTTATGAGCCGATAAATGCTCAAATTGCTTGAAGCTTCGCACGTAATCCGATTCGCTGAAAATGTTGTTGCACATGGCCAGGCAAATGCTACCCCGCGCGAAATTATCGACCACCCGCCATATTCCGGGCGGAACGAAAAGCGCTTTGTCGGGCGACGACAGATGAAACGTTCGCCATTCCATACCGTCAAAAACCTTTACGTCAAAGCTCCCGGCAGCGGCCGTCATGATGCGTTGTTCTTCGAAATGCGAATGTCCGCCACGTTCTGCATATTCCGGCATATGATAGATGTAATAAATGCGGGCTATTTCGAACGGAATGGAAGGCGACTCATTGTCGATGGCCGTTTCCGACATGTCTATTATGCGGCAATCATTGACCGATGCGCTTCGATGGGCTTCGACGTGAGTTTTGACTACCGGTGCTTTTTCGGTACGTCTGTCGGTCCACTTTATCACTGCAAATGATGCGTCTCTGCTTGAATTTTCGATGCCGTGCGTGAATCGTTCGGGGATGAACAATCCCGTCGCGGGCGTTTCGAGATGAAAATGCTGTCCTGCTCCGTCTGCCGAATGTACGTCGATGTCGGCACTCCCGTTAAGAGCTATTATCATCCTTGCGGCGCCGTAGTCCGAATGCCTTTCAACGCCGGCGCGGTCATGCCACCCGACGGCCTTTATGTCAAATCCACTCAGCGAGTCGTTTTGAATGAAAGTCAGATTCCCACGCGGATCGGCTATAACCGGCAGATTTACCAAACGAGGATGTGCTTGCAACGATCCGTTCACTTTTTCTTCGTGTCGGGACATTGCTTGCCCTTGCAGTCTGATTTTTTCGATTTTTTACAATCGGCGGCAGCTTTTTCGTCGGCAATTACGGCAGTATAGCCAATCTTTTTGAACCCTTTGATTATGTTTTGCGGATTGGTCTTTTCGTCATCGTACGTTATGGTCACAATCTGATCGTCGAGCGACGTAACGATTGACTTTATGCCCTTTTCGTAACGTAGATTTTTCTTTATCTTGGCTTCGCAATTGGCACATGACATTTTTGGCGTTACGGTAAAGAATGCCTTTACGGGTTTTCCCGCCAATGCGCCCAGAGCTATTACGGCAAAAGCCGCCATTGAAACTAATCTTCTCATATTTTCATACATAAATATGGTTTAACGACAAAATTACATAAAATATGGACACGCCGGCGTGTTATTTTAGTAAATTTATGAGTATCGGATGGTCGCTTATCGAAAGCTTGACGGTGCGGTCGCCGGTAAGCTTTGCCGTTGAAGTCGGGTCGGTGTCGACGGTCGGATCGTAGACCGAAACTTTCTTGATGCCTTTAGGCACCGAGAGCGTTACCGTCTCGCTTCCGTTCACTTTTTCGCCCCATATCACAAGCCATAGAGAGCCGTCGCTTTTTTGCAGCAGAAGGTCGTGTACCGTTTCGGGCAGAGGCTCGAGATACGAGTATTTGAGTTTTGCGGTGTTTTTTCGCGGTTTCGCATCGTTGAGTATGGCGGTGAAGTTATGCATGTAGTCGGCCGATTTGCGCTTCGTTTCATAATCCGACTCATAAAATCCAAAAGCTCCGTCGGGGTCGTCGATAAATTCGTAGATGAATGTCTTATCCCATCCGCGCTTGTATTGCGAAAGAAACAGATTCAGATAGTTGCATCCTTGCACGTGTTCGGTTATCGCCCCTTCCCATGACCCTACTATCGAGCCTGTTTCGGTGGTGACTCTTGGCAGCGTGGCCAATTCGGCCTCCGAGTAACCGTCAAATTTTTTGAGCCACGTTTTGCCGCAGTTGCCATGTAGGCCGTCGGCACGGCAGGCTTGTCCGGGGTCGGCCGCGTTCCACACCTGATTGTCGTGCGGGGCGCCTGTCCAGCTTGGGTGATACATGTAGTTGTGAACGTTGGCAAAATCGGCATATTTTGTTCCGTCGGGCATCAAAGTTCCGGCTCCGTCGGGTATCTCAAGAAACTGCAATCCGCAGTTGTCGGTTTGTGCCCCCGTTTCGCTCACTCCGTAAACGGCATAATGTTTCAGCTCCGCGTCATTCTTGACTCGGGCATAAAGGTCGCGTTGAAACTTGGCCACCGGAATCCATGACAATTCACGTCCGCCGGCCACTCCCTCGTATGTCAGGCCGCCGAAATTGTTCGGCTCGTTTGGCCCTTCGATGGCAAGCAACGCACCGGCATCGTGCAGTTCACGCGCCATTTTTATGGTAGCTTCAAGGTCATCGTGCCGTGCTCCGCTCCCCGGGCCTATCACTACTTTTACGCCGGCCTCCTTGTTGAGCAGCAGCAAGCCCGACATGTCGTAATTTCGATCGGCGGCATCGCGAACGTTTCGTATGCCCACGTATCGAAGCAGCGGTGCTATGCGCGATGCATCCTGTCCGTGCTGTATGTGCACGCACGCGCCTATCGAGTGCAAAAAGTCGTAGGCCGGCACCGCTTTTATGCCTTCTTCTTTTATGCCTTCTTCGCTTTTTGCCGTGAATACCGAAACCGATAAAGCCGACGCCATTATGATGGCTCTTATTATGTTTTTATGTAGTGTCATTATGTTGAAGCGTTTTTGTGTTAAACTATGATGATGCGGTTAATATCTGTTCCACGTGTATCTGATGCCGGCATAGACTATTGCACCGTGTATGGGCGCATATACCATCGTGGCGTCAAAATTGTCGGTCCATGGATTGTCGGCGCATATTATGGGGCGTTTTTGATGATATCCCGTAAAGTTTTCGCCACCTACGTATATGCTCCAGTGGCGGAAGTTGCGCGTTATCTGAGCGTTTAGTCCGGCAAACGTACTGTAACGTCTTTCCCATGACAGCTGTCCGTCGGGCAGTGTGTAGGGCTCCGGCATTCGTCCGCCGCCGGTAATGGAGCAGGTTATGTCAAATTGCCATATGCCCATCATCGGGGCATATGATACCGATGCCAGCCCTTTCCAGTGGCCGGTGAGCGGTTTCGCTACGAGGCCCTTTCCGTAGTCGGCTTTCACGTCGGTGTATCGGCATGCGCCGGTGAAGTTGAAATCGTCGAAGCATTCGTAGTTCAGTTCAAACTGCACCGAGTGCGAGAAAGATTTTCCGTCGAGATTCTTGAAATGTACGGCATGCGGATCGGAGTCGATGTCAGTGAGCATCTGATGCCTGAAATCGGTGTAATAATATTCGGCGCTCAAGGTCAGCGGTCTGTTGGCCGGATAGAAAGTCGACGAGGCTCCGATGCCTGTGTTCCATGCATCCTCTTGACGTATGTTGTCGTCTATTATTATTTTGCGCGATGAGGCCAGCAGATAATTGTTCTCGGCCATGACGTGCGGCGTGCGGTAGCCTCGGCCCGACGATGCGTGCAGCGAAAGAGCGTTGACCACGTTCCACCTTATGTGTACGCGTGGCGTAACCATCGATCCGAACAGTGAGCTGTAATCGTAGCGTATGCCGCACATGGCAAGCAGCTTGCGGTCGTAGTCGAACGTGTATTGTGCATAAGCTCCGCCTACGCTTTCTATCTCTTTCGATTTGTCGGGCGTTGCGTCCACGTCGTGCGTCAGCCGCAGCGACTGGTCGTAATGATCGTAATTGAAGCTGAGACCCGTCGACAATCCGTGCGTCGAATTCCATTTGCGCTCGAACATGAGCGACGAATATATGTTGGCCTGGTCAACCGCATACAGCTTGTGGCCGTAAGCGGCATTCTGCTTATTGTGCGATCCCGACAATATCAGCGCAATGTTGCCGTCGTTCTCCTTGTCGAATATGAAGGCGTTTTTGGTAAATGCTTCCCATCGCTTTGTGTCGATAGTTATTTTGTAAGGCTCCATCCCGGCATTTTGCATATGGTGTTCCGACTGGCCGCTCCGGCGGTTCTCGTCAATGTATTTTATGCCGGCCTGAAACACATAATTATTGCCCATCCAGGCCCAGCGATTCATTGCCGCCACTTGCCTGACGCGCGGCATGTCGAGAAACGAGTCGCCATTTTCGTCATGCGCTTTGAACGCATTTTCGCCATGTAGCAGCAGGACCGTCGACAGCCGTTTGTTGATGAGCACGTTGGCGTTGGCATTAAGTTCCACCTTGCCTTTAAAGTCGGCATACGCGTTTGCCGCCACCTCTTGATCGGCCTGCGGCTTCTTCATCTCCACGTTGATCTGTCCGGTGATCGATTCGTAGCCGTTTTTGACCGAGCTTGCACCTTTCGACACCTGTATCGATTGAATCCACGGGCCGGCCAGATACCCCAATCCATAGGGCATTGCCGAGCCTCTGAAATTAGGGATGTTTTCCGTAAGCATCTGCACGTAGGTGCCCGACAGTCCGAGCAGCTTTATCTGCCTTGCTCCGGTTGCCGCGTCGTTGTAGCTCACATCTACCGACGGGTTGGTGGTGAAGCTTTCGCCAAGGTTGCAGCATGCGGCGCGTAACAGTTCGCCCGAAGTTATTATTTCGGCATTGCCGGCTATTCCACGAAGTTTTTTTGTTCCTGACGGTCGGGAAACTACTTCAACGCCGTCGAGCGTTACTGAATCGGTTATGGTTGAGTCGGGGTCGACGTTTTGTGCCGATATGTGGGCATTGCAGCCACAAAATGCACAAATCAGTATGTTTCGTATTAAATGTTTCATATGCTAATGAAATGCAAAATTAGTAAATAGCCGATAAATGGATAGGGAGTATTCTGAAAAAAATGTAATAATGGAGCGGCAGCGTCAACCAACATGACGGAAGGGGCGTTAGAGAGTGTGACCGGAACAAGATACGTACACGTTGCGGTCAAGAGAAAAATTAAGGGCTATGCGTCAATAACCGATATGCGCAAGCTTGAATGTTTCAACAAAATAATTGAAAAATGAAAAAATTTTTAGTATTGGTAGCAGTTGCCGGATCAATTATTTCGGCACAGGCACAAGAGGCTTTGAAGTCTACTAATTTTGGATCTAACTGGTCGATAGGCGTGGACGGAGGCGTGGCAACGCCATTGAAGCATCATTCGTTTTTTGGCTCGATGCGTCCGATGGTGGGGCTGCATTTGCAGAAACAGATATCGCCGGTTTTTGCACTTGGCGTTGAGGGAGCGTGGGGCATAAACACCTCGTCATGGGGCGACGTTCACAGCTCTACGGCCATCGACAATGGCTATCTCGGCGCATATGGAGCAGTCAATCTGTTCAATCTGTTTGGCGGATACGACTGTGGCCAGCGATGCTTCGACATCGAGGCCGAAGCCGGTGCCGGATGGGGGCATACGTATGTAAACTCGGCCAACGGAAAAGATTGGAATTACTTTGCATCGAAAGCGGGCCTGAATTTCAATTTCCATCCGTCCGAAGCCATCACCCTGTCGTTCAAGCCGGCCATCGTATGGAACATGAGCGATGCCGGAATCGAACAGACGTCGGCAGGATACAATGCCAACAAGGCTACCGTCAATATGATGGTGGGCGTGACTTATAACTTCGGCGACGGTTTTGAATGCGTTCGTCCGTACGACCAAGCCGAGGTGAATGCCCTCAATGCTCAGGTGAACGAATTGCGTGGAGCCGTCGATGCGAGTGCTGCCGCCCTTGCCGCTTCAGAGGCTCAGTCGGCAGCCCTTGCCGAGCAGTTGCTTGCCTGCCAGAACCGTCCGGTGCCCGTACAGGTAGTTAAGGAAGAAACCAATACCCTTACGAGCGTGCGATATGTATTTTTCCGCATAGGCTCGTCGGTGATTACTGCCGATCAGATGCCTAACGTGGAGATGATTGCCGATTATCTGAAAAACCATCCGGAATCTACGGTGATGGTGAAGGGATATGCTTCACAGGACGGAAACGAAGAATTCAACATCAAGCTTGCGCAGTCGAGAGCCGAATCGGTTAAGAATGCACTCGTAAAGAAATATGGCATCAAGGCATCGCGCATCAAGGCGCAAGGCGAAGGCATAGGCCATATGTTCAAGGAAGAATCTTGGAACAGAGTTTCGATATGCACCATCGACGACTGACGCACGAGTTGCGTAGATGATATATACTTTTTCACCCGTGTGGATTCAGCAATATGATTCGCACGGGTGAATTGTTTTTAATAATCTGCAAATAGGGTTGGAAAGTAATCGTGATTATGCTACAATTTTTTTTGAACGTGTGCAAACACTTTTTACATTTGTAATGTTATAATAATACAAAACGTCAACTATTGTTTATGAAAGGGAAATTAATATTGTTAATGGTGTTAGCGGCCATATGTCCCATGGGCTCTCAAGCTCATGGGACGGCTGATATATTATCGGTCCTTAAAAATGCCAAATGTTATGAATCGGACGTCAAGTTTACGGTTTCGATGCCTCAGTTGTCGGAAGACGTGGTATATGACGTGAAGTTATGGTCGACGGCCGTTGATAACGATCGGCTGCTCGGATGTGACTATCTGATACGTTGGGATCTGACCGGCAGGGAGGAGCCCGTTACCGGATTTTCGGCTTATTACGACGGACATCACTACCGTTATAGCGGCGAACGACTTCAGGAGTACCATATGGAATGGGATTCAATACCGTTCATGCCCAAACGTCTTAGCGGCCTGAAGGGCGACGGCGTGCAGCGAAACGCTCAGTTTGCCAATCTGCTTCCGCAAGTGATAGGCGAGGATCTGGAGCGAATGATAAACGACGACCGTTATAGCGTAACGTTCCACCCCGACACGTTGATTTCGGGCGAGCGCCGAATGGTGCTCGACGTTGACATGGCGATAAACGGCGAGATCACGATGGAGAGCGAATATGTGTTTGATCCGACCACCATGATGCCTCTGCGCATTCAGTTTGAAAACAATCCCGGATCGGTTAGCGAACAGTCGGTATCGGTGTCGTATGACGGCACGCGGTTTTCGAAAGATTGCGCTCCATTGTCGGAAGAAGCTTTGATTTCGTTATATCCCCAAGTGTTTGAAAATTTCAGAGAAAATAATTTCCGCATTGAAAATCTGTCGGGCACCAAGCTGCCGGGATTCTCGATGCCAACGGTTATTGGCGAACGCTACTCGCGTCGCACCGGCGATGCGTTTGCCGTGCCTACGCTGATAGCCATCATAGAGCCGGGCGTGGGTTTCAATGCCGAGCTGATAAAGGCATTGCGCGGGGCTGTCGACAGCCTTCCGTTTGAGGCTGATGTGATATGGGCCTTTGCTACCACCAATGCCGACCAGATAGAGGAGCTTATGCCGTCGCCGCGAAAAGGGGAGCATATGCTTATGAATGCCCGAGGATTGGCGCGCGATTGCGGAGCTACTGCGCTTCCGGTGGTAATATTGGCCGATACGAAAGGAATGGTGCGCGATGTTGAGCTTGGATACAACAATAATCTGCAATCAGTTGTTATACAGAAAATGGCTCTCATAAAGCCGTAATGTGAATTGTAAAATAAAGTATCAGCATATGGAAACTATTTATTTCAAAGGTAAGCCGTGTCATGTATATGGCACGATGCCATCGGTAGGCGATTCGGCTCCATGCTTTCATCTTGCAGGCAAGGACTTGGCTCAGGTGCAATGTAACGATTTCAGAAACAAGACGGTGGTATTGAACATATTTCCGAGCCTCGACACTGAGATATGTGCCAGAAGCGTGCGTCGTTTCAACGAGGAAGCTTCGAAGCTCGAAGATACGGTGGTGATATGCGTGTCGATGGACTTGCCGTTTGCCATGAACCGTTTCTGTACGCTTGAGGGTATAAACGACGTGGTGTTTGCGTCGGCATTCAGATCGCCTTTGTTTGCGCAGAAATTCGGAGTGCAGATATGCGACGGCATTCTTGCCGGATTATTGGCCCGCGCGGTCATAATAATCGATAAGGATCGCAAGGTGGCATATCGCGAACTCGTTGAGGAGATAACCAACGAACCCGATTATGAAGCGGCACTCAGGGTTCTCGAAAAACGCATTTAAATTTTTTTGTTTATAATTAGGACTTCTCTTTGTTAGAATTTTTTTCATTAGCACGGGCCTTATGAAATTGTTTGTTTCATAAGGCCCGTGTCTTATTCCTTAGTCAGGACTTAGCCGTTGTAGAGGTAACGCTTTATTGAGCGTTTGGGCGTTTTTTCAAACTCGTTGGCGCGCAACTGTATGTGGTCGATGCGCTCGTATGGCGCCACGAGCTTGTTGAGGTCTTTGGTCACTTGCTCCATGACGGTTGGCAGCATGCTTATGGTCACTTTGCTGCGGTCCATGGCTTCGTAGTCGGGATATACGAGGGCCACCAGCTTGTGCCCGCGCTCAACCACGAGGCTTTCGGCCACGAAGGGCATGTTGTTGAGCTTCGCCTCTATTTCTTCGGGATATATGTTTTGTCCGTTTGACGATAATATCATCGTTTTGTATCGGCCTTTGATGAATATCGTTCCATGATCGCTTATGGTGCCCATGTCGCCGGTGTGCAGCCATCCGTCCTGGTCGATTACGGCGTTGGTTGCTTCGGGATTCTTGTAATATCCTTTCATCACGTTTTCGCCCTTTACGCATATTTCGCCCGGAATCGTGGCTTCGTTGTCGCTCAATATCTTTGAGAACATTATGCCAGGCAGGGTGCGCCCCGACGAGCCTACTATGAAGTTGCGCCACGGGGTGTAGCTTATCAGCGGCCCGCATTCGGTCATTCCGTAGCCTACCGTAAACGGGAATTTTATTCGGTGTAGAAATTCCTCTACTTCATGGTTGAGCGCCGCTCCGCCCACTATCACTTCTTCGAAGTTGCCGCCAAAGGCATCGATGAGTGACTTGCGTATCTTTGCGTAAACCCTGTTTTTAAGTATTGGCAAAGCCATCATTCGCTTTATTGAGGGCTTTTGTATGACGGGCAGTATCTTGTTGCGATATATCTTTTCGAGAATCAGCGGCACGCAGATTATGAGGTTGGGCTTTACCTCGTCGAGGGCCTTCAGGAGCAGCTTGGGCGACGGCAGCTTGCCGAACAGCGTTACGTGCGTGCCTACGGCAAGCGGCACAAGCATGTCGAACGCGCATCCGTAAGCATGGGCCAACGGGAGGAACGACAGGCATCGCGACCCTTGGAAGTGGAGCTTTGAATTTATGCCGAACACTACGTTGCCGCACAGATTGTTGAGCGACAGCATGACGCCTTTCGAAAATCCGGTGGTGCCGGAGGTGTAGTTGATTTCGGCGGTGCTGTCGGGCGGCAGCAGCGGATATGATATGTCGGAGGCCGTGAAGCCTTCGGGGTATAATTTTCGGAACGATTCGTTGAGCCTGCTTATGGCCTTTAATGCGCGTCCGGAGTTTGACGGATGCTCGGCGAGAACTTTCGGCTCATCGAGCGACAATGCCACTCTGATGCGGGGCATTTTTTCGAATTCGAGATTTTCCCAGATGTTTTCGGTTACAAACAGCATCACGGAGTCGGAATGATTTATGATGTGCTGCGCATCCTGGGGATTGAAGTCCTGCAATATCGGAACTACCACGGCTCCGTAGGTAAGCGTCGACATATATGTCACCACCCATGAAATGGCGTTTTTGCCAAGCAGCGCAATCTTGTCGCCTTGCTTTACGCCGCAGTTTTTGAAAAGCAGATGAGTACGGGCTATCCTGTTGGCCATGTCGCCGTATGTAAGGGTGTTTCCTCCCACGTAGTCGGTTAGCGCCGGCAAATTCCAACTATCCTTGAAATTTTCGGCATATATTTGAAGTAGATTCTCTTTTAACATAGCTGTTATGCGTAAATGAGTCCATACGGACGATTTGATAAATATATAACTATCAACTGTGCCATCGGGTTTGATGTAGTTCAGCTTTTCAGGCAGTCACAAAATTAATGATTAGTTTGAATCATGCCACGCAATAACGGATAAAAAATGCCAAATGGTGACGGAAATGTATAAAAAGAGGGGCATCGCCGGCTTTTTTGCCTCGATGCCCCCCGTGCTAATGCTCTGGTTGAATGTTATATCATTTATTCATCTTCTTCATAATGTTGGCCGGAACGGCTTCCTTGTTGACGTATATGTTGAGCGTCTTTGCGAGGAAGTAGGGTTCTGACACGTAGAAGTAACCGTCGTAAATCTGGTTGGCGGTCCAAGAGTTGCGCACTTTGTAGTATTTGTTGCCTTTTTGATCGACGGCATATCCTACTATTTCCATTCCGTGGTCGTCGGTGGTTTCCTGACGGTCAAACATGTCCTGACGCATCTCCTGCGTTACGGTTATTTCTTCAGTGGGGCCGTTGATGTTGTATTTCGAACGTTCGCGTTCGGCTGCCGACAGTTTCACCCAACGCGAAAGCTCGGTGCCATCCATGTCGGCTTCCGATTTGCCCTTCGGCATAATGGCAAAACCGTTGCCCCATTTGAATCCGCCTTCGCTCACGTCAGCGGCCCATACTACGGGATAACCTTTTTCAACGGCATTGTCGACGATGGCCTTCATTTCTTCCATGGGAAGGTTCTGGAACTGTCCGAAAAGCCAGTTGTCGGCAACTTCGAGAACCACCGGCTTGTAGAAGGGATGGTGGTTGAACGACGTAACGGCAATGTAGTCGTCTATGTTTATCGGGAGTGATTCGGCAAACGATTTGGGAGTATATGTCTTGCCTTCGTATTCGAATGTGGCGGGCTGTTCGCCGAGATATGCGTCGAGGATGCCTTCGAGACCGTTTTTCCAAGCGGTCGACAAGCGTTTGTTGGGCTTTTTGGCAACGGCGTTTACGTAGCCCGACAATGCCGATTCGAGTTCGCTGTGGGCGTGGTTGTCCTCGCCGTAGTTGAGGCCGGGATAAACGCTTTCGGGCACTACTCCGTAGCGTTCCCATACGTAAGGTACGTCAAAACCGCTACCGCCTTGCGAGAAGTTGATTTTGCCGTTCATGCGCACGAATTTTTCGCCCTTGTCGTGATATGTGTGCCATACGGTAAACATTTCGGAAAGATCGATTTCCTTGCCTGTTTTACGTAAAATTTCGTCTTCGAAGAACGTAGTGCTCGAGAAGCACCAGCAAGTTCCCGATTTGTTCTGGTCTCTTACCGGAGTGGTCTTTATTACTTTCACGTCAGTGAATTTGAATCCGGCCGAGTCGGCCTTTTCGTCGGCATAGGCACCGATGGCCACGCTTAAAGCTATGGCACCGCAAATTAAATGCTTCATATTGTGATTGGATTGATTTATTAATGTTTTTGCGATATTAATGCAAAGATAGTCAGTAATGGCGTATTTTCCAAAAAAGTTTTTTTCGCGATTTCTCCGATTCGGATATTTTTATTATTTTTGTCACTGAGTTTAACGTATAAACCAATCATCTAATAGTCATGATTAAACTAATGTCAACGATTAAATCTATTGCATTGCCCGTGGTGATGGCGGTGGCTCTCGGCGCGCTGCCCGTGGTTACGGCTTGCCGTTCGGCCATTGTTGCCGAGCCGTCGACTTCCGATCTTGTGTTTGATAGCCTTGCCACGCGATGGGATGAGGCCATTCCGCTTGGAAATGCGCACGTGGGAGCCCTCGTGTGGAAAAACGGCGACGCGTTGCGCTTTTCGTTAGATCGCGCCGACCTTTGGGATTTGCGGCCAATGGACAGCATCTCGGGCCCCAACAACCGTTTTGCCTGGGTGAAGGAGCAGATAAAAAATGGCACCTATCAGGCTGTGCAGGCTAAATATGACTGGCCTTACGACCGCGAGGCGGCGCCTTCGAAAATACCCGGCGGTGCCATCGAGTTTCCTCTCGGCGAGCTTGGCAATCCCGAAAGCGTGCGATTGTATATCAACGATGCCGTGTGCGAGATAGTGTGGCCTGAGGGCGTGAAGATGCTTACGTTCGTTCAGTCCGACAAGCCCATGGGATGGTTCTACGTGGAGAATGCTCCCGAAGGCTTCAAGCCGGTGATCGTGGCGCCCTCGTATGCATCGGCCTCAAAGTCGACCGACAATGCCCATTCGGGCGCCGATCTTGAGCGCCTCGGCTACGAGCAAGGCGACGTGGTTGAGCGCGACGGAGGCGCGCACTACCGTCAGCACGGGTGGGGCGACTTCTACTATGACATCGATGTGGCTTGGGAGCGCGCGGGCAACAATCTCGTGGGCGTATGGAGCATAACGTCGTCGAATATGCGCGACATCGAAAAGACGGATGCGAAAATCATAACCGACGAAGCTATGGAGCGCGGGTTGATGAAGGATTACGCAACCCATTCCGATTTCTGGAAAGACTATTGGAGCAAGTCGTCGGTATCGTTGCCCGACAGCGTGCTTCAGAAGCAATATGACAATGAAATGTATAAGTTCGGCTCGGTGACGCGCAGCGATTCGTATCCCATCTCGCTGCAAGCGGTATGGACTGCCGATAACGGCAAGTTGCCGCCGTGGAAGGGCGACTACCATCATGACCTGAACACTCAGCTTAGCTACTGGCCAACGTATACCGGCAACCATCTTGACGAAGGATTGGGCTACCTGAACACCTTGTGGAGTCAGCGCGACACGTATAAGGCATATACGAAATCGTATTTCGAAACCGACGGCATGAACGTGCCGGGCGTGTGTGCGTTGAATGGCGCTCCGATGGGAGGCTGGATTCAATATGCCATGTCGCAGACGGCCGGAGCCTGGCTGGCATATCATTTCTACCTGCATTGGAAATATTCAGATGATGATAAGTTTTTGAAAGAGATGGCATATCCTTTCATAAATGACGTAGCGATATATATGGAGCAGAATTCGATGGTCGACGAAAACGGCGTAAGACGATTGGAATATAGCTCAAGCCCCGAGATATTCGACAATTCGGTGAAAGCGTGGTTTACCGAGATGACCAACTATGATCAGGCGCTTATGCACTCGTTGTTTGCAATAGCCTCGGAAGTAGCCGAGGGCGCAGGCCACGCCGACGAAGCGGAGCATTGGAAGACGCTGTATGGCCAGTTGGCCGATTTTGACGTCGATGCCGATGGCTCATTGACGTTCGCCAAAGGATTCCCTTACGACTCGTCGCACCGACACTTTTCGCATGCCATGGCCATATATCCCCTCGGACTGCTCGACGTATCGAACGGCGAGGACGATAAGCGCATAATAGATGCCACGATACGCAAGCTCGACGAGTTCGGCTCCGGCTACTGGACCGGCTATTCGTTCGCTTGGCTCGGCAATCTGAAAGCCCGCGCGCTCGATGGCGACGGCGCTGCCGATGCTCTGCGCACGTTTGCCACCTGTTTCTGCAGCCCCAACACGTTCCATCTTAACGGCGACCAGTCGGGCACCGGAAAATCGTATTTCACCTATCGTCCGTTTACGCTCGAAGGTAATTTTGCCTTTGCGTCGGGCATTCAGGAGATGCTTTTGCAGAGCCATGCCGGAGCCATAAACATATTCCCGGCCATCCCGTCGGACTGGCGCGACGTGTCGTTCGAAAATCTGCGCGCGCAAGGCGGAATTTTGGTGTCGGCGCGCATGGTCGACGGCAAGGTGACGAGCGTAAAGCTTGAATCGCCCAAACAATGCACCGTCAAAGTTGCCGTTCCGGGCTACGACGTCAGGACGGTAGAGCTGCCTGCCGGATGCACCGAATTGATGTAATGCGGCTAAAAAACGCACTTTGTGCATATGGATTGTGTGGAAATAATTTGGATATGGAATTTGGATGAATTATCTTTGCACAATTGAAAGAGTCAGAGATTGTAGATTTTTTAACAGACGTTTTTATATGAAACAGTTAGATAGAATTTTGGCTGAAAAGCTTTTGAAAATCAGTGCCATAAAACTTCAGCCCGAAATCCCTTTCACTTGGGCTTCGGGATGGAACTCACCGATATATACCGACAACCGCAAAACGTTGTCGTATCCTGAAGTGAGAAGCTTCATAAAGGTGGAAATGTGCCGTCTTATAATGGAGAATTTCGAGGCTCCCGATGCCATAGCCGGCGTTGCTACCGGTGCCATCGCCATGGGTGCGCTCGTTGCCGACACTATGGGTCTGCCTTATGTTTATGTACGCTCGACTCCTAAAGACCATGGTTTGGAGAACCTTATCGAAGGCAACCTGATACCCGGACAGAAGGTGGTTGTGATCGAAGACCTCATATCGACCGGCGGAAGCAGCCTTAAGGCCGTTGAAGCGGTTCGTGCTGCCGGTTGCGAAGTGGTTGGCATGGCTGCCATATTTACTTATGGATTCCCCCTCGCCATCAAGCGCTTCAAAGATGCAGGCGTAGAGCTTTGCACTCTGAGCAACTACAACTCGATGCTCGAAGCCGCCCTCGAAACGGAATACATACACGCCGACGACGTTGAAACTCTTAGAGAATGGCGTAAGGATCCGGCTAACTGGACTCCCAACCGCTAATTGTCAAACCGCTTCATATAAATTATGGCTAAATATTCCAGTAAGCCTGTCGACGTAGCTGTTTCGGCAAATGAAGTGTTTGAAAAGGTAAGCCACATTGGCTCGTTGCAAGAAAAACTCGATTCGCTTCCTGCTGATTTGCGCGCCAAGGTAGGCGAAGTGAAGTTTACCGACGACACCATTACCATCACCGCGCAGCCGGTAGGCGACATAACGTTTCAAGTAGTGGAGCGCACGGCTCCCGGCGCTGGCAAAGGTGCAGTGGTCCTGGCGGCGCAGCAGTCGCCGGTGCCTCTGTCGCTATCCATCAACATCTCGCCCGAGGCGCAAACGCCCACGCAAGTGTCGGCCGACATCGATGTGGACATACCCGCAATGTTGCGTCCGCTTGTCGGCGGCAAGATGCAGGAGGCTGCCGATAAGTTCGGCGAATTGCTGGCTACGTTCTTTAATCAGAGTCACTGATACGGCAGTAAGCTGCCCGATTCCATTATGCTCAAATTGCGCGGATTTTCGCTCCCGATTGCCTTGACCGTGTTGTTGGCCGTGGCGGTGGGGTGTAAGTCGGTGGATGATGAGAGGATTCCCGTTGCGCCCGTGAAAGTCGATTTCGTTAACGTGGGCAGTTGGAACGCATATGGCGTTGGCGGCGCTCTCGATTATCGTAAATTCATAAAGTCGGAGCGAATTCCGGCCGGATTTCCATATACCGCCATGATGGCCACCGGATTTGGTGGCGTATTGCTCGTGTGCGGCTACGAAGGGGAGTTCAAGGCTTACGACTTGGCTTGCCCCGTTGAGCGTAAAAATAATGTGCGGATAAATGTTGATGCCGATGCCCATGTGGGCGTGTGTCCGGTGTGTCACAGCACGTACGACATATATCGGTTCGGCTCTCCGCTTTCGGGCGTGGCCGCCGAGAACGGATATGGCCTTACCCGCTACAACGTAGGTCCCGGCCCGGCAGGTGAATATATGGTGATAAGCCGCTGACTCTATTTTCGGTTAGTCCGTACGGGTCGGCATTTCGCGAAATGGAGCGCCTGAATCGCTTTTATGCGTGTGATAAAACGGATATTTGTGACGTGCCATTTGCATAATACGAAACAACGTGCTATCTTTGCACCGACAAAAAAGGTCGCTCGAATGGTGGAATGGTAGACACGAAGGACTTAAAATCCTTTGGCCATTGCGGCTGTGCGGGTTCGAGTCCCGCTTCGAGTACAAAGCAACAGGCATCATACTCAGTGTATGATGCCTGTTGCTTTGTATCTATGTTTCCGATTGTTATCGGCCTCCTGCGGGCAGGTTGTCGAGCCAGTATTTGGCCATCGTTTTGCGCAGGTGCAATGTGGTGCCCTGACGTTCGCTGATGCCGTGCGTGCGCATCGGGTAGCTCATCAGCGAGAACAGCTTGCCATGTTTCACGAGTTCATTTATCAGCATTTCGCAGTTTTGATAGTGCACGTTGTCGTCGCCCGTGCCGTGTATCAGCAGCAGATTGCCTTTCAGCCCTTCAACGTATGTGATGGGCGAGCCTTTCTTGTAGCCCTGAGGATTGTTTTGCGGCGTGTTCATATATCGCTCCTGATATATGGTGTCGTATGTGCGCTGGTCGGCCACGAATGCTATTGCTATGCCGGTGCTGAATACGTCGGGATAGCGGAACATTGAGTTGAGCGTCTGGCTGCCGCCTCCGCTCCATCCGGTTATGCCTATGCGGGTGGAGTCGATGAACGAATATTGGCGTGCCAGGTTCTGTATGCCACGTGCCTGATCCTCGCTGGCAAACGTGCCTACTTCGCCATATATGCATTTGCGCCATTCGCGTCCTCGGGGCACGTTGGCGCCTCGGTTGTCGATGCTCACCACTATGTATCCGAGGTTGGCCATGTACTGGTTCCATAGGTCACCTCCGCCCCAAACGTCCTGCACCGTCGAGCTGGCCGGTTCGCCATACACTTCCACTATCACGGGATATTTCTTTGTCGGGTCGAAGTCGATGGGCTTGATCATCCACGCGTCGAGGGTAAGATCGCCCGATTGGGTCTTTACGAATTCTTTGGGGCGCAATCCGAGCGCGGCATATTGTTCGCGCGCACCTTCATTGTTCTCTATCACGCGCACCGATTTATGGTTGGGCAGCGACACCATGTCGATTACGGTTGGCGTGGCGGCATTGCTGTAATTGTGCACCGCCCATTTTCCGGTAGGCGATATGTTGTAGCGGTGTTGTCCTTGCTGATCGTCGGGGCTTAGGCGCGTAACGTTGCCGTTGCCGAATATTTTAGCGCTGTACAGATAACGCTGGGTGTAGTTTTGGGGCGATGCTATGAAATATACCAGACCTTTCTTCAGGTCGCAGCCTACGTACGACTCATAGTCGAAGTCGCCTTGCGTTATGGGCACAATCTGCTTTCCGTCGCGGCTTATGCGATACAGGTGTCGCCAGCCGTTGCGCTCGCTCTCCCACGTGAACCATTTGTTGCCGTCGAGCCACAAAATGTTGTCGTTGGTGTCGAGCCATGCATCGTCTGTGTCGGTGAATATGTTGTTGAGCTCCTTGGTGGCTATGTCGGCAATCCATATGCGGTTGGTGTTTTGCTGACGATTCATCTGCTGTATGAACAGCTCGTCGGAGCCGGGTATGAAGTCCATTCGCGGCAGATAGTTTTCGCGCTGATCGCCCGGAATCTGTATCCAGGTGGTTTCGCCCCCTTCGGCAGGCACGTACCCCACTTTAACGGCCGAGTTGCTGCTGCCGGCTTTCGGGTAGGGGAAATGCTGTATGGTTGGATATATGGAGTCGACGTTGTTGATTATGTCAAACCATCCCGTTCCGTCGGTGTCGCTTTGCCAATAGGCAATGTATTTTCCAGAAGGGCTCCAGCGAAATCCGTCGCGAATGCCGAATTCCTCCTCATACACCCAATCAAACGTGCCGTTTACTATCACGTCGCTGCCGTCGTTGGTTATGCGGTTTATTTTACCGGTGGGCAGGTCTTCGACGTATATGTTGTTTTTCGACACATATGCCACCTTGTCGGCATCGGGCGAAAATTTGGCAAACATCAGAGTCGATTCCGGCAACCCCTTGCCGAGCTGACGGAATGTTCCGTCGTTAAGGTCGAGCACCCAATAGTCGCCACGGGTGTGGTAGCGCCACACGCGCCGGGTGTTTGTGAATACAAGCACCTTGCTGTTGTCGTTGCTCCACGATATGCTGCTTATGGGCACATGTTTTCCGGTGGCTTTGTCAATGAACATGGACGATGGTATTATCACCTCGCGTTTATTGTCCTTGGCCGTGTAGGCCACCACATCCATGCCACCCTTTTCTTTGTTTGGCTCGAGACGCGAGTAGCGTTCTCCATCCTTCATCCAGTTTATGGCTCCGGCGCCGCGAGTCTGAATCAATCGACCGCCCACTACATCCTCAAGATAAAGTTTTCCGGACGTTGCTTTGTCGACTTTTGCAAACGGATCGTCGTCGGTTTCGGTTCTGTTTTCCCACGGCATTATCTGAGCCGTTGCAGTTGCGTTGGCTATGGCAAATAGCGCAACCGGCAGAATCAGTTTTCTTATGTTCATGATATTTATTATGTGATGCTAAAATGATTGGAAGCTCTTATTTGAGCCGGCATATAGTGCAAAGAAACGAAATAAATTTGACCCTGCCAACTTTTTCGGGCAATGAATGTTGAGTCTTTGAAAATTGAGCCGAAATGCCAAAAACGAAGATGGAACCCTCAAGAAAGGCTCCATCTTCGTTACAAATAAAAAATTATAAACTAAAGTTAGCTCATCCAGTAGTCAGATCTCTGTTCTACGGGAATAGTGTCTTCATTATTTGGAACCGGGTCGGCATTGACGGCCAGGCAACAAATACTTTGTTCAATAGCGGTCATAGCTTTAGAAATCATAGTTAAGAATTTTGAGGGGTTAATATTGTTGGCTGTTTAATTTTGAAACAACCCTGTTTCGTAAATGTTCGGTGAAAAATGAAGTTTTTTCAAAAAAAGTGATTTTTTTAGAGTATGTTTACTTTTGGCTTATGTTAATATTTTGAGAGAATATCAGATTATGTTTGGAGATTGAGTGAAGGAGTTATGGGGTGCCATAACGACTGAAGGAAATCTACGAACAGAACTGATAGGCCTTTAAAGATTTCATAAAGTTAAAAGTAAACATACTCTTATTTCGCGGGCCGAAAATTCACGTTTATAACATATGATTTCGTATGAGTCGGGGGAGAGTCCGGGTCAATGCTTTTTGGGCGCTTGCCAGAAATAGGTGTCGTCGGTCGTCACGTTTTCCCCTTCCGTTCCCGTCGGAGCCAGCATAATCTGGTGGCCCTGAACGTGGCCGCTGCCACGGCCTTCGGGTTCGCTCTGATTCATCGTATTACACGAAATGTAATAGAGGTTTTTTGCCATATAATAATATATGTAATTGTCGATGGTTTGCTTGGAAGTGTTGTTCCAGTTTGCATCTTCATTTATTTTCAGCGGCTTTCCCGATATCATACGCTCCCTTACTTCACCCGGATGCAGCAGATTGTCGTTTTCGTCGGTTACTATGGCGTCGAATGTCGGATCGATCCATATCCATTTGTTTAGTTGCGAACTCCAGGCTACGGCTATCACGTGACAGTCGGGATCGGGTTGCAGCTTTGGCTGACAGGTGAGATAACGGGCCGGAATGCCTTCGGCAAGCAGCATTTCGGTTAGCATTATGGCCATAAGGCGGCAGTTTATTCCTCTGTTTTCCCGCTTGCACACTTCGTAGAGTTCGCGGCTGTTCAATTTGCAATCGGGCCACTTCGACGAACCGTCATGGCTAATGTTGTTATGTACCCAATGCAGCATGTTCATGATGCGTGACAGCTCATCGCCTTGTCCGGCTATGCTGTCGAGATTGAAATATTCGCGAGTCAGCGACAGCAGGCTGTCGGAAGCGTCGGCATATGTCATTTCGGGCAACGCGCGTGTGTCGGGAGCATATGCGGCCGACCGCTTCAGCAGGTCGAGCTTCGAGCACGTCCATTCTATCTGTTTTTCGGTAGGTTGGGGAGGGGTTATCGTCAAGTCGTCATTGTCCGTTAGTTTTAGGAGGTCGTTCATGCGTTCCACATTGTTGGACGCCATGCGATACAGAAAGATCAGTTCGCCTCCTTCATATCTCAACCATTTGTTGAACCAGTCGGTCATGCTTTCCAATTGCGTCCGGTAGCTTTTGCGGTTTTTTGCTATGCTTTTTCGGTCGGTTTGAGCTATGAAGTCTTGATTTTGGCTCGTATGTACCATACCGTTTACGCTGTAACCCTCGAAAGCCGGGCAATTGTCGTTTTCTCCGAATCCGGTGGATATCACCAAGTCATTGAACGTGACGTTCTTTATTTTCGGACAGTTCCGGAGGTATAGGGAGCCGCCGGTACTTATCACCGGGCCGTTGAACGTTACATTTTTCAAATTTTCGCAATCGAAAAACATATATCCGTCGGTGTGTCCTACGAGGCCGTTGAACACTACTTCTTCAAGTTCGGGCAAGTCGGCGAAGGTGTGGCCGGGTACGTAGTCGACATTGTCGTACGCTATACGTTTCAATCGTGTCAATCCGGCATCCGACGGGTTGAGCGCCATGACCATTGGCGGCAGCGCTAATTCTTGCAGATTGGGTAGCGACTGCAATGCCTTTATGTCGGCATCGTCCATCGTTCCGGTTATGGTCAAAGATGTGATTTGGTCGGCGGTTTCGTTGGCGAGAAGTTCCGACAGGGTACCTGCCTTACTGATGTCGACCTTTAATCGTTTTGCCTCGCATATATGAGCCGATGATGCAATTATTACCGACAGTAAGGCATAAGAAACAATTGATTTCATAATGGATGTGCGTCTATTTTGATGGATGGTCATTTTTGTAATCACTGTTGTCGTATTATTGCTCCCGATGACGAAGAAACCGATACGTTGCTTTTTGCGTAATTGACTATGGCACCCGAGCTTGCGTTGACTGATCCGTCGTTGCATTTAAGATCGGGGATGTTAAGTATGGCTCCTGACGAAACTCCTGCTTTCAGGAAGTTCGCTTCGCCCGACAATGAGACTATGCTGCCTGACGACATATTTAAGTTGACCGATTCGGTGGCTTTTAGCAGTGAAATTTTCACTATGCCCCCCGAATTGCTTGAAACGGATAAATCTTTGCATTTCAATGCTTCTGTGCATGTGAAGATGCCGCCCGATGACAGTCGGAGTGCCAATTCGTTTTTGTGGATGTTTAATTCGGTTTTCATTTCGATGCACCCTCCCACGCTCATTTCGGCATAGTTGATTGCGGGCCCTTTGATGTATGCGTAAAGGTTGGTGATGTTGTCGAAGTTGTTCGGGCTCGGCTTCATTACCAGTTTCAAGGTGTTTTGCTCGATGCTTGCCGATACTCGATTTACCAGCTCTTGCGGGCCTTCGAGTACTATTTCCGACTCGTTGCTTACGGTGTATAGCACTTTGATGCCCTGTCGTACCGATATGCGAGAATAAGGATTCTTTTCTTTCAGTTTGTCGATTTTTAACGAAACTTTTACGACGTTCGATGCCATGTTGTCGGATGTGTAATCCGAAGTTTTTTCGGCCGCGTGACCGGTGTTGCATTGTATCGATGCCAAAGGCAGAATCGAAATGATGATTGAAAAAAGTAGCTTGTTCATAATTATATTGAATTAATTTGTTTGATTTCGCAATGGCAAAATTAATTCAAATCGATAGATTCGGAATGAAAATGGTGCTCAATAAGTCTCTTACAGGGCGCTTGTAAGATGCTTAGTATCAATGTTGTATGCGTTATGAGAAATTTTTGAATCTCTCATTTATCTATGCCGTATTTGTAATGTGTTGATTCAGAATGTGTTATTTCCTTTCTCTTGCTGTTATGATGCAATTGATTGATTTGCAATCTGTTATTTGATGAGGTCTATGAACTCATCTCTATATTGCGATTCTGAAGCGGCAAACTTCTTTTTTATGCGATATTTTTTGTTGTAGAGGGCTGCTGCCGTTTGATTGGTCAGATGGCATATGACTCGGCTCGACAATCCTGCGGCCGAATATAGCACTATGATGATTTCGGCGTCTGACAAAGTGCTTATTTCGTTTCGCATTCGTGCTATCGCGTTGTTGCGATATTCGTTTACGGTGTTTTCGAGCGTAGACAGAAATTTGGGTTCGCGACAGGCTGCCACTTGCCGTGAAAGCAAGTCGGATATCTTCTTGTCGGGGTCTTTTGACATTGACGTGTCGAGTAGCAGGTTTGCCGCCATTTCCACCGATTCGTAATGTTCCTTGAACAGGCGGTCGACATTTCGTTTCATACTCGAGAGCGAGTCGTTTTGTTTGTGGTGCTCGTCGCGTTGCCGCTTAAGCTCCTCGTTGAGAGCAAGAATGCGATTTTCCGATTCGCTGAGTCGGCGTTTTTCAACCGATTTGCGATACACCACGAGCATTATCAGAAACAGCGTCAGCGTTACGCCTGCTATTATGGCTATTATGAACCTCGTGGCCGATCTTTGGGCTTTTGTCTCGTTTTCAAGACTTCGGGAATGCTCTATGTCATACAGGCTTTCGTAGATGCGCGATTCGGCAAGTGTGCCTATTATCGAATCTTGTATGGCTATCAGTCGGTTGTTCAGCTGGTTGACGGCTTGCTCGTTGTTTAAAAGCTTTTCTACCTCGGCTATGCGCGATATGACGAGTCGCGACTGCGATGCCTCGGCATACAGGCTGTCGATTATTTGGGCCGCTTCGTTTCGGCGACCGTAGGCTACGTGCAGTATGGCAAGATTTATTGTCTCGTCGGTGGTTAGCGCTATCGAATCGGCGGTGAGCCGATTGATGATGCCTGCGGCCAGGTCGTAATTTTTGGTCTCGATGGCCGGAGTTATCATGAGTCGCTTCAAGTCGACGGGCGCATCGGCCTTTCGGGATATGAAGTCAATGCACTTGTCGTATTGCTCGTTGTCGATGAGCGCGCAAGCATACATTATCATGGCATCCGCGCTATGCGGATCGGCATCGAGAGCCATTTCGGCGTAAGCCAACTCCGACGTGGCGTTCATGGCTTCGCGGTGGCATAGTGCAATTACGAGATACGATCGCGACATCACCGAGCTGTCGGCACGGTGGTGCGTGGCGGCTTCCGACGCTTCGGATATTGCCTCGGGAAACATCAGGTTGTACAGATAGGCTTTCGACAGATAGTATTTGGTCAGTGGCAGTTTGTCCGAGTCTTTGAGTACGGACGCGGCATCGAGTATGGCGTTTATGTCGGTAATGGGTATGTTGAGCCGCTCGTATGCGCCGCACCGCAGCAATGTGATGTAAGTGTTGCGTATGTCGGGATTGTCGGGGAAGTCGAGCTCCGAAAGCATTGTCAGGGCCGAGTCCGGCTTGCCCTCGTCGATTAGCTGCGAAATGCGGCTCAGATCGTCGAAGTCGGAAATCTTTTGTTGGCCGCATCCCGTTATGACGATTGACAGAACGAATGCCGATAATGTTATGACGATATATCTTAACGACATATGCAATAGAGGGGGGTGGTATTTATAAGTAAACTGCCCGCAATGTCCTTGTTGGTTTGTTGCGGGCAGTTGTATGATTATATCAAATTCCCATTATTCGCGTATGGGGTGATACTCTACAAACGCTTCGATGGCTTCGTATGATGCCAATCCGAGGCTTTCGTACAATTGAGCCGTGCCACGGTTGCGCTCTTCGGCGCGCTGCCAGAACAAACGATCGTCGTCGCCAAGGAATGGAGCGTTCTCCATCTGCGACTGGTGCTTCAATATCGAGTTGCGTTTGAATCGAAGTTCTTCGGGCGAGATGGGCACTGCCATTTCTATGTGGTCAATTTCCCATTCGGCCCAAGCACCGCGATACATCCATATGCGGCAGTCCTTCATCCATTCTTCGTCTTTTTGCTCGTCGATTACGGCAAGTACGGCATCGGTACATACTCGGTGCGTGCCGTGCGGGTCGGCGAGGTCGCCTGCCACGAATATCTGGTGGGGCTTGACGCTGAGTATCAGGTCGCGCACGATCTTTATGTCGGCTTCGGTGAGGTCGCCTTTCTTTATTGTGCCGGTTTCGTAGAACGGCAGGCACAGGAAGTGAACGTTTTCGGGTTTTACGCCTATGTAGTTGCAGGCAATGCGTGCCTCGCACTGGCGAATCTTTGTTTTCAGATAACGAATGTCGGTAGAATCGGTACCGCCGCTCGTTTTCTGTGCCAGGAAGTCGTATATGCCTTTGCTCTTTTCGATGAATTCGGGAGTGTCGAATCCGAAATCCTTGGCAATGCCGTCCATAAGCATCACGTAGCGTATCATGTCTTCGTCGCCTACGGCAATGTTGCCCGAGGTTTCGTAAGCCACGTGTACGTCATGCTTCTGGTCGACGAGGCGCTTCAGCGTTCCGCCCATCGATATCACGTCGTCGTCGGGGTGCGGGCTGAATACTATCACTCGTTTGGGATAAGGATTGGCGCGTTCCGGACGATAGGTGTCGTCGGCATTGGGCTTGCCGCCGGGCCATCCGGTGATGGTGTGCTGAAGATCGTTGAATATCTTGATGTTTACGTTGTAGGCCGATCCGTAAAGTGCCAGCAGTTCGCCAAGACCCCAGTCGTTATAGTCCTTGTCGGTGAGCTTGAGGATGGGCTTGCCTGTCATGCCGCAAAGCCATACGATGGCGCGACGGATGAGCTTGTCGGTCCACTCGCACGAAGTCACCTTCCAAGGCTGGCTTATGCGGGTAAGATCTTCGGCTGCAGGGAGGTCGACCACCACTTTGGCGTGTGCATGGTTTTGCAGGAACGATGCGGGAACGTTGCTGTTGGCCGAATCTTCTACGGTTTTCTTTATGATGGCGGCGCGATTTTCGCCCCAAGCCATAGTGAGCACTCTGTCAGAGCTCAATATGTTTGCAATGCCGAGAGTAACGGCGGTGGTGGGAACGTTTTCGCACTTGTATTCGTTCGAGATGTTGTGACGGGTGTCGCTTCCGAGAAGCACGAGGCGGCAGAGGCTTGTGTTGGAGCTACCGGGTTCGTTGAATCCGAGCGTGCCCAATTGTCCTACTTCGCACACCGTGAGGTCGAGGCCGCCTTCGTCGGCTATCGACTGCTCGTATGCCTTGCAGCATTGGAACATGTCCTCTTTCGAGCCTTCGGTGTCCATCGAATGTATGTTTTCGGGCTTGATGTTTATGTGGTCAAGCAATATGTCCTTCAGTCGGTCGAGCGTGCAAGGCCCGTTGGGGATCAAAGGATAAAATTCGGCAAGGTTGTAAACGATTACGTTCGAAAAGTCGACCGTACCGGCCTTGTGCATTTTGATTAGCGTTGCATATACCGCATGGGTGCTCGATCCGGCACCGAGAGCCATCACGCATTTTCCTTTGCGCTTTACGCTGCGGTCAATCACTTTTGCGATTTGTTCGGCAAGATATACGCTGCCGGCATCTACCGTTTCGAATATACGCGTATAGATTCGTTCTTCGCGAGTCAATGCGGCCAGTTCAATTTCGCCCTGAGGGTCATAGTATCGGCGCGGTATGCGCTCCAACTTTATTTGCGAACTTAGGTTTGTCTTCATGATAGATAAATATATTGGTTATTTTAACGCAAAGCTACTGATTATTTTTTTAAAATTTTAATGGCGGTGTGAATTTTTTTGATTTTGTAAATGTTTTTGCACGGTTGACGACGTTTATTGCTCATTTGTTGTGAGAAATTCAAGTATTCTGCTTATATTTGTGCTATTATCCAAACATATAAATTAAATCGTATTAGTATGAGACTCATAATCGAACCCGACTATGCACAAGTGTCGCAATGGGCTGCCAATTATGTGGCTGCACGTATAAATGAAGCCAAGCCTACGGCCGAACATCCGTTTGTGCTCGGATGCCCTACCGGTAGCTCTCCGCTGGGCATGTACAAGGCGTTGATACAACTTTGCAAGGAAGGAAAGGTATCGTTCAAGAATGTGGTTACGTTTAACATGGACGAGTATTGCAATCTTCCTCGCGAACATGAGCAGAGCTATTACACGTTTATGTGGACCAATTTCTTTAATCATATCGACATTCCCCGCGAGAACGTGAACATTCTCAATGGCAACGCCGAAGATCCCATCGAGGAGTGCGCGCGTTACGAAGCCAAGATAAAGAGTTATGGCGGCATCGACTTGTTTCTCGGCGGCGTAGGTCCCGACGGACACATTGCGTTCAACGAGCCGGGCTCGTCGCTCACGTCGCTCACGAGAATGAAGACTCTTACCCGCGACACCATAATAGCCAACTCGCGATTCTTTGACAATGACGTGAACCTCGTTCCGAAGACGGCTCTCACCGTGGGCGTGGGCACGATTATGGCGGCAAAGAGCGTGTTGCTGATAGTAAACGGCCACAACAAGGCACGCGCATTGCGCCACGGCGTGGAAGGCGGCATAAGCCAGATGTGGACCATCTCGGCTCTCCAGATGCATCCAAAGGCACTCATAGTGGCCGATGATGCTGCTTGCGAAGAACTTAAAGTAGGCACTTATCGCTATTTCAAGGATATCGAAAGCAAGAACCTCGATCCTGATTCGCAGCTCTAAGAAAACAGTTTCTAACGGGCTTCGCTTGACGGAATCTGATAGATAATGACTGCGACGCATTCAAATTGTTGATTGGTGAATGCGTCGCAGTTATTTTTTTGTCTATGATGGTCGGGGGCTATGGAATCCGCCTCGTCAGCTCAGCTCGACAGACTCGCCGGGGCGGCACAGGCAGTGGCACTTGGTGGTGTCGGGTCGGGCGTATTCGTCGAAACGGCACGCTTCGTCGCGGTCGGCTCCGAAATGCATCGGGAAGAAGTCTTTTACTTTTATGGCTTCGAGGAACAGTCGGGCGCCGCGCGCGTAGTCGGAGCCTTGACGGGCATCGACTGGGAACATGGCTATGTCGATCGATGGATTTTCGGATGCGATGCGGTTGAGTATCGACTTGAAGTGGTCGTTGGCCTGCTCTACCTCCTTGAAGGTCGACTCATCCTGCCAATGCCAGTCGTTGAGGTCGCCTGCATGGAATATCTTCTTGCCATCTTTGGTGGTCACCATGAAGCTTACGCCGGTGTCGGTCGACGGATAAGCCTTTACGGTCATGTCGCCGGGCAATCCTTCGATGGTGTCGCCCGCGCTCATTCCCGCAACGGCGAGTTGCGAAGGTATGGTGCGTGCAGGCACGTCGTTGCTCACCACGTATGTGCGGCGATGATTTTGGGCCAATTCGAAGATGCCGGTGTTGTAATGATCGGCATGCTGGTGGCTCACGAAGAACACTACCTGCTTATCGGGGTTGGCGTCTAAGATTTTGTGCAATGCGTGCGATGGATCGCGATAGTAATCGAATACGAGTATGGCTTCGGGGAGCGTGATTGCGAATCCGCTATGCTCAAGATAAGTGATTTTGGTCATAATGATGCTTTGATGTTAATCTACGATGTTAATTGACAGACCGTCGTAGGCCGGCTGCACCCCCTCGGGGAGCATTGCCGCGTGCTCGGCGTGCAGGCCCATGCTGTGGCTCATGTGGGTGAGGTAGGCTTTTCGGGGTCTTACATCATTTATAACGTCGAAAGCTTCGTTGAGGTTCATGTGTGTGGCGTGTTCTTGCGGGCGCAATGCGTTAATCACAAGTGTGTCGACGCCCTTTATTACGTCGACCGACTCGGCCGGCAGGGTCTTGCAGTCGGTGATGTATGCCAGGTTGCCTATGCGGTAGCCGAGTATCGGCAGCAAGCCGTGCATCACTCTGAATGGCATTATGTCGATGCCCTGTATGCTGAACGCTTCGTAGGCCGATATGTCGTGTAGCTTGAAGATGGGCACTCCGGGGTATGGATCGGCCTTGAACGAGTAGGGGATGCGCGTGCGCAGATCGGAGTCGACGTCGGCCTGACAATAAACGTCGAGGCCTCCGCGCGCGTGGCAATACGGACGCAGGTCGTCGATGCCGCCCACGTGGTCGTAATGGCTGTGCGTGATTATGAGCGCGTCGACGTCGGGCTGGCCGGCGGCAAGCATCTGATGGTAGAAGTCGGGGCTGCAGTCGATGAGTATGTTCACGCCGCCGACCGAGAGCAGAGCCGATGCGCGCGTGCGCGCGTCGCGCCTGTCGGTTGAGCGGCACACTCGGCATCCGCATCGCAGTTGCGGTACGCCGCACGACGTTCCCGTGCCTAAAAACTTCAGAGTCATGTCAAGCTTCATCGTTGCGGTTATCGTCGGAATTCCTTCAGCAGTCCGTCCTCGAACACGAGGTATATGCCGTTTTCATAGGTCCATATTTCGTAGAGGTAGCTGTAGCCGGGACGGCGGTCGACCTGCGCCGGCGATCCGAGCGACAGCCTGCACTCGTCGCGGGTCATGTCGCGCGCAACTTTTCCGTTTATTATGTTGGCCCACGTGGCGTCGGTTATGGTGGGGTATTTGAGGCGCGGATCGGCGAACGCAAACAGATTGTTGAATCCTCTTGGTGCCTTGAGGTCGCTGCCCACCGACATGTATAGCCTGAACGGGTCACCTTTTTCGTCGGACATCTCGAGCAGTATCGGGTATACGGTGTTTCCGGGCTTTACGTCGGTAACGGTTACGGGTACGAATTTGCGGCCCTTGAAGCTGTTGCCGGTCGAGTCGTACCATATCGACGTGGTGGTGTAGTATGTTTTTCCTTTCAGTCGGCTCGACACCTCTTTTATTACCGATTCTTCGATGGTGAACGGCACGTCGATTTCATGTCGCTTTTCGAGGTCGCCCATCGTGGCGTCGGTGCGATAAGCCACGGTGGTGCCTTGGGGCGTGTTGAATCGTAGCTCTATGATCGGTGCTCCGGTTATGGAGCGCACCGTATTGGCATCGACAAATGATATGTATTTGCCTTGCAGGGGCTCGTCGATGGGGGTGACGAGCAGCTGCGATATGCGGTTGTCGGTGACGAAAAGACGTTTGCCTGAAGTCCACTTGCTGAATGGCTCGCCTTTTATGTCGGTCAGAAAGGTTTGTTCGGGCGTTATTACGATGTTTTCTTTCTTTACGTCAGAGGCAGTGATTTTCGGGGTGCTTTCTATGCCGGTGAAGCACCCCGTTGTCAAAGTTGATAATATTATGCATGCAATCGTGTGTCGGATCAGTCGCATTATTTATTTTGGTTCGTTTCGGTCGGGTCTATGCCGAGATTATGAAATATGAATGAATAAATGTCGGTGTATTCATCGATTACCTTCGACATCGGTTTTCCGGCTCCGTGACCGGCGTTGCTGTCGATGCGTATCAGTTTCGGGGCATCGCCCGTGTCGGAAGCTTGCAGCGTTGCGGCGTATTTGAACGAGTGGGCGGGCACCACGCGGTCGTCATGGTCGGCGGTGGTGACGAGTATTGCGGGATATTTCGTTCCGTCGTTCTTGATGTTGTGTATGGGCGAGTATCCGAGCAGGTATTTGGCCATCTCGGGCGAGTCGGCGCTCGTGCCGTAATCTGAGGCCCAGTTCCATCCTATGGTGAACAGATGGTAGCGCATCATGTCCATCACTCCTACGCGCGGAATAGCTACTTTAAACAGGTCGGGGCGCAGGTTGACGGTGGCTCCTACGAGCAGGCCGCCATTGCTGCCGCCTTCGATGGTGAGGTGTTCGGGCGACGTCCATCCTTCGTCGATGAGATATTCGGCGGCGGCGATGAAGTCGTTAAACACGTTGAGCTTGTTTTGCTTTATGCCTGCCTGATGCCACTCCTCGCCATATTCCGAGCCGCCGCGCAAGTTGGCCTGGGCATATATGCCTCCGTTTTCAAGCCACAGCATGCGGTTGGCCGAGAAGCCCGGCGTGAGCGACACGTTGAAACCGCCGTATCCGTATAGATAAACCGGGTTTTTGCCATTCTTCTCCAGTCCTTTCTTGTAGGTTATGAACATCGGAATCTTGGTGCCGTCGGCCGAAGGATAAAACACCTGTTCGGTCACGTAATCGGCCATGTTCACATCTTTTATCTCGGGAGCTTTGATGAATTTGCTTTCGCCGCTCTCCATGTCGTAGGCGTACACTGCCGACGGATATGTAAACGACGAGAACGAGTAGAACACTCCGTCGCTGTCCTTGTCGGAGCTGATGGCTACCGAACCGTAGGTGGGCAGCTCGATCTCGCGTATCAGTTTGCCGTCGCGGCCATACATGTACACGTGGTGGCTTGCATCTTTCTCGTAGCTTACCAGCATGTTGTTTCCGGCGAAGTTGATGCCTTTGAGCACTCCTTCCTGTTCGGGAATCAGCTCTTTCCAATTGGCACGTTGCGGATTCTTGACGTCGGCAACCATGAGTCGGCCCTTCGGCGCGTCGGCGGTGGTCGATATGTATATCTTGCCGTCGATTACATCTTGAATGGCTATGTCGTAATCCTGCGAAGGCTCTATCACTACCCATTCGCCATTGTTCTTTATGTCCTTCACCATGAGCGACGAGCCGATGCCTTCGCCGGCGCCTATCACGAACAGCAGATCTTCGCTCTCGGGCACATACGCCGAGTGGAAGTGCAGCGGGTGCGCGGGATCTTCATACACGAGCTTGTCGTCGCTTTGCGGCGTGCCTATCTTGTGATAGTATATCTGGTGATTTTCGTTTGCGTTCGAAAATTCCTTTCCTTCCTCGGGGCGCGGGTATGCACTGTAATAAAATCCGTCGCCGGCCCACGCTGCATCGGTGAACTTGGCCCACTCTATGTGGTCGGGCAGCAACTCTTTGGTCTTGGCGTCCATGACGAATATTTCGGTCCAGTCCGATCCGCTGCGCGAAATGGTGTAGGCAGCGTATTTGCCATTGTTTGAGAACGACAATCCGGTAAGGGCCACCGTTCCGTCATCGCTCAGCGCGTTGGGGTCGAGGAACAATTCGGCTTCGCCGCCTATTGTGTCGCAGCGATACAGCACCGATTGGTTCTGCAAGCCGTCGTTTTCGTAGAAGTAGTATTTGCCGCTTTTTGATTTGGAGGGGAGCCCTGACTTTTTGTAGTTGTTGAGCTCGGTGAGCCGTTCGCGTATCTTGGAGCGGAAGGGAATGCGACTCAGGTACTCCTCCGTCACTTCGTTTTCTTGTTCAACCCAGGCTGTCGTGGCTGCCGACGTATCGTTTTCGAGCGGTCGGTACGGGTCTTTTACTTCGATGCCGAAATAGTTGTCGGCCGTGTTGTCGGCCGGAGCTTCGGGATAGGTTGTTCTCGTTTTGGAACAAGAAGCAAGAATGGAACTTGCGGCTAATGTCATAAATATTGCCTTGTGAATGGTCATGGAAATATAAGGGATGATGTATTTATTGCTTTTTTAGTCGTTATTGACTCTATTGACTCGCAAATATAATTATTATCTGTGTAACGGCGCGCATTATTGTTTTGAAAAAATCTTAGAAACTGTTTAGAAATTTATTTTGTCCTGTCATTGAGGTCTTTGTCAGCATCTTTTTGATATTTATTCAGTCATTATGGACCCCATAACTCCTTCATAAATATCAAAAATCTACTTGACAAATCCTCTCAATTCCTTCGACAAATAAATTTAAACAGTTTCTGAAATAATGCAATAATAAGCTGAAAAATAATGTATTAATATAAATTAACACGCCGTTTGCATCAAAATGCTTTGTGAATTGAGGCAAAAGCAGTAATTTTGCACCCAGAAAACATCGCGGGGTGGAGCAGTGGTAGCTCGTTGGGCTCATAACCCAAAGGTCGTAGGTTCGAGTCCTGCCCCCGCCACTAAGAGAAAAAGTTCCGATATTCATCGGAACTTTTTTCGTCGTTAGTATTTTCGTCGTTAGTCGTTGGGGCATCGTTAGCCATTGGTCGTTAGTCTTGAGTCTTTAGTTTTGAGACTACGCTATCGTGGCGACTTCAGCGCAAAATATTAGTGAAATATTTTGGTGAAATTTGGCTTAATGCCCGAAAATTACTAACTTTACGTTGTCTATTAAAGACAATGCCCCTCTTGGATGAGAAAGGCCAAGACCCAACCGCTCAATTTCGGGCGGTTTTTGTTATAAACAAACAATGGAAGAAAGTAATGCTACCCGAATTTCGGGCTGCAGATTCCCAAATATATAATAAGGTGTATGGCGGGTTAGTTTTGCTCCAAGAATATCTGATAAAGCGCCACAGGGCCATAGTGCCACAGCTTTGTGCTTTCGTCTTCAAGCTGACGGTAAGTCTCCGACTGGTATATGCGCCTCAATGCTTCGGTGATGGGCAATCCGAAGTCGGCGGCATACATCATAGCCATCTTACTAACCTTGCCGGGTAGTATGAGATATAAATTTTCCGATGTTATCTTGCGGTCGGTCATTCGGTTTGGTTCTCTGATTTCGGTGCGTTCCACTATTTCGATGCTTCCGTGATAAAGTTTCACAGGATCAGCGCCATGCTATTTCCATCCCTGATTGATGTGTAGTGCCTCAGAGTCAGCCGATTCCGGGGCTTTTTTCGTTTTATCGCAATACAAATCTCTAAGTAAGAGATAATTAAGTTTCGTGCAAAAATAGTAATTCTTTTTGAAACGATAGCACTATCAGCTTCAAAAAATCAGTATGGATTGCATTTTTTTAGTGAATCAGAGGCCGCATTTTCTAAAATCGACCGCATTTGTTTGCGCCGCAGCGATGTGCGCACTCGTAACGCATTTGGAATAAGTAAATTACCAATTATCCAAATCTCTTACTTAGAGATACCTAACGATCGATTAATTGCAAACATAAAAACAGAACGACAAAACTATGTCTAACGCCAGCGTCCACTGCTACGTAATGTCAAAGCCCGAAATGGTTAAGGGCAGCGGGTGTGCTTTCGCGGTTCACCCTCCATATGTGGATAGTTCATTGTGCTTAAGGTTATTATGCGCTTTATCGCTTGTCTTGTTGAACCCGGATTATCACATACATATATGAATATAAGATTCAAATCAATCGTATTGATGGCCATGTTGACTCTGTTCACATGCGTCAAGGCTCAGGATGTGGCCGTCAAGACCAATCTTCTCGACGACGTGCTCCTGTCGCCAAGCGTCGGCGCCGAAATGGGTGTGGCTCCACGCTGGACCATCGGCATCTCAACTCAAATCAATGCCTGGACGCTCTCAGGCGATAAGCGATGGAAGCACTGGGTCGTTAACCCCGAAGCCCGCTACTGGCTGTGTGACCGTTTCGGCGGACACTTTTTCGGAGCGCATATGCATGGAGGCCAGTACAATATCGGCGGCTTCAACGGTCGCATCAATTTCCTCGGCACCGATGCCCGCAAGCTCAAAGACTCCCGCTATCAGGGTTGGTTTATCGGCGCGGGCGTGTCATACGGTTACGCCTGGATTCTTAACCGCCATTGGAATGTCGAGGCTGAAATAGGCATCGGCTATTCGTACACCCGCTACGACCGATTCCGTTGTGCCGGCTGCGGCAAGAAGATCGAGACCAACAAGCCGCACCATTACGTGGGGCCCACGAAAGCGGCTATAAACCTGGTTTACCTATTCTAATTTGCAACGAATATGAAAAGGATGACACTCATACTTGCAGCCCTGCTTGGCATGACTTGTATGTCGGTAACGGCTGAGCAAACCACCAACGATATTATGCCCGACGTTACCGTTCGTAACGTCACCATGGCGCACGAGGGCAGCCATCTCGCCGTAAATATGGATATCGACTTGGCCCGTCTCCGTGTCGAGTCGAACCGTGCCGTGCTTCTCACGCCGCGTCTGGTCAACGGACCCGATTCGCTCGACCTTCCGTCGATAGGCATATACGGCCGCCGCCGCTATTACTACTATGTAAGAAACGGCGAGGGCAGCATATCGGGCCCCGGCGAGAGAATCTGCAAGGCTTCCGAGACCCCCGACAGCATCGACTACTTCAACTATGTCGACTGGGCCGACTGGATGGACGGCGCCACGCTGATGCTCTATCGCAGCGACTGGGGATGCTGCAACGAAATGCTGGCCATGTACGAGGAGAGCCTTGGCCGACACAGCGAAGCCTTCTTCCCACAGCTCGTGTTCATCACCCCCGAGGCCGAGATGATGAAAAGCCGCTCCCTGTCAGGCTCAGCCTTCATCGACTTCCCCGTCGACCGTACGGAGATCGACCCCCAATATCGTCGCAACGCCGCCGAGCTCGGCAAGATAAAGGCAACGATCGATTCCGTGCGTGGCGACAACGACATATCCATCGTGTCGGTATGGCTCAAAGGCTACGCATCGCCCGAAAGCTCATACGACCACAACCGCGAATTGGCAATGGGCCGCACCGCCTCGCTGAAAAATCATATCCGACAGCTCTACCATTTTGCCGACGGAGTAATCGTAACCGATTACGAGCCTGAGGACTGGGCCGGATTGCGCCGCTACGTCGAACAATCAAACATCGACCATCGCGCGGAGATTTTGGCTCTGATCGACAGCGACATGGAGCCCGATGCCAAAGAGTGGAAAATCAAGCGAACATACCCGGACGAATATCGCTTTCTGCTGCAAAACTGCTACCCTGCATTGCGCCACACCGATTACCGCATCGACTACAACATACGCAGTTACAGCGACGTAGACGAAATAAAGCGCATACTGGCCGAAAAGCCCGGCAACCTGAATCTCAACGAACTCTACATATTGTCACGCGCCTACGAGCCCGGATCGGCTGAATTTACCGACGTGTTCGAAACGGCTGTGCGTATGTTCCCGAGCGACGAAACCGCCAACCTCAATGCCGCCAACGCCGCCATACGCCGCGACGACTTCGCCACGGCGCGAAAATACCTCGACAAGGCCGGCAAATCTGCCGAAGCCATATATGCACGTGGTGCACTGGCCGTGCGTGAGGGCGATTACGAAACGGCACGCCGTTATCTCGGCGAGGCTAAAGCTCTTGGCCTTGAACAGGCCGGCATTACGCTTGATGAACTGAATGAAAGACACAAGTAACATTAAATCAATAATATAAACTAAGAGATAATAAACAATTTTTTAATTAATTCATCGATATGAAAAAAATTCATTTATTCCCCTTGCTGTCAGCCTTGTTTTTTGTGGGATGTTCACAGGACGAGGTTGTTCCCGGCGGTGAGAATGTTGGAGACGGTTCCAACACCAGTTATATGGCCGTGAATCTGATATCCTCTGATATTTCAGGTAGTCGTGTAAAAGAAGGTTACGAAGACGGTTCTAAAGTCGAGAACAAAGTTAATAATGTCCGTTTCTACTTCTTCAACGAAGTAGGTGCGTCTGTAAACGTTAAGCTTCAAAACGGAAGTTATGTAAATTACTTTGATTGGACTCCAAAAGCCGGAGACCAGTCACCGGACACGAACGATGATGATGACATAGAGAGTAACCTTACGGCCATAGTGGTCATCAACACCGCAAAAGGTGATAAAATTCCTCAAAGGATGGCTGCTGTGTTGAATCCTCCCACGATAAATGGAACTCCTCTTTTGCCTGATCAATCAATTAGCCTAAACACTCTGAAGGAAAAAGTTGCGAATTTCTCCACTACCGATTTGACCAAAGAAGGCGGATTCGTGATGTTCAATTCAGTGTATGCAAGTGGCGGTGAACAAATCAGTACCGCTTTCATAAAGGCTGAAAACCTTTGTAAGGATGAGACCGCTGCTAAAGCGTCGCCTGTTACCATCTATGTAGAGCGTAGTGTGGCAAAGGTGAAGGTTACATTGGGTGATGATGTTAAAGCAGCTGCAGAAAGTAAGTTAGCGCTGAAAAATACCAAAGGGGAGGACCTCACAATTGATGGGCAACAGGTTTACCTGAAGCTCGACGGTTGGAGCCTGACGGCAGAAACCTCCGAAGGTCGATTGGTCAAAAGAATAGATCCCACATGGCCGAGAAGTTGGTGGAACGATTCTTATCGTAGCTACTGGGCCATCAACTCTATGACTGCCAAAAACTTGTATTACGACTATAAATCTATTAAAACATCTTTTGGCGCTGATAATGCATTGTACACCAACGAAAATGCCCAACTTAATGATATTGATGATACAAAGGGGCAAGCTCAAAAAAAGACCAAAGTTATCATTAAGGGTAATCTTCAGAAAGCTGACGGCACTGCATTGACCATTGTAAGACATTTGGGAGTTTACTTTGTTGACGACGTGAATCTGACCGTTCTGAAGGGAAGCATCCTTCGCCAGTTGGAAGCCAGTGGGTATAATTATTACTTTGAAGATGGAAACAAACGAACACAAATTGGTGCAAATGAAATTGAAATTTCCATCGTCCCTCAGAAAGATCAAGAGGATAGTCAGAACAACTGCTATGTATATGCTCAACTGACCGAAGCTGCGAAAACAAAAACTTGGTACAATTCTTTGGATGAAAGTGCAAGTGCACTTACTACGGATGAAGTTAACGGAATCAACGATAACCTTGCTAACACCAAAGTGGTTGACCGAGCCTTGGTATGGAAGTCAGGCATGACCTATTATTACTACGAAATCAAGCATCTGCCGGAAAGTAATATGAACGGTGTAGTACGTAATCACGTATATGTGACAAATGTAACAAAGATTGCCGGTCTTGGCACTCCTGTTTATGACCCCGACGAGGAAATTTATCCCGAAAAGCCCGATCCTAATGACCACTACATTGCGGCTGAAATAAAAATTCTGTCTTGGCGCATTGTCAATGGTGACTATCCGTTGGAATGGTAATATGAATCTTAACGCCAATGGCGTTCCTGATATTTATGATATTTTGTAGGCTAAACAGCCTACAAAATATCATAAAATTAAACATCAAGCAATTGTAGTACCCGCCCACCGGTACAAAAGGGAGGTGAGGCGCAGGAAACCTTTACATAACGGAGGTATCCCACTTGACAAGAATATACGGATGCGGAAATTCCGCACATCAGCATATACTGAAACATAAGTAAACCATACGATTAAGAAATAAAAACTGAATATGAGTATACGGACATTTATAAGAACTGTGGCAGCCAAAGTCTGCGTGGCATCAGTCTGTCTATTGACTCTTGCGTCTTGTGACGGCTGGCTTTATCAGGACGAGGGTGACTGTTCGGTGCATTATAGGCTTAAATTCCGATACGACAAGAATCTGAAATGGGCCGACGCTTTCGCCAACGAGGTGTCATCAGTTCACTTGTACGCCTTTAACAGATCCGGCGTATTGGTATGGCAAATGGATGAACGGGTTGATCCGTCAACGGCGGCGAATTACTCGATGGAGCTCGACCTGCCTGCCGGCGACTACAAGCTGTTGGCATGGTGCGGTCTTCGGAACGACGGCGAACGCAATGAGTCATTCTCCGTGCCCGAGGCCATAGTAGGTGAGACTCGCATGGAGCAGTTGCAGTGTGCGCTTAACCGCAAGCGTGACGATTTGGGCGCGTATAGCGAGGATCGGCTTTATCGTCTGTTTCACGGCACATTGGATGTGTCGCTGCCTGCTGACGATGATGGAGGGAGCTACGAATACGTCATGCCTCTGACCAAAAACACCAACCACATCCGCATCATATTGCAACATCTATCGGGTGAAGATGTAAATAAGGATGACTTCATACTTCGCATCGATGATGAAAACGGCCTCATGGCACACGACAATGAGTTGATGACCGACGAGAATATCAACTATCGCCCCTGGGATGTGCAGAATGTCGAGGCCGGCATCGGACCGTATGATAACCGTGCCATCACCAATGTGAAAGCTCTCGCTGCCGACTTCACCGTAGGCCGAATGTTGGAAACGCATCGCGAAAAGATGATACTCACCATTACCACCAAAGAGGGTCGGCTGGTGGCCCGTATTCCGGTGACCGACTACGCTTTGCTGGGTAAGGAGTATTATGAGAAAGAGTATAATTATCCGATGGACAAGCGGGAGTTTCTCGACCGACTTGACGAATGTGTCATGACATTTTTTCTCGACGAAAATCACAGATGGGTAAGCGCTGTTATTCAGATTTTATCGTGGCACGTGGTGTTGAATGACTTTGAACTTGAATAACCGGGAAGACGTATCAGACTGATGAAAACGAACATTATACATAGCATTGCAGTCTGTCTGGCGGCACTCGCATTGCCTTTTATGGTGGCGTGCAGCAGTCAGGAAGCCCCTATGCCCGAACCGATTTCGGAAGCTACTCTGTATATGAATATAGAGCAGATTGGAAATACGAGAGCGGGAACCTCGTCCATACCCGATAATGAAAAGATGCACAATGTTCGCATCATAGTGTTGCACTCCGACGGAACGATTGAGCATAACCGCTTATATCCGCTTAATACGCCGCAGGAACAGAAATACATCATTCTCAAAGTGAAGCCCGATGAAAAGAAAAGGATATTTCTTTTTGCCAACGAGAATAATGTGTCGGCGGTGGAGGGCATTGACGGTGGAAGTAAGACCCTGACTGATTTTTTCGATGGTTACACGGCCGACGCGCCTGGTTTCGAAAATGCGGTCAACGGACTTTATTTCGCCCCTGACTATTCAGGCGGAAAGCCGATACCGATGTCGTCCATGTATGAGATTGATTTCCCGAAAAACGACAATTTTGAAGGAACGTTCTATGTGGTGCGTGTTGCCACCAAATTCACCATCAACTTCTTGAACTGGCGTGGCGAGGAGGTGACCGTTGAAAAATTCTCGATATCGAGCTATGCCGATAAGAATTTTCTGATGGCCCATGTCAACGACAGCGAACAGAACAGCACGCTGTTCAAGGGCAAATCATGGATTGACTGGCTGAAAGAGGTGTCTGATGCCTCGAACGAAAATGGCGGCAGCACTGCGACTGAAACGTCGGAATGGCTGAAAGACTACGAATTGCCATCGCAGGCAAATCAGGCGAACACCTACACCCACGGATCGGTCGTCGTAGGAAGGCCGACAGTGAACATTGACAATCCGGGTGCTTCAAAACCGGGTGTGGCGAAGGAGATCCCCGTATTCTATCTGCCCGAGAGCAAAAATGGCAAGGCGGAAACTACTGACGGGGAGCAAGAGTACGCCATGACAATAAAAATCGGCGGAAAGGATGAACCGTTCGTATTCAAGCTGCCTAACCTGAAGGCGCTTTTCCGCAATACGCATGTGGTGGTGAACATAACGATGTATCATAATCACAAAATCGAAGTCGATGTGATACCGTACAGCGAAGTAGTCCTTGATCCGGCATTCGGAGTAGAGATTGAAGAAGAAACACAAACAGGAAAAGAATGAAAAAGAATTTTCTACTACATATAATTGTCTCTCTGGTCATCATTGCAGTCTCCGCCTGTCAGGATGAGCTTATGAAGGAGGTGGCTGTCGGCAACGGCTCGGCAAGCATATCGGCGACGGTCGACTTCAAACCAATGTCGTCGGCGATAGCACGCTCACGGTCGGCCGGAGACGCGCTCAAGGAAATCAACAGCCTTTATGTGCTGATATATGACCAGGAAAAGAATTTAATAAAAAGTTATAAAATAGATAATTATGCTACGTCTGACGAGGAACGTAATGATAATAATGCAGAAAATGGAGCCAGTGCGGAATCAAGCACTAAACAGGCAACTTTCGACCTGCCGGAAAGAATAGAGTTTGGCAGATACTATATGTATGCGGTGGCTAATATCCCCGATTTGCTGACAACGCACTCTGATGCGATAAAAACTGTCGAGGGGCTGCGGAATATCCCCCTTGCATGGAATTCCCAAAATGTGTCAGCCAATGGCCAGATGATAGGCTGTTTGATGTCGGGAGTAGTAAATATGCCGGTTCAGGAAGAACTTCTTGCAGTGAACGAAAACACCGTGCGACTCCACGCATGGCTGCGTCGTGCCGCTTCAAAAGTAACCGTGGCATTTGACGGAACAGGTTTGGCCGAAGGCATTACCATTTATTTCAAGGAGCTGCGAATAAAGCAGATACCCAAAACATGCCTGCTCGGCACGGATAGTAAAGCCGGTAGTGCCGGTGATATTATTGAAACAGGAGAAGTGGTGACTTATAGCGAATCTACAAACTTCGACGAGAACTATCCGGTGCAGATTGCACATGACAATCCCTTATATCCGGAAGGGAAAAAAATAACGAGTGACGATGGTAAGACTGTGACATGGGAGATGTCTGAATCCGCTCATTCCGAGTATAACCCGAACTCGCTATTCTTTTACGAGAACATGCAGGGAGATGGTCCTGATAAATCGGTCATATCCGATGAAAACAAGGACGGTCTTCAGGACTCACCCTATACCAAAGGGAAGGAATTTGGCACTTACATTGAGGTGGATGCCTATTATGTATCGAAAAATCCCCAACGTCCGGGTATCAGCAATATAACCTATCGGTTCATGTTGGGTCAGAATATCACGACTGACTATAACGCGAAGCGCAACTGCCATTATAAACTGACACTACATTTCAGAGGATTTGCCGACGAACCTGACTGGCGTATCGACTACGTTACGAAGTTTGGAGTCTCGCAACCCTATGATGTCAACTACCAGGGTAAATATTTTTTGCCTGATAATCTGACTGACAATCAGGGTAATAATTTTTATGACGTAAACACGATTACAGTTTCCAGCTATCGTTACAACACAGAAGAAGTCTGGGGCAAACGAGATTTGCTTGACTTTTCAATCGAATACAGGGATTCTGTTGACCAAAATTTTCGTAAATCGGATTTTTCCGGAACGGTTCCGGGATGGCTTAACGGAGCGATACAGGATGTTACCGATCAGTTCCCTACGCACAAGAATCAGGGACTGAAAGTATATAAAATCAATTATAAAAACGAGTTTAAGCCGGTAAATATCAATAAACTTCTAAAATCCAGGGTAAACGACAAAGTTACTGATTTAGCCTCAAACGGCACGGCCAATTGCTACATTGTCGATGCTAAAGGAACCTACACTTTACCCCTTGTATACGGCAATGCTATCGGCAAAGGTGGAAATATCGACGCAACAACCTATTCAGGATTTACAGGCGACGACAGGGTGTTGAAGACCTTTAAAAATTACAATAATGAGGACATAACGAGTGCCTACATTTTAGACGATATTGGTAGGACCGGGACAATAGATGCTTGTATTGTCTGGCAGGATTCGGAGAACCTCATCAGCAATGTCTCTTATGAAGCAGGCGCTTATGGGGGAAAAGGTGGACTTTCGTTCACTATCGGCGACAATATAGCTCAAGGCAACGCCGTCATTGCCCTCAAGAAGGATAACGTTATTGTATGGAGTTGGCACGTATGGGTGCAAAGCAAAGAACTGACCGACAGGATATGGACTGTCAAAAACTATTTATATGGAGATTATGGAGTTATGCCTGTCAATTTAGGATGGTGTTCCCGTCCTGATGATGATATTCGATATTATGACCGTCATAAGTGTCAAGTACGGTTCCGACAGATATTGTCGAGAAATGATGACGGCACTTCAAATTACGGATCTGAGCAGATAGTGGATATCATTCAGGAACCACATATATCTTTGCCCCGAGGTAATAACACATATTTCCAATGGGGAAGGAAAGATCCGTTGGTAGGTACTGATGCAAGTTGGACCAACAAAACTTGGTGGTGTATTGACGGCACAGCATTGGTTGAAAGAAATGATGATCCTGATTTTCTGAACCCGTCGCTATTTATAACTTCCTATGACGCAAATGGCAAGAAAGTTATCAGTGACAATCCGGATGGTATTAATCCTAACAAAAGAGATACCTCTATTGATGCCATAGGCCGTATGATTAGGAATCCTCAAAAATTAAACAATCCTCGTTTCTCTGGTTTTGTCATTGGTGAGAAATCGACGGATAAAGATGGAAATGAAATATGGATTAATAACGAACGAGGAAAAATTGACGATAAGATTTATTCGAATCTTTGGCTTGACGACAAGAAAACAATCTACGACCCTTGCCCATCGGGATACAAGGTAGCCCCCGTGTTGGCTTTCACGGCATTCACTACTACCTATTGGCCTACCACTGGTATCAATCAGTATGGTTATAGCGTATCTCAGGATAATATGCTGCCTGAATACAGAAACGGCAATATGGAATATTATGTCAATGGTAAAAGAAAATTGATATCAATTACATTCCCATTGACCGGCTACCGTGATTTCGATGCAGGTCAGGTTTATTGGGTAGGAGAAGACTTGTATGTATGGCAAGCGCACAACTTTCAGAGTATCAGTGAAGAACAAGATAAAAAAGATTATGAAGAAAACAATTACTCCAATTTCTTTAAGGCGTATTTGAAAGATACAGGATATATCGGGGTGAATACGGGGGAATATTTCTATGCCACTGATGCCTGCTCAGTCCGTCCTGTAAAAGAATAGTCCAGACAATCGATGCATACATCGTGTAATGAAAGTAACCTGAAAAAACGCAAGCCAATATGCAGGCCGGAGACGGAGGCGAGATATCGCCCGGCGCTGGAGCTGTATGCCGCTTCCCGACTTTCATGCGTGGAGATATGCCGGCGGTGCGGCGTTTCGCTCAATGGCTTTTCGCGATATGTGAGCACATACCATCGGCATCTGATGCTGGAGCGCAACGGCATAAAGTGTAGCCGCGAGGAGGCCGACGGCATAAAGATTGATCCGCGTCGCGGACAGCATCCCGACATACATGCCCGATACCGCGAGGCCATCGCGGCGTGCGACAGCATGGACTACATCGAGTGCAACGTGTCGCAGATAGCCCGTGAGTTTGGCTTGGACGGCACGAATCTCGCCAATCAGTTGCGCCGGCATTATCCCGGCGTGTTGGAGTTTCGTGAGCAGGCGCGGCAACGTTTGGGCGTGGCCGACAACATGCCGAGAGGCATGCGCCCTTGGTGTGGAGAGCAGTATGCCGAGGCCGTCGACATTTTGCGCGCCGACCGTTATGTCACGGTGCAGGATGTGGCCGAGCGTTGCTATGTGTCATACACCGGATTGGAGCAGCATTTGATATTCTACCACAAGGAGTTGGTTGAAAATCGCATCAAGATACGCAAGCAGGCTGTGAAGCAGCGACGCAAGGGCAAGATAACCGGACTGGGAACGCTGCACGCGCCCATGCCCGCCACGGTGGCGAAGTATGCCGAAGCGCTTCATCTATACGGCACTACGCCGATGTCGGCCAGGAAGATAGCCCAACAGACGGGCGTATCGGTGAAGGGGTTTTACGAGTATTTGCACACGTGGCACGTCGATTTGGTTTGCAAGCGGCGGGCTGTGGCTTACGAGGAGGACGAGGCCGTTGACTGGTCGACGGCGCGGCGATATAATCCCGCTACGGCAGCCAAGTATGCCGCTGCCATAGCGCGCTTGAAGGAGAGCGGACTTGCAACGGCGACGGTGGCCGCCGAGTTCGGGCTGCACCCGGAGAGCTTCAGGCAATACCTGAAGGAGCATGAGCCGGAGCTGCATGCCGCGCTGGGCATGACGAAGACCGACGGCGGCAAAATGGTGTCGCCTAAAAGCATGGAGAAGTATCGGGAGGCGATACACGCCTATGACGCTACGCTCGAATCGCTGAAGTCGATTTGTCGCCGTCTCGGATTGAACGAATGTTCGTTGGGGCAATTTATCAGGCGCCAGTTTCCTGAGATGGTTGAGCGCCGCAAGCAGCGGGAGCAAGAGTGGAAGCGGAATAAGGCAGATGAACCGTCGGATGGGCCGGCGTTGAAAAAGAGTGCCGAAGAAAAAGAGCTGATACTTAAAGCGTTGAGTCAGTGCGGCGGCAAGAAAAGAGATGCGGCAAAACTATTGGGCATTGGCAAAACCAAGCTATACAAGAAGCTGAAAGAGCTCGGCCTCACCGCCTGACAACCCTTCGGATGTTTAGGGTCAGTTTAGGGTGAGTACCGAGAGCGGTTGGTTGAGCTTCGGAACTACCAGGCAGCATCGGGCATATTGGCGCAGCAGTGCCACTGTGTGCGCGGAGGGATTTGCCGGCATGCGATCGTTGATGCCGGGTCGGTCGTCGTTCTTCTTTCCGTCGGGTGATGGTCGCTTCTTATCGTTCATTGCATTAATACTTCACAATTAGGCATCACCTAATTTATGCGAGTTACTTAGAAAACGATGCAATGTGCGAATTATTATGTGCGGAGCGAAAAAACGTGCCAATTAAACACGGCTTTTTCACTTATTCGATTTTTTGGGGGGAGTTCTGCAACGCCCGCTATTGTATCATTCTATTTTTTACAATTTCAGGTATATATGAATTTTTCTCAACCTCAGTTCCAAGTCCTAAGCGAGGATATACCATTCCACCAATTCCGGGAATAATTTCTTTATTCTCATTTATTTCATCATCTACGGCAAATGTTATAAACTTAAACTTAGATGAAATATCCTTCGGAAAATCCATACTCAAATTATGTGCCGCATCCTTATACATTACAGGTGCAATAATGTATATGTTTTTAGGTGTAATATCTGAAATTAAACGCAATAATTGTGTTTTAACAACACAAGATGAACTTATTATTGATTTTATGATAATAAGGTTTTTGCACTCTGATTTTAAATCATCTTTGTATGTTCGTACTATGGATGTGACATCTATTCCATTTGATAATCTTTCTCTGATTCCCCAGAATACTGCTAATGGAAGCATTGTGTCGCCAAGGCCATGCAAAAAACCATCTGCAAGCCAATCGGCATCCTCAGATGCACATGCCAATAGTGTCGTTTCGTTATATTTATTCGGCAGTAGGTCCTTAATAATAATCCCTAACTCTTTTCCAATTGAATAGAAAGAGGATCGGTATTCTTCGACAGACGTATCTTTATCTGCAATTGTATTGAGCAGCGAATTTATCAATTCAGAATGCTCGTAGTTATTACTTAGAAGATGCCTCATAACTGTTCAATTAAATAGTGTTATTAGTTGAAATATCTCAGATGGATTAGCCTCAATAATATTAGAGTTTAATTCGTCTGAAAGACAAAACTGACCTGAAAGTTTTTTGTATGACCATAATATGTTTTTGCCATTTACTAAGTATGAAAACTCAGGGAATCTATCAAATATCATCTTTAATTCATCTGATATTTCAACATTTGGCAAATCTTTAAAGTTTATTATGGCGCCATATTTGGATAAAGTTTGATTTTTAATCTCAGATAATGAGACAATCCTATTTGGAACAGCTAATTCAAGCCATTCACTCCTTATGACCTCGGCAAATGCAGATAACTTATCCAAGGTATGCCCATTTCTATCAGCAAATAAAATGGATTTAATATCACTTTGGAGGTCTTCAGAATCCACTAATATTGCATTTAAATTGGGATATGCCGGAAATAGCTCCTTTATGGTTACATCTTCAATGACTGACGGAATCGGACTGGTATGAATTTTACAGCTCGTATTTGAGTACACAATCTTGAGCTTAAACGATTCTCCGTTGGCAGAAGAATACTTTTTTTGCCAACGAAAATCATAAAAAGGTTCTCCTTTCTCATCCTTTTCCCAACTAAGAGATTTGGTATCTTTACATTGATGATAAACTTTCAATCCGGCATCATAGATGATTTGAAAATCATCAACAAACGTGTCCTCTAATTGAGCTGCAACATATGTGTTGTCCAAATCAACGCCCAAAGAGTATAGGTGTATAATCTCCTTCGTGGCGTAAATAACTTCAAAGGTATTTCCTTTTTGGTTGCTTAATCCACCTCTATGCTTATTGGTAAGATACGTCCTATGTTCTGTCGTTAATTCCATGTAGTTATAATAACGCACACAAATATAGGTAAAAAAACTAAAGCAAAAAAATTCGATAAAATAATTTTATACTCGGCGTTGCAAAAGGAAGATTGAAGAAGACGTTGCAAGAAGGCGATGCTATACCGCTGAAAAGGTGCGGCAATGGTGCATTACGTTGGTTACGTCGGCTTCCGTGCCCGAGAACGGCCCTGAATGCTCCAGCTTTATGGTGCACATCGCCGCCGCGAATTGCCCTGCCTCGAAGTACGATGCACCTTTGTTGCGCATGTAAAGGTAGCCGGTCATGTATGTGTCGCCGCATCCGGTCGCGTCGACCACTTTTTCAGGCTCGTATGCCGGTATTTCGTAAAATTGGCCGTTGGCGTATATTATCGATCCCTTGTCGCCAAGCGTCAGCAATATCTCCTTCACGCCATAGTCGGCCAATTGCCGCGCCGCCGTTATCGGATCGTCGTGGCCCGTAAGGGTCTGCATCTCTATCTCGTTGGCTTTAAGGATGTCGATGTGTCTCAGCGCCGTCTCCTTGTCGTGCCAGTCGACGGGGTGCACGCTCTCTCCGCGCACTTCGCGCAGATAACCTTGCGCGTCGACCGACACCGTTCCTTTTTGCGACAGGTAGCGGAGCACCTCGGTCGAGAAGTCGTCGGCCAGCAGGGTGCCGAGATGAAACGTCTTGGCCTCGACGTCGGCGAGAGCGTCGATGGTAAACGGTCGTGCCTTGGCGAGCACTCTTTGCGTGCGGTTGTTTTGATTCTCGCCGTATTTGTTTTCGAAATATACCGATTGCGGGCTCGGTATCACTTTCACGTCAATCCCTTTTGCCCGAATGTCGTCGACGGCTTTCATTTCCGATTCGGCCAGCGAAGTCACCAGCTTCACCCCTTGGCGCTGAAGGCAACTCATGCCGTGCGCAAAATAAAAAGCGGTGCCTCCGGGCATGTTCACGCTATGATTGGGCGTTACTATTCGGTCGAGCGTTATGTGTCCGATGCAGCATATGTCAGTCGTTTTAGCAGTCATAGTCAATAAGTGGTTGTGGTAGTATATTTATGATTTAAGCCGTTTTGTGGCAAACATAGCGGCGTATATCAGTACGAAGGCATAGGCCGTTGCCGGAACTATGAATGCCGTCGACATTCCGGCCGCGTCGGCCACGAATCCCATCAACATGGTGCCTATCGCGCCGCCGAGCGGAGTCATCATCAGGAACGACGATGCTATTTTCGTCGAGTTTCCGTCGGTGTGGCTTATGGTCATGGCAAATATGGTGGGAAACATGATGGCTTCGAACGCGTAGCAGGCAAATAGTCCGCATTTCGAGGGCAAGCCCAAGTCGAGCGTTACCAAGAGGGTTCCGACCACGGTCATGATTCCGCATGTCAGGAGCACTTTTTCGGCCGGTATGCGGCTCATTATCCAACTTCCGGCCACGCGCGCAAGCATGAACAGTCCGAGCGCGCCAAACGACAGCACTGCCGAGGCGGTCATCTTATCCATCCATCCGTCGGAGGTAACGTAGTTTATAAACAGGCTGTTGATCGATATTTCGGCTATTTCGTAGCAAAACAGCGCCAGCAATCCCATTTTGAACCGTCGGCTCGACCATAGCAAGCGTATGGTGCTTGCTATCGAGGCGCTTTTCTCGCCGTCGCCGCCACCGATAGAGTGGTCGGTCTTTATCTCCGGGAGCTTTACCCTGCAAAAAATGAGTGCGGCAAGCAATACCGCGCACCCCATTATGGCATACGGAACCGAGATGCTGCTTTCGGGCGACGAAAACAGAAATGCTCCGACGGTTACCGGGGCGAGAATGCATCCCAGGCCGTTGAACGATTGCGCGAGGTTGAGGCGGCTGGCTGCCGTAGAGCGGTCGCCGAGCTCGGTGACATACGGATTGGCTGCCGTTTCGAGTATTGCGAGTCCGCATCCTATCACGAACAGCGATATCAGAAAGAAGTTGAACGAGCACATGCTTTCGCCGGGAATGAACATGAGCGATCCGGCGCCAAACAGCAGCAGCCCCATCACCACCCCTTTGCGATAGCCGTAGCGCGTGATGAAGATGCCGGCGGGCAGCGCCATCAAAAAGTAGCCGAGATAGGTTGTCGCCTGAATCATGGTGGAGCGCGCGATGGTCATGTCCATCGACTCCTGGAAATGCTTGTTGAGCACGTCGAGAATGGCCCTTGCGAATCCCCAGGCGAAAAATAGCGAAGTTATCAGTATGAATGGCAACAGGTATTGCCGAGTCACTAATTTATAATGCTTTGAAGTCATCTTGCCGTTAGCTTTTAAGGTTGCTGCGCGGCAAAAATAGTAAAAAAACGTGAATGGAGCATAGTGCGGCGCGAAAAACGTCGCGGCAACAGGCTCCGATGCCTATGGCCGCGACGCTTTAATGACTGTATGTCACGGGAGTCATGCCGCGCTTATGCCTTGCCCGATTCGGCAAGGGTCATATCGTTCGATATGAGTTTCGAGTTGGTTGCATTGGCCACCTGCACTTTTATGCCAAAAGCCTTGTGCATCTCTGTTTCGAAGTCCTGGACGGTCATTTTGCCGTCGCAAATGAATTCGCCCGCCTTTACGCCCGAGTCGTTTCGTACTGAAGCCAACGTTGCGTCATCGTCGGCAAAATGAGTCGACTTGTATACTCGGAGCGAACCTCCGAAAGCTTCCTTGAAGTTGGCCTTTAACGTCTTTACGTGCATTCGGCCATTGATGGTAAATTCAGTCATAACGAAATATGTTTTTTAGTTGGGTTTATGTTGTAAAAATCAACAATCGCGCGCCCGTAAAGTCGGATGCGTTACGATTAATTAACCCTTAGAGTATGTTTACGTAACTATTCAGCGGACACGCATGGCACGGTTAAAAAACATTAAAACACCGCGCTTCGTCGCCCTGCGTGCGTTGGCTTTAGGGGCAGTATGCATATCTTTGCCTATACCAAACTTTAACATCAATGAAAAACAATGGGAAAAAGGCTATGACACGCCGCGAATTTTTGGGCTTGTCAGCGTTAGGTCTGGCCGGATTGACTATACTTCCGAGCTGGAAAGTAAACGGAGTGCGCATCGCTCCAAGCGATCGCGTGGTAATGGGATTCATCGGCCTCGGACAGCAGGGTGTGTATGACTTTGCAAGCTTCTCGCAGTGTCCGGGAGTGCAGGTGGTGGCCGGATGTGATGTCGATCAGCTCAAGCAGCAGCGTTTTAAACGTCGTGTCGAGAAGTGGCAGCAGGATGCGGGGATGGCTCCGCGCTGCGACGTATATGAGTTTTATGAAGATCTGCTTAACCGAAAAGATATCGATGCCGTGTCGATAGCCACGCCCGACCATTGGCACGCGCTCACCACCATACACGCCTGCCAGGCCGGAAAGGATGTGTATGTGCAGAAACCGCTGGCCTATACAATTCGCGAGGGCGAAGAAATGGTAAAGGCCGTGCGCAACAACAATCGAGTGCTCCAGGTAGGAAGTCAGCAGCGCTCGAGCTCCGAATTTCAGAAAGCCATAGAGTTGGTGCGCGCGGGCGCACTTGGCCACATCGAAAAGATATATGCGCGCGTGGGCAATCCGCCCTCGCCGTTCGACCTGCCCGAGGAGCCGATTCCGGGCACGCTCAATTTCAATATGTGGATGGGGCCGCTGAACGACCCGAAGATTCATTATCATCCCAACCTCTGTCCTCCCATCTCGCTCGACCCCGAGCAGAACGAGCAGTTGTGGGGCGCGTGGCGATGGTATTGCGAGCTCGGCAACGGATTTACCGCCGACTGGGGCGCGCACATGTTCGACATAGCCCAGGCGGCCATAGGCATGGACGGGTCGGCCCCCTGCGAATACATCCCCAAGGGATATGACGGTGCCGAATATCTCACCATGAAGTATCAGAACGGAATAGTAATGACCGAGCAGCCTTATCGCGATGATGACAGCCAGGGCATCAAATTCATCGGCACCAAGGGGTGGCTTAAGGTGGCGCGCGGATATATCGAGTGCTACGACTCCGACCTGCTTAAGAAGTCGGACGACAAGAGCCGCACCGAGAAGGGCTCGTATGAGGTCAGCGCTCCGCATATGCAGAATTTCATCGATTGCGTGAGGTCGCGTAAAAATCCGGTGGCTCCCGTCGAGGTGGGCAACAGCACCAACACGCTTTGCTGCCTTGCCAACATAGCCACCGAGCTGAAACGCCCCGTCAAGTGGGATCCGGCAACCCGCACGTTTATCGACGACAAGGAGGCCGAGGAACATCGTCTGTATCACTATCAGTATCGCAATCCGTTCAAATTAGTGTGATTCCGACGGCAAAATAATGCGGCCGGCATGGGGAGAGCGCTCTCCATGCCGGCCGTAATCGTATCGTGGCCTTTCCGAGTCATACGGATGCAGGCGGGTCGGACGGATTTGAGTCCGACCGGCTCTTTACCGGCGGCAGCGCCGTGGCGCTCGTGGCGAAAAATCCGGCGAGGTACTTTTCGCGGAAGCGTTCGAGCAATTCCCAGAAATTGGGAACGAACAGCGTGCCTATGACCGCATTGATAAACATGCCGAACACTACTGCCGTGCCGAGCGAAACTCTGCTTGCCGCGCCGGCTCCGGTGGCGAACAGCATGGGCATCACGCCGAACACGAAAGCCAGTGCCGTCATCATTATCGGGCGGAACCTGATGCGTCCGGCATCGAGCGCCGACCGGCGTATGTCGAGTCCCGACTTACGGAAGTCGACGGCATATTCCACTATCAATATTGCGTTTTTGGCCGAAAGGCCGAGCAGAAGTATTATGCCTATCTGGGTGTAGATGCTTATGCTCTGCGACATGATGAGACACCCTATCACGGCTCCGAGTATGGCCGTGGGCATCGATATGACTACGGCTATCGGGTCGGTCCAGCTTTCGTATTGCGCGGCCAGCACGAGTATGGTTATCACTATGGCAAATATCATCACCATTGCAATGGTGGTGCCGCCTTGCGTTTCCTGATAAGCTTCGCCCGTCCAGGCATACGAGTATTCCTTGCCGAGGGCCTTCTTGACTATCTGCTCCATGGCCTTTATGCCGTCCGACGAGCTTACGCCGTGTGCCGGCGTGGCCGTGACCGAGGCGGTGGAGTACATGTTGTAGCGGCTGATGCTCGACTGCCCGAGTATCGGCTTCGCTTCCATGAACGATGAGAACGGAACCATCTCGCCCCGGTTGTTGCGCACGCTGAGCTTCAGCACCTCGTCGATGTGGCCTCGTGAAAGCGCGTCGCCCGAAATCTTCACTTGGTACACTCGCCCGAATTCGGTGAAGTCGTTGACATACGCGCCGCCCATGAAGGCAGACAATGCCGAATAGATGTTGCTCAGCGTTATGCCCTGGGTTTTCACCTTGTCGCGGTTTATGTCGAGCTGATATTGCGGCACGAGTCCTTGATAGAGCGACGTTACCGATGCGAGTCGTTTGTCGGATGCCGCCTCCTTGCGTATGGCATTTATGGCCTGTTGCATTTCTTCGGCACCGAGATTGTTTATGTCGAGCAGCTGCATCTGCAATCCCGATGTCAGTCCGAGGCCGGGGATGGCGGGCGGATTCAGGCCGAATATCACGGCTTCCTGGATGTCGGCGCATGATTCCTCAAATTTACGTATCACGTCGTTTATGCCTTGTCCCTTGCCTTTTCGTTCGTTCCAGGGCTTCAGGGTGACGAATAGCGACCCGAGGTTGCTGCCGTTGCCCCCGGCCATGAACGAGAAGCCCGATATCGCTATCACGTTATCCACTTCGGGTATTTTCAGCAGCCGTTCGTTTACCTTGGCCAAAATATTTTCGGTTCGTTCGAGCGAAGCGCCGGTTGGCAGCTGCACCGATCCCATGAAATAGCCCATGTCCTCCGACGGCACGTACGACGTCGGCATTTTCAGGAAGCCCCAGAATGCGAGTGCCGTTATGAGCACGTATGCACCTATGGCCACTGCCGGGCGCCGCAGGAATTGGCCCACTATGCGCATGTAGACCGAGAGCGTGGCGTTGAAGCCCTTGTTGAACCAGCGATATATGACGAACGACGATTGTTTTTTCGGCTTCAGGAACAGCGCACACATTGCGGGAGTGAAGGTGAGCGCGTTGAAGCCCGAAAAGGCGGTCGATACGGCGATTGTCAGTGCGAACTGCTTGTAAAGCTCGCCGGTTATGCCGGTTATGAACGCCGTGGGGATGAATACCGACAGCAGCACCAGAACTTCTCCCACCACCGGGCCGGTAAGTTCTGTCATGGCTTTTTCGGCGGCCTGCCGAGCCGTCAGCTTCCCTTCGTCGACGAGTCGCGAACAGTCCTCCACCACCACAATGGCATCGTCGACCACGATGGCAATGGCCAGTACGAGTCCGAATAGCGTCAGAGTGTTGATGGTGAATCCCATCAGCTTCATTACGGCAAAGGTGGCAATCAACGACACCGGTATGGTGATCATCGGAATGATTACGGCGCGCCAGTTTTGCAGGAACAGCAGTATTACCAGCATGACGATGAGGGTGGTTTCGACGAACGTCACGAGCACTTCGTCGATCGACTCGCTTACGAAGTCGGTGGTGTTCATCAGCACTCTGTAATGTATGCCTTCGGGAAAGTATTCAGACAGCTCGTTGAGCTTGGCCTTCACCTTCGAGGCTACTTCGAGTGCATTGGCCCCCGGGAGCTGATAAATGCCGAGCAGGCCGGCCTGCTTTCCCGATACCTTTGCGTTGCCGGAATAGTTTTCGCTTCCGAGGTCAATTCGGGCAATGTCGCGCAGTCGCAGAAGCGAACCGTCGTCGTTGGTCTTAATCACTATGTTGCCGAACTCGTCGGTCGATTGCAGTCGTCCGCGAGTGGTGAGGGTGAACTGGAAGGCTTCGTTCGACGACAATGGGGGCGCTCCGATGCTTCCGGCCGACACCTCCATGTTTTGCGATTGTATGGCCGAAATCACGTCGGCAGGCGTGAGCTGACGTATGCGCATCAGTTCCGGATCCATCCATATGCGCATGCTGTATTCGCCGGCTCCGAAGGCGTTGACCTGTCCGACCCCTTCGAGACGCGACAATTCGTCGACAATGTTGAGCTTCGCGTAGTTGGTAAGATACAGCTCGTCATATCGGCCCGTGGAGTCGCCCTCTATGGCCACGAACAGAATGATGTTGGTGGAGCTCGACATCACCGAGACACCCTGCTGCCTTACGGCCGACGGCAATGACGCTTCGGCAAGCGCAATGCGGTTTTGCACCTTTACGGTGGCCATGTCGAGGTCGGTGCCGACGTCGAACGTCACGGTGAGGTTATAGCTCCCGTCGGATCCGCAGTTTGAACTCATGTACATCATCCCTTCCACGCCGTTCACTTGCTCCTCGATGGGTACGCCTATCGAGGTGGCCACTGTCTGCGCGTCGGCGCCGGGATATACTGCCGACACTTGTACGGTAGGTGGCGTTATGTCGGGAAACTGAGCCACCGGAAGCGTCTTTACGGTGATTACGCCGACCAATATCATCATTATCGCCAGCACTATGGCGAAGATGGGTCGCTCTATGAAGAAACGTGAGAACATAAGCCTAAAAAAATCATTTTGTTAGTATCGGTTTTACGTGCATGTCGTTGCGCACTTTCAGCAACGCTTTGGTAACGTAGCGTGTATCAGGTCCTACGCCTTCGGTAACCACTCGCATGGAGTCGCGGACTATCGATCCGACTTTTATGGGCGTGTATTTCACTATGCCCGAGTCGGTGACGGTGTATATGTACTTGCCGAGCTGATCGGTGGCTATCGAAGCGTCTTTGACGAGGCATGCCTTCGGGTCGACCTTTACAGGCATGGAAATGGTGGCATACATGCCGTCGCGCAGCTCGTTGTATGGATTTTCTATTTCAGCTCTGAGGAGTATCGTGCCCGTTCCGGTGTTCACGTCGGGCGCTATGTAGGTGAGCTTGCCCTTGTAGTTATGGGGCAGCGGTTCGTTGAAGGCAATGGGTATCGAATCGTAGTTTACGGGATTGCTGCTTATCGAGTCGCAGTTTGACAGCATGCGCAGATAAGAAGCGTCCTCGATGTTAAATTCGGCAAATAGCTTGTTGTCCTCGTAAATGGTGGCGAGAGTGGTTGGCGATGCCTCGCCGTTGAGGTAGGCTCCTACCGACGGTTCGGAAGTTGATGCGTGTCCGGTGAATGGAGCGCGTATGGTGCAGTAGCCCAGGTTTGATAGCGCCGTTTGCAGCGTGGCTTCGGCATTTTTCACGTTGGCCACGCATTGCTCGTAGTTCGACTTGGCTTGAATGGCTTCCATTTTCGAGGCCGCATCTTTTTGATATGCTTTTTCGACGGCCAGATAGTGCGACTGAGCGTAATCGCGTGCGCTCTTAGCCGATTCGAGCGAAGCTCGTGCCTGAGCCACGGCATCGGCATATTGCGGATTGTCGATGGTGAACAGCACTTGCCCCTGTTTTACGATGTCGCCGCCATTGTAGTTCTGGCTGCGCAGATAGCCGTTAACCCTTGCCACGAGGTCGACCACCCTTATGGCTTTCAGCGTTCCGGGATATGATTTATAGAGCGTGACCGAATCGACCTGAACGTATGCCACGTCGATCGGTGGCAACTGACTGTCGGCTGATTGTGTAGCTTTTTCGTTGCACGATGTCAATGCCGTGGCGGCGCATGCGGCCAACATCATGGAGCATATCGTAAATTTTTGTGCGTTCATTGTGTTGTAAAGTTAGGAGGTTATTTACCGTTGTGTCGTTTTGTTGTCGGTTTGTGCGTAGGGGATGTTTCCGTCGATCTCCCATCCGCCGCCGAGCGATTTGTAGATGTCGATAAGGGCCGTCAGTGCCTGGCAATGTGCCGTTACGGCCTGGTTGGCGTATTGAAGCATGTCGATTTGCGCATCGGCCACCGGCGTGTATTGTGTCAGCCCCTCGGTGTATTGAATTAGCGATACCTCGTAAAATCGCTCTGACTGTTGGAGCGTTTGCTTGAGTATGTCGATGTAGCGTGAGGCGTTTACGTAAGCCGTCATGGCGTTGTCGACCTCCTGAATGGCCGTGAGCAGGGTCATGTTGTAATTGTCGATGCCTGCTTCCATCTGCTGTCTTGCCGCCGCCACCGAAGCTTTTCGAGCCATGCCGTCGAATATGGTCCATGTGAGCTTTGGCGCAATGGCATATGTCAGCGACTTGTCTTTGAACAGATCAGAGGCATCGTGTGCGGCAGTGCCTATCGACCCCGTAAGCGACAACGTGGGCAGAAAATCTTTCTTGGCAATGCCCAATGCGGCGGCATAGGCCGAGAGGTCGTATTCGGCCTGCAATATGTCGGGTCGCCGGCGGAGCAATTGCATCGGCACGCCCACGCTTATTATCTTTTTGTAGTCGGGCAGGGGAGCCGCATCGGCCAGACGTTGCGACATCTGTTCGGGATAAGTGCCCGTCAGTACGGCCAAAGCGTTGATGGCCGATGATATCGACGTTTCGATGGGTATTATGGCTGCCGTGGTGGAGTAGTATATCGATTTTGACTGAGCCACGTCGAGCTCGGAGTTGAGAGTGGCTTCATGTCGGGCTTCAACAATGTCGAGCACCTTTTTTTGCTGTTCGAGGTGATGTCGGGTTACTTTCAGTTCGGCCTGATAAGCCCTGAGCTGAATGTAAGTAGAGGCTATTTCGCTACACAGGCTTACCATCGTGGCTGCATATTCGGCTCTCGATGCCTGCCATTGGGCTTTGCGTTCCTTTACTCCGGCGGCCACTTTTCCGAATATGTCGATTTCCCAGTTCATGTCGACCCCCAGCGAAAAATAGTCGATGGTCGTGGCATCTATTTCGTTTCGGGTGGTTAGGCCCGAATTACGGTTTTTAGTCCATCCTGCCGATGCGTTGATTGATGGGAAGAAGGCCGATCGAGCCTGACGTATGTTTTGTCGGGCTATCTCTATTCGGCGTATTGCCATGAGTACGTTGAAATTGTTGTTAACGCCTTCGGCTATGAGCGAATCGAGCATGGGATCGTTGAACGATTTCCACCATTGGTCGTTGGGTGGCAGCTTTTGATTGAATTCGCTTACGTATTGCCATTTTTCGGGCATTTCATCGGCCATTGACCGCTTTGGGTCGGAGGCCGATGCCGTGGCATTTGATGCTAAAGCGAGAATAGAGAATAGTATAACTTTTGAAACGTGCATATTATCATATTATAATGAACCATATATAAAATAACCCGACGTGACTATAATCTGTTTTCGGATGTGATTTTAAATTAATGTTTTTTAATAGACTATGCCGCTGTTACATCTGCGTGGGGATTGTGTTAATGATTGTTAAAAAGGAATACGCTAATGCTTTTAATTTGGATGATTATGTATATTTTTAAGAAATAATTGCCATCATTAATTAAAAAATAGTTATCATGAAACATCTAAATGATTTATTCGTGTTGATTGGAGCCATGGCTTCAAACCCGAACGAGTGTTTTTTACAGTGATAAATTGTATGTAACTATTCAAGGATTCAAAGATAGCTACGGCAGTTGTAGGCGACACACTACACTGATATCAGTTGAATTACCATTGAATATTGCTACATTGATCTAATACTATCTATTCCTAAATCTAACAAAAAGTAAGCTATGAATTCATCATCAAAATTGTTGCTTAAACGCATTATTACGTTGGCCATATTTCTTGTTCCGTTTTTGCCGGTAGTTGCGGCTCAGTATGTAGAGCCATTCCATATATCAGGGCTTGTGGTTGATAAAAGTACCAATCAGCCGGCCTTGGGTGCGGTGGTTGAGCTGTGTGATTCGGCGGGTAACGTTTTGCAGAGCGAGGTAGCCGGAGAAAGTACTTTGAGGTATTTGAAAGAACGGCGGGAGTCGGCGCGTAAGGGTGAAAACATAACCAGGGGGGGCGTTGGCGGGAATTTGGTGAAAGTTGAAGCTACGTTTAAATTCGAAATTCCACGCGCGGACCGAAAATATATACTAAAGGTGTCGAACGGCGAAAAATATGATACCACATACGTGGATTTGCCGATAAAGGATGTTGGGCGGCGTGAACCGCCAAGAAAAGTACCCACCATATATGTGGAGCGTAAGCCGTTGAACCTTGAAGAAGTGACGGTGGCCACGAAGGTGAAATTTTTTTATAAAGGCGACACATTGATATATAATGCCGACGCATTCAATCTGCCGGTAGGATCGATGCTTGATGATTTGGTTAAAGCCATAGGGTGCGAACTTAAATCGGACGGAACGATAATTCATCAAGGACGCAGGGTGGAGGAGCTGTTGCTTAACGGCAAAGCTTTTTTTGACAACCGTAAGTTGGTAATGCTTGAAAATCTTGGCAGCTATACGGTAGATAAGTTGAAATTTTACGACAAGACCGGCGAACGTAGCCGATTGGCCAAACGGATACTTGACGATGACAAACAATATGCGCTCGACGTGCGCCTGAAGAAGGAATATTCGTTCGGCACGATAGTTAATGCCGGCGCCGGATTGGGTACCAATGACCGATACATGGGCAGACTGTTTGCGCTGACGTTTACCAATGTGGCTCGATTTGCATTTGTGGGTTCGTTGGGCAATGTTGATGACGTGAAGCCGGGCGAGTCGGATGTATTTCGTATGAGGGAGTCGTCGGGGCTTACACGGAAAAAGATGGGAGGTTTCGATTATATGGTTGAACCGGACAATAAAAAATTTAAGATTAACGGATCGGTTGAAGTGAACCATTACGATTCGCGCTATGATGGGGGTGGAAAGTCGACGAGTTTTCTTCCGGGTGGCGACGTTTATTCGCAATCGGAATCGTCGAGCAAACGTAAGACTCTGAATGTACAGATGAGTCATAAGATGTCGCTATCGGTCGACAATTTGTCGTTATCGTTCTCTCCATCATTCAGCTACAGTAGGGGGCGTTCGGTTAGTTTGGGGTCAAACGCAACGCTCAACAGGGAAATAGAGGGTCTGACTATGGGAGCCATCAACGACCTGTTGGCAGGTAACCCCGACTCTCTGCGCGAAATACTTGTGAACCGCAATGTAAATGACTATGCATCGAGCAATAGGGCGTTATCAGCCGGGGGCAATGTCGAGTTAATGATTGTGGTGCCCAAAACGCCTGACGTAATCAGTATTAATGCAGGTGCGGGGTATAGATCGTTGACGTCAGATTCGCATAATCTGTATGACATAACATATGGTAACGGTCAGTCGCCAACGCGCCGCAATCAACATACTCGCAATAAGCCCAATGATGCACTGTCTTTTAGCTCGAGGATAGGATATCAGCCGAGCTTTGATTATGGGAATCTGAATTGGAATGCTGCATATAATTTTTCAGGAAGTAGGTATAGGAATGCCACGGAGGTGTATCTGCTTAAAAAGAAAGCGGAGTCAAATATGACATATGGGGTGTATGAGGCCGATGACGACCTGATATCGGTGCTCGACGGTCAAAACTCAAAGTCGACCACGAGCGAATCGCATACTCACACATTGTCGGCTTATATGGAATATCGTATTCGTAACGTTAGCATTGGATTTGATAATAGGTTTTCGCTTAATCACAACCGACTTGACTACAGGCATGAGTTGCTCGACACCATTTTGTCAAGAGATATGTTTCGCTATGATCCGAATTTGAATATAAACTATCGTAGTAATCGTAGTACGTTATATTCGCTTGATTACAGTTATAGCAAGTCGTCGTATCCGTTATCGTCGCGCATAAACATAAACGATACATCCGACCCTATGAACGTGTATGAATCGAATGACAATCTGCGTGACCCGTCGAGGCATAATATAAGTTTGGGTATTTCAACACGGTGTGGCCGTGCTTGGCATCGTTTTGATGTGCGAAGTATAATATCTTTGGATAAGATAGTAAACGGATATTCATACGACAAATCAACCGGCGTAAGGTATCACAAACCGTTTAATATGTCGGGCAATTGGTCGTTGGCGCCGGGGTATGATTTGTCGTTGGACTTTGGCGGTCGCATTCCGTTTTCGTTGAACAACAACACGTCGCTGGAATATGCGCGTGATGCAGACATGCTCGGCATAGAGGGTGGCGGCAATGAAATGCAAAAGGTGGCGGTGGAAAACTACTATGTGAGGGAGCGGTTTTCGCTCAGAACGGATTTTTCGAACACTTCGCTGACGTTTAAGGCGGGCGGTACATGGCGAAAAACATTTCGTAACAGGTCGGATTTGGACGATGTTTCGATACTTGACTTGAATTGCGGCGTTACGTGCTCTACGCAGATACCGTTGGTCAAAATGTTTGTATCGACCGACATGACGTTTTATAGCAAAAGCGGCTATAACTTGAGCGGCTTGAAACGAAACCGCCTGATGTGGAATGCCCGCATAGGCAAAGGCTTCCTCAACGATAAACTGGTGATAATGCTTGACGGCTTCGACATACTGCATCAGCTCGAAAGTGTGGAGTATTCGGTGAGCGCGCAGGGCCGCTCGGAGCGGTATGTCAACGTGATACCGCGCTACGTAATGCTTCATGCGCAGTTTAGATTTAATCATCAGCCGCGCAAGCTTAACACTATAAATCCGAATCTATGAGAGTAAACATACTCTGACAGGCTACAGCCCGGGGCGCTTGACGAGATAGATCATGTGGCGAAGGGTTATGCCTTCTTCGATGATGGGATGAGGATAGTTGGTGGTGAAAAAGTCGGGTATGAGGTGTGAATATCGAAATCCGAACGCTTTGTAAAAGCGTAGCGTCGACGGCGTTTCGCCTGTTCCGAGCATCAACGTCATGCCTTTGTGCATAAGCTCGACGTGTCGGAGCATTTCGCTCCCGATGCCTTGTCGCCGGCATTGGGGGAGCACGGCGAGGTTCTTGATCTCAACGACGTCAGGGCTCTCGATGGTGACCACGCATACCGAAACGGGGCTGCCGGCGAGCATTTTGACATAAAGGGTGCCACGGTCGAGGTATCGATTGATCATGGCCTCCGATTCGTCGCCCATCAACAGCAGCGGCATGTATGAGCGTTTGTGTGATGTGACGGTCACTATCATAATGATGCTTTGTGGGCGTGGTAGGCTTCGGCGGTCATAAGATGGAAGTGCTCGGTGCGTATGTCGCCAAGGGGCGAGAGGATGTTGCGGTTGGTGTGATGGTACGTGAAGCCGCATTTTTCGCATACGCGCTTCGATTTGGCGTTGCCGTCGTAATATCCGCACCACACGGCTGAAAGACCCAACTCGTCGAAGCATCTCGCCAACAGGGCCTTGACCGCTTCGGGTATTAGGCCTTGCCCCCAATAGGGCTTGCCTATCCAGTAGCCGATCTCGGCTTCGCGCGGCTGCATGGAGGCTGTGTGGAGGCCGTTGTGGAACATTATCCCGCAACAGCCTACGGGGTGGCCGACGGACGTTGGCACTACGGCGTAGGTTTCGGGTGCGGAAAAGATGGTGCGTATGACTTCGAGGCTGTTTTCGACGGATGTGTGCTGCGGCCAGCCGGCGACGGGCCCGATGTCGGGGTGGGATGCGTAGAGGTATAGCTTCGCGGCATCGTCATCGCGCCACGGCCGCAGGATGAGTCGTTGGGTCTCGATGATCATTGCTCTCGCCAGCGTTTGAGATGGGGAAAGTACCGGCGCATCATCTCTTTGGCTTGCTCTTTGGTGAGGTTTTGCCCTGACTGCTTGTTGATTTCGTCGGTGAACTGTGCGCAGTGGTCGATCATCTGCTCCATGGTCATGTCATGCGTGAACTTGCCATCTTTGTAGCAGTAGATGCAGTAGTCATCGTTTGGCGTGCCGTCGGCATTGGTGCCGAGGATGTCGTCGGTAAGCGGCATTCCGCAGCTTTGACAAAATTTTGGTTCCATAGTTTATCTTTTTTGTTGGTGTGATGGGGTTTGGATTAGTGTGATGGCTTTGCGATCGGGATTCGGAGAACAGTCTTGATTTTGTCGGGACTGCATTTTCGCGGGTCGGAGAGGTATATTTCGTGGTGGCGTCGGCGGGCCGAGAAGTCAGTCGTGTAGCCGTTTGACTTGATGAACTTGTGGATGGCGTCGAGCGACTGCGGCTCGGAGTCGTATGGCCCTATGTGCATTGCTTGTGCGCATAGCCCTTCTTCGAGGTTCATGAGGCGGAGTGCGGAGCAGTCAAGTGATTTTTTGCGCGACACTTCTTGTTTGGCCCACTCTACGTCGTCGGCTTTTACGAAGTCGGGCACGCGTATCATGGCAATCCACCGGAACGCCGACTTGTTGGTGAAGTCGAGGGTGGCGTTGTCGGTCCACCACAGCCCTTCGAGAGGTGGCACGACGTATTCGAAGAAGCCGTCGATGCGGTAGGGGGTCTTGTGGCTCATCTTTAGCGTGTAGGCCACGGGGTAGAGCATGGCGAGGGCCTTCTGGTATTCACCGTCGGGGTCGTTGGGGTCGCCGCTGCCATTGACGGCTATGAAGTTCATGCCGGGCACCTCCACGATGGCGGGAGTGGCCTTGGGCTTATATAGATTTCGATATTCTTTCTTGTAGTCAAATGCCATTTTGGGGTTGGTGGGGTTGGGATATTTTGGGGTTTGGGTGTTTGTGGGTTTGGGTTTGAGGGGCGTTTTTATTGGGGTATGGCGTTTATATCGTGCGGCCAATTGCAAAAGTACGAAAAGATTCGGAGATTGTGTGTGAATGCGATGAAAATGCTTGTGGAAAAGTTTGAGGTGGGCTTGTGGGGGAGCTTGTGAGGGGTCTGTGGGAAGTTAGTGAGGGGGCGTGGAATGTCTGTAAGGGCTTGGATGAGCTTGGGAGATGGTTTGTGGAAAGTTAGTGAGGGGCGGTGGAATGTCGGTGGGGGCTTGTCGAAGCTTGGGAGAAGGTTTGTGAGGAATTTGGTGTATGTGGGGTATGCTTGCGAAATGGGCTGAAAATGAGACAAAAATGAACTTACGCTAAAATTTGTACTCAATTTAACCGCCAAAAATTTGCATAATAAAAAAACAATGCCTACCTTTGCAACGCAAAAACAAAGGGTGCCATAGCTCAGTTGGTAGAGCAAAGGACTG
>JAGATN010000047.1 GCA_017621225.1 Muribaculaceae bacterium | reverse complement strand
TGTCATGTCATTGAGGTCTTTGTCAGCATCTTGTTGATATTTATTCAGTCATTATGGCACCCCATAACTCCTTCATAAATATCAAAAATCTACTTGACAAATCCTCTCAATTCCTTCGACAAATAAATTTAAACAGTTTCTTGACGGCTATTGCGCTGTGTCATGACAAAGTTACGATAAAATCCGTACATGGCCTTACGTAAGCGATAAATAAATGACGGATATTGCGTTGCAGCAGTGAAAACGGCTCCGCCCCGGCATCGATCGCGTGGATTGAATGCCGGGGCGGAGTTTATGTGTGGGCTTTTGGCCGCTTATCGAATGAAAAGTAGTTCGCGGTATTTTGGTAATGGCCACATTTCGTTGTCGACCATCAGTTCGAGCTTGTCGATGTGGTATCGGATGACGCTCATGCAGGGCACCACGTTGTCATGATAGGCTATGGCCTTGTCGCGCTCGTTTTCTATGCGGTTGGCGGTGCGTCGGGCATCGACCATCTTGGCCACTTCGGTTTTTATTATGCGCATGTGGTCAGATATTTTTTCTATCGTAACGAGGTCGGGAGCGGCTATCTCCTCGCTCTTTTCGGCGGGGAACAGGGCTTTTATCTTGAACACGTTGTCGAGCAATATCGACTGGTAGCGCGTGGCCACGGGAATTATGTGGTTTATGGCAAGGTCGCCGAGCACTCGCGCTTCGATCTGTATCTTCTTGGTGTACATTTCCCATTTTACCTCGTTGCGCGCTTCGAGCTCTTTCTTAGAGAATACGCCCGTTGCCTCGAACATCTTCACCGAATTCGGGTCGAGATATGCATCGAATATCACCGGGGTGCTCGTCTCGCAGTCGAGGCCTCTTTGCTGAGCTTCTTCGCGCCATTCGTCGCTGTATCCGTTGCCATCGAAATGTATGGGAGCCGATAATTTTATCAATGCTCTGATTTCTTCGAGCAGCGCGTGGTTGAGGCTTTCGCCCGCCGACAGGCGCGAATCTATTTTTTGCTTGAAGTCGATGAGCTGCTCGGCCACTACGGCGTTGAGCGCTATCATGGAGCAAGCGCAGTTGGCCGAAGACCCTACGGCACGGAATTCGAAGCGGTTGCCGGTAAATGCAAAGGGCGACGTACGGTTGCGGTCGGTAGTGTCGAGCATGATTTCAGGTATCTGCGACACGTTGAGGTTAAGGCCTTCCTTGTTGGTGAGGTCGGCGAGTTCGTCGTTGGTCGAATTTTCTATTCGAGTAAGTATTTCGGCCAGTTGCGAACCGGTGAATATTGAAATTATGGCAGGGGGTGCCTCGTTGGCTCCGAGTCGGTGTGCATTTGTGGCCGACATTATCGAAGCTTTCAGCAATCCGTTGTAGCGATACACCGCCGCCATGACGTTTACTACGAAGGTGATGAATTGCAGATTGTCTTTTTTGGTCTTTCCGGGAGCGAAAAGAAGCACTCCGGTGTCGGTGCCCAAACTCCAGTTGTTGTGCTTTCCCGAACCGTTTATGCCGGCAAATGGCTTTTCGTGCAGAAGCACTCTGAAGTGGTGTCGACGTGCTACCTCTGCTATTATGGTCATGAGCAGCAGGTTGTGGTCGTTGGCCAAGTTGGTTTCTTCGAATATGGGAGCTAACTCAAATTGGTTTGGGGCCACTTCGTTGTGTCGCGTTTTTGCCGGTATGCCCAATTTGTGGCACTCTATTTCGAGGTCGAGCATGAAAGCTTCGACGCGCGATGGAATGGCTCCGAAATAGTGATCCTCGAGTTGCTGGTTTTTGGCTGATTCATGGCCCATCAGGGTGCGTCCGGTGAGCATCAGGTCGGGACGTGCCGAGTAGAGCGATTCGTCGACGAGGAAGTATTCCTGTTCCCAGCCGAGATATGACTTCACGTGGTTTACCTTGTCGTCAAAAAGGCGTGCCACGGCGGTAGCGGCCTTGTCGACGCTGTTGAGGGCTCTCAGCAGTGGCGTTTTATAGTCGAGTGATTCGCCTGTATACGAAATGAATATGGTGGGGATACACAGAGTGTTGTCGAGTATGAATGCGGGCGATGATATGTCCCATGCGGAGTAGCCACGAGCTTCGAAGGTGTTGCGGATGCCACCGTTGGGGAAGCTCGATGCATCGGGTTCCTGCTGCACGAGCATCTTGCCGTTGAAGTTTTCGATTACGCCTCCCTTGCCGTCGTGGTCGATGAATGCGTCATGCTTTTCGGCCGTGGTTTCGGTAAGCGGCTGAAACCAGTGTGAGTAGTGTCGGGCACCGTTGTCGATGGCCCATCTCATCATACCCTCGGCTACCGAGTCGGCCACTTCGCGAGGTAGCGGCTCTTTGTTGTCAATGGCGTTGATAAGCACGCTGAATGTTTTGGCCGGCAGATATTCAAACATCTTCTGACGGTTGAATACGTACTTGCCGTAATACTTTTCCGGACGTTCGGTTGGAATCTCCACCGGGTCGGCTTTGCGGTTGAACGCTTCGTCGACAACTTTAAATCTCAATTGTGACATAATTAATTGTATTAGGGTTATTGTCTTTTTTGTTGATTCGTGAAAATTGTTGTCGAGACCTTATTTCGTGCTTGCTAACAGGTTGAGCCGTTTTAGGCGGTCGACTGCCTCGCAGGTGTCGTCGTAGCGTCCGAAAGCCGTCAGCCTGAAGTAACCTTCGCCTGAGGGCCCGAATCCTACGCCGGGCGTGCCTACCACGTTGCATTCATGAAGCAGTTTGTCGAAAAATTGCCATGAGGTCATTGCACCCGGGGTCTTGACCCAGATGTAGGGTGCGTTGATGCCTCCGAATACTTCGAGGCCGGCTTCGGCCAATCCTTCGCGAAGTATCTTCGCATTGCGCATGTAGTACGCAATGGTTTCGGCAACTTGTCGTTGTCCTTCAGGAGTGTAAAGTGCTTGTGCCGCACGTTGCACAATGTAACTTGCACCGTTGAACTTCGTACACTGGCGTCTGTTCCACAATGCGTTTAGCGATACTGCATTCCCTTGACCATCCACGCCTTTCAACTCTTTCGGTATTACCGTGTAGCCGCATCGCAGTCCGGTGAATCCCGCCGTTTTCGAGAAACTTCGGAATTCGATGGCTACTTCTTTGGCACCCGGAATTTCGTAGATGCTGTGGGGCACGTCGTCTTCTGAGATGTATGCCTCGTAAGCCGAGTCGAAAAGTATGAGTGCGCCGTTGGCGCGTGCATAGTCAACCCATTCGGCTAATTGGTCTCGCTTGAGTGTGGTGCCGGTTGGGTTATTGGGGTAGCAGAGATATATCATGTCGGGCTTTCCGGTTGGAAGGGCCGGTATGAAGTCGTTGTCGGCGGTGCAGGGCAGGTATTCGATGTTGCTCCACTTTCCGTCGGGCATCCTTTCGCCGGCGCGACCCGCCATGACGTTGGTGTCGATGTAAACGGGATATACCGGATCGGTAAGAGCCACTTTGTTTGATGTCGACAGGATGTCGCCTATGTTTCCGGTGTCGCTCTTGGCGCCGTCGCTTACGAATATTTCGTCAAGGGCTATCTCTATTCCTCTTGCCGCATAGTCATATCGGGATATGCGTTCGGTGAGAAACGAGTAACCCTGTTCGGGGCCGTAACCGTGAAACGTTTTTTCGTCGGCTTCGTCGGCCACGCCTTTGCGCAATCCTTCGATGGCAGCCGCACATATGGGGCGTGTTACGTCGCCTATTCCCATCTTTATTATGGGGGCATCGGGGTGGACCTTTCGATAGGCATCTATTTTGCGGGCTATTTCGGAGAATAAGTAAGCTGAGCTGAGTTTCGTGAAGTTTTCGTTGATGCGTATCATAATGTCCTGTTTTTTACCTTGTTTTATTTGTGTGTGTCGGGGTTTAACTTTTTCTGATGTATCGGCCTTCGAACACCGTTGCCGCCGGCCCCGTCATGTAAATGTGGCCGTCGTCGCCCCACTCTATGTCGAGCGTGCCTCCGAGCAGCTCTATGGTGGCATTGTGTCCGCAGCGGTCGGTTATCGCGGCAGCCACGGCGGTGGCGCAGGCTCCTGTTCCGCAAGCCATCGTTTCGCCGCTGCCTCGCTCCCACACTCTCATCGTTATCTTTCCCTTGTCGATTATTTGGGCAAATTCGATGTTCGCGCGATCGGGCCATATGGGGTTCAATTCCAGTTCGCGCCCCAGTCTGTGGACGTCGATTTTACTGAGATCGTCGACAAATACCACTCCGTGCGGATTGCCCATCGATACGGCCGTTATGGCATATGTGCCGAATGTGGTGTGTATAGGCTGCTCGACCATCTGGGCGGAGGCGCAACTGACGGGTATCAGCTCCGCGTCGATCACGGGTTCGCCCATGTCGACCGTTACAGTTGCCACTTTGCCGTCGCGTACGTGAAGCGACAGCGTTTTGATGCCTGAAAGAGTTTCGAGCGTTATGAGGCGTTTGTCGGTCAATCCGTAGTCGAACACGTATTTCCCTACGCATCTGCTTCCGTTTCCACACATTTTGGCTTCGGAACCGTCGGCATTGAATATGCGCATTTTGAAGTCGGCAATTTCTGAGGGAAGAATGAGGATTATTCCGTCGCCCCCTACGCCGCAGTGGCGGTCGCTCATTTCTATCGAAAGTTGGGGGAGGTTGGCGGGGCAACCATTCATACAATCAATGTAGATGTAATCGTTGCCTATGCCATGCATTTTTGTAAATAGTATCTCTTCCATAAAAAGAATAACAGAAATACTTTTCGTTTTTTTCGATGCGCAAAATTAGCAATTATTCATAAACCGGCTCGAAAAAGTTACAAAAAAATACCGTTTGAGGTTTGTTTTTAACATTTAGCCCCGAGTCGCAAGGTGCGGCGCGGGGCTAAATGAATATGGTAGGAGTATTGATTATTTCGTGGTAAGTATGTATGATGAAGTGGGTTGGAGAATGCCCTTGAGCATACCGTCGGATACTTCGAATTTCGTGTGGTGTACGGCATCTTCATAGTTTCCGTCGGGTAGGTCGGTGGGCAATTCGATGCTTTGGGCCTCGTTGCTGATGTTGATCAGCGAAGCTCCCTTGTGTCCACGGCACACTTCGATGACGGCACCGTTTTCGGTGGTCGACACTTTTTCGGGCTGCCCGTGCATGGCGGCTCTGAATTTGTTGGCGGCCACTACTTCGGGATGCTTGAATTCATCGTTTCCGCGTGGCCCTACCAAATTGTTGCCCCAGTAGTTTTCGGGAGTGCGGCCGGCGGGGCGGCTGAAGAAAAGCGGAGTGCCGTTGCTTCGTGATACGAGGAATACCCATCCGGCGCGAATCTGGTCGTCGGTAAGGTCGGCCGATTCATGTTCGTTTGCATATGTGTCGTGCGATTCTACCCATGTCACGAGCTTTGATGCATCGGCCGGATGATGCCATGAAGCGAGGTCGGCGGCCAAGTAGTTGCCGGCTTCGAGCGCCGAACGCAGTTCGTGGCCGTATGAACTTGCCGTGAGGTTCATGTATTCGGCATATTCGTCTTCTTTCACGTTTCGATCTTGTAACACTTCTCCATAAATGAACAGGCTGTCGGCGGGAACGGCAAGCTGTACGCCTTTTACCGACTCGCGTCCGGTGGCCACGTCCCAGAAGTTGTTTCGTTCCGCTTTTGGATCGAGCGGGTCGCTTGGCAATCCGATGTGCTTGGCGGTGTCGTATCTGAATCCCGACACGCCCATTCCGAGCAGGTCGTTCACATAATTCATATAGTAAGCCTGGAAGTCGGGGTTTTCGGTGTTTACGTCGGGCAGGCCACCCATTTCGCCCGTAGTGCATTCCATGCGGTCGTTATAATCCACTATCGGGGTAAATCCGTTTGCGTGGAAAAGGTTTTCATGTCCGCCCACGGCATTGTCGAGATCAGGGAGCACTGCTGTATGGTCGACGGCGGTGTGGTTGGGCAGAACGTCGACTATCACCCTTACGCCATATTTTGCGGCGCTGTCGCACATGGCCTTGAACTCATCGCGGTTTCCGAGCAGATAGTTGCCCACTTTCCAGTCGGTGGGCTGATAGTAATAGTACCATTTGCCGGTAATCGAGTCGCCGGGCTGGCTGAACAGTGCCTTGCCTCCGTTTTCGCCTACGAAACAGGTGTTGGCCGGTGAGGTCTGTACCATCGAATACCCTGCATCGGCAATATCCTTCATATTGTCGGCAATGGTATTGAACGACCATGACCAGGCGTGCAGAATCACGTCGTCGTTAGTGTCGGCAGTGGCACTTTCGGTCGTGGCGTTGTTGCCGCCGCATGACGCAAGCAACGTGGCAAGTGAAATTAAATAGAGATGTTTCATTGGTTTTGATTTGTAAGTATGTTAATATAAATCTTCTACGGGTGTAAAGTTACAAAACATTCTTCTACGAATGGTGGCCGTGGTTGTAATAAAGCGAGTGACGCGATTCAAATTAACTTTTTTTATGATATGATAAAGTGTAAATAATAATCGGATAAATCTTGAAATATTCCAATAAAATATGACTCTTTATTTTTAGATGTTAAAATGAAAGCGGTTTTAACAGCCAAATATTTAGTTATATGTTTAAAAACATGGTTACCAAAAATGTATGGAGAGCGAAATTTATTAGCTATCTTTGTGTCACTGTTTGAGGACAGACGTTAAGAATGCTTAGGCAAGACTAACCGCTTTTTCATAAAAGTGCTTGATTAGACATTAAATAAATCCACTGACGTTAAGTACTATGTGTAAGTGACAAAGGATGCTCGTGAGAACATCCTTTGTTTTTTAGTAATATGTGTGGCCCTATGTCATAATGAGGGCTCGTAGCCCGGTCATTCCATTATATGTTTGGCATAATTCCATCCGTTCTGATGATAGAGCGCGGCGTGGCGGCGTATGCGGTTTACGAAATTATCGTACTCGCGGCTACCGGTCGGCGTCCATCCGGCTTCGGCCACTGCTGCAAGGCGTGGCAGCATCAGATACTCGAGAACTTCGGGGGTGCTTACATATTCGGTCCAGAAATTGGCTTGTACTCCCATGTATTTATCCTTCAGGTTGTCGGGCACGTTGGCGAGGGGTACGTATTTATATACGGCCTCGACCGTTTCGGTGCCGCTTCCCTGCGACATCGGTTCGGTGGGAAGCTTCGATTGCTTGCGGTTGATGTAATATGGTATCTGAGGCGACAATATGGTGGTCATTCCTCGTTTTGAGGCTTCGAGCGCGGCTCTGTCGGCTCCCACCCACGCCATTATGGTAATGTCGTCGCCCAACGGAGCGGTGTTGCCGTGCAGCACTTCGTTCCAGAATATGAGTTTGCGTCGTTGGTCGGCGGGCTTAGAGTCGATGTGCTCCTTTAATTTATGTATGAAGTCGATCTGCAGGTCGCGATAATTCTCCGAGCCTATTTTAGCCAATGCTTTCTGACAGGCGGCATTGTTTTCCCATTTATTGGTGGGGCATTCGTCGCCGCCGAGGTGTATGTATCCGAACGGAAACAGCGGAATCAGCTCGTCAATCACATCTTTGGCAAAAGTTACGGCGGCAGGGTTGGCCACGTTTATTACGTCGGCCGATATGCCTTGCGACAACCATACTTCGTGGTCGTTTTCAGGATCGCATGCCAATAATTCGGGATAGGAGGCTACGGCTGCTTGCGAGTGGCCCGGAATGTCGATTTCGGGTACTATTTCGATGAAGCGGTCTTTGGCATACGACACTATCTCGCGTATGTCGTCTTGCGTATAATATCCTCCGTAGGTGGTCGAGTCGGTTGGCCAGGCGTCGCCCCATCCCAGTCGGTTGCTGCCGCGCCACGCTCCCACGCTCGTAAGTTTGGGATATTTCTTTATCTCCACTCGCCATCCCTGATCTTCGGTAAGGTGCCAGTGGAAACGGTTCATTTTGTAGAGTGCCATTATGTCGATTACGCGCTTCACCTCGTCTTTGCCGAAGAAGTGTCGGCCTTCATCGAGCATGAAGCCGCGCCAGCCGAATTCGGGGCTGTCGTTTATGGTCATTGCCGGAATGTCGGTGGGGTTGATGCGCAGAATTTGGCTCAGGGTCTGGAGCGCGTAGAAAAATCCTGCCGGGCGCGATGCCTTTATGGTGATGCGCGACGGGGTTATGTCGAGGCAATATGCTTCGGGTCCAAAGCTGTCGTCGCGTTGCAACTTGACGTTGGGGTTGCGGTCTGACCGCATTACCTTGATGCGCGACGCCTGCTCGTACATGTCGACAAACGGCTGCATGACGCGGTTTATGCTGTCGCCGGGATATTCGTCGGTCGATATTACCAAAGGTCGGTTTAATGAAAATGATCCTGACGAGGGGATTATTTCACGAGGCATGGGTACGATGGGCAGCGGGTCGTTGGCAAATGATTGCAATGACATCAGGGCTGTGATTGCAAATGTCAGAAGTCTATGTTTCATAAAATGTAGATTATCAGTTACTGCCACAAATATACGTATATAAATTTAAATAATCGATTTGTGTGGCTGCGTATTGGCAAAAAAAGTGAAAAAAACGCCTGTCCGAGATGGTTGAGATCGTCGGGCAGGCGTCGGAATATATATGATATGAATAGCGGATGGTTAAATTTTTCCAACCAGATCGATGCCGGGCTTCAGCGTGGGAGCGCCTTTTTTCCATCGTGCCGGGCATACTTGATCGCCATGCTCGGCTACGAATTGGGCGGCTTCGAGCTTTCTAAGCAACTCCTCTGAATTTCTACCTATGCCATTGTCGTTGATTTCGGCTACTTTCACCAATCCTTCGGGATTGACGATGAACGAGCCTCGATAGGCCAGAAAGTCGTCGGGATTAAGTACTCCGAAGGCTTCGCTGAGGGTGCCGGTTTTGTCGGCAAGCATGGGAAACTTCACCTTGCCGATGCTTTCAGATGAGTCATGCCATGCTTTATGAGTGAATTGGGTGTCGGTGCTTACTGCATATACTTCGGCTCCGAGCTCTTTGAATTTGTCGTAGTTTTCGGCCATATCGAGCAATTCGGTGGGGCATACGAAAGTGAAGTCGGCCGGATAAAAGAAGAATATGGCCCACTTACCCTCTATGTCCTGACGTGAAATGGTTTTGAACTCGCCGTTTACAAATGCCGGGACTGAAAATTCGGGTACTGTTGTATTGATTATTGTTCTTGTCATAATACGTTTGGTTTTTTAATGTAACCGAATAACGTATCGTGACATAGGCTTGTTTGGCCCGTTTGTGTTAAATAAGCATTATTAAGAAACTCTTATTAAAAATTAGTTATTTAAAACCCAGTTCCTCGCGCAGAAATTCGGCAGTAGGCGATTCGCCTTCGGCTATCTGTTCCGGCGTACCGCACGCCATTATGTTGCCGCCGTTTTTGCCGCCGCCGGGCCCCATGTCGATTATGTAGTCGGCGCTTTTTATTATGTCGAGGTTGTGTTCGATCACGAGCACGGTATTGCCTTTCTCCACAAGACGGTTAAATACCGACAGCAACACGTTTATGTCCTCGAAATGCAGTCCGGTAGTGGGTTCGTCGAGTATGAAAAGCGTCTTTCCGGTATCGCGCTTCGACAGCTCGGTGGCGAGCTTGACACGTTGGTTTTCACCTCCCGATAGCGTCGACGACGGTTGTCCGAGCTTTATGTAACCCAACCCGATTTCCTGAAGCACTTTTATTTTGTTGAGTATGTTTGGTATCCCGGCAAAAAACTCCACGGCTTGATTGATGGTCATGTCGAGAACGTCGGCTATCGACTTGCCTTTGAATCGTACTTCGAGCGTTTCACGGTTGTAGCGTTTTCCGCCGCATTCCTCGCACGGCACGAGCACGTCGGGCAGAAAGTTCATCTCAATGGTGCGGTAGCCGTTGCCGCCGCATGCATCGCATCGTCCGCCGGCCACGTTGAATGAGAAGCGCCCCGGTTTGTAGCCCCTTATCTTCGCTTCGGGGAGGCTTACGAACAGGTTGCGTATGTCGGTGAACACGCCGGTGTAGGTGGCCGGATTGGAGCGTGGCGACTTGCCGAGTGGCGATTGATCGACGGTGACCACTTTGTCGATAAGCTCTATCCCCTCGATGGCGTCGTATGGTAGGGGGCTCTGGTGCGAACGGTAGAAGTGTTGGCTCAATATGGGTTGCAACGTGGCGTTGACGAGTGTCGATTTTCCGCTTCCCGACACTCCGGCTATGCATGTCAGCGTGCCGAGCGGCAGCCGTAGCGTTACGTTTTTGAGGTTGTTGCCCGATGCGCCGGTGAGCGTGAGATGCTTTCCGTTGCCTTTGCGTCGCACTGACGGTATGGTTATCGATTTGTTGCCGTTAAGATATTCGGCCGTGAGGGTCTGCGTTTTGAGCATGTCGGCGGGAGTGCCCTCAAACACCACTTCGCCCCCTTTGCGTCCAGCTTTTGGGCCTATGTCGACCACGTAGTCGGCTTCGAGCATTATCTCTTTGTCGTGCTCAACTACGATGATGGAGTTTGAGGCGTCGCGCAACTTTTTGAGCGAGTTGATAAGGCGTCGGTTGTCGCGTTGATGCAGTCCGATGCTCGGTTCGTCGAGAATGTACAGTACGTTCACCAGCTCCGAGCCTATCTGGGTGGCCAAGCGGATGCGTTGGCTCTCGCCGCCCGATAGGGTCGACGAGTTTCGGTCGAGCGACAGGTAGTCGAGGCCCACGTCGACGAGAAAACCGAGGCGAGTCCGTATCTCCTTTATTATTTCGTGGGCTATGAGCGCCTTCGATGGCGAAAGCGTACTCGCCACGTTCTGCGCCCATTTGTATAGGTCGGAGATGTCGAGGCGACACAGGTCGGCAATGTTTTTGTCGTCGATGAAAAAGTGCAGGGCTTCGCGGTTGAGGCGTTGGCCGTTGCACTCGGGGCACGTGACGCGCGAGAAGAATTGTCCGCTCCACTTCTGCGCGGCGTTTCCCGCATCTTCCGACTGCTGCAACTCGATGTATTTTATCAGACCTTCATAGCTGAGAAAGTAGTTGGAGGTCGACATCGTGTCGTTTTTTATGGGGAGGCGTTCGTTGGTGCCGTTGAGTATGTCGTTTACGGCTTCGTCGGAGAGCTCTTTTATGGGCGTTTTCAGCGTGTGGCCGTATTTTTCGCAAATGGCCGATATCTGCCAGAAAATCATCGAGTTTTTATACTTGCCGAGCGGCAGTATGCCTCCGTCGTGTATCGAGAGATTTTCGTTGGGCATTATCTTGGCTCTGTCGACTATGTTGACGAATCCGAGGCCCTTGCATTTCGGACATGCTCCTTGCGGTGAGTTGAATGAGAAATTGTGGGGAGCGGGTTCGCGATACGATATTCCGCTTACGGGATCCATCAGCAACTGGCTGTAGTGGCTTACTTCGCAGGTGTCGACATCATATATCATCAGCTGCTTTTCGCCTTGTTTCAGGGCCTCGTCGACGGTTTCGCGCAGTCGTCGGTCATCCTTGCGCGACACTTTGAGGCGATCGATCACAAGCTCTATGGAGTGGTTTTTGTAACGGTCGAGCTTCATGCCGTATGTTATTTCGCGAAGCTCTCCGTCGACCCTTACGTGCAGGTATCCTTTTTTTCGCAGCGTTTCGAATAGTTCCTTGTAGTGGCCTTTTCGGTTTTTCACTATTGGAGCCAATATGTATATTTTCCGATTGTCGAATTTGTCGAGAATCAGACCTACTATTTTCTCCTCGGTATACTTTATCATCTCCTGGCCCGATATGTAGCTTCGGGCGGTGCCTATGCGTGCATATAGCAGTCGCAGGAAGTCGTATATCTCGGTAGTGGTGCCTATTGTGCTTCGCGGATTGCGGTTGACGGTCTTTTGCTCTATGGCTATTACGGGGCTCAAGCCGGTTATTTTGTCGACATCGGGGCGCTCGAGCGTGCCGAGAATGTTGCGTGCATACGACGAAAATGTTTCGATGTAGCGTCGTTGCCCTTCCGCGAATATGGTGTCGAATGCCAATGACGATTTTCCGCTTCCGCTCAATCCCGTTATTACGGTGAGTTTGTTGTGCGGAATCGTCACGTCGATGTTTTTCAGATTATGGACTCTGGCGCCCATTACTGACAGCGACTCCTCGGGGGCTAAGGCCACATCGGTATCCGTTTGGTTCATTTCGAAATCCAATTATTGTTGTACACTTGTTTCTTTTGCTTTGAGCGATACATGGAATTTTTCGTCGGAATCAGTACTTTGTAGGTCTTTCCGGTTTTGTTGGGCAATGACTTTGCGCGTATCCATGGATTGCTGTCGCGCAACGTCATGTAGTCGATGCCGTGGCTTTTGGCCCATGCAGGCCAGTCGCTTACCGGAGTGCTTACTTCGACCGTTTCATATTCCATGGGTTGATAAAGTTGGTCGGCGCTTATGCGGTAGCCGAAGGCGGCGGGATTTTCCATTATGCATTTCATTGCCAGCAAGCGAAACATGTAGCGCGACGTTTCGTCGGTGAGATACAGGTCGTAAGCCGTGTCGACGCCTTGTGCTTCGAGTTCCTTGCTTACCCGGGCCATGCCGCCGTTGTAAGAAGCGGCAACCGATTCCCAGCTGCCATATCGCGCGTAGGCGCGTTTGAGATATTTGCACGCTGCACGGGTGGCTTTTTCAATGTTGTAGCGCTCGTCTACGTAATCGTTCACCTCGAGGCCATACTCTTTTGCGGTGGTCGGCATGAATTGCCATATTCCACCCGCTTTGGCTCCGGAGAGAGCGCGCGGATTCAGCGTGCTTTCTATGCAAGCCAGATAGAGCATGTCGGACGGTACTCCCGCTTCCTTCAATATCGGAGCCATTACGGGAAACAGCCGGTTGGCGCGTTTTATGACGAGCAACGTGTTGCCGTGGGTAAATGCCATTGAGGTTAGCTCGCGGTCGAAGCGTTCGTACATGTCCACGCGGTCGAGGTCGATTTTTTCGCCGGCAAAGGTTGCGTGCGAGGGTATTTTGGGGCTTATTACGTCGGTGGCCTGTTCGCTTGCCACCGATTTGGCGGCGTTGGTGGCGCGCGCTTCGCTGCATGATGAAGCCGCAATGATTATGGCTGCGCATGCCGCCGTTGCCGAAATGAGTGATATTTTATGTAGTATGTTCATAGTCGGATTTGTTTGACTGTTATTGGTTCTTGCTTTTCAAAATGTTTATGTCGCCAGACAGGTTGTATTGTCGTCCGTCGGCGCCACGTGCTTTGATTACGTAGTAGTAGGTGCCTGACGGAACGGGCGAGTTGCGATATTTGCCGTCCCACCCTTGCGAAGGATGGGTAAGCGTGGCTATTCGCGTGCCCCAGCGATTGAATATTACGCATTCGAAGTCGATGATCGAACGGTAGCTGACTTTCCACTCGTCGTTTACGCCGTCGTTGTTGGGCGTGAAGGCGTTGGGGCACTTAATGGACGATTCGCCTATCTCCAGTTCATACGTCTCGCTCGTGTAGCTGCATGACGCATCGGCGTTTGCCGCCACAAAGCGGATGAAGTATTTTCCCGTGTCGGCGAGCGTGTAAGTGTCGGTCTGAGATTGTATGCGGTCGATTATTGCATCGAATTCGGGGTCGGATGATATTTGCCATTCCTTGAATACGGCGGCATCGTTGGTCTCTGCCGTCAGATTTATTTTGAGCGGTCCGGAAGTGGCTCCTTCTTGTTGATTGGAAGCGTCGTTTTCCACCGTTTCGATCGACGTTATGGCATCTACGGCTGTCGAAGCGTAAGCGGCCGTGACATATTCGTCGGTTTCGCCCCATTGCGCTTTGAATCGGTCGCCCGATATGGTAAACGTGGTTTCGCAAAGTGGTGCGTCTACGCGAATTTCTGACGTTATCGATGGTAATGTGCGTTCGACGGTTTGCATCTCGAACTTGCCTTCGACGTTGACGAGCGTGGTGTACTTGACCGATATTTCGCGGCTTAATTCCAGTCGGCGTCCTGTCGTGGAATAGTAATTGATGGGCGAAGCCTCTCCTTCGAAATCGAGTATTGTCGATTGGCAGTCGGTCTGATCTGAAATAGATGCCGATTTTATTTCAAATCGATGCCGGGAGTAGTCAACCACCCAGAACGCAAGTTGCCGTGCGCCGTCAGAAATTATGTATCCGCAATCAGGCTTTACGTTGCTTAGCGTGAGCGTTCCGCCGCTGCCTATTGTCGTGTCGACATTTTCGGCGTATGCACTCCCACGGTTGTCAAACGACATCCACGAAACATTGGCCGTGCCGTTCGACGTAGAATATTCGATGGTTGCTTCATTGCAATTGTCGACCACGTATATGCATTTGAGCCCGGAGGATGCCGGCGCGTCGATTTTAATGACTCCGGGTCCACCGGCCGACACCGATAGCTTTTGCGCCGAACAGATTGAGGTACAAGCTATCGCGAGAATGCAGATGAGTGAAATGCAGACTTTCAAGTGTGTGTCGATTGCGGATTGATTTGACCTACAAAGTTACTTATAATAATTCATTCGCTGAAGTGTCGAAACTTCAAAAACGGTTAAAAAACTTTACATTAGATGAATATGGGAATGCAGGATTACATAACCCTAATTTCAAAGTGGTCGAATTTGACCACTTTACTTCAGCAAAATAACTCTTTAATTCCAAAGCCTTTTTAGAACATATTCGTATCGATTCTTATATGGGAGATGTTCAGCAATAAAAGTCACGGCCCGGATGATTCGTATGGGAGTCATTCCGGGCCGTGACTATTTAGTTGGGGTTAACGCAATGCGTTATTGTGCGGTAAGTTCTATTACGGTTGAGTTGTTGTGGCGATCGGTGAATGGTCTCAAGCCTACCTTCATCAGATAATCGCCGGTAAACGTCTTGTCGTTGCCTGAAAAGCGCGACTTCGATCCGGGCATGAGATTTATTTCCTTTACCAGATATTTTTTGTTGGGGTCAAGTCCTTGCAATTTCACTGCCGGAAGTTTCTCTTGGTAGCGAGGCGCGAGATCGTAGGCAAACAGCACGGCCGAATTTTTTTGCTTGTCGACACATTCAATTGCGGCGTGATTGGTTTCGTAAGGCGATACGAGGCGATACTGGTCGCCATCCATCACTGTCGGCTGAAGACGTTTCCAATTTGCCACGGCTTGTTGGCAGTAAGCGAGTTCATCGGCGCTGAGTTCGTGCAAGCCTATGTCGAATCCGAGTTTGCACATTGCGGCTACGTCGGTGCGGAATTTTATCGAAGTGTTTCTGTTCCAGCTTGTCACGTGGGCAGCCATGGCTTTTGCAGGGAAAAATTGCGAGAAGCCCCATTGTATGAACACTCGTTCGATGGGATTTGTATTGTCGGAGCACCAGAATTCGGTGAAATATTTCAATGCTTCGTAGTCGCATCGTGCTCCACCGCCCGAGCAGAGCATCATGGGCACGTTGGGGTATTTGTCCTTAATGCGTTTCAGCACATTATAGATGCCTCTTACGTGGTCGACGTACAATTGGCTTTGGTGATCCTTGGCATATGGTGAGTATATGTTGGTTATGGGGCTGTTGCAATCCCATTTGAAGTATGCCACATCGGGATTTTCGGTCAGGATGTTGTCGACCACGCCAAACACGTAGTCCTGTACTTTCGGATTGCTCAGGTCGAGCACGAGCTGATTGCGGTAGTAGTAAGTCTCTCGGTTAGGTTGCTCTATGACCCAATCGGGATGCTTTTCGTACAGTTCGCTTTTGGGATTTACCATTTCAGGTTCGATCCATATGCCAAACTTCACGTCGGCATCTTGGGCAGCCTTGACGAGCGCGGCAACTCCGCCGGGAAGTTTGTCGTGGGTCACTTCCCAGTCGCCCAATCCGGCGCGGTCGTTCTTTCTGGGATATTTATTGCCAAACCATCCGTCATCGAGAAGAAACATGTCGACGCCCAGGTGCTTTGCTTCTACCATAAGTTTTGAGAGGACATCCTGATTGAAGTTGAATCCGGTGTTTTCCCAGTTGTTTAGCAGCGTCAGGCGCGATCCTTCGCCATCTTTCAATTCATATTTTCGCGCCCAGTCATGCAGATTGCGGCTGCCTTGTCCGGCACCGTCGTAGCTGAGCGTGAATATGAATTCGGGAGTCGTGAAAACCTCGTCGGCCTTCAGCATATAGTTGGATGCATAGGGGTTGATGCCCGGCAGCACTCGCAAGTTTCCCGCATTGTCGACTTCGAATGTGAATCGGAAGTTTCCTGTCCATCCGAGCGTACCCATCAGCACTTCGCCTGAGTTTTCTTTTACCGGGCCGTTCAGACCCACTTCAAAGAACGGATGCGTAAACATTGCCGCGCGGCTTCCGAGTTTGGTGTCGATTACTTTTTTGCCGAATTGCAATTGCTGGCTGCTCATTTGAGCTTCTTTGGCCCAGTCGCTGCTGAATTCGGTGAGCCAGTATTGCGGCTCGTTGAAGTATAGCATCGCGGAGGCGTATTGCGAAAGCGTTATGGGCTTCTTTTCTTTGTGCGATATTTCCGTCCAGGTTTTTATTACGTTCTCTTTTGGGTATGCAACGTAATTGATGGTTACGTTTACGGGGTATTTGTCATCTTTCAGGTTTATGCTGGTAAGCGTGCCCCCGGGCACTTCTGACCGGGTGTGGTTCTGATAATACAGATAGGTGCTCATGTTGCCGTCGGCGTGGGTTATGCCGAGTGCCGGTTCGAAGAAGTCTTCGTTGCCCGACGTTGAGTATGCTTCCCATCCGCGAGTCGACACGGAGCCGTCCGATCCGGCTATCTGATTCCACGACAAGTTTCGGATGTCGGAGTCGTGCATCAGCTTCGGTCCTAAATAAGTCTGGTATAGACGGTTGTTTGGCCCTACCTCAAGAACGAGGTCGGTATTGTCGGTGGCAATGCGAATGATGTTTCGCTCGGCGTTTTGCGCACCGGCCGAAATGACGGTCGTCATTAGCAAAGTTGCTGTGATGAATTTTTTCATGATAAATATTGTTGATGTTATAATCTAAAAATGCCTTTATCCTAAAAATAGGAGGAATCGCGCTTATTTTTCACAAAGATACAAAACATATATGTATGAATGCAAATTATTTATCCCCATGGCTTGACATAAAATCGGTCGGTGAATATCGAAGTATCGTTGTTTTTGCGTATATTTGCGATTGTTGTATTCAACACGAACAATTAAAGCAATTATTAGATAGATGTTTAAAGTATTAGAGAAAGAACATTTCTCGGAAAAGGTGGTTAAGCTTGTGGTTGAGGCTCCGATGATAGCCCGCTCACGGCGTCCGGGACATTTCGTGATAGTGCGAGTGGGTGAAGGGGGCGAACGAATACCTCTGACAATAGCCGATGCTGACGTTCAAGCCGGAACGATAACGCTTGTGGTACAGGAAATAGGGGTGTCGACGAAAAAGATTTGTGCCCTTGAACCCGGAATGGAATTTACTGACGTAGTGGGGCCGCTCGGACAGGCTACGCACATAGAAAAAGTAGGCACCGTGGTGTGTTGCGGCGGTGGCGTAGGCGTGGCTCCGTTGTTGCCTATCGTCAAGGCCATGAAAGAGGCCGGCAACAGGGTGATAACCGTATTAGCCGCAAGAACCAAAGACCTCATAATACTCGAGGATCAAGTGCGTCCGTATAGCGATGAGGTGATAATAATGACCGACGACGGTTCGTATGGAACCAAAGGCCTCGTTACTGCCGGCGTGGAGTCGGTGATAAATCGCGAGAAGGTTGACCTCGTAGTGACGATAGGCCCGGCCGTAATGATGAAATTCGTGTCGCAGCTTACGGCTAAGTACAATGTTCCTACAATGTGTTCGCTCAACACCATCATGGTCGACGGAACCGGCATGTGCGGCGCCTGTCGAGTGACGGTGGGAGGCAAAACGAAGTTCGTATGCATTGACGGTCCGGAATTCGATGCTCATCAGGTGGATTTTGATGAAATGATGATGCGTTTAAGGTCATACAATTAATGGAATAATCAGAATGAGTGAAAATATAAAAACTTCGGCTCCGCGCGATGCGCAATGGCGTGAAGAATTGAGAAAAAGGCACACCGCAAAAGAGCGCGGTGCCATTCCGAGAGTGAAGATGCCGGAACTACCGGCCGACTATCGAGTGACCAACAACGAGGAGGTGAATCAAGGGCTTTCGCGCGAGCAAGCCATGCTCGAAGCCACGCGATGCCTCGACTGCCCCGATCCGCAATGCACGCACGGTTGCCCGGTGGCGATAAACATTCCCGGATTCGTGAAAAACATAGAGCGCGGCGACTTTAAGGCCGCCGACGTGGTGCTTAGGGAGACGAGCGCGCTCCCGGCCGTTTGCGGTCGCGTATGTCCTCAGGAGAAGCAATGCGAGTCGCGCTGCATATATAATAAGATGAAGAAAGAGCCGGTGGCAATAGGTTATCTCGAACGTTTTGCCGCCGATGCCGCCAAACGCGTCGACGCGCCGACCGGCGAGGCCGAGATAGTTTTGAACGGAATAAAGGTGGCTGTTGCCGGATCGGGCCCTGCCGGACTTTCGTTTGCCGGCGATATGGCCAAGCGAGGCTATGACGTTACGGTTTATGAGGCATTGCATGAAATCGGTGGAGTGCTGAAATATGGCATTCCGGAGTTCCGATTGCCGAATGCCGTGGTCGACGTGGAGATAGAGTCGCTCAAACGACTTGGCGTGAAGTTCGTGCGCGATTGCATAATAGGCAAGACGTTGAGCTACGACGATTTGATGAAGTCGGGCTTTAAAGGATTGTTCGTGGCTTCGGGAGCCGGTTTGCCTCGATTTATGGGCATCCCCGGCGAGAATCTGATCGGCGTGATGTCGAGCAACGAATATCTTACCCGCGTAAATCTTATGGGGGCCGGCAGAGAGGGTTGTGACACCCCGGTTGCCAAAGGAAAGACGGCTGCCATAATTGGCGGTGGAAACACTGCAATGGACTCCGTGCGCACGGCACGTCGCATGGGCGCGGAGCGCGTGATGCTCGTGTATCGCCGCAGCGAGTCTGAAATGCCCGCTCGTCTCGAGGAGGTGAAGCATGCAAAGGAGGAGGGCGTTGAATTCATGACGCTGCACAATCCGATAGAGTACATAGGCGACGAAAAAGGACGCGTGTGCGCTATGCGAGTTCAGCGTATGGAGCTTGGCGAACCTGACGCGTCGGGTCGTCGTTCGCCGGTGCCGATCGAAGGCGCCATCGACGAAATACCTGTTGATATGGTGATAGTGAGCGTCGGCGTTTCGCCCAATCCGCTCATACCGAATTCGGTCGACGGTCTTGAAGTGTCGTCGCGCGGCACCATAGTGGTTGACGACTCAACCATGTGCTCGTCGATTTCCAACCTCTATGCCGGTGGCGACATAGTGCGTGGCGGTGCAACCGTGATACTTGCCATGGGCGATGGCCGCAGGGCCGCCGCATCGATGGCTGCCGCGCTTGAAAAATAGCGTACATACGATTCGCGTATATCCGATTTTTTAAAATTATCAAAAAAAGGTCTCATTTTCAAAACAAAATGGGGCCTTTGTTTTTTCTATTAATAGAACTTAAAGAAAAAATGATATGATAAGGAAATTTTTATCGATGGCTCTTATTGCCATTATGGCCGTTTCGGTTGCATCATGTGCAGGCGAGGAGGAAAAGAAATGTAACGAGATAGCTCAGTCGATGGAGCAAGGTGACTATGCCAAGGCTGCCACTCTGAGCAATGAATTGTTTGCCAATCGCGATAAGTGTAGCATAAAGACGTTGTCGGATCTAACCACCGCATACATCACCCTCGTGGGCGTAAATACGTCGAAGGGCAATCTTGACGAGGCTATTACCGCCATGCGTCGCACGGTGGATTGCTACGATACCGCCATGGCAAAGGATAGCGTGGCTGTCAACAAACGTTGGGCTGAAATAGCCAATGAAGTGAAGGAAGCCGGATTGGGAAGCATCAGTCCCGCTGAAATAGCCAATGCATTCCGCAAACAGTTGGCGGCATTCGACTCCAATCCCATCATTGAAGCTGCCGATTCGATAAAAAATAACGAGCAGCTTAAAAAAGAAGAAGTAGAGGCCGTTGCCGTAGAGGGAGTGGCAGAAGATTAATGCAGCCTGGAATAAGTTTTGATATTTGAAATGAAATAGGCTGTAAGGATATTGACATCCCGATTAGGCACCGCACTTAGTAAGTCGGTGTCGGGATGTAAGGTATAGTTTGAGCGCATTGCGGCGAAGTCGCGATGCGCTTTCCATATTGCGGCGGCGTTGGCAAAATCGAACGTGACGGCATATTTAAGCCATGCTATTCCGTCGAGGATGCGCCGTCTGAACAGCTTGCCCCTTCTCGTTGCGTCGGGGAGATTCTTATGGAGCATCAGCAGGTTGTTGCGGAAGTTGAGGTACGTTTTTCGCGGATTTGAAGCCGGCAGGCTGCCTCCGCCGAGGTGATATACGTGTGCCTGCGGCACGGCCACGATGTCGTAGCCCATCAGCCTTATTCGCCAGCAAAGGTCTATTTCTTCCATATGGGCGAAGAATGAGGCGTCGAGTCCTCCGGCCTTGAGGTATAGCTCCGTGCGTACCATAAATGCCGCTCCCGAGGCCCAAAATATAGATGTGATGTCGTCGTATTGCCCCGAATCGGTCTCGATGGAGTCGAATATGCGTCCTCGGCAGTAAGGATATCCGTTTCGGTCGAGGTATCCGCCGGCGGCTCCGGCATACTCGAATTTCGATTTGTCGGCATATGACAATATTTTCGGTTGACAGGCTCCTACGTTTTTGTGCGAAGCCATATAGTCGTACATCGGTGTCAGCCAGTCGTCGTCGACCGCCACATCCGAGTTGAGCAACACGGTGTACTCGTAGCTCGTAGCCTTCAAAGCTTGGTTGTATCCTTCGGCGAATCCGAGGTTTTCGGGAAACTCAATCAGCTTTACCGATGGGAATTCGTTGCGCATCACCGATAGCGAATCGTCGCTGCTGCCATTGTCCACCACTATCACATCGGCAATGTCGGCGGGCGTATGGGCGATTACCGAAGGCAAAAATTCGCGTAATAGCTTTTCACCGTTCCAATTGAGTATTATTACTGCTATCGGTTTCATTTGAAGTGTCTTTTAATGGGATTGTAACCGGATATTTCCATCGTTTGTGAGTCCATAGCCAAATCGACGGATTGCGACGTATCGTGGCTTCGAGCAATCGCGCATATGAGTCGGTCAGTGCCATGTGAGGCATATCGGCGGCATTTTCGGTCATAAGCCGTGTCACTATCTTGTAGTGGCCTCGACTGATTTTTTGCATATCCCAATAAATCACCGCCATGTTGAGCTTTCGTGCCAACGTTTCGGTGCCGGTAATCATTGCCGTGGGTTGCGACAGGAACATAAGCGGTTCGGTGGGGTCGCCGTGGCTTGGCTTTTGGTCGCTCATGAAGCCGGTGATGCTTGCAACGCCGTCGCGTCGAAGCTTCAGCAGGTCGCGGAGCACCGTGCGTTTGGGAAATGACAACGGATTGAAGCGGCTGCGCAAATGCAGAAAATAGGCATCGAACCATTTGTTACGTAGAGGACGATAGACTTGACAAAACTCTACTTCGGGCGATTTGTGCCGACTCCATAGCGTGACGGATGGAGCCCATTCCCAATTGCCGCAGTGCGAAAAGTAGGTTACTATCGATTTGCCTTCGTCGAACAGGCGGTCGACTATTTCGAGCCCTTCGAACTGCATGCGCCGTTTTATCTCGTCGTCGGATATGTGGTTTAGCTTTATCGTCTCGACGAAATAGTCGGTAAAGTTGCGAAAAAACTGCTTGAGAATGGCGTTGTGTTCGGCTTCGGTCTTTTCGGGGAAGGAGCGGCGAATGTTGTCGAGGGCCACCTTTCGGCGATATCGCACTACGTGGAACGTAACGAAGTATAACGCATCGGAGAGCACGTACAGGGCCGATAGCGGCAGGCGCGCCAATGCATCGAATGCCCACTTCATCGGAGCATAAATCCAGTTTTGCTCTGACAGTTTCATATGGCGGGTTCTCCTTCCATTTCTTCGCCCTCGCAGCCGTTTATGCGCACGGGTATTATGGTGTTGGCTTTTTCTGAGATAGCTTTTATGCGCACTTTCAGGTAATTGTCGGTAAATCCGCACATGGTGCCATGGTGCACGGTATGTTCGAGCAGCAGCGGGCGCACCGTGCCGATGTATCGGGAGCTGAATTCGTTCAGCTTACGTTCCGACAGGTTGATCATTATCCGCGCCCTGCGATGTTTTTCCTCCTGGTCGACCACGTGGTCGATTGTGAGCGCGCGCGTGTTAGGCCGCTCCGAATACGGAAACACGTGCAGTCGCGTTATTGGCAGGCGTTCGACGAATCGGCGCGAATTTTCGAAACGCTCGTCGGTTTCGCCTCGCGCTCCCACTATCAGATCGACGCCTATGAATGCGTCGGGCATGTGATTCTTTATCGACTCGATGCGTCGGGCAAACAATTCGGTGTCGTAATGCCGGCGCATTAGTTTCAGCACGTCGTCGTCGCCGCATTGCAGCGGGATGTGGAAGTGTGGCATGAAACGTTTTGACGATGCCACGAATTCAATTATCTCATCGGAGAGCAGATTGGGTTCTATCGAAGATATGCGGTATCGTTCGATGCCGTTTACTTCGTCGAGTGCTCTTATAAGGTCGAAAAACGTCTTGTCGGTTCCCTTGCCGAAGTCGCCGATGTTTACGCCGGTAATCACGATCTCCTTGCCCCCTTCGGCGGCGGCTTGACGGGCCTGGTCGACTAAAGACTCTATCGATGCCGACCGACTGCGCCCGCGCGCCATCGGGATGGTGCAATATGAGCAAAAGTAGTCGCATCCGTCCTGCACCTTAAGAAAATATCGGGTGCGGTCGCCGCGCGAGCATGACGGAGTGAATGTGCGTATGTCTTTTGACGGAGTTACGAGTGTTTGCGGCCGGTGCGTGACAAGCCATTCGTCGATTAGATTTCCGAGCTCGCCCTTTTTGTCAGATCCGGCCACGATGGTCACTCCCGGCAGCGACGCCACTTCATCGCTTTTCAGCTGAGCGTAGCATCCGGTCACGACTATTGCCGCCTCCGGATATCGCTTGGCGAAACTCCTGATCGTCTGCCGGCACTTTTTGTCGGCCATTTCGGTTACGCTGCAAGTGTTGACCACGATGATGTCGGGCTTATCGCCTTTTTGAACGCGTATGATGCCGCGCTCGGCCAAAAGTTTTGCGACGGTCGATGTCTCTGCAAAATTGAGTTTGCATCCGAATGTGTGAAATAGGGCTTTGCGGCTTCCGAATGTAGAATCGTCGATCATTAAACAATAGATGCTTTATTACGCTGCAAAGTTAAGCAATATTGTGTTACAGACGAAATAGGATTACTGTCAAATGCCCAACTTGGCACGTATGTCGGCCGAAATGGCATCCTTATGGAGCATCACATATATGGTCTTGGCTCTGACGTAACTGTCAGACATATTGAGATATCCGCCATTGTCGTTGCGCGCCGTGCCCCACGAGTTTTTGGTGACGTAATATTTGTTGCCCTCGGAGTCTTTGACCAGTCCGGTAATGTGCATGAGGTGGTCGTCGGTAGTGACGAACGATTCAAACCCATTCTGGCGTATTTCGGGCGTTACCATTATTTCGGGGTAGGGCTTGTCGAAGCTGTAAACGGCTCTTAGTCGATCTTCCTTGTCCATGGCTGCAAATCGTGCCGTGTCGGCGGGGTTGTAGCGGTTTATGTTGTCGACGTCGGGGTTTATGGCTATGCCGTCTTTATGCGAAAAGCCCTTCTCGCTCACGTCGCCATCCCAACAAACGGTGTATCCGCTCTTAAGGGCGTTGTCCATTGTGGCCATGAGCTCGTCGAGCGGCAGATTGTATGATTTTGCGTGTTCCCAATTGTCGGGTACCTCTATTTCAAACGCTTCGTAGTAGGGATGATGGGTGAAGCTGGTGAGTTCCACGTAGTCGTCGGTATTGATGCCGAGCGATTCCTTGAAACTTTGGGGCGTATATGTCTTTCCTTTGTAAGTGAACGATTCGGGCACCGGTCCGAGGTATGTATCGAGTATGCCGTTTATTATGCTGTCGTATTGCGGCGAGCGCTTTCTGTTATTTACCGATGCGTCGGCTATGGCTTTGAGGTATGACATCATTTCGCCGTGACTGTGTGTCTCGGAGTCGTATTTGATGCCATTGTAAACCTCCTCCGGCACTATGCCTACCTGATTGAATGCGTTTACCCATGTGTGCGACAAGCTACCCTGACCCAAATTGCCTCTGCCTGCACGCAGATAATTGTCGTTGAGCTGATTTAGCAGCTTTTGGCGCACGATGAACATTTCGGACAGATCGTATTCGCCTTTGCCCTTGCGCAGCAGCTCCGACTCGATGAACGATGTGGTGGCAAAGCACCAGCAGGTGCCGCTTGCGGCCTGGTTTTTCACGGAAGTAGTGGGGTTGGATACTATTTCAGTAAATTGGTAGCCTTGGGCCGATGAGCCCAAAGCTACCATGATAGCGATTGATGTTATTATTGATTTCATAAGTTGAAAGGGATGTTGTCCGGTTAATTACCGAATGACAGCGTGGTGAAGAATCGGAGCGGGCCTCCGACCGATGCCATGGACTGGAATTCGAGGCGCACATAGCTATTGTTGCCGAACCATGTTGCCAGATATCCGCCGTTGGGGCGTTCGAGCATTGCGGGAGGGCCGTACTGATTGCAAAGCATATTGTATGCTGCATTGTAACGAGCCATGTCGTATGCCGTGGTCGAGTACATGAATTGAGAGCCTATGAGACCTCCGTTCGGACCGTAAAACAGCGTGGCGTCGGGCCAGTATAGATTGAGCTGTGGAACGTTACGCAGGTAAACCATTTCGTTGTTGTGTCCGTCGACTGCATAGCCGTTTCCGTACAGATAGTCGAGCGATACGTTTATGGCCGTTCCAAGCGAAATGCCGAGAATGGTACGTATGATCGGGAAGCGCGGACCCGGACGCCATGCGGGGGGAGGAACAGGGCGGTAATAGGGTCGCATTACCGGACGGCCGGGGCGGCGAGGAGGCGCAACGACCACCGGGCGAGGATGACGGCCCGGACGGTAGTTTGGACCGGGGCGATGATTGGGCCTGAAGTGATTGTTGCCCGGACGGTTTATCGGTCCGTAACCCGGGCGATGCTTGTCGTTACCCGGACGATTCCAATTATTGTGGTGCTTGTCATTGCCGGGACGATGCTTGTCGTTATCGGGACGATTGCCCCAATTGTCGTGGTGCTTGTCATTGCCGGGACGATGCTTGTCGTTATCGGGACGATTGCCCCAATTGTCGTGGTGCTTGTCATTGCCGGGGCGATGCTTGTCGTTATCGGGACGATTGCCCCACTTATCGTGGTGCTTGCCATTGTCAGGACGATGCTTGTCATTGCCGGGACGGTGTTTGTCGTTACCGGGGCGATTGCCATTGTTGAATGCGTTTGCTCCCGGACGGTTTACCTTATATGAATTTGATTTTTTATCTGATTTGTTTGATCGTTGACGGTCTGATCTGTTCGAGCGGGAATGGGTGTTCTCGCGGTTGTTGTTGTGTCGGCCTTGTGCTTCGATCGGTTGAGCAGTCAGGGCAACCGAAATGAATGCAATCGTCAGAATGTATAAAAAACGTTTCATGACTGGTGGTGTTAAAGGTTAGTATATATAACTAAGATGCGTTTCTAAACAATAAGTTTAGTGCTATTGGCGCAAATGTTACATAATGACACAAAAATAATCCTTTTTTGCCAATAATGCAAATCGTTTGGAGCAATAATTCGCCATAATAGTCATTTTATGGGTCTTTAGGCAGGGGCGATCGGCTGCATTGACATATATATAATAAGCACGCCCGGCCAATGACGGTCGGGCGTGGAAATGCTTGTTATGAAACGGTCGGTGATCAGTCGGCGTATTCAATCAACGGAGCGTCGGCGGCAAAACGTTCGCCGGGAGCAACGAATACTCTCTTTATCACTCCTTCGCGGTCGGATTCGACATCGTTTTCCATCTTCATTGATTCGTAAACCAAAAGTTTGGAACCTACTTTTACCGTATCGCCGGCCTTCACGTTTACTTCTACGATGGTGCCGGGCATCGGGCCTGAAATTACGTGGCCGGTAATGGGCTCAACCACTTCGGGCTTTTCTTCGACTGCATTTTTGGCTGCTTCTTCAGCCGCCTTTACGGCATATTCTTCCTGACGGCGACGGCGTAAAAATCCGTTTGCAACGGTCGGTAGCAGTTCGAGCAACAGATATTCCTCGTCGTTCGATGCGAGTTTTGCGCCACCCAAGTCGTCGAGCGTCGGATTTTCAGGCTTTTTGTACGACGATACGTCATAAGGACGTTCGATCGGGCTGCCTGTTATTTTAGCGCGGAATTCAGGATCTATTTCAACGGGGGTCTTGCCATATTCGCCCTTTATGAGCGATATGAACTGATTTGACGGATTTGAATAGTCGGGGTTTCCTTTCTTTCGGTCCATGGCTACGCTTACGGCCTGGCTTCCTACAATCTGGCTCGTGGGGGTAACGAGGGGCACGAGTCCGGCATCGCGGCGCACCTTCGGGATGAGACGCATTGCATCGTCGAGCAGGTCTTCGGCATGCAGCGTCTTAAGCTGTGCAACCATGTTTGAGTACATGCCGCCGGGCACTTCGGCATTCTTGACCAATTCGTTGGGCTTGGGGAAGTTGAAGTATGCTTCGATGGCGTGGCATTCGTCGAGCAATCCGTTTTCGTCGCCGGCTTTGGCGCATTCTATCGCGCGGACGAAGTGAGCGTCGATTTCGGCCGGAAGCGTGTCGTTCAGCGGATCGAAGTCGTGCGGCATGTTGTCCTTGTTGAGGTCGAATGCGGCAAGTTCCTTTCGGGCATCGAGCAATTGATTGCGTATCTGTCCTACGGCTTCCATGTTGGCTTCGAGCTCAACACCCATGTGTTTGCAGAATATGTAGATCAGCTCAATGGCGGGTGCTGCCGATCCGCCACCAAACCACCATATGTTGGTGTCGAGTATGTCGACGCCGTGCAGAATGGCCATTACGGCCGATGCCAATCCGTAGCCCGGGGTGCAGTGGGTGTGGAAGTCGACCGGAACCGAAAGTTCCGATTTGAGTCGGCTGATGATTGAAGCGGCACGAAGTGGGTTTACGAGGCCGGCCATGTCTTTGAGCGTGATTATCTTGGCTCCGAGACGTTCCATCTCGCGTGCTTTAGATACGAAGTATTCGTCGGTAAATATTTTTTCGGGCTCGGCGGGTTTGCTTCCGAACAACGATTTGAATTTAGCGGCAAATCCTTTCTCGGTTTCGGTGGTTTCGGGCTTGGGGTCGACGGTGTAGCATACGGCGCCGTCGGCAATGCCTCCAAGTTGGTTGATCAATTTTATTGATTCTTTCACGTTGTCGATGTCGTTGAGGGCATCGAATATACGCATTACGTTTAGTCCGTTCTTTATGGCTTCTTTGTAAAAACCTTCGAGTACGCTATCGGGGTATGGAACGTAGCCAAACAGGTTTCGTCCGCGTGAAAGGGCTGACAGCAATGATTTTCCTTTCATCGCCTTGCTGAATTTGCGCAGACGTTCCCACGGTGATTCGTCGAGATAACGCATTACGGAATCGGGAACGGCACCGCCCCATACTTCCATAATGTAGAAGCCGGCATTTTCATACAATGGAAGCAGACGATCGATGGTCTGCTGACTCATGCGCGTGGCAAAAAGCGATTGCTGTCCGTCGCGCAATGTGAGGTCTCTGATTTTAAGTTTTCGAGTTTCCATATTGGATTTGTTTTTTGACATTGTGTTAATATGTCGGAGTTTTCAGATGGGGGCAAAAATACTACATTTGGCATGATTAAAGAAAAAAATCCGTAATTATTTGAGCAAGTGTTATAATTTTTTAAATTTTGTGACATTGAATATATTGAATGGTCGCAAATCATTAATTTTGTTGAATCAATAAATCAATTAATTAAAATCATTTTTGCAATATGGTGGAATCGATTGGCGCAGTAAAGCGTCATGCCCGAATAGATGTGGCCGATGTGCTCAGGGGCGTTGCCGTGATGGGAATAGTGCTGCTTCATAATATTGAGCACTTCAATTTTTACTCATTTCCCGATACTACGGGCCAGAGTGAATGGCTTACATTTTTTGACAAAGGGATATGGAATGGGTTGTTTTTCATGTTTGGAGGCAAGGCTTATGCCATATTCGCGCTTCTGTTCGGATTTAGCTTCTTCATTCAGGATGACAACAGCCGAATGAGGGGCAACGATTTTCGCAGCCGATTCTGCTGGCGATTGTTTTTGCTGTTTATAATAGGTAATATAAATGCAATGTTTTTCACGGCCGAGGTACTGGTGCTGTACTCATTGGTGGGATTCATACTCGTGCTTACATGCCGAATGAAGACCCGGAACCTGATAGCACTGGCAGTGGTGTTTATGCTTCAGCCCGTGGCATTGTATAATATAGTGAGGGCGTTGATCGATCCGGAATTCGTTATGGCTACGCTGCCCACGTCGTCGTTTTGGAGTGCTACGTTTGCCGTGCAAAGCACCGGCGGGTTCATGGATACGTTGCTCGTGAATTTGTGGGAAGGACAACTTGCCAGCCTCGCATGGGCCTGGGATAACGGTCGTGTGTTCCAAACGGCGGCATTGTTCATCATTGGAATGCTTATAGGCCGTAACGGTTGGTTCCTTCGTGACAAGTTGCGCTATTGGGGCGTGGCCGGTTGCATTGCCGCTGCTTGCTTTTTCCCGCTTTCGGGCATTAATGACATGCTGCCCCGTTACATCTCCAACTCGAGCATATTGGTGCCTTTGCAGCTTATCGTGAAATCGAATGCCAATCTGTCGTTTATGGTGATGATTGTGTCGGCAGTGATATTCATGTATTATTGCACGTCGTCTAAAAAGGTATTGTCAAAGCTGATACCTTACGGCAAGATGAGCATGACCAATTATGTTACTCAGAGCATCATAGGTTCGTTCTTGTATTATAACTGGGGATTGGGCCTCTATCGCTATCTCGGCATCACAGCGAGTGTGATGGTGGGCGCGCTCGTATTCCTGCTGCAGCTTTCGGCTTGCAAGTGGTGGCTGAAGCGGTTCAAACATGGCCCGTTTGAAGGCGCGTGGAAAAAGCTTACCTGGATAAAACTCGGAGCTGCCTGAGGAGAAAATGGGGCGTAACGGCCATTTTCAAGACTTTTCTTACTCGTTGGGTCGGAAAAATGATGGCCAATGTTTTGCCGATTGAGGAATTATGGCTAAATTTGCACGCCATTACGAATAGGCACCTTACCAGTGCCAGTTTCAAAAAGGATAAATAAAATAAACGTAAATAGAAATGAAAAAAGACATCCATCCTTCCAACTATCGCGAAGTAGTGTTTAAAGATATGTCGAATGAAGAAATCTTTATCACTCGTTCAACAATAGCAGCCAAGGAAACCATTGAAGTTGATGGCGTGACTTACCCGTTGGTAAAGCTTGAAATCACCAGCTCGTCGCACCCGTTCTTTACCGGTAAGCAGAAGCTCGTGGATACGGCCGGACGTGTTGATAAGTTCATGAGCCGTTACGGTAATCGTAAGAAAAAGTAAGAGATATCTTATCGATATTTCCGACCATCGGTCGGGAATGTAAACTTCAGAGGTAGAAACGTTAATGATAGCGGTCGCAATTTAAAATGCGGCCGCTATTATTATTAAGGTGGTTATGACGCCAATGCTCATCATGACGCCTGCGTTTGATATGTGCAGGGCGTGGAGCCTTATGGCCGGCGTGAATTGGATGCCTATCGGCAGCGTCAGCGCTCTGTTGGAGGTCAGACCGGCCATGTCGCTCCGCTTCACGGAGTCGAAGCGGTGGGCGAGGTGGTAGCAGAGCGCACCGTATGCCGAACCGATAATGGCTCCTACCAAAAGGTCGCCGGGATAATGAACGCCTATGTACAGGCGGGAATAGGAGTTGAGTATGGCCCAACCGAATATGAACCACGTGAATTTGCGCCGCGCAACAAGCAACGTCATAAAGGTGGCAAGCGCGAATGAGTTAGCTGAATGGCACGAGGGGAATCCGTACGGGCCTCCGCGATAATCGTTGACCACGTATGTGAATTCGGATAGCGCATTGTTGGGATTTGACGGTCGCAGTCGCTCTACGAAGGGGCGGATGAAAGTGGCACAGGTCTGATCGGTGAGCGTTATGGCCAGCGCTATGGCGAGCGTGTACAAAATGATCATTTTCGGCTTCATCGTCTTTGTGAAAATGAACAGTATGGAGGCGTACATTGGCACCCAGATGAAGCGTCCGGTGAACATCATCATGAACCGATCGAGAAAGTCGCTTCTCATTCCGTTGAAAAACAGAAATATGTCGGTGTCTATTTGGTTTAATGTTTCGATCATATTCAAAAATTGTTGGAATGTTTCGTTGAGGGTTAGAGATTTGATATTGTTGTGTATAGATTTTGCAAATAAGCTTTGGCCTGCTCTGTGAGCCGCTTGGAGGCGTTGCCCGATTCGAGAACGGGGGTGTCGGACTCGCAGTTGTAAACCGTGGTGTCGGCAGGCGTTACGATGCCTATTAAGGACGGTTCGGTAAACACGGCAAAATGGCCCGTGGTGTCGTTGAGCATATCTTTGCTGAACTTGAACATGGAGTGGTCGATGCCGAGCATGCCGAGGAGCGTGGCAGCAATGTTGTTTTGCGATCCTACGACATCGATGCGCTGTCGGGGTTGGGCAATGGCCTGCCCGAATAGTATCAATGGTATGCGATGGCGTTCGACGGCCGATTCGATGTTTCGCGGGTATGCGCCTTGATGGTCGGGAACGAGTATGAACAGCGTTCTGTCGGCGCGAGGCATGGAGCGCATCGCATCGATGAATGCAAATGTGCAACTGTCGGTGTAAGCGAATGCGTTTTTGCTTGGCGTGTCGGCAAATTTAGGGTTGCTGTATGGCACCTCGAAAGGCTCGTGGCTGCTTGAGGTCTGTATTACGTTGAACAGCGGCTGAGCCGACTCGTCGACAGCTGCCGCGTCGGCGAGAGCCCGTTCGAATACGAGATGGTCGGGGGCGCCCCATTTGCCGGTGCGATCGGAAATGGCAAAGTCTTTGTCGGATACGATGTTCTCGAATCCCGAATTGACAAGAAATGCCTGCATGTTTGTGAAGTTTGCGTCACCGCCGTAATAATACGTCAGCTTGTAGCCCGCTTTTTTTAGCTCGGATGGGATGGATGGCATAGCATCGGTCTTGTCGACGTGCTTCATTATGCTTGTGGATGGCTGAGCCGGAAATCCGCTTAGTATGGATGGAAGTGCTCTGTCGGTACGTATGCTGTTGGCGTAAAAATTCGTGAACAGGATGCCTTCATTGGCCAGCGAGTCAAGCCCCACGGCAATGCTTTCGCCTCCGAGCGACGGCATGAGGTGAGAGGAGAAGCTTTCGAGTATTATCAGGTATATGTCGGGCCTGTCGCATTTGAGCAGTGGCGTTGCGACGGCAGTCGAGTCGTTGTGGACCGTGGCGTTTAGCTCGTCGAACAATCGGGAGGCTTCGGTTGCGTCCATGTATTGGTACTTGGATGCGAAGTCGTCGTTGTGCAGGGCCGAATACATAAGGCTGAACACCGGATTTATGGCAGCGTGATTGAGCCTCTGGTTGGGGCTGAAATATGCCCGGCTGAGATTCATGGTCGACACCGTGACGCCTCCGCGCAACGGGATGAACATTGCGGCAAGCAGCAGCAGGGTTGCTATCGTGGCGGGGATGGATTTGATGGCTTTGACCTCGACGCGCGTTGCGGCAAAACGTAATGCCAGATATATCAGCGCGCTTGCTACGGCGGCAATGACGATGGCTGCAAGCAGTTGCCACCATTCGGCACTTGCCAATGCCGATGCCGGCGATGACGTGAAGTAGAATATGGGGGTCATGTCGATGCGAAATCCCCAATATCCGTATAGAGCCATATCGAGGCATGCTATTATGGCTATCGCTATGGCGGTTATTGCAAGATATGTTTTTTCGGCTATCGGCAACCAACGAGGAGCAATCCATATGTGCAATATGTTGAGTATGGCGGGCAGTATGGTGAGATATGCCGCCATTGAGAGATCCATGGAGAATCCGTTGCGCATTACGTCGATATAGTCGGATATGGTTATGCCTTGACCCATCAAGTCGCTGTATATCAGCATAAAGATGGGCTTTAGGATCATAAACGTCACAACGTATGTGACGTATATCGACAAAAAACGTATGACAAATTGTTTCAAAATGCGAAAATATTGGTATAGATTACCACAAATATACGCAAAAAAGTCGAATGCAGGTGACTTTTTAATGATTTTTCAGATGGACGGTCGTCGTGGCGATGCGGTTGGCGGACGATGGTGTGTATGTCGATTACTTATGTATTCACTCGTTTAAGGAAAAAGGCGTTTCAAAATCTTTTAACAATGGATGGCGCATGTCTTTTTCGCTTAAGGTGGCATTGGTCAAGTCGATGAGCCAGTCAATGCCCAGCGATTTGTCGGCTATGGATATGCCTCCTTCGGCTTCGGGGTGATAATAATTGTCGCATTTGTATTGGAATACCGCCACATCGGAAAGTACGGCAAAACCGTGGGCAAAACCTCGCGGAATGAATAGCTGACGGTGATTTGACTCGGAAAGCCTGACCGATACGTGTTGGCCGTAGGTGGGAGAGTTTTTGCGTATGTCGACTGCCACATCGAGTACTTCGCCTTGTATGCATCTTACGAGTTTGGCCTGTGCGAACGGTGGCTTTTGAAAATGCAAGCCGCGTATTACGCCTCGAGTAGAGCGACTTTCGTTGTCCTGTACGAATTTTGTGGGTGTTATTTCTTCGTCGAATTTTCGCTGTGAATAGCTTTCAAAAAAGTAGCCTCTCGTGTCTGTGAAAATGCGAGGTTCAATTATGACAATGCCTTCGATGTCGGTTGTGATTAAATTCATGACAAGATAAATTAATGTAGGCGTGTGTTTGACCGACCCGCCCAAACAATGCGATTGCAAAGGTAGCTAATTTAAGAGTATGTTTACTTTTAACTCTATGAAATTTTTAGTGGCCTTTCAGAATATGTTTGGAGATTTCATTCAGTCGTTATGGCACCCCATAACTTCCTCACTCAATCTCCAAACATATTCTGAAATCCCCTCTAAATTTTAACATAAGCCAAAAGTAAACATGCTCTAAAGCATAGTGCAAATTAATGGCGTGAATTCAGAATTAATGAATTTTAATAGACTATGACGCCTGATGTTAAAATAAAAGACTTACCTTTGTGCGCAATTTACGCCAAAGTAATGGAGCGGTGCTCGAGTGGCTGAAGAGGCACGCCTGGAAAGCGTGTATACGCCAAAAGCGTATCCCGAGTTCGAATCTCGGTCGCTCCGCAATGTAAAGACGCTGAAAACCAAAGCAATGTAAGTGCTCGTTTTTCAGCGTCATTGTTTTAATGGATATGCAATGAAGGGGAAGGGGAGACGCATCAAATTGTGGCTGCGTCGCTTGATTTCGTGTCAGTGTTTTTTATCAATGCCGAAGCGGTAACCGATGCTTACCAAGTTGGCTCCGTTTGTTGCATCGGGGTCTTTGAATAGCTTTCTTAATCCGTTGTGCGTTTCTATGCCAAAGACCACATCGTTCAATTCGAGGTAAACTCTTAAGTCAAGTCCCAAGTCGGTCGAAGTTACCAGGTCGAACGTATTGATGGAATATGTAATCCTATTCCTGAATTTTGTCTTCCCGCCAATGCCAAAATCGAGGTATGCGCCATATTTTAGCAGAAGATTGAATTTGTCGCTGATTTTGATTCGAGTACCGCAAAGCACCGGGATGTCAAGATAGACCTGATTGAATGTGGTTCTTTCCATATGTACGTTATTTATAGATACGTAATTGCTTTTGGTATTCATTGATAAGATGTTTAACCCCGAACTGATACTCCACGTTTTGTTGAATGAGTATTCAGCCAAAGCTCCTATTCTCCAGGCGAATCCTAAATCGAAATCGGAGTAATGTTCACCAAGCCACGAGGAGCAACCTAATCCTAATGAAGGGGTTATTGACCAACGTTTGTTCCAATAATCGTCGTCGTGTGCAGTAGCCGTTATTGTTACAAATAGAAATAGCACTGTGATTAAATGTCTCAAAAGTTTCATAATTAAAGGTTTTAAAAGGTTATAGATAGGGCTATTATATTTTAGGGGGGATGTGTTTAGGATGAGTGTCAGATTAAGTTTGTACGTGAGATTGGGGTGTGGTGCCAGTCTCGTTTTGATGGGTTTTAGAATGAGCTTTTGATAGGGGGTTGATGGGTTTTATATGGTTTTGATTAGGGTTTGATTGGATTTTAGAATGAGTTTTGATAGTGGTTTTCTGAGGGGGTTAGATTAAACATTAGTTAACTAATTGCAAACATACAAATAAATTGCATTATTTCCATATTTTTTAACACGGCAAAGGTAAAAAAAGGTTAAATGATAGGTGGCGCATAAATAAAACGGCTGTGCCTATTTGACACAGCCGATACTATTCCATATAATTCGTCCGCTTGCGGCCGTTACTTCTTGAATATGCCGCAGAAGTCGAGTATTACCTTGTCATTACGCCAAGGAAGATTCTTAAAAGGCTTGTGGGCTGTGAGAAATACCACTATATCGGCTTTCTCGTATGCCTCATTGTAGTCGGTCAGCTTAAATACATTGTGATTCTTGACGTTAGGCTCAACCACCAGAATTTCGGCATTGTTGCAGCTCTGCATCACCTTGCTTACAATATGCTTGGCCGGCGACTCGCGTAAGTCGTCGATGTCAGGTTTGAAAGCAAGTCCCATCATTGCTATCACCGGTTTGCGGTGATGTTTAAGTTCAAATTCGAGCATGGCGTTTTTCACTTTCTCTGCACACCAGAAAGCCTTGTAATTGTTTATTTCGCGTGCATCTGCTATCAGCTTCGACTCCATCGGAAAATCGGCCGTTATGAAATAAGGGTCTACTGCTATGCAATGGCCGCCCACGCCGCATCCCGGCTTAAGAATGTTGACGCGTGGATGCTTATTGGCCAAGGCAATGAGCTCCCACACGTTTATGCCTGCCTTGTCGCAAATGAGCGACAGCTCATTTGCAAACGCTATCTGTACGTCGCGGCTCGAATTTTCGGTGAGCTTGCACATTTCGGCCGTGCGTGCATTGGTGGGATGAAGCGTGCCTTGCACGAACTGCGAATAAAACTCCATGGCTTTTTCGGTCGACTCGGGCGTAAGGCCGCCTATCACACGGTCGTTATGCACCAACTCGTATATTACGTTGCCGGGCAGCACGCGTTCCGGACAATAGGCAATGAAAATTTTATCCTTCAGTTCCGGACGCTCCGAAAATATTATTTCGGCCATCTGCTCAGTAGTGCCGATTGGCGATGTCGATTCAATGACATACAGGTCGCCTTCCTTCAGGAAGGGAATTACGGCCCTTGTAGCAGCCTCGACGTAGCTCACATCGGGTTCGTGGTTGCCCTTGAACGGCGTAGGCACCACGATAAAGTATGCATCGGCTACTTCGGGCAACGTAGAAGCGTAAAGCTTTCCAGCTTTCACCACCTCCTGAAGCATTGCCTCCATTCCGGGTTCAATTATGTGAAGATGTCCGGCATTGGTTTGTTCAACTACCGAAGGATTGATGTCGACGCCAACAATGTCGACGCCATGCTTGGCTGCTATAATGGCAGTCGGGAGCCCGATGTAGCCCAGGCCCATAAAACATGCTTTCATAACAAATGATTCAGATGATTATTTGAGTGTTTCTACTATTCTTTGGCAAGCCAGACCGTCTCCATACGGATTCACAGCCTTCGACATGGCCTCGTAATGGTCCTCGTCGTCAAGCAAGGCCGAAACCTCGTTCACTATCTTGTCGTAGTCTGTGCCCACGAGCTTTACGGTACCTGCCGAAAGTGCTTCGGGGCGTTCGGTGGTGTCGCGCATCACAAGCACCGGCTTGCCCAGACCCGGAGCTTCCTCCTGAATGCCACCGCTGTCTGTGAGCACTATGTGCGACTTTTCCATCAGATATACGAACGACAGATATTCGAGCGGCTCGATGAAAAGCATATTTCCCAAGCCCTCGAGATTTTCGCCAAACACATCATGTATAGGCTTTCTGACGTTGGGATTGAGGTGCATCGGATACACAAAATCAACGTCGGCATATTTCTCCGACAGCGTTTTTATGGCACGGCACATTGAAATGAACCCATCACCGAAATTCTCTCGGCGATGACCCGTTATCAGCACCAATTTCTTACCGCCGCCAAGCCTTGACACGTCATAGCCCGACTTGCGTAATTCGTTCGAAAGCTCCTTATCGAGCCCCGCATCGCTTTTAATCTTGTCGACCACCCAATATAGCGCATCAATTACGGAATTGCCCGTAACCGTTATCTTGCTATCGTCTACGTTCTCTTTAAGCAGATTTTCGCGGCTCAGACGAGTAGGAGCAAAATTCCATTGCGCTATGCGGCCCGTTATCTGGCGATTCATCTCCTCAGGCCAAGGCGAATATATGTTTCCTGTACGCAGGCCTGCTTCCACATGGCCCACTGGTATTTGCTGATAGAAAGCTGCCAGAGCGGCAGCCGTCGACGTCGTAGTGTCGCCATGCACCAATACCACATCGGGCTGAGCGTCTATCAGCACGTCGCGCATACCGGTAAGCACGCGAGCCGTCACATCGTAAAGATCCTGGCCCTGCTTCATTATGTTCAGGTCGTAATCGGGCTTTATGTCGAAAATTTCGAGTACCTGATCGAGCATCTGTCTATGCTGTCCCGTTACGCAAACCAAGGTATTGAAATCCTGGTTATGTTTCTGAAACTCTTTGACCAATGGAGCCATCTTTATGGCCTCGGGACGAGTTCCAAATACGAGCATTACTTTTTTCATCATTTTGTAAATCTAAGTCGTATACGAATTATATATTCCACAATTGTTTCAAAGTTTTTTCAGCATCAGCCACCATGCAAATTTCAATAAATGTATCTGCCTCGTTATTCGTTTTGGCTGGCGTATAAGCCGATAGGCAAATTCGAGATTGTGGTCGCACCACCATTTAGGAGCACGCTTCACATGGCCGGTGTAGACGTCGAAGCTACCTCCCAATCCTTGAAATATGGCATTATGTCGCGTTTGTATCTCCTCCATAAGGAGTTCCTGTTTGGGTGATCCCATTGCTACGAATACCACATCGGGCTTTTTGTCAACAATGTCGGTTATTACATTTTGTCGTATTGCTTCATCGTTCAAATATCCGTCGTGAAACCCTAATATTCTTATTCCGTCGAAGTCAGATTTAAGCTTTGCAACGGTTTCTTCTATCACGTTCTGTTTGCTGCCAACCAAGTAAAATGTTCTTTTTTTGTAAAAATGTTCTACTATTTTAAGCCACAATTCGCATCCGGGTATTCGGCACACCTCTTTATGACCCTTCTGTTTCAAAGCCAATTGAGCTCCTACTCCATCTACGTATCCGAGATTACGGTTTATCAAATTGCGTGTCTTTTCGGTGGCATGGAGAATCTTTTCGGCATTTATGGCCACCAAAATGCCTTTATGGGCATCGACATACGCAAACAATTGTTCAGTTGAAGTGAATGGCATCACTTCAACCCCATTTAATGAAACCTTATTCATATGTGATTAATGCAATTAGTTAATCAGTTGTCCAAACTTCGTTGTTCGGATGTTTTCTTTGATTATTCGTGCCGGATTTCCCGCAACTATGCAATTTGAAGGAACGTCTTTTGTTACCACGCTTCCGCTCCCGACTATAACTTCGTCGCCAATCTTAACGCCACACATTATTATGGCGTTTGCACCAATAAATGAACGTTTACCAATGTATGTGTCACAATGAATGCCTCTCGAAAAATCGTGTGTAAATACTATGGCTCCGGATGCTACATACGATTCATCGCCTATGTTTATCCCTTTTGGATGAGTTTTATCCAACTTGGCTCCTACTGAAATTCTCGCTGATTTGGCTATATTCATACCGTAATATATATATATATACCATCTTACGTATATTACTAAAAGTCTTATGTTATTACGAATAGAGGATAGTAGTTTCATATGTTTACTAAGTAATTTTACGAAAAACACGAATTCTTAATGCAGTTCGATCCAAGTGTGTGATAATATTGTTTAAGATGTACGATACTTTACTATTTTTGCCGGATTACCAGCCACAATGGCATAGGGGGGTACGGTTTTGGTTACAACTGCGCCTGCCGCTATTATTGAGCCTTTGCCAATGGTATAATTTTTTGCAACGATTGTAACTCGCGCTCCTATCCAAACATCATCTTCGATTATCAGCGATGTTTTTCCGATGTTGCCTTGATTTATCATCGGTGTGGTGAGATCGTCATATCTGTGACCGCCTCCAATTACCAGTACGTCAGATGCAATCATTACATTATCAGAAATTTTCAACAAAACGTTTTGCATTCTAAAGTTTTTGCCAAGACCCGAACGATTTCCAAGTTCAATATTTGATATGTTTCCGATGTATGCTTTTCTACAAATATTTGATTGCTTGGATATTGAAGGATTGATTATATGTAGAAATGCCGATTTTAGTTTCTTGATTATGCTTAACTCCGATGGTAAATGGTAAAATATTGAGTAATAGATAATTACCCCCCCCCATTGTTAACCACAATCGTTTCGCTTTGGATATCATTGCATTAAGCTTAAAAGTTTAGTGTATAATTTTTCTGAAATTGAAGTCGCTTCATAATTTAATGCGGTTTTGTATGCTTCATGTGACAATTTATTTTTGTCGGCCATAGTTGAATTTAGATATCTTTTTAATGCATTATATAGGTCAGATGCATCGCCTGATTTAAATAGATAACCATTTTGTCCGTCAATTACATAATGTGATTGAGCGCCTATGTTACTGGTTATTACCGGAACGCTTGCCGCCATAGCCTCGAGTCCTACTAACCCCAAGCTTTCACGTTCCATCGTAGGGAATGCTAAAATGTCAAATTTTTGATACCATAATGGTAATTCCTCATATTTTATTGGCCCTACATATTTAACTACGTCCGATAATCCTAGTCCTCTTATGCTCTCTTTTAATTCTTGTTCTTGACTACCTCGACCTATTATTATGATGCGTATTTTGCAATCTTCATTCATTAGTTTTGCCGCAGCTTGTAGCAGCAGGTTCCAACCTTTACCGGGGTCAATTCGCGATACATACCCCACAACCATTTCATCATTTTCGTTGTCACGATTATTTTTTTCTTTAAAAAAATATGGTGCAATCCCTCCCGATGGAGAAACAAAAATTTTATTATCTGGAACATTTGGGAATTCAGATTTCACGATGCCCTTGAAATATTCGCTTGGGCAAACCACCAATTTAGCTTTGGGTAATATTGGTTTTGCAAGCATTTTAAGAATGTTTGCAATTTTATTATGAACTAAAACATCACCTCCATGTACATTAAAAACGATTGGTAGATGTTTTATAATCATTGCTATACGAATTGGAATAATAGGGAATGTTATAGTATGAACATATATTAAATCATAATTTCGAAATGCTAAATCGAATAACGTCTTAATATAAAAGTGTATGTATGCCCCAATGGTAGATGTTTTTGATTTCCTTCGACCTTTAATGGCTATTAAATCATTTATACCGGATTTGTTCTTAGAACATATATCCAGATAAAAATTTTTTACAAAAGTTCCATATACCTTATCTTTTGCGGATGGATACATATTGGAAATAGTTAGAATTCTCATGTTTGGTTATTATGATATAGCATTCCTATAAAAATGGCATATATAGGGGCTACCATATTATTTCTAATGCAGTGTCCGGATAAGCTGCCAATGGCTAAAAAAAGTATGCAGATTAAACAGCTGTTATAATTGATATAAGTCCTGTTTTTTAAATATTTAACGATTGATTTTAAGGTCCAATGAAAAAATGGTAATAAAGTAAATAAACCAAATAAAAAACCATATGAGCCAATTAAATCATATATATCGGCTTCGGTTGATTTAAACGGTGTATCATATCCAATATGGGTTGCTATGTAATTATAGCACTCAGATGCGCCTCGACCTATTAATAGTGATAATCCATTTAAAGATTCGATGTATTTTGTTGTCGTTAAGGTAAGGTTGTCTCTGGCAGAACCGATACTTTCAATGGAAAGACGTGCGAGTGCATAATTATCGAGAAGCGAGTATATTAATGATACAAATATAATGCATCCATATATTATCAAAGGTAATAATAAAATAAGTGATATGTAATATTTTATTTTATCTTGTTTCTTTGGTGTAAAGAAAAATATGAAGTATATAATTGTTGATACTATAGTATACGATGCACCAAATATACAAACTCGGCTACCAACTAATAGTGATCCAATGAATATGGTTAAATATGATAATAAATTATATGATGAGAAACTACGAAATAAATTAACGCTGGATGCGATTAATGTAAATATCATTGTTATGCCGATGTCATTACCCGCAATGAACCAACTTTTAGTTCCGAAACCGTAATTTTCTCCATAAGAATATTGCCCGAATCCAGTTATAAATGAAAAAATTATGCATAAAGCTATTAAAGCTCCATAATTTTGGACTATTTTTAACAATGATGAAGTTCCATAATAATCATAGTATTTTATAAAGAATCCTATCATTAAAAGTGTATAGACGATTCGTATCATATCGTTAATTTCTATGCTAATTGAAAAAGATATGTCATAAATAGAATATGATAGAACCCAAATTATACAATTTATAAACCATAACAAGACCCATATGATTGCATATTTTGTAATCTTATTTAGGCTTTTTTTTAATAGAAAGAATATTAAGAATGATATAATTGTAAGTCTGAATAATTGACCGATGGGAGTATTGATATTTAGCTTTAATTGTAAATATCCGTTTATTAAATCTACTATTATACTTGTGTAAAATAATAGATTCATAAATGTGTACAACCAATGTTTAATTGGTTCGTTAAGACAATGTATGCTTGATAGTTTCATACATAAATTCTCCAATTGAGTTATATTTTGTTTCATTGTTCAATTGGGCCATAAATTCATCTCGTTTGATTTTTAATGGGTCGATTCGATTTATTATTACTTCAGTAATAAAATTGGTGATATCAGATTTATTATGGGCTTTGTAGTGAAGATTAAAGCATTTACGTCCGTATTCATTTAAATGAGATTCGACCATTCCGTTATCTATGAATAAAGCGGGGTTGCCTGTAAATAGATAATCTGATGTAAATCCTGATGAATCATGGATTATTCCGTCCGAATTACGAAATATTATGTCATATTTTCCCCATACAATTTGTGTGTTTTCTCCAAATTCCCACTGTTTAAAGTATTTTGTCGTTTTTTCATATCCCCATATAATGTGTAATTTTGATAATAGTAATGGATGAGGTTTTATTATGAATTGTACCTTTCCGATAAATTTTTTTGCAATTTCGAGCATAAAATTTGCGTATTCCAAAAATGTAGAATATTGTAATGAATCATTTTTCATAATGGAATGATGTGGAGCCCAAATAATTCTTTTTAAAGATAACTTATGTTGTTTCCATTCGTCAGTATTAATTTCGTGCGGTTGGTATTTATGAAATGAATCATCTCCGGATGTATATATGTGTTTAGATTTGAAAAAGATATGTTTATTGACTAAACGTGATATATATATATTGGGGTAAAATTGAATATATGAAATGTTTTGTAATAAAGAATTATAAAATCTATTCTCCTTTTCAATATTGGTGCCGTAAGGTGTATATATGAATAATGAATTGGTCCAAAATTTATTTATTCTCCATTCTTTTTGACCTCGATTATAAGGTTGTGTATAAATTACAATATCTGCATTTATTTCTTTTGCTGATATTTGGGGCAAACCATTATTATTTAAGCTTAGTATATAATTGTAATTCTTTTCATTGCAGAATTTTATGATTTTATCGTATTCATACATTAAATTTGAAGACTGATTTGGAAATGGAGACGGTACAATGAACGGTATGAATCGTGGATCATTATTTAAATATTTATATAAATCATCATATTTCCACATAGCTTCAGATGCCATCATAAAGGCTATTCGTATATGCTGTTTATTTTTTATATTAGCTATGATCTTCCATTTTATGCATTTGTAATATAAAGTTTCTATTAATTTTTTATTTAATGAAAGGAAATTTCTAACTGACATATTAGTGAAACATTTTGTTGTTCTTTAGTTCTAAATAATGATCTATATTTCTATACTTTAGTATCTTGGCTGGATTGCCGCCTACTATTGCATATTTGGGGATATTTTTAGTGACGACGGTTCCAGCTCCAATAATGGCACCTTCTCCGATTGTTACATTGCCGGTAATTAGAACTCTATTACCAAACCAAACATTATCTTCTATTATAATTTTTTTCTTTATTACATTGTCTCCGTATGGAATGCATATATCTGTATCATAATCATGATTTGATGTTATTATCATACATTCAATACCAGAGTGAAAATTATTGCCAATCATTACAGATCCCAATCCAATTATTTTCATACCATTAAAATTACAATTATCACCAAGGCTAACCGTACCACAAAAAGAGCATGGGCCTCCGCAATATGTATTTTTACCATAGTGTACGACTTGTTGCTTTGCTTTGAATGTGTAAAATTCAGATTTCAACTTCCGTATATAAAGGCGTAGCGATTTGTAAATGAGAAATACTATGTTCATATTATTTTTGCCTGATCTTTTTTATTAATTCAAGGCTCTTTATAACCGTTTCGGTGTTTAGCCAATATGATGAAATTATGTATGTAATGATATAAATTGAAATTATTAATGTCCAATGTATGTTTAAATATGATATGACAATTATTAAAATAGAAAATATTGAGATGTTTAGAAATGCGGTAATATAAACAGACTTAAGTATTGATGATATACTTAGGTCAAGTGTTCTGTATAGTAATACGCAATTTGTAAAAAAAATATTTAAAAAGCTTATTGAAATACTCCAAACCAATCCATCCATACCAAATTTTAACCCTAGAGCCATTAGCAATGCAAGCATTCCCCATTTATAGAAACTAGACATTAATAGTAGTTTTGATTTTCCACAAGCCGCTATGGCATAATATAGAATATCGCTTAAACATAAAAAATACCCTCCCACGCATAAAATTCTAAAGTACGGAATGGAATTGATCCACTTAGTGCCGTATAAATATACTATTACATCAGGTGCAATCAATATTAAAATCGTTAGCAGTGGAAATATTATGAATGAAATTATTTTCAAATTTGTTAATATTATGGATGTCAATTTTTCCCTATCATCTTGATATTTGGAAAATATAGGATACATAACCGATGTTATTACTTGTGGAAGTATATAGCTTGTAATATTATTTAATTTTTCAGCTTGGGAATAATAGCCCATTTGTGTTGCCGAGAACATTTTTCCGATGACTAATCCTTGTGAGTTTTTAAATGTGTTTTCTAATAAGTTGCTTATGAATAGATATCCACTAAATGAAAATAGTTCTTTAAAAGCTGAATATGAGAACTGTATAGTTGGAATCCATTTTGTTATAATTGTCATCAATATTATTCTAATGAAAGGTTGAATTATGGACATAAAAACCAAACTCCAAACTCCAAAATTTTTGAATGCCATAATAACTGCGATTACGGCACTTATAATATATGAAGCGATATCTGTAATGGCTAATCCTTTAAATCTCAATTTTTTTTGTAGCCTGTTCGACAAAATATTTGCAATTCCACCTAATATAACAGTAATACCTAATACTTTTAATATAGTGGATAAGATTGGCATACGATAAAATTGAGCTATATAGTTAGAACTAAAATATATAATAATGTAAAAAAGCGAACCAATAGTTACATTCCATATAAATATTGTAGAGTAGTCAATTTCTGTTGGATTTTTTTTCTGTATCAGAGCTGATCCAAATCCACCGTCAACAAAAGTATATGATATTGCTATGAAAATAGTGATCATTCCAATTATGCCAAAATCATTAGGCGATAAGAGTCGTGCTAATAATAGATTGACAAAAAATTTTAAAGCTGTAACACTGAATTTGTTTAATGCAGACCAAATTGTGCTTTTAACGGCTTTAGTGGATATGGATTCACTATTCATTTAATTCATTAATTTAAAATATCATCAATTAAAAAGAATGTTTTAATTTATGATATTATTATTTCCTACGACAATATTATTTATTATGGAAACTATTGTTCGAGAAATCTCGGTAGAAATATTCGAATAACTATAAAATCCATCGATTTGACGAATAAATGACAGTATTTCATAACGAATTCCTTCTCCTTCCAACTGATAAAAATATCGTCGATTATTAGTTGGATTCTCATATCTAACTTCAAAATAGTCAGTTTTCCACCATGGCGCCGGAACGTATATATAACCTTTGGTCCCTGAAATTATCATTTCTCCTTCAGACTTTACTCCTTGTCCAACCTTAAATGAAGCCACTCCATTATTGTATATAAATGATCCTTTTGTGAAAAGGTCGAATTCTGTGTGATCCTTTAAAAATTTGGTTGATAATTGCAATGATTTGAATTTCGTTCCAAAGATGTCCAATATTGGTAAAATTGCCGTAGGCCCCCACCAACAAATAGTGTTCCATGTATGAGGTTTTAAATATTCTCCATTTGGTCCAATGTCAATAAGGCTTGTGCAAGTGGTATCAATTGAGATTACATCCCCGATTATGCCACTTTTTATTAATAAAATTAATCTATTGAATGCTAGGGAATAAGCTGTTTTTATTCCATCCATTAGGACTAGTTTTTTCTCTATGGCTAATTGAATTAAGGTTTCAAACTGATTAGGGTTTAAAGCTATCGGTGATTCGCATAAAATATGTTTCCCTTTTTCAAGTGCAAGTTTGATTTGTGAATAGTGTTTTTGCGGATGAGATGCGATGTAAAGAGCGTCGCTGATATTTAATAATTCATCTAACGTCAAATTAGAATCGGCCAATTGGTTTAGCTCATCATCTAATTCTACTTTTGATTCTGTATGAATACCACTGATGGAAACGCCGTTCACGTATTTGCATTCATTTTTAAATTTTGTAAGAATGGATGTTTCACCTACTAATCCAATTCGGATAATTTGTTTATTAGCTCGAATTTCAGAACTTGAAATGCCTTTTGTTCGATCCAAATATATTACTTTACAAAATTCATTTAAATAGTCAAATTTGCCAATCCAATCAGAACCTACTGTAAATATGTCAACGTCATATTTTTTTATGTCATCAATCTTTTGCCCATCGTATTCCTCGATTATGATTTGATTGGCTAATCCGGTTTTTTTTACCGCTTCAATTCGCTCCATCAACGATTGTTGAACATTAATTTTCCCTCTGGCCTTATCAAAGCCGTCAGCAGTAATTCCGACAATTAAATAGTCGCCCAATTCTTTAGCACGTTTAAGCAATCTTATATGCCCTTCGTGTAAAAAATCATAAGTGCCATATGTAATTACTTTTACCATATTAGATTATTCCTTCTGATTTTAAGTCCTTTAGAGCGTTGATAAGGATGTCATTTTCTTTTGTGGTTTGAGCTCCAAAGTGCCCAACACGAAATATGGCATCTTTAAGCGCACCACCATTGGGACAGACCCAAATGCCGTAATTATCTTTAAGTTTCAGAAAAATATCGTATGCGGAGGCTGTTGTAGGGTGTAGGGGCGTTAATGCATTGGATAGTGATTTTGATACTATTTGAAAAGGTAGGCCTTTAATTTTATTTCTGAAATCTTCTGCTTGTATTTTTACATTGTTTATTTCCGAATTTACGCCTCCGGATTTATCAATCTGTAAAAGGCGGGCATTAATTTGCCTGATTATACCAACGGCTGGAGTAAAGGGTGTTTGTCCTCTTTCTGCATCCTTTAAAGCTTCTTTAAGATTGAAATACATAGTTTTTGCCTGTGATTCATAAACTCTCGTTAAGGCTTTGTCGCCAAGAACAATAATTGAAATACCAGGAGCACATGCAAGAACCTTCTGAGATCCGGTAATTATTACATCTGCACCAATTGCTTGCATATCTAAAGGATCGGCAAGAAAGGAACTTATTGCGTCGATTATATACAATAGTTTTTCTTGTTTACAAAAATCACCTAAAATTTGAGGATCATAATGCACTCCTGTTGAGGTCTCATGAATGTTTACCAATAATCCTGTATATCCTTTTCCGATGAATGGAACAAGCATGTCTTTGGTAACTGGATGACCTATTTGTGGCTTGATGGCTGTGTATGGTATGTTATGTATTTCGCATAGTTGTGTAAATCTATGTCCAAAAGATCCTCCGTCAATAACTATGACTTTGTCTTTGGGTGTTAGGGTGTTCATTACAACGGCCTCCATTGAAGCAGTTCCCGACCCAGTTATAAAAATAACTTTTGATCCATCCGATGCATTTACAAATTTTTTCATCAAATATTCATTTTCTAATACTATATTAGAAAATTCTTGTGTTCTGAAATATGGTACTTGTTCTCCGCCAATGGATAATACTTCATTATTGGCCATAACAGGTCCTACTGTAAAGTTTAGCATAGTAATTACGAAGTTTACTTAAAATGATTATATATAGATGGATAATTTTCACAAGGAAAATTATATCAAAATCAAAAAGGATGAATGTTGATTTGCTCTTTTCAGTCGTTGACGTTGCGAATCAGGCTCTTGCGCCTTTCAGAGTTATAAGGTGTGATTCTCCACAAAATAGTTGAGGCATACTATCTGACTGCCGAGAAACGACTTCAAAAAGCGAGCAACTCGTCGGTCGGAGAATCAGCCGATACATTGTAATTCATCATCTTTGATGGAATGGGCGACAACCATTGCGGAAAAACATCAGATGACCTGTATGTAGTCCGGATCGACTTCTACGGCGGTGGTTATCAGGTGGGGTAGCTCTATGATTAGGTGACGTTTGCGCTTGCCCTTGATGGAGAGCAGGCGTCCTTCGTATTTGTCGAGGATGCCGCCAACTATTCTGACGGTCTTGCCATACATTGAGCTCGTAAGTTCTCCGGGCTTATAGTATATC
>JAGATN010000046.1 GCA_017621225.1 Muribaculaceae bacterium | reverse complement strand
TTCACTATCAACATCAATCCCAACGAAGGAATCTACTATAAGGCATATATGACGCCGCTCACACGCCATATACTCTCACAGATGCTCGGGGTCATAATAACGGTATTTCTTCTTTTGGTCGCTTTTACATTGGCGTTTTGGTATCTGCTTCACACAGTGTCGAAGATGCGGACAATAGAGGAGATGAAGGATGATTTCGTCAGCAATATGACACATGAGCTGAAAACACCCATCGCCATCGCCTATTCCGCCAATGATGCCCTGCTCAATTATGACACAGATAATGACCCGCAGAAAAAGGTGACATACCTTAATATTGCCAACAAACAGCTTAAACGTCTTGGCGAATTGGTGGAGAATATCCTCGCCATGAGTATGGAGCGGCGCAAGACTATGAAACTCAAGTCGGAGACAATTCTTCTGCGCCCGTTTACGGAGGAAATTGCATCTGCCCAGCGAATGAGAGTGGAAAAAGAGATTGTCATCAATGTGAATATGGATGACGATGTGTCTGTCGAGGCAGACAAGACGCATCTCGGCAATGTGCTGAATAATCTGATTGACAATGCGATCAAGTATTCCGGTGATAGCGTGACAATAACGGTTTCCAATGATAATGGTACTATTTCGGTAAAAGACAACGGGATAGGCATCCCATCGAAATCAATCCCTTTTCTGTTCAACAAGTTTTACCGTGTTCCTCATGGCAACCGTCAGGACGTGCGCGGTTACGGTATCGGGCTTTATTATGTCAGGAATATTCTTGATAAGATGGGATGGGATATTGAGGTCCGGAGTAAGGAGGGCGAAGGCTCCGTATTCATAATAAAGTATGATAGGAATGAAAAATAAGGTGCTGTTTGTAGAAGATGAGGCAGACCTCACTCTGATTGTCGCGGATACTCTGCGCGGTCTCGGCTATGACGTGGTTACTGCCGCCGACGGTGTGGAAGGGCTGGACAGATACCGGTCGGAAGGTGCTGATATCATTGTCGCCGATGTGATGATGCCACGCATGGACGGATTCACGATGGCCAAGGGGATAAGAAAAATGTCGCCTGAGGTTCCGTTACTTTTCCTAACTGCTAAAAGCACGATCGACGATGTGGAGGAGGGTTTTGAAATCGGTGCCAACGACTATCTCAAAAAGCCCTTTGAACTTCGCGAACTGATAGTGAGAATCAAATCCCTTCTGAAAAGATACGGTGTAAACAGACAAGAGGATATGAAATATCAGATAGGTGCTTATTCGTTCAACGTAACCACTCAGACCCTTTCGTATGAGGAAAAATCAACAGAACTGTCACACTTCGAGTCAAAGATACTTGAACGGCTTGCCGCCAACATCGGCAAAACGGTCGATGCATCCGAACTGATGATTGCCGTATGGCAGCGAGATGAACCCAGTAACCGCAACTCACTCCACGGTTATATTCATAAACTCCGCCGTGCCCTACGTCACGACCCAAACATTTCCATCATCAATCAACGCGGCTTCGGCTATATGCTGACAATCGTTGCATCTCGTCAATGACTTTATATCTGATTCCAATAAAAGGTCAGACACCGTCTGACCTTTTATTGGAATGCGTTGTATTATTCGGTTATGGTTATCAGATTTGAATTCAACGGACACAGTTCGTTGAATTTGGAAATAACTGAATCTCAGATAAATTTTCTAAAATCTCGTATTTGAGTTTTGCTTCTTCAAGTGATCGCAATTTTTTAGGAGCGTTTTGTACATTCGATGTCGACTAATCGCTATAACGAACAAAAATAGTTTGCAGTATGTTTCCATATATGTAACATTTTGCTAACTTTGCGAAGTAATAAAACTATCAAGGTATGACTTATCGGCTATTGGCTTTTTGGGATAATGAAGCAGGCAGTTTGGTCGTTGCCACACATGGTTTTATAAAGAAAACATGGAAAGTTCCTCAAAATGAAATAGACATGGCGGAAGCACTGCGGAAAGAATATTTTAACAACAAACATAAATAAGATATGGAAAAGATGAAACTTTACACCCATAAGGAAATGCTTAATCGCGTTATAGGCGAAATGGGCACTCCGCGCCGTGATGCAATGGAGACGGAGTTGCAATCATATCTAATAGGGGAAGCAATCAAACGAGCTCGGAAAGAGAAGAAACTCACACAATCACAACTCGGTGAGCTGATGGGAGTGCAACGCGCACAAGTATCACGCATTGAGAATGGGCACAATCTTACCATCGGTACGATATCAAGGGCATTCAAGGCACTTGGCGTTGACGTTTCACTCAATTGTGGGGATATGCGTATCGCACTTGGGTGAAATTCCCCCGAAACATTTGGCAAGCATAGGTTATTATAGGCTATCTGAAGGATACTTCGACTTGCGTGTGGCATACAGAGGTTGGTCGGATAGCCTTTATTTATGCTATCGGCAGCAAAATATTGCCGGCTCATAACCGTGCATAATAAGCAAGCTCCCCTATTTTGCTAATAAAAATAGGGGAGCCGTATGGTGGTGTGGGGGGGGCGGATGTGTCAATCGGTCAATTCGGATGGAAGGATGGGCATTGCTCCTTTTTTGGTACATACGTAAGCCGATGTACGCACGGCCAGCGAGTGCGCTTCGGCAACGCTCTTGCCTTTAAGAATTGAAGATATGAATGCAGCGGTGAAGCTGTCGCCGGCTCCTACGGTATCGGCAACCTCTACTTTGGGCGTTGGCTGGAACGTTACGCTGCCGGGGGTGAACACATAGCTGCCGTTGATGCCGCAGGTAAGTATGAGCATCTTCAGATTGTATTTTCCGAGGAGAATCCAACATTTGTCCTGAAGGTCAATGCCGGGATATCCGAACATACGGCTCACCGTCACAAGCTCCTCGTCGTTTATTTTCAGGATGTTGCAACGCTTCATCGAGTTGCAGAGTATCTCCTTGTTATAGAAGCCCTGACGCAGATTGACATCGAATACAACGAGATTGTCATCATTGTGGGGCATTGCGTCGAGAAAGCGGTTGATGGTGTTGCGCGACACCACATTGCGCTGTGCCAGCGAACCGAAGCACACAGCCCGCGTTTTTTCGGCAAGAGCTTCGAGGTGGGCGGTGTACGGGATGTTGTCCCAAGCAACATTCTCCTTGATTTCATACTGCGGAACTCCGGCCTGATCGATTTCGACCTGCACCGTACCCGTGGGGTACGGAACTTCGGCAATAAGCTGGTTAAGGCCCTTGGATGTGAAATTGTCTATGATCTCCTTTCCGAGAGCATCGGCGCCGACAGCGCTTACTACACAGCTCGGCAGTCCGAACTGCGATACATGATAGGCGAAATTGGCCGGTGCGCCACCGATTTTCTTGCCTTCGGGGAGCACATCCCACAAGGCTTCGCCCATGCCTACAACATAATTGTTCATGTCGATTTTGGTAAGATTTTGTTAACTAATTATATTTTTCTGATTTTCAATGTGTAGTATAGGAGATAAACGACTCCTATTGTCATTACGGAGACAGCCCCGACCTGACCCATTGCATCGGCGGCATAGCCCATTGCCAGGGGGAACACCGTGCCGCCAAAGAGCCCCATGATCATTAGTCCTGACACTTCATTACGCTCGTTGGGGGTGTAAAGAAGGGCCTGAGAGAACACAACCGAGAAAATATTGGAGTTGCCGAACCCGATGAGCCCTATTCCGGCATAAAGCGGGGTTAGCGTGTCGCAAGCGTAGAGTATGCCCATGCCGGCGAGCATCATAATGACGCTTATGGCAAAGAAAAGTTTGGGCGACATCATGCGCAGAATGAAAGCTCCCAAAAAGCAGCCTATCGTGCGGAAAATGAAATAAACGCCTGTGGCAAATCCGGCTTCTTCCAATGGGAGGCCGAGACGTTCCATTATAATTTTCGGTGCGGTGGTGTTGGTACCGACATCTATTCCCACATGGCACATGATGCCGAGGAAACATAAGAAGATGAACGGACGTCCGAGCAGTTTGAGACATTCACCCATTCCCGATGCCTTATCGGGCTTCTCCTCATCTATCGGCGTGGCCGCCAACAATGAGATGGAGAGGAAACTGATGATGGCGTAGATTATAAACAGGGCTCTCCAGCCAAGGCCAAATGTGGGAAAGAGGGTAGTGGCGCCCCACGCGGCTATCACCGGGGCGAGGAACGAGGCGATGGCCTTTACAAACTGACCGAATGTAAGTGTGGAGGCAAGTTTGTCGCCGCTGATAAGGTTGGTAACCAACGGATTCAGTGAAGTCTGCATGATTGCATTGCCTATGCCGAGCAGCGAGAACGATACGAGCATCACGCCGTAGCTGTCGCCGAAGGCAGGGATGAACAGCGATGCTGCGGTAACAATCAAGCTGATAAGGACGGTCTTTTTGCGTCCTATTCTGTTCATAAGCATTCCGGTGGGTACCGAGAATATTAGAAACCAGAAGAAAACCAGCGACGGAAATAGATTGGCCTGGGAGTCGGAAAGACCCAAGTCTTTTTGAACGTAGTTTGATGCGGTTCCCACGAGATCGACAAATCCCATTACGAAGAAGCATAACATTACGGGGATTATCTGGAGCAGGAACGATTTGCGGTTGTATACAAGTGACTGTGCCATGACGGTATGATTATTCGTTTATGGAGTATATTTTCAGATTTTCAATCTTTGCGTTGCCATCGGTCGACGATATGGAAAGCGCGGTATAGGGATTTTTCGGGAATACCAGATTGGTCATAACGAACTGACCGTTGTTGCCGAATACCTCGATGCTCGATTTGTCGATGAAAATTCGCAAGGATATTTTGCCGTTGTCCTCGAATGTAGGCGACACTGTGACGGCGGGGAAATCTTGGCTGAAATCCACGATTCCGCTCTCGCGACGGTCGAACGACAGAGCGTGCCATGCCACATCGTAGGCCATAACGACTTTCTCTCCCGCGTTATTTGCAAGTACGAGGTCTATCTGTTTTGATTTGCGGGCATCGATGTCCATCAATATCTCGCATGCGCCGCTGTTGGTGGCGGGAAGCGAATATGTCTTTGCTTTCTTCCCGATGTTGGTTCGTCTGACGTTAACGGTTAGTTTATCGCGAAGGGCCAAAAGTTCGGGCGCAGGAGCGGATGCCAGATAGATGTTTCCATCGGCAGCACGAAAAAGGCCGAGGTCGCGCGGTAGGGTATTGGCGCTGCGGAACTGCATCGTCGGCACTTCGGCAGCATATTGCCAGTTGCTCATCCAGCCGATTGCGGTGCGTCGGTTGTCGGGGGCGTCGCTCCAGCTCACCGTAGCGTAGTGGTCTTTGCCGAAGTCCATCCATTTAGTGGGGATGTTGCCCGACGCGTCGGTGTCGGCTTTGAAAGTCTTGCCGTCGAAGTTGCCGACAAAATACTGCGTTGCGCTGCCGCCGAACGGGCCGCCGGGATTGAGGTTGCATATCACCACCCATTTTTCTTCATCAGAACCGTCGACCTTCAGTTTGAACAGGTCGGGGCATTCCCAAACGCCACCTTGCGCTCCGATTCCTTTCCCGAAGGCGCTCTGCAAAGTCCATTCCTTCATGTCGGGCGACGTGAAAATGAGCATCTCATGTTCAGGTGCGTGAGCCAGTATCAAAACCCACTGCTTGGCATTTTCATCCCAAAACATATTGGGGTCGCGAGCTTCCGATTCGAGAGTGATGACCGGATTTGCGGGATAGAACTCGAAAGTCTTGCCATCATCCTTGCTCCATACGAGGCTTTGCGTCTGGCTGGCACCGGCTGAGGTGTAAAGGCCTACGACCGCGTCTTTGCCATATCCGGCCGTATTGTTGGTGTCGAGAGCGCAGCTTCCGCTGAAAACCGTTCCCAGTCCGGTTGGCTCAAGTGCTATCGGCTCGGCTGTCCAGTTTATGAGGTCTTTTGACGTGGAGTGCCCCCATGACATATTTTGCCATTTTGATCCGTAGGGGTTGTGCTGGAAATAAAGGTGCCACACACCATCTTTATAGAACATGCCGTTGGGGTCGTTCATCCAGCCGTATTTGGGGGTATGATGGTATATCGGGCGGTATTTCTCTCTGTTGGCCGTGTCGAAGGTGTCGGAAAGCGTCATGTCCTTCCAGCAGACATCTTCTTTTGCCTCGCGAACGGTCGAGCGTCCTTGTGTAGTGATAATGTTCATCGCCACTTCATGGCCTTTATACGGCGAGAGGTCAAGAGGAACGTAATAGTCCACCTTGCTTTTTGCAAGTCTCACGTTTATTGTTTTGTCAAGGCGTCCGTCGACGAGCAGGTTGATGCGCGCGTCGTCATTCGACTCCTGCACCGGGAGGAGCAGATAGCGGGAGTCGCCGGTGACTCTCACGAGAGTGTTGTTTACACCAAGATGGTTGACCTCTATTCCGTCAGAGGCCGATGCTATCGGCGTATGTGCAGGCGCTCCCAGCATCACGATGGCCGCAAGGGCTAATTTAACTATGTTCATATTAGATTTAAATTTTTATACTCATTTGAAATTTTGGAATTTGTAAACAATCTTTTTTACCTTAAAACTTACACCAATATGCACTCTACATTTTAATCTGTCGGTTTTGACATTGCAAAACTACAATAATGATTACGGAACATAAATAAAAAATCGTGCATAGTATATCAAATATGTTGCATTGCTCAATTTTTGATACCTTATGCATTATTTTTCATAAGATTATCTTTAATTTTGCGAAACCCAATCAATGACCATGTACCGTATAATTTCATATAGCCTTTTAGCGGCAATCCTGTTGGCCTTGTTTGGATGCACGGACAACAAGGTCTATAAAATCGGCGTTTCACAATGCAGTCAGGACGACTGGCGCATGAAGATGAACGACGAGATAAACCGTGAGATTATGTTTCACGAGGATGCGACGGTAGAAATACGTTCGGCCGACGACAGCAGCGCCAAGCAAATCGAAGATATCAGATATTTCGTGGATAACGGATTCGATATCATAATCGTTTCTCCAAACGAGGCCGCAGCCCTCACGCCAATCATAAAGGATGTGTATGACAAGGGCATCCCCGTGGTAATCTTTGACCGCAATATAAATGGCGATACGTACACGGCACGAATAGGTGTGGATGATGAGGGTCTGGGCCGGTCGGCAGCTCACTACGCCTTGCATTTATTGGGCAGCGATGCCAAAGCAATCGAGATATACGGACTGAAAGGGTCGACACCGGCAGAGGGCCGCCATAAGGGATTCGTCGACGAGTTTGAGAGCAACGGCGGGATGTTAGTGACCAGCGTGCCCGGCAACTGGAACAAGGAGGATGCCATGCCGATGGTCGACTCGATTTTAAGGATGAATCCTGACATAAATCTGATATATGCTCATAACGATCGCATGGCAATAGGTGCATCGGAGGTCGCACACGGTCTCGGTCGTGACGATATGGTGATAATAGGCATTGACGCTGCTCCCGGCATAGGCATTCAGGCCGTTGCCGACAGCATAATAGATGCCACGTTTCTTTATCCGACCGAGGGGCACCGGATTATACAGACGGCTCTATCGATACTTAGGGATGAGCCATATGAGAAGGAGACCATATTTCCCGTATCCTCGGCCGTCGATCTGAGCAATGCGGACATCCTGTTGTTGCAGAACGATGCGCTGAAAGAGGAGACAAGAAAAATGGGGTTGTTGAAAGCCCGTATAGATGACTACTGGGCGCAACATTCGTCGCAGACATCTCTGTTTTATGCGAGTATTGCCATAATAATTTTGCTGTTCGGAATCGGATTTCTTTTGCTTAGAGCGTATTGGCAACACGGCCGCCATCAGAAGGAACTCATGATGCAAAACAAGCTCCTCGAAGATGAACGTGACAAGCAGAAACAACTAAACGTACAGTTGCAGGATGCCACACAATCGAAACTTATGTTTTTTACCAATGTGTCGCATGACCTGCGTACGCCGCTCACCCTCATTGCCGAACCGGTGGCACAGCTTGCCGCCGCCGACAATCTCACGCCTCAGCAGCACACGCTGATGAGGATAGCTGACAAAAACACACGGATACTCCGGCGACTCATAAACCAGATACTTGATTTCCGTAAATATGAGAACGGAAAGTTGAATCTGAAACTGACCGAAACGGACTTTAACAAGGCGGTCCATGACTGGATGGAATCATTCTATTCCGTCGCCCGCAAACGTGATATCAAGCTTATTCTCCATACGCCCGAGCCCGCGCGCCCGGAGCCGATGGCACTCGACGTGGAGAAGATGGAACGTGTGTTTTTCAATCTACTGTCAAATGCATTCAAGTACACGCCTGACAATGGTACGATTACGGTGTCGTATCAGCGTGATGGCGATAGATTGACATTTAAGGTTGCCGACACGGGCGAAGGGATAAGCGAACGGGATCTCGGCAACATATTTGACCGGTTTTATCAGGTCGACCGCATACATCCCAAGGGGTCGGGAATCGGTCTTTCGCTCGCCAAGGCATTCGTTGAGCTTCACGGCGGTTCCATATCGGTGGAAAGTGCCTTGAACAAAGGCTCCGTGTTCACCGTATCTCTGCCGGTCACCCATGTGTCCGCCGAAGCCACGGTTCAAGAGAAGACGATAGACGACCACGATGTGACGGCCGAACTGGATTGTATCGAGTCGACGCATCCTATGGACAACGACAAGCCGATGCTGCTCATAATCGATGACAACAAGGATATTCAGAAACTCGTAGGCGAATTGCTGAGCGACGTTTACAATATCATTACCGCCTCTAACGGTAAGGAGGGCGTAATGATGGCGGTAAAATATGTTCCCGACCTCATTATATGTGACGTCATGATGCCTGTGATGGACGGATTGGAATGCTGCCGGCGCATAAAGGCTGAGATGCCTACATCGCATATCCCCATCCTGATGCTAACGGCATGTTCGATGGACGAGCAGCGCGTGCAGGGTTACGACAGCGGTGCCGACGGGTATCTCTCAAAACCGTTTAACAGCATCGTATTGAAATCGAAATGCTCAAGCCTGATAGCCAATCGCAAGCGCATAAGAGAGCTGTGGCAGTCGCAGATAGGGCCCTTCGTCAAGGCCGATCGCGAGAAACCTTCGGGAAAGAACAAATTACCCGCATCCGATATCGATGATGAATTCTACAACCGTTTTCTTGACATATTTCAGGCCGAAATGGGCAATTCCGATCTGAACGTCGACAAGATAGCTTCCAAGCTTGGGCTTGAGCGCTCTCAATTTTATCGCAAGATAAAAGCGTTGACCAATTACGCTCCCGTCGAGCTTATCCGCAGGCTCAGATTGCAGCAAGGGCGCGTATTGCTTACAACGACAAATAAGACCATAAGTGAGATTGCCTACGAAACGGGATTCTCGACTCCGGCATATTTCACCAAATGCTACCGCGACGCTTATGGCGAAACGCCATCCGACGTGCGGAATAAGCTAACAAAATAGTGCGTTTGTGTACAATGCACCAAAGATTAGGCATTATTGCCCCGGCACATAGCTGATAATCAAAATAAAAGTGCTAAATTTGTGTTATGAACGACTTGACAATATCAAATGTAGAGCGGCAAAACGTATTGAACAATCGTTATGCAGTGGATGCCCTTCAAGAGAATCTTGGATTTACCGGAATGCTTTTTGAAGGAGAATACCGATTTACCAAGAAAATGGTAGCGGACTTTTATGAAGTCGAAGAACGCACTATAGAGCGTCTTTTGGAAGACTACGGTGACGAGCTGAAGTACAACGGCTATGTTTTAAGTAAAGGTAAACAGCTGAAGGAATTTAAGTTACAATTTGCTCCCGTCATCAATGTCGGGAGCAAAACCACACAACTTGGCTTATTCAATTTCCGTGCCGTGCTCAATGTCGGTATGCTGTTGACTGAAAGTGAAAAAGCAAAGCAAGTTCGCGCTCGGATTCTTGATATTGTTATATCTACCATCAACAAAAGAGCCGGTGGTGGGACTAAGTATATCAACTGGCGAGACCGCGACTATCTTCCTACTGCAATAAATATAGGCGATGCTTCAATCGACTTTGATAATATCCTTGAAGCCAACCGTGAAGTCCTCAAACGCCTAAAGCAAGCCGAAGATGAGTGAGATGCTGAAATATATCGACTACGATGGAGCTTTAGAGGTCTATCGCAAGACGATTGTTGTAAGTGGTGGCGGTTTTCAGGGCGTGAAAGACGAAGGTGGCATACGAAAGGTGCTTGACTTCGTGCAAGACGACCTGTACTATCCGACATTCGTAGAGAAACTGACCTATCTGGTATTCGGCTTATGCACCGGACATTATTTCGAGGATTCCAACAAATGGGTAGCCTTGACCATCGGAGTATGGTTCCTCGTTCATAACGGTTTCTATTGGCACGCCTACAATTTCATGCAGTGCATGGAAGCAATCATCTACCATGTAGCTGCCGGCCGCATCGACAAAGACCTACTCCGGCGCATCATTACTTGCTACATGGCAAACGAGGATTATCCCGAAGACCTCAAACTCGAAATCATCCATGCCATAGACAATAAGTAGATTCATTGAGTTTATATCCGTGACTCGCTATATAATTACGTATTTCACAAATAAATTAGTTACACTCTTTGCATTGTAAAAACTAAAATAAAAGAAGGATTGATATGGTTGCTTTCACGCATAGAATTAGATTGGTTGCAGGATTGTTGGCTGTGATGATTATTGCCGGTTGCTCTACAAGTCCGCGCAGGGCCCCATATGAGGGCTTTCGATGGGAACGCGTGTCGGGCGCAGGGCTTGACTTTATGGCTCAGAGAAGTTCGCAGCTACACGTGGAGATTGACACCTGTATGCCCGGAGCCGTTCTGGTAGATTCAATGGGCAACAGGCTTGACACCCTATTGATGGTGTTCCCTCTCGAACACGGTCACATTACAGATCTTATGGCTGAGTTTAAGCGATAGCCCGGATGGGATGACTCTCAGTCGTGTCGTTTAATGGAAGTCGACTCGGAATGGAAGGATCGGCGACGCTATGTGCTGGTTCCTGACGGAGAATATGCCGACAGTATTAATCGCATCATGCTTGACGGCCCTGTAACGTCAACTTGTAGCGGATGGGGTATAGGTAACAGTGGAATGAGATATTTTGAAGTGTTCTCCTCTTGTCCCGACAAGGCGTTATATGTAGAGATAGGTCAGGAGCTTCCTCTGTTTGATGAAAGCAGCATCCGACTGACCCGGTGAAAATACTTGACAACCCCGACATCACTGCCGAGGTTGACGTGGTATTTGTCTGTGTATGATTGAGCTGTTTCTTGTTATAGTCGGTTCATTTCGGCTTCTGAGGCCGTCGTGCCTTTGTATTTGCTTTTCTTGGGTTGGAATTGATACTGTAAGCTTAGAGTTATGCCCCTGCGGTCATAGCTTTGCTTTTTAGTCGTAAGTATTCCGTATGTGTTCATCGTCCAATCGTTGTTTGCGGTGTTGAATATGTCGGTTGCCGAGAGTTTGACGGTCAATGCCTTGTCAAGTAAAGTTTTGCCAACTGATGCGTCTATGGTAAACCAGGAGGCACCGAAGCGGTTGGTGTGCATGTCACCTTGCGAACTGCCGCTAATATTTGCTGTAATCATCCATCCGCGAGGGAGAGAGAACGCATTATCAAAATAATATGAGAAAAGCGGTTTGTTGTAACTTGTGCCATCAAGAACGAGCCATTGTCGGTACATGCCAATGGTAGCGTTAGGAGCCCACCGATGTATGGGCCGGCTCCAGACGAGATAGAGGTTTAATGCCGAAACGTCGACATTGACAGGGTGCATAAGCAACTGAAGATTATTGGCGGGATATAGCTGCTTGACAAAGGCGTATGTGTCGAGCGAACGGGTGTAATCGGCCTGAAGCATGAATTCTTTCAACATTCCGAACAGTCGGATGTCGTGCATCTTCTCGTCGCGTAACCTCGGATTGCCTCCTTCGATTTCGTGCAACCCCGTATAGCTAAGTGAGCCTGTAAGCTGGGAATACGGAGGCTTGACGGTAGCCATTTTGTAACTGAGGCTTATTTGTGAGTCGTCGTTAAATGAATAGCCGAGCGATAAATCGGGCGTAAGCAGATGGTCGCGACGGCTGACCTCTTCGTCACGCTTGCCATCTACTTTGAAGTCATAATCGACATATTCGTATCTTGCCCCTGCCGAGAGTGAAAACTTATCAAACAGACGTGACCAGGAAGCGAGCAGGGCTGCTGACGTCTGTCGTGCATCGGTCAATGATGAAGGTATGTATTCGCTGACTGCGGCGTTAAGCATACGGTAATCGAGGGTGGTATGCGTGTGGCTATCCTGTGTTCCAACGGTTAAATCTCCACTCCAAAGGGGAAGATTGAGATACAGCTTTCCGGCCCAAAGGGTTGAGGCTCGTTTATCTGTCGAGCTGACCGCCTGATTGCTCGATTCGGGATAAGTAGTCGCAACATTATTATGCTCGTTTGAATGACGATAATCGCCGTCAAAGTGGAGAAGATAGTTTTCGGCAAATCTGTTTTCGTAATAAAGAGATGCAAGGTGGCTGTGTGCCCGTATGTGCTTGTCGATCTCGCGGCTTATTGCGGGATTCTCGTTCAGCCATTCACTACCTGTGTTGTTGAACTCGCCGCGTTCAGGATTATATCGGTAATAAGCGCCAAACGATTGCGCTCTCTGAGAATAGTTGAATCCCGCTTTTACGATGCCTGTTGTCGTAGGAAACGAATTGTTTTGACAGCTTCCGACAATGGTTTCCTTGCCATCATATACGAGCGCGTTCGTGGTGCATCCTTTGATCAGCGAATTATTGCGATTTATGGTGCCATTAACAAATATCTCCCAATTGCCGACCATATAACTCAGCCCGAGGTCATCCATCACCGACCATTTGCGTCGGCGCTGAATCTGTCCCCGGTCGGTAAAGGAAAGACCTTGAACGAAATTACGTCGAGTGGAGATTTTTAGCACCGCCCCCGTTGTGCTTGCGTAAGCGGCACCTGGAGCCATGAGCAGTTCAACTTTCTTCATATTTGAGGAAAGCAACTGCTGTAACTCCTGAGAGTCGCGCATCGGTCGACCATCTATGAATATTTCGATATTGCTCTTGCCGATGACGCTTACGGCATTGTCCTGCACCTTTATCATAGGGAGTTGAGCCAATACATCGAGAGCGTTGCCGAGGTCGGCAAGATTAGATCCCGGTATGGTTGACACCAGCGTTGAGCCGACAAGTTTTGTGGCCGGTTGCTTTGTGGTGACTACGATCTCCTGAAGTTCGCGCGCGAGGCTGTCGGTTGTCTCTTGGTTTTGCGCAACACCGCTTTCAGCGATGAGAAAAACGGAAATGATTGATAAAAGTATTTTTGCTTTCATATGAGTGATTTTTTGCAAAATTACTCACAAAAGCTCCTAAACTCCCAAATAAAAGTCTGACATCGGGAGTTGTAATATACTGATATTAAGGAGTGTATGTCCGTATATTGCAGAAAAGTCTGACCGAGTGCAAACGCGAATCAGAAAATGGCCATGACATCGGCATTTATGGCCTCGGTTGACTCTTTAAGTCGTGATTTCAACCTTGATTTGCGTTTATATATCACATCCACGGATTCGCCGAGAAGCAGGCTTATAGTGCGCGTCGAAAGTCCGCTTGCAATAAATACCAAAAGCATATAGTCGTCAGACTTGATGCCGGGATTGCTCTCTTTGATTTTTACAAGGATGTTGTCGCGGCAATCATTGACGGCTTTTTCCATCTCTGAAAAGGAGTCGGTGCGCACCGATTCTATTTCGGCTTTCACTTTGTCGATAATGGCCTTTCGCTCGGTCTTGGTGCCACGGGTCTCGTAATATGTTTGACAAAGCGAGTCAATGAGCGTGAAACGGTTTTCAAGCAATCCGTGTAGCTTTGTCTCTAATCTGTCTACATTACCACGAGCCTCATCTATCTGGCATTTCAAACCCGAAGCCTCTGCAATTATTGCATCATTTCGAGCTGATTGCAGTTTCATGCGTTGGCGCATCCATAGTATGATTCCAATGGCCAATAGCAAAATGATTACGCTAATCAATGTGTATAATTCGCGTTTGGCGCGTTCCTTATACAAAAGAAACTCTTTCTCCTTTTGGAGGTATAGCGCCGAGGCAAGAGCATCCTCGCTGCCTGAGGACCGCATCAATGCTTTCAGTCTTGAAGCGTGTTGTGATTTTTCTTTCAAATTGTGGCCGGCATAATAATCGATGGCTATATTCACTATGGTATCGGTGGGCGCTGTTAGGCGGTTAGCCACCAAAGCTTCCGAGTATAGTAGTGCCCAACGGGCCATTGACGCTGAATCCTGAAATTCCGTTACGTCAAAGCCATTGAGCTTTTCGAGTGCTGCTGTCGGGTCGGATTGTAATATTCGCTCGGCCTCATCAAGCTCATTTGTGGAGGTGGAACTTGAATAAGAACAACCGGTGACAACAAGCAGCAAAATTATGTAGAGCAAACATCTCATAATGCGACAACTAAACAGACGGTTATGGAACGGTATGTTTAAATGCAAAAATACAACAAAAATCTCACATAGTATCTTTATTTTGCCTGTTTCCTGAAATATAGGCGTTGTTCACTTAAAGCGCATTCCAAAAGCTGTGTGCACGGCTTTTGGGATGCGCTGCGTAATCAACTGACCTTTAAAACTTAATCTATTCCTGAAATCTTGAAAAAGAACAAAATGTTAGCAACGTGTGAATTTCAGGTGTGTTATGGTCATTTCATAATTCTTGAATAGTGATGATAAATCCTCCACGAGGCTGCAATCTGATGATTTGAGGCAAGTCTTTAATTGTCCGTATCTCCCATTTTGAATCTTTGCCTTTGGAATAGTCAGCGATGAGGGTTATTTTCTTGTTATTGTAGTCATTGGTGATTCCTGTTTTATTGAAGTCGAGAGGAATTTCGCGAACGGTATCATTCCCGTTTATTCCGGCAATCCACCAGTTGTTGCCCTTACGGCGTGCTATTACTGCATAATCGCCGGGGTAGCCACCGATAAGTTTCGTGTCGTCCCACGCATTAGGCAATTGGGTGAGGAAATTACGTATGTATTCAGGCTGGGCAAGAAAGCTTTCCGGACGGTCGGCAAGATGTTGTATTCCTGATTCGTACAGCACCGTCAATGCAAGCTCATGCGCGTGGGTGGTGATGTGCGGATGCTGCGAATCGGAGAATGCGCAAGGGGTATAGTCCATCGGTCCGATGACGTTGCGAGTGAATGGAAGCGTGGCGTTGTGACGCGCCGCTTTGTCGGTAAATGTTGGAACGTTGTTGTACCATTCCGCGCCATAAACTCCTTCAACGCTCATAAGGTTGGGGTAAGTGCGATGCCATCCTCGTGGAATCGTGGCTCCATGAAAATTTACAAGTAGATTGTGTCGTGCCGCGCATTCGAGGAGTTCAGCCATATACCGTATGTTTAGGTTGGTATCGCCTGAGAAGAAATCGACTTTCACGCCGACTATGCCGTTTTGCTCACACCAGGCAAACTCACGTTCCCTATCTTCCGGCTTGTTGAGGCGAAATTTCGGTCCGGGTGCGCCATCAATCCAACCAACTGACGAATTGTACCATATCATTGGTTTGATGCCTTTCTCTTTGGCATAACCCACGGCATCGAGTATGTTTTTGCCGTTTCCCATCTTATCCCAGTCGGCATCGATAAACACATAAGGGAGCTTGAGCGTAGCCGCCAAGTCGATGTATTTGCACACGATGTCATAGTTTTCAGAGCCGTGGTTGTAGGCCCAATATACCCACGATGCCACTCCGGGATGAATCCATGAGGTGTCTTTGATTTGTGACGGGGCCGAATTGTCGGCTATTAGCGTCGACTCAACTATCTCCGCGAGGCTCCCGATTATGGCAGTCTGCCATCCGGGCATCTCCGGGCCGTCGGGCTTCAGTGCGAATGTGCCGGGTGTTGCCGTGGCGTGTAGGCTTGATGCCGCGTAGTTACGGTCGATTCCCGATTCGGAGAGAAGAAGGAATATGGGCGTATTTTTTTCAGAACTGAATTCAAAGAGCGCGGGGTAGCAGAAGCGGTTGCCCTCCGTCACGTTGCGGTCGGCGGGAAAGAAAGCTTCGTAGCCGTCGCTCCATTCCGCAAGCCAGTTGTGGGTGGCTCCTGAAAGATTTATGCGGCTATCGTGCGTTCCCCGCCATGCAACGCCGTCGTTCCAGGCTCTTACCGTCAGCGTGTCGCCATCGGCCAACACATACATAGCTTCGGAGTAGGCGTTTGTGCAGTGGCTTCGTTTACCTGTCAGCATATCATATTCGGTGGTATGTGTACCGCCGGCCACGGTTTTCTTAATGTTGCCACACTCAATGACGGCCAGTTTCGTAGGTTTCGATTCATTGGAATTGTGGTATATGGCAAATCCATTCTTTCCGGCTGCTTTTACCGCTATTTTCCCATTTGGTGATGTCTGAGAATATAGCGCCATTGTAGCGATGGCGGTCGCTACAAGCATAGCAAGAAACCGTTTGCAGTTAAAGGTATTGTATCGCATTTTATTGTGATGAAGTTTTTATCGGATTACAAATATGTAAAAACGAGTTGATACAATATGCAAAGTTATTGGAAAGCAAATTATCGTGATATGAGAATTTCGTGTTTTAATAGGATAAAATCGACATTGTTTGGACAGATATTTGTTTCAGATTCTTTTTTCGCTTTATTTTGCACTACGGATATCGGCTCTTTGCAATCTTTGCCAAGCAGATGCCACGTATAAGTGATATGATAGGTGTAACGGATCATAACGACAGGCTGCCACAGTTGCTCATGCTGAACGTGGGTCACGCCGTGCATAACGGCGACTGGAATTTCAGCGATGTTAGCAGTCCGTTCACGCGAATATACTATGTCACCGGAGGAGAGGCGCAAATAATGCAAGGCTCAAGCCTGCATAGCCTTACTCCGGGCAATATGTACATCGTTCCGCCATTTGTTAAGCATACCAATATCTGTTCGGGGTTCTTCAGCCATTATTACATACACATCTACGAAGATAACACGGATGGTTCGGGCCTGATTGACAATCTGGATTTCCCGTTCAGCATCTCCGGCACACAGCATGACCGCGTGTTGTTTGAAACCATATGTGACAATAATGAGTCGATGCGGCTGAAGTGTTCCGACCCCCGAATTTACGACAACAAGACTTCGCTGATAGAGTGCGTGAGACTCAACAGAGAGCGTCCGTTCTACGACCGAATGGAGTCGGCGGGAATCATATATCAGCTGTTGTCGCGGTTCGTAACGGCGGCTAAACCCAGATACGCGTCGGCCGATAAGCGCATCGTGCAGGCGCTTAGATACATCGGCGAGAATATGTATGGCAATGTTACGCTCGAAGATATAGCCCGTGAGGCTTATATGTCGCGCGATCATTTTATAAAGGTTTTCAACCGCGATGTTGGCTGTTCGCCGATACAATACATAATAAGGCAAAAGATGATGAAGGCACAGCTAATGCTTGCCTCGAGCGACAGCCCGATAAAGGACATTGCTCTTTTCTTGGGATACGATGACTTTTCGTATTTCTCTCAGCTGTTTAAACGGCATGTGGGAAAAACTCCGTTGCAGTATCGCAATTCGTTTAACCATAATCGTTAGCAACGTAGGTCGGTTTGGCAGATTCTCCCACCTCTAAGGCATATATGACAGGCAACCCCGACATCACGTCGAGGTTGCTTCGTTTTCGGGTTGTTTAAGCTGTTTCTGTCATCTTCCTCCAACGGTTGATTGGTTGACGCTCGAATCGGCATTGATGAGCTTATTGGTGCCTCTTTTCTGCCTGCCCCATTGGAGATTGTAATTTACGGATATATAAGGCATGCGCATGTCGAGCCGCGCGTGCATTTCGTTGGTGTTCCATTTGCTCAGTGAACGAGAGCCTTGGTCATACTTTCCGAACGGGAGTAGGACTCCGGCGCCAAATTCCCAGTTTTTCCAATTATAGGAAAGGTTGAGTACGGGAAAATCCTCTCCCCATGAAATCTTTTCGCCCCAGAGATCACGCTGCGCCCTGACATATTGGAATCCGAGCGTAAATCCCCAATGAGTCACCATGGCACTGACATTTCCGCTCCAGCAATGGTTGTAATGCTTATAGTTGTTGCCCTCCATTCGTTCGGCCGTATATTGTATGAATCCGGCTACGACAAACCATGTCGGCACCACCTCTATCTGCGGAGCAAGCCAGAAACTTATGTTTTGCAAGCCCTTGCTGTTTTCGTATGAGGTTATCAGCTTTTCGTTATCCCAATAAAGATAAGGCGTTATGGCATTGGGGCTCGTAAATGCCTTGATTCCGAACGAGCCTGACACGCGGGGTAAATTGTAGCTGTGACGCAACGACAGCATATATGATGACGATGTGTTAAGATTGGGATTGCCTATTCGCCACTGGAATCCGTCAAGCTGTTGTGGCGCGATGTTGGTCTCGGCGAGCGAGGGCGTTGATTGCCACGAAGTGAAGCTGAGTCGGAATTGATGATTCTGATTGGGCGCATAAGTGATAGTGGCCTGCGGTCGGGTGTTCCATGAATGGTTTCCCTGATTCGTTTCCTTGAACAGGAATGAAGTGTATTGCGCGCCGATGCCTCCGGTCAGGGTCACCTTGTTGATGCGGTGGAAATATTCGGCAAAGAAATAAGCCTTGTCCTGACGTTGGTGGAAAATCTCGCCGCCGAGGTTCTCGTATGTCGAACGGTTGCGATTTGCGGTGTACGATGCTCCGGCAGTAAATCTTGAACTCCTCCATTGCTTTATGTAGTTCGCTTCCAGACCGTATGCCTGATTACGATCCTTGACGTAAGTATGAATGTCGGTTAATAGATCTGTCGCGCCGGGATATTGCTCGACGTAATCGGAATAGGAGTGGCCCGAATACAATGATGCGCTGAAATCTACTACAAGGGTCTGACGGTGGGCGAAATGCTGTTCGAGATATGTGGAAAATGACGGAGTGGTTCCGAGGTTGCCTCGTGAATCCATAAGGTCTATGTCGTTTTCTCCGTTGCTCAGGCTTAACAGACCTTTATATTGCCACTTATCTGAAAAATTGCGATTGGCCTGTAACGACATGTAGAATATGGTTGTGTCGGGCTTGATATAGTTATATGAAAGCCATCCTGCACCCTGCGAGTTGTCAAGCTCCCCGCCACGCGGAGTTTCTTTTCTTGTCAGCGAGGTTCCGTCGGCGAAAGTGAAAGTCTCCTCATACTCGCGATGAGCTTTTATTTCATCCGTTAGTTTGAAATAACCGCCCGCATTCCACTGAGAGCGTCCGACGTTAAATTTGGCATCACCTTGGTAATAACCCCATTTCTGATTCAATGCCTGCTTGGTTTGCAACATCAGCGAGCCTCCCAGAGTCGGATTTGCCACGATGACATTAAGCACATAATTGGCACCGTTATATCGTAGACCGGGATTGTCTATCCATTCTACTCGCTTTATTGTCTCCGGCAAGAGCGCTTTGACCTGTTCGATGGTGGCAACCCTGCCATTGATTCGCACCTGTACCGATTGTCCGGCAGCGCTGATGGAGCCGAGGGCGTCATTTACGTTCAGAGTCGGTATCATAAGGTTGCGGAGCAGCTGCATGCCGTTTTTGGAGTTGTCGACCGCGCTTTTCGACGGATGATATACATCCATGTCTGATTTGCGTATTACTTTTGGCGCTTCTATCACAATCTCGCCTAAATCATGAGACGATATGGTGTCGGTTGGTTCGGTCTGTGCCGAAGCGCTTATGGTGCCGGCCGATGCGATGATGACTGCCGCCATCATGGTTTGTTTTAAATTTTTCGTTGTCATATTGCGATACGGATTTTATTGATTTCGTACCGCAAAATTATGGCTAAACCGATCTTAATGCCAAAAACAATAATCTTAATTAGCGGCTTGTAATGTGCTGAATATCAGTGGTGACTCGTCTTAAAAGTCTTAATATTGATCTTCACGTTCCAAACGTAGGCTTAATCATTGTCTTCCTGACGAAGAAAAGCCACTATGTCCTCTTTTTCGGGCACTCCGAGCTTCTTTCGAATGGATGATTTGCGTACATATATGGTCGCAGTGGTCTGTCCCGTGATTACGCTGATTTCTTTGGTGGAGAATCCGGCGGAAATAAGCACGATGATCTGTTCTTCCTTATCTGTGAGTATGTCGCCGTGTCGGGTGTGAAGTCGGGTGTAGAAGCCGGAATACAGATTGTCGATTATGGCATACACGCTTTCCCAGTTGACAAGGGCTCCTTGGGTATCGCTGTCGATCGAAGATATTTTTCGGAGCATATCCCTATTTTGCTCGGTGGGCGTTTCGGCCACCATCTTTATGATGCCAAGTTGCTGCAACATGGCGCGGCGTAGCGACTCGCTTTGCGCGGCGTTTGTAGCGGTGGCATTTGACTCATCGATTAATTTTTGAAAAACTTCATTTCGTTCCAATGCTTCCACCGCTTTGCGTTTCCTGTGGAGCGCATACCACAATAATGAGCCTGATATGATTATGGCTGCCAGCACTACTATGATCAATATGGCGGTTTGGCGGTCGTTTCTCGCTTTAAGAATCAATCGCCTGTTTTCTATTTCAAATGCGCTTTGTTCGGCCTCGTGTTGTAGGGATTGCGTTCGGAATAGATAGTCTTTTTGACGATTATTGATCTGTGCCATGCGAATAAGCCTCAACTTACCTGTGTTCTGATAATCCAATACGGTATTTAGAAGATAGGAGAAGCTGTTGTAATATCCTTTTTCGTTTTCAGAAGTTGAAGCGGCGCAGCTATCGGCTTTGGCCAGTTCGCGGATTGCTTCATTCCTATTGTCCATATTGAGCAATGCCAATGATTTCCATAGATAGATGTAATGCTTAATGGAATTGCCAGGCGCTTTTTCCAAGAATTTGTCGGCCAATTCCAGACACTCCGCATAATGACCTGATTCTTCCAATGCTCCCATCTTCTCATATTCATATTTGAATTGATGCTCTGATAACTTGGAGCTTATGGCCTGACCAATAAGCTCATCAAGTATGATAAGGGATGAATCAGTCTGTCCGTCAAACAGATAATCTATGTAAAGCCAGTATTTATATAGATGCTGCGATGCTGAATCCTTATCTATTGAAATCAATCTTTTTATGACAGGCCGATTATCTTTCTCATCAAAAAGCTTTGTGCTCCAATAAGCTCTTTTTCTTAGCGGGAATATGGTCAGGCTATCGGGTAGATTGTTAATATTGGTCAGTGAATCAAGCTGAACGATTGCATTCCTGTCGCCATTGACCCAATAATTGTATAGCGCCGAAAGGGTTGCACTCTTTATGGCGCGATTCAGATCTTTATGTTTGTAATAGTCAGAAGAATATCCAATCAGCGAATCAGATAGCTGAAGATGTCCCTGCTTATCGTGTATTAAAGCCTTAAGCAGATAATATTGAGCTTTCAGCGAATCAACTGATAGTTCCGATGGCTCAATGATGTCGAGAATTGACAATGCGCTGTCAGGATGGTCGTAAGCAATTCTTTCTGCATCCGAGATAATTTGGGCTTGCTTTTGCGAATGGGAGCACGATACCGCTATGCTCGCCGCAATAAGAACGGCAAGTATCGAAAGAAGCGGATTTTTATATGGCTGATTTATTGTAATCATATTCAACATCAGACTATTATAGAGCCTGTTTAAGCCGCAAAGTTACTAAAATATACAATTAAAACGGCAAAACGCCTAAAAATTAGATACGACCCATATGCTTGTTCGCACTTGTTCGCGACGCGAAACCGTGAACCATGTCTATCAACCTTTGTTGTAATCCTATATACATAAAAATTTAATCTTATGCAGATTCAAGAACTTTTTGACCTTTCAGGAAAAGTGGCTGTGGTGACAGGCGGCGGCGACGGAATAGGTAAGGGATGTTGCGAGATCCTTGCTTCGGCGGGGGCATCGGTTGTAGTAAGCGACATAAGTGCCGATAAGGCAAAGGCTGTGGCCGACGAAATAGCGGCGGCGGGCGGCAAAGCCATCGCCGTGGCTTGTAATGTGTTGGAGGATGCCGATTTGGTAAACCTCATTGACACTACGGTCAAGAATTATGGCACGGTCAACATCCTCGTCAACAACGCCGGATTAGGTGGCGGCGGCCGAGAGAATCCCTTCAAAATCGATTTGAGCTACGTGGAACGTATCTATCGCATCAATGTGTTTGCCCCGTGGCGACTCTGCCAGCTTGCCGTGCCCAAGATGGGCGAATCGGGTTATGGAAGCATCATAAACATCACCTCCATGAGTTCGATCGACAAGGAGGCCAATATGTGTGTCTACTCGTCGTCGAAGGCTGCACTCAACCATCTTGCCGCCAACCTTGCCTACGACTTCGGCCCTTACGGCGTGAGGATAAACAATGTGGGCCCGGGCGCGACAAAGACAGCTGCGTTGGCGTCCATCCTGACGCCCGAGATACAGGAAAAGATGCTTCGCCATACGCCCATCCACCGTCTTGGCGAGGTTTCCGACATAGCACAAGCCGTGTTATTTTTCGCATCGCCGGCATCGGCATGGGTGAGCGGGCAGGTGCTTTTTGTGAACGGTGGCGGTGACCAGACGCTTGATTAAACTCTAAAAATACACGAATAATGAATTTAGCAAATGAATTGTTTGACTTTTCAGGTAAAGTCATTCTTATAACAGGTGCTGCCGGAGCCATCGGCAGCGAGACCGCGCGTCAGTTTGCCATGCTTGGAGCAAATGTGGCTCTTACCGACATTAATGAGGACAAGGTGAAGGCCGTAGCGGCTAAAATACAACAGGAAACCGGCAGCGAATGCATAGGCATAAAGGCCGATGCCACTAATGAAGATGATCTTAAGAAGCTTGTAGATGCCGTGATAGCTAAGTTTGGCAAAATTTCGGGCCTTGTAAACAATGTGGGCTGGGGTAAGGCCACCCCTTTGTGGGGCTCCGACACGCAAAAGATGGTGGCATCATACGAACTTAACACCGTAAGCGCCTATAATGTCACGAAGTTCTGTATGCCTTATCTTCGTAAGGAGCGCAATGCGTCAGTGGTGTTTTCCGGCTCGATGGTAGGCAACACCCCTTCGCCCGAGTTCATAGAATATAGCACGGCAAAGGCCGGTCTCATAAACATGGCTCACAGCATGGCTGTGGCTTCAGGACCGGAGGTGCGTTTCAATGTGGTTATCATTGGTTCGGTAGATAATGGCGATGCCACCCTCGAAGCGGGATATGATCCGGCTATGTTGAAGAAGATATCCGACGCTATCGTTATGAAACGTCGCGGCACTCCTGCCGACATAGCACACGCATTCTTGTTTCTTATGAGTAATGCTGCGTCGTGGATCACAGGCATAAATCTGATGGTCGACGGCGGCGGAATGTATGAAAGCAAGATGCCGAGTTAATATTCATAACATACCCATAAATGTAGGCAATGCGGTTTGTGGTAACATCCACTCGCGGCATTGTCTATTTTATTGAGAGTTGGTGATGACGGTTAACTGAGGTCGGCCTTCAGACGATACGTCCAAATTGAAAATATGATTACAAGCAATAGCAGTCCGAGAAATACGAGTGCCGTGCTGTGAAGTATGTTCCCGATTCCGACAAACGGCGCTACGATGGCTCCGACTACATAACCGGCCACTCCGAGCAGCGCCGAGGCTTCGCCGGCTTGCATTCGCCCCTCGTTCATGGCGAGTGAGTTTGTGACGCTGAAAATCATTCCACCCGCAAACAGCATCGAAATCGAACATATTTCAAACAACAGGAAGCTATGTATGTGCCAGAGAGCGTAAGCTCCTATTATTATCGATGGAAATAATATGATTGTGGCCGGAATGACGGTGTTTTTGAACGGATGGAAGCGTAGCGACAGCATGGATCCGGCCGCAATCGCCAGAGAGTTTAGCCCGACGATGATGCCGTACATGGTCTGCGAAAAGCCGTAGTGTATTTCCAATATGAATGGTGCCGCCGATATGTAGCTGAACAATAGCCCCAATGCGCACCCCTTGAGGCTTATGTGAACCATGAACGGTGTGTTTTTCATAAGCTTTAGGTAGCCGGGTATGGTTTTGTACCAAGGCACCGTGGTGCGATCTTGTTTGTAGAGCGATTCCTTTAGTTTTGGCGCGATGCAAAGCACCAAGAGTGCGAATGCCGCGAGAACTATGAACACGGCCTTCCAACCTCCGTGATCGGCTATGATTCCGCCGAGCATGGGCGACGAAGCAGGTGCCAGGCCGTTGACTGCGCCGATTAGCGCCATTAACTTGGCCAGATCACGGCCGTGGTATATGTCGGCGGGGATGGTACGGGCCAGGAAATATCCTCCGGCAGCTCCCGCTCCCTGAACGAATCGGAGAAAAAGAAACGTGGTCATATTGGGCGAAAAAACCGAAACCACGGCCGCCGTGATGAAGACTATGAGCGATACCGACAGCACAATCTTACGGCCGTAGTGGTCGGAAATCGGACCCATCAGCAATTGGCCTATTCCGAGTCCTATCATACCGAAGGTGAGGCTCAATTGTGCCTGCGATGCCGTGCAGCCGAAGTAGCGCGACATTTCGGGCAGCGAGGGCGTATACATGTCGTTGACAAATGAGCCCAATGCACTGAGAAGCACCAGGTACATCACGAGAAACCGATAATATTTTTTGTCGGTCTGTGCCGGTCTCAGCGGTCGTTCTTGCTGTGGCTGTCCTTCTGTCTGCTGATCGTTCATCGTTGCGCTTGTTTATGTCAATGCCGTTTTATCGGCACCAACTCGTAAATCACATCATTGTCACGATATTGTTGGATTTTTCCATCCTTCAAAAGATACAATATCGCAAAGCAAAGCTGCGTCTCGGTAAAGTCACATATTTTTTGTAGTTCTTTGTATGTGTACTTATACCCATGACACATCTTCTCCAATAAAATTCTGCTATTTCTGATAATCGAGTCCATACGTCTGTTCATTTAACGCTATACTATGCGATATGTTCAGTCTTGTCGACTCTCTGGCGCGTTTTGCTCGTCGTTACCGCCGGTTTGGTAGCCGACTTATTTTGATTATCTTTGTGGCGAGATGCGTCATTCTGATGAAGATGACGAGCTCATTCGTCACGGCCCGAATCAGTCTGAGCTGTTCTTAAAAAACAATGAATTATGGATTTAAAACCGAGGGAATGCCCTTGTTGCCATCGTTTGGTCTCAACGAAGGTTTGTTCCAACTATATTTTGCATGGCACGTCATATACGGTTCGTTGCAATCATTGCAACGCGGAATTGGCACTCGTTAAAGTGCCCATGCCATTTACATGGTGCCTGTTTGCAGGCTTTATGAGCACGACCATACCGGCTGAGTATTTTTTGTTTGTCCAAAAATTAGGGTTGGCCAAATCATTGTCGTATGCCGCTTTGATTGGTGCGTGTGGCATCGCAATCATAGCAATGCTGACATTTCAACGAATCTACTTTAAGAAACTGTTTTAAATTTATTTGTCGAAGGAATTGAGAGGATTTGTCAAGTAGATTTTTGATATTTATGAAGGAGTTATGGGGTGCCATAATGACTGAATAAATATCAACAAGATGCTGACAAAGACCTCAATGACAAGACATTTTTAAGCAGTTTCTAAGACGGTATAGATTAGAGCTGCCATATGGGGTAGCTGAAGACCTTTGATGCGCTCCTTCGCTTATGCCACATCGTTATTGCGATGGCCAAGAATATGCTTGCCACGCGTGCTATGTTTGATATCAGGCCTCCGGCGGCAACTTCCGTGCCTTCCATCGTAAAAATAAACCATGCCGTGTTCATCAGAATATGTAGCCCGATTGGAACCCATAAATTGAAATCCCACTCCACGTACATCCAACTGAAGTATAGCGCGCCGATGAAGGTTACGGCAAAAGCGGCAAGTGCCGAAATTGCATCGTGGCCTTGATAAAGGTGCAATGAGCCAAAATAAAGGGCCGGAAGCATTACTGCCCAAAAGAAGCCCGTTTTTGCATAACGGAATAGCAAGCCGAACATAAAGGCCCGACACACAAGTTCCTCCGTAAATCCCGCAATGATGCACTTGTGATAAATCCTGAAAATGGATACATCGGTATTCAGACTCCCGAAAATGGGGAACGTTATATATAAGGGAATCACGCAAATGAGTGCTATTCCGAAGCCTTTAATGATATTTTTATTCAGTCCGAGAAAAGAGAATATTTCTTTTGGCTTTATTACGATGGCCGTCAAAATGAATACGGAAGCAGTGAGAAGCAGTGCTCTTATCGACTGCGCCAATGCCGTGCTACGAGCAATGTTGAGAAAGTCGGTAACTTCAACGGTGTTTCTCCAGACAAAGTGTACTATTATGCTTGCGAAAATGGCATATATTATTTTCGCGGTTTTTGAGTTTATGGAAATCATGATGATCGGTTTTATCGTGTCAGTGCGTTTGATGGCTACATCATTCCACTATGTTAAACATTTGGTCTTTCGGTTTTATCAAACATATGAATAAAACGGCTATGGCGCATACGCACGGAACTATATACCACCATTCGTTGGTGGCTTTAATCGTAAGAATTATCAGGTAATAGTATAAAAATGCGCTGCTTATGTTTGAAAGCCGACTGTCGATCACTATTTTTGCCGGTTTTTTAATCCACAGCCATAGCGAGTAGGCAATAAACAATAAAAGTGCGATAGCTCCGCATATCAAGGGCAATGTAAGCAGATTGTAGCAGATTGATGATGATAGGCCTACAACCATCACTATGGCAAGTGCATTCAATACCTTGCTGTTGTAGAATGCATGCAGGCGGCGGTGTCTGATTTGTTCGGTCATAATGCTCTGTATTGGGGGCTGTTGTTTTCAGTCGCAAAAATAGTGAAAAGTCAGCTATTTTGTATGCGCCGTCGTCGGTTTTTTCGCTACGAGAGGTATGAATCGGTGTCATTATCGCCTGTGGCCTATGAACTTAATCGACAAATATGATGTTAATAGAATAAGCGACTCGCATAAATTACTTAATACTAACTATAAATGTCGTTTACGTATGAGTTTCTTATGGTACATTTTGATTGGCATGGCTGCCGGCTTTATTGCCGGTAAGATTATGCGTGGAGGTGGTTTTGGCATAATTGTCAACCTCATAGTAGGTATAGTGGGCGGTGTGCTCGGAGGTTGGATATTTGGTCTTTTGGGCATTTCGAGCAGCGGCATAATCGGTGGCTTGATAACGGCCGTAGTCGGTGCCGTGGTATTGCTGTGGATCACCGGATTGATAAGTCGAAGAATGTCGTAGCTCTCCGCTGCGCATATGTAAGCTTTTGATGTTATGGCTAATCTGCTTATATACGGTGGGTTGATCATTCTCCTTATTGGCTCGGCATACGGATTGTTCGTTGCCATAAAGGCGTTTCGCCAATCGGGCGGCAATGGTTTATTGTGTCCCGATTTTTCGGCTCCCGGCTCCCGTTTGACTCCTCAGATGCGGAAGCTTACAAAGATATGGGCCGTTATAATGGTAGTCGGTTTAATAACCGTTACAATTGGTATGATTATTTAGAGGTTTGCGACTTATGACTTTGTTTTGGATAGGCATAGCGATATTCACGTTGGGCGTTGTGATACGATGCTATTGCCGAGTCAAGTATTATCGTGATTACAAAAATAATGCCCATACCGATATGCAAAAGCAGGAACTTCGGTCGAAGTACAGGCCTATGATTTTCGTAGGGCTGGCCATCGAAGTGATAGGCTGCATTGTAGGATTGATAAGCATCTGGGCGTCGTGAGCATGGCCCCGAGGCTCAAACGAGGCTTTGTCCCCAGTCGCTAAATTTATTTCCTATTCCGAATTTACTGTAAATTTACAGCGTTTTCGGAATACGTCTAAACTCAATTTATGGCGGCAATCTGCGTGGCGCCTTAAACACAGGTTTATTACCATGCGCCGCGTTCCGGGCTCGAGCCACAATATGCGGGTGCATAATAAAAAAATAAGTCAAGCTCTAAATTGTTGAACTTGACTTCGTTGTTTCCTATGGGTGGGTGCTGAGGGATTCGAACCCCCGACCCTCTGCTTGTAAGGCAGATGCTCTGAACCAGCTGAGCTAAGCACCCGAAGGTGATAAGATTGATTTATGCTTTAGCAAAGAGTGATAAGCCATCTCTATGGCTTCCTTTTTCCTGTGGTGGGTGCTGAGGGATTCGAACCCCCGACCCTCTGCTTGTAAGGCAGATGCTCTGAACCAGCTGAGCTAAGCACCCGTGGTTTGCTAAAGCGATGCAAAGGTAGGCATTGTTTTTTAATCTGCCAAATGTTTTTTGAAAAAATAGCAAAAGAATTTTTTCGCGATTTTTTTCGTCGTTTTTGAAGCGACGTAAAACAGACGTAAAAAATGGCATTGAAATCCATATTATTAAGGCTATTATTCTTATATTTGCAAAATATAACCGCACTCATTTATTTCGAATGATCGGGTGGCAATGCTTCCCCCCCCATTGTCGGTATCATCGTGGTTTATGCTTATTAAATAAATAAAACAATGACTCAAAACAAAGTGCATGATGCCTTTAGGCATCGCGAAACGATAGGGTGGATCGATGCCCTGCGTGTTATTGCAATCGTACTGGTGGTGGTGTCGCATTGTTGCGACCATTTCACGGCCATGTATGGCGTTGACGAAGCCGGTTATAACTTAGGTGCTTTCGTAGGTAGCCTCGTGCGCCCATGCGTGCCTCTTTTTGCCATGATGACGGGTGTGTTGCTTTTCCCGGTGAAGCAGGATTCGTTGATGGGCTTTTATCGTAAGCGCATCGGCCGATTGCTTTGGCCATTGGCTTTTTGGTCGATAGTGCTCCCCGTGGCAAATTTCCTGGCTTACAATTACGTATGGACTAACCCACAAAACATCTCATTGGTAGGCCCGTTCGACGTCGACAATCTTATCAACCACCTTTACACATGGGTGCTCAACTTCAACTACGACACCATTCCGTTGTGGTATCTCTATATGCTCATTGGCATCTACATGGTGCTGCCCATCGTGAGCCGTTGGCTTGAAACGGCAAGCAATCGCGACATACGCCTGTTGCTGTATCTCTGGGGCTTCAGTCTGTTGGTGCCGTACATACAATATTTTGCTCCGTTGGCAGGCTATCAGGGCAACTACGACAATATGGGTATATTGGGCGTGTGCAGTTGGAATGCTTTCGGATCGTTCTACTACGTGTCGGGATTCCTCGGATATATGATCCTGGCGCATTATCTGCTGCGCAACCCCATCCGATGCAGCGCCGCGCGTCTGGCCGTCATTACCATACCGATGTTTGTGGTCGGATTCATAGTAACGTTCATTGGCTACACGTCGATGATGTCTACCCAAAATTGGGCATTGATTGAAATGTTCTGGTCGTTCTGTGGCATTAACGTGTTTATGATGACGCTGCCCGTGTATTTGTGGGTCGAACGTTCGCAAGTGAAAGTGTCGCCATTGGTCACCAGGCTGGCCATTATGTCGTTTGGCGTATATCTGTGCCATTTCTCATTGGTGCAGTGGGGCTACGAGGTGATGTATGCTACCGGGCTACCGGCTTGGGCGCGTCTGCTGCTTAACGCTGCTTGCGCTACGGTTTTGAGCTACGCCGTGGTCTATGTCATGATGAAATCGCGTTTGTTGCGTCGGTTCGTGCTGTAATCTACGACGGTATTAAATAGGCGCGCAGTCGGGAGACCGTTTCTCTTGACTGCGCGTCGTTTTTTGTGCCTTCTGCGCATTGGCTTGAGCCTGCCGAGTTATGATATGACCATAATTTTTTCATTTTATTTGGTTAATTCGTTAAATATTGCTTGTTTTGCAAAACCTCAGGAACACAATTGGGGTTATAATATCATGGACAAGAAGTCGAACACCGGTGGATTGCATCGCCGACCTTTGTTGGCGTGGCCAGTGAGAGTGTATCGTTTTTATCGCGACGGGTTCCGCGAAATGACGGTGGGGCGTTCGTTATGGGCGTTGATATTGATAAAGCTTGCAATATTGTTTCTGGTATTCAAGTTGTTTTTCTTTCCCGATGTTTTGAGCCGCGACTATGATACTGACGAGGCTCGTGCCGATGCGGTCAGGCAATCGTTGCTCGATGACAGCCGATGACGTTTTTGCTATGACGGTTGCTAAATCTGAATTTCCTGCTATTTATTTATGACAATAACCAAAATAAAATCAAATAATTATGGATGACTTAATGAATGTGGTCGACTGGTCGCGATGGCAATTTGCGTTGACTGCTATGTATCATTGGCTGTTTGTGCCGCTTACACTTGGCATATCGGTGATAGTGGCCATTATGGAAACCATCTATTATCGCACTAAAAGCGAAAGGTGGCTTGCCATTACTAAATTCTGGATGCTCCTTTTTGGCATAAACTTTGCCATAGGCGTGGCAACGGGCATAATCCTGGAGTTTGAGTTCGGAACCAACTGGTCGAATTACAGCTGGTTTGTGGGCGACATATTTGGCGCTCCTCTGGCCATTGAGGGATTGTTGGCGTTCTTTATGGAATCGACATTCATTGCCGTAATGTTCTTCGGATGGAAAAAGGTGAGCCGAGGCTTTCACCTGACTGCCACGTGGCTTACGGCCATCGGCGCGTCGTTGTCGGCTTTGTGGATTCTGATAGCGAATGCTTGGATGCAATATCCGGTGGGCATGGAGTTTGATCCGGCTCAGATGCGTAACGTCATGGACGATTTCTTTGCCCTGGTGCTTTCGCCGGTTGCCATTCATAAGTTCCTCCATGCCGTGCTGAGCGGATGGACTCTCGCCGGAGTGTTCGTGATAGGCGTAAGTTGCTGGTTCTTGTTCAAGAAACGCAATCGCCGCTTTGCTATCGATTCGATGAAAGTGGGCGCATGGGTTGGATTCGCCGGAATACTGCTCACGTTGTGGTCGGGCGACGGATCGGCTGTCGATGTGGCGCGCGTGCAGCCTATGAAGCTTGCCGCAATGGAAGGCCTCTATGATGGCAAGTGCGGTCAGGAAATCGTGGCTGTTGGCTTGCTGAATCCGAAAAAAACGGTTTTGAACGACGAGGACGAGTTCATCGCCAAAATCACCATACCTTACGGCTTGTCGTTTTTGGCTACGCATAATCCGCACGCGTTCGTACCCGGTATAAACGATTTGATTAACGGCATTGAGCTTACCGAGGCGGGCGATACCATACGTACCGATAGCTATGCCGAGCGAATAGCCATTGGCAAGAAGGCCCATATGGCTCTGAGGGCATACGACAAGGCTTCGAAAGATGGCAACGCGGAGGCTATGGCGGCTGCCGCAAGCCAACTCAAGGCCAACTATAAATATTTTGGCTACGGATATCTCGATTCGCCCTACGAAGCCATTCCTCCCGTGGCAATGACGTTCTATGCATTCCACATCATGGTGCTGTTTGGCGGTTATCTGCTGCTGTTCTTCGTGGCTATGCTGTGGATGCTTTATCGAAAGAACGAGTGGCTCGAAAACCGTTGGGTGCAGCTGATCGGCATGGCCACCATTCCCATCGTGTGGATTTGCAGCGAGTGCGGATGGGTTACGGCCGAAGTGGGTCGTCAGCCGTGGATCATAGAGGGCATAATGCCTACCCGCGCGGCCATTTCCGATATTTCCACTGTCACCATACAGGTTACGTTCTGGATGTTTGCGGCAGTGTTTACGGCGCTGTTGGCAGCTGAGATCTGCATTATGCTTCGTGAAATATCGAAAGGCTCGAAGACTGATTATGAACGAATAAAAGATTAAGTATATGGAACTCGAATATTTACAGACATATTGGTGGCTGCTCATATCGTTGCTGGGAGCGATACTGGTGTTCTTGCTGTTTGTGCAAGGGGGGCAGTCGATGTTGCTACAAAGGCTCGACTCTACCGAGCGAGTTATGATGATCAATTCTCTCGGACGCAAGTGGGAGCTGACGTTCACCACGCTCGTGGTGTTTGGCGGTGCTTTCTTCGCTTCATTCCCATTGTTCTATTCCACCAGTTTCGGTGGGGCATATTGGCTTTGGATGCTGATATTGTTTAGTTTCATATTGCAGGCGGTAAGCTACGAATTTCGCCATAAGCCCGGCAATATTTACGGCGCGCGCACTTACGATGTGTTTCTGTTCATCAACGGTTGCGTAGGATGTTTTCTGCTTGGCGTGGCCGTGTCGATGTTTTTTTTCGGTGGCGAGTTCAGCGTTCGGATGGGCAACATTCTCGATGCCGGCGCTCCCGTGATATCGCAATGGGCTCCGTCGCATGGCTTTGAGGCGATATTTTATTGGAAAAACTGGATTCTCGGATTTGCCGTCCTGTTCTTGGCGCGCACGCAGGCTTCGCTGTATTTCCTTGACAACATTTCGTCCGACGAGCGCATGGAGCGCCACAATCGCAGGCAAGTGTTGGTCAACGGCGTGATATTCGTACTGTTCTTCCTCGCGTTCCTGGCACTGTTGCTTACGGCCGACGGTCAGCAGTCTATGTCGAAAGACGGCATTCCCACGCTTCTCAATTCATATGAATGGGTTAGCTACAAATACCTGCATAACTTCCTCGATATGTGGTGGGTGGCAATAATATTTCTTTTAGGCGTTGTTGCCGTGCTGTATGCCATAGGTCGTACGGTGTTTGACAAGACGTTCAACAAAGGCATATGGTTTAGCGGAATAGGTACTATTCTTGTGGTGCTGTCGTTGTTCTGGATAGCCGGATTCAATGGTACGCCTTACTATCCTTCGCTTATCGATACCGGCAGCTCTTTGAGCATCTACAACAGCTCATCGAGCAAGTTCACGCTCGAGGTCATGAGCGTAGTGTCGTTGATCATTCCTTTCGTGGCGGGATACATAGCCTACGTATGGTATAGGATGGATCGCACGCCAATAACTCCGGCCGAAATGCATTCAACCGAGCATAAGTACTAATAATCTGACGATTAAATCATATTGCGGGGCGCAACCGTTCACTTCATTTTTTGAATGTGCGGTTGCGCTCTCGTTTCATATAGGCTATGTTACGAGGTGCCTATCCACAGGCAGGCCATTCCGGCCAATACCAAAGCCAGGTCGATTGCCTTGCTGCGGAGATTTTTTTCGCCGAATGCCAACGCTCCGCACAGAAACGAAACTATAACGCTGCCTCGCCTTACCATCGACACTATCGATATCATGGCATCGGGAAACGTGAGCGCATAGAAGTAGGCAAAATCGGCCAAGGTAAGAAAAATGCTGATGAATATTATTGACCATCGCCACGTGAACCGTTGGCCCGACTTGCGCGTGGGCCACCATATGGTTATCGTGACTAACCCCATCATTATGCATTGGTACAGGTTGTACCATCCCTGAACGGCCATTTTCTGTATGCCGAGGCCTCCGGTGTCGGGCGGCGACATCAAATATTTATCGTATATGGCACTGAGGGCTCCGAGCATCGCGGCTCCGATGAGGAAATAAATGTAACGGTTGTGCGTGAATCGTATTCCCTCCTTTCGTCCGCTTCGGCTCAGCATGAAAAACGATATTGCGGCAAGCCCTACGCCTGCCCATTGCCACGCATTCAGGCTTTCGCCGAAAATCAATAGGGCTGCCACTATGGTCATTACGGGGCGCGTGGCGTTGACCGGCCCGACTATGGTAAGCGGCAGTTGTTTCATGGCGAAATATCCGAGAACCCATGACGACAGCACTATGACCGCTTTGAGCAGTATGTATCGGTGCTCGTGCCAGTTCCATGGCTCTACGTACAGTTGCGAGTCGGCCGATATGTTTCCGGTAGCCGAAAGCACTATCGCCGGAAGAAATATCATACTGCAAAACAGCGTGTTGAGAAACAGTATCGGTATCACGGCGTTTTCACGCAGCGAGTGCTTTTTGCAGGCATCGTAAAGCCCGAGTAGCGATGCGGAGATGAATGCCAGTACTATCCACATGACGTGTCGCTATGACTTGAGTGTTACCCCGTCGATGTCGGTGAGGCGCGCCGTCAGGGCATCGGCGCGGTCGGCGCGAATCGACAGCGTTATGGAGCAGGAGTTGTCGAATGTCTGTTCCTCGATCTTTACGTCGGGATTTTTCAGCACCTTCATCACCGAATTCATTGCCAAATAGGGGAACGTGAATGCTATGCGGCTCATTTCGTAGGCCGTTATTATCTGCGCGTCAAGCAATGCCTCGCGGGCTGCTTCGCGGTATGCCGTTATCAGCCCCGAGGTGCCTAATTTTATTCCTCCGAAATATCGTACTACGGCTATTGCCACGTTGGTAAGTCCGAATGAGCGTATCTGTCCGAGAATCGGCTTGCCGGCCGTTCCCGACGGTTCGCCGTTGTCTGACGATAGGTATTCCGACGCATCGGCTCCTATCATGTAGGCCCAACAGACGTGGCGCGCATCGTGATACTCGTTGGCTATTCGCGCTATGGCTTCTTTGGCCTCGGCGGCCGAACCCACAGGGAAGGCAAACGATATGAATTTGCTCATCTTCTCCTTGTACAATCCGCGCGCTGGCGCGGAAATGGTGTGGTATTCGCTGCTTTCGGCCATTGATTATGTATCTTAAAGCAGGAGCATTGCGTCGCCGTAAGCTCCGAAACGGTACTTCTCTTTTATGGCTATGTCGTATGCTTTCATCACCAAGTCGTAGCCTCCGAATGCGGCCACCATCATCAGCATGGTGGAGTAGGGCATATGGAAGTTGGTGACGAGAGCGTCGGTTACGGTGAAATCGTATGGCGGGAATATGAACTTGTTGGTCCATCCCGAATAAGTCTTCATGTGTCCGCCCATGCTCACGGCGCTCGCTATGCCTCTGAGCACCGAAGTGCCTATCGCGCACACGCGGTGTTCGTTGTCCTTAACGCCGTTCACCATGTCGACGAGGGCCTGGGTCACTTCCATCTGCTCGGAGTCCATACGGTGCTTCGTGAGGTCTTCCACGTCTATTTCGCGGAAGTTCCCGAGTCCGCTGTGTACGGTGAGGAATGCTTGGTTTATGCCTTTTATCTCAAGGCGTTTCAGCAATTCGCGGCTGAAGTGGAGGCCGGCGGCGGGAGCCACTACGGCGCCTTCTTTTTCTGCGTATATGCTTTGGTAGCGTTCGGCGTCCTCGGCTTCCGGGTTGCGCTTTATGTAGGGAGGGAGCGGAGTGTGTCCGAGCTTGAACAATGCCGACTTGAATTCTTCGTGCGTACCGTCGTACAAAAAGCGTAGCGTGCGGCCGCGCGAAGTCGTGTTGTCGATTACTTCGGCCACCATCGACTCATCTTCTCCGAAATAGAGCTTGTTGCCTATTCTTATTTTGCGCGCGGGCTCGACCAATACGTCCCACAACTTGTTTTCGGCATTTAGTTCGCGGAGCAGGAACACTTCTATGCGTGCGCCCGTTTTCTCCTTGTTGCCGTAAAGCAGGGCCGGAAACACCTTCGTGTCGTTGAACACGAATATGTCGCCGTCGACAAAATAGTTTATGATGTCTTTGAAAACGCGGTGTTCAATCTCGCCTGACGCACGGTTTATTACCATCATGCGAGCTTCGTCGCGCTGTTCGCTGGCCGGGTATTCGGCTATCAGTTCTTCGGGAAGTTTGAATTTAAACTGTGAAAGTTTCATATCTAATTTTGTATATATATTCGTTGATTGGGGTTATGCTGTCTGTTCGTCGGTTTCGGGCATTACGAATGGCTCCGTCTCGATCTTTTTTACTGCCTCGTCTATCGAAAGGCACTCCGCTATGCGTATGTCGCCTACGCGGGTGCGTCGCAGCGCGGTGAGGTGTCCGCCCGAATCGAGAGCCTGACCGATGTCGCGCGCCAAGGCTCTTATGTACGTGCCCTTGCTGCACACCACCCTTATGGTTATGGCTGTTTGCGAAAAGTCCATCAGCTCTATCTCGTCTATTACGAGCGTTTTGGGCTTCAGCTCCACGGCGTGGCCTTTTCGTGCCATTTTGTATGCACGGTTACCGTCGATTTTGCATGCCGAATATGCAGGCGGAATTTGCTGTATGGTGCCTATGAAGCGGCTCAGCGTTTCGCGCACGCGCTGTTCGGTTATGTGTTCCGTGGGGTATGATGCGTCGATTTCGGTTTCGAGGTCAAACGATGGAGTGGTGGCTCCGAGCGCTATCGTGGCTATATATTCTTTTACTCCGGTTTGCAGTTCGTCGATTAGCTTCGTGGCTCGTCCGGTCACCACTATCATTACCCCCGTGGCGAGTGGATCGAGAGTGCCGGCGTGGCCCACCTTGAGCTTCTTTATGTGCATGCGACGCAGCAATGTGCCGCGCACGCGTTTCACAACGTCAAACGACGACCATTTCAGAGGCTTGTCGATATAAAATATTTCACCGGATATATAGTCCATTATGAATTTCGGTTAAAACAGATCCCACAATATGCATGTCAGGCCCATCGCCACGCAATATACGGCAAACCATACGAGCTTGCCGCGCTTCACTATCTCAAGCATCCATTTGCAGGCGATGCATCCCACTACGAACGAGGCTATGAAGCCTATCGTGAGAGGTATCGCGCCGATTGCGGCGGTAGTGGCCGATTCGCCCGATATTATGTCCTTTATGCCGAGCAACGCTTCGCCGAGTATGGGTATTATGACCATGAAGAATGAGAATTGGGCCACTTTGTCGCGACGGTCGCCGAGCATTATGCCGGTGGCTATGGTGGTGCCCGAGCGGCTAAGTCCCGGGAGCACGGCTACTGCTTGCGCGCAGCCGATGATGAATGCGTCAAACCATGTCACGTCATGTCCTCGCGTAGCTGCCGACGGATTTTCGAGCGCCGGCTTTGTGCGCGTGAAGTAGGCAAACGAAAGAAGCATTGCCGTTACGAGAAGGCATATGCCTACCAAGAGAAGTCCGCTGCCGAAAAACTGCTCGATCACATCCTTGAAGCACAAACCTACTATTGCCACCGGAATGCACGATACGAGTATTTTGCACACGTACCAGAAATTATCGTCGTGGCGAAACGTGAAAAACGAGGTGCATAGCGGCACGAACTCCCGCCACAGCACCACTATGGTGCTCAATACCGTGGCTATGTGGAGCGCTACGTCAAATTCGAGCGCCACGTCGCCGCTGAGATCTATGCCGAGTATGTTTCTGAATATTTCGAGATGCCCGCTTGAGCTAATCGGCAGGTATTCGGCCAAACCCTGTACTATGCCCATTATGAGGGCGTCTATCCAATCCATAAGTTGATGAGTGAGCTTTTATGAGTTGCTGTCGGCTGCTTCGTCGGCATTCGTTGCCTTATTGTTTTTTCTCCCGTTCCATATTATGCCAACCCCCATGAGTATGAATCCGAGGAATGCAATGGTAGGGCCTACCACGATGCGCCTTGTGCTGAATATGTCGGGGTTGAATTCCGTTTCCGTCGATCCGGCTCCCGTCATCAATAAAAATCCTATCACTATCATGGCTCCGGCTATGGCCATGACTATGAAATTATGTTTCAGCAGCGGAAGCTGTACGTGGCTTTCGGCTTCTATTTGGTTACGATTGACGTTTGAGGGTGTCGATCCTGTCGTTTTTACTTTAGCCATTGTTTTGTATGTGGAGTTTATTGTTTTTACGTTTGTTATTTAAACATGCTGTCGTAGTCGGTTCTCAGATATTTGTTCGCGGCAAACGTGGCCGATATGGTGCATATCACCATTCCGGTTATTATCATTCCCGCGAATACGCATATGGCCTCGGGCCATGTGAATATCTGCAATATGTCGGGATCGACCGACGTTATGTACGATATGGCCGCGCAAAGTATTGCTATCGCTATGAATGCGGCTATTATGCCATTGAACATGTAGCTTACCACGAACGGCCTGCGTATGAATCCGGCCGTAGCGCCCACGAGCTTCATGGTGTGTATGGTGAACCGTCGCGAATATATGGTGAGGCGCACCGTGTTGTTGATGAGCACCAACGAGATGAGCAGCAGTGCGGCTGCAATGCTCATGAGTATTATTGCCACCGAGCGCATGCTCGTGTTTATCGATTTCACCATTTCGGTGTGCAGCTTTATCTCGTTCACTCCGGCCATCGATGCAATGGGGGCGGTGAGCCGGTTTATTTCGTCGATGTCGGCATAGTCGGCCTTGACGGTAACTTCAAATTCGGGATAAAAGGGGTTGATGCCGAGCGTTTCGGTTATGTTTTCGTCGTCGTCCATGAGCTGTTGCCATCGTGCCAACACGTCGTCGGCCGAGAGAAACTTGACTGACGATACATAGTCGGCCTTGTGCCACATCTGCTTCATGGCGTTTATCTGCTCATTGGTGGCATTGTCGTTCATTATCACTACGAACCCTACTTTCTCGCGCACGTCGCGACCTATGTTGCGCACCGCTATGGAGGTTATGGCCACTATGCCAAGTATCAATAAAACCAAGGCCACGCTCACTGTCGACGTGATGTGCGAACTCAATACCGGAATGCCTTGGTGTTGCTTTTTACTCATATTCAATTTTCGAATTTGGCGATTTTCGCCTATTTAATCCGCAAAATTAATATAATGTAATACCTTTGTCAAGTTTTTTAACGTAGTTAAAGAAACGGAGGCCCGAAAAAGCCCGTTTTTTTGAATATTTGTGACGAATGCGCACGACCATCGTGCGCATTCGTCACATTAATGTCATATTAAATAAGGTGTTTCGGCTAAATCATACGAGTTCGCCTATCAGGGTGGCCGACGACGAGTCCACGATTCGTACGTCGATGAAGTCGCCTATGCGATAGTTGCCGCGCGGAAACACCACCGTCTTGTTTTGTTGCGTACGGCCCACGAATTGGTCTCGGCTGCGTTTCGATATCCCCTCTACGAGTACTTCGGCCGTGCGTCCTACCTCCTTGGCGTTGGAGGCTGCCGACAGCTCGTTTTGCAGCGCTATCATTTCGTTGAGGCGACGTATCTTCGTTTCTTCGGGCACGTTGTCGGGCATATGCTTCGATGCGAGGGTGCCGGGGCGTTCGGAATACTTAAACATGAATGCGGCGTCGAATTCCACTTCGCGCATCAGCGACAGCGTCATTTGGAAGTCCTCCTCGCTCTCGTCGTGAAATCCCGTAAACATATCGGTGGTTATGCCGCAGTCGGGTATGCGTGTGCGAATGGCATTTATGCGTTCAAGATACCACTCGCGGGTGTAGTGGCGGTTCATTGCCTTCAGCACGGAGTTGCTGCCGCTTTGCACCGGCAGGTGTATGTGGTTGCACACGTTCTTGTGGCGCGCTATCGTGTCGATAATGTCGTCCGACATGTCCTTGGGGTGCGACGTGGTGAAGCGTATGCGCATGTCGGGGGCTGCTTCGGCCACGGTGCCTAAAAGGGTCGAGAAGTCGACGGTTATGCCGTCGGTCCCGGTGTATGAATAGCTGTTCACGTTCTGTCCGAGCAGGGTGACCTCCTTGAATCCCTTGGCGCGAAGGTCGGCCAGTTCCGACAATATGCTGCTTACTTCGCGGCTCCGCTCGCGCCCTCTGGTGTAAGGCACTATGCAATATGAGCGGAAGTTGTTGCATCCGCGCATTATGCTTATGAAGCCCGATATGCGGTTGCCGGTGATTCGCGAGGGTATGATGTCGCGATACGTCTCGGTGGTGCTTAACTCCACGTTCATCGCTTTGTGCCCGGTCTCTACGGCCGCAAACAGATTGGGCAGGTCGAGATATGCGTCGGGGCCGGCCACGAGATCCACGCCATGCTTCTCTATCAGCTCCTCCTTGGCGCGTTCGGCCATGCAACCTATCACACCTATTATAAGACGCTTGTTCTTGCCGCGCTTTTTGCGTAGCGATGCCAGGTATTGCAGCCTGTTTATTATCTTTTGTTCGGCGTTATCGCGTATCGAACAGGTGTTAAGCAGCACGGCGTCGGCCGTTTCGGGCGTTTCTGCCGTGACATATCCGGCCATTCCCATTATTGACGAGACGACCTCGCTGTCGGCCACGTTCATTTGACAACCGTACGTTTCGATGTACAACGATTTGTCGTTATCGGTCATTGGGCTAATTGTATCTATGTCTGTCATAAAATTCTTGTCAGGGAAAGTAAATCTCAAAAAGTCTTGCTTTTACGGCTATAATTGACTATTTTTGCGCAAAATTACTAAATTTGTGCAGATTTGGTAACCGTTTTATGAAAGAAATAATATCGTTATTGGCCATGATATTGCTTTCGGTGGCCTATTCGGGAATAGAGCAACGCATCAAAGCTCGCAAGAAGCAGGCTGTGCGTAGGACTTCGGTTTCAGAATCGCCGAAGTACGATATGCCTACACTGCGTGTCGCCGACACGCGACCGTCCATGCCGCCGATAGTAGCCGAGGAGGGGATTCGTGTGACTCACGATTCTTTTGCCGAACCGGTTGCCGACGAAATGTCGTCATCGGCCAACGACGTTGATTACGATAAACATATCGAAAAGTGGCGGAAGGCTTTGATAGCCCATGAGGTATTTTCAACTAAGTTCTAATCTTAAAATTCTAAAGTACTAAAACTAAAAAAATATCACGACAAATGGCATTCCCTATCCTTTCGGCGCAAGAAGCTGCCGATTTAATCAAGAACAACGACAATTTGGGCTTTTCAGGCTTTACTGCATCAGGATCGCCTAAAGTTGTACCGGAAGCCCTCGCAGAAAAAGCCGTGAAGGAGCATGAGGCCGGGCGACCTTTTAAGGTAAATGTGTTTACAGGTGCATCAACCAACAATCGTGCCGATGGCGCGTTGGCTCGTGCCAACGCCATAAACCGTCGTACTCCCTATCAGAATACGCCTGATTTGCGTCTGCGCATCAACTCTCATGACGCGCACTATTTCGACCTTCATCTTTCGGAGCTTGCACAGAAGTTCCGTTATGGCACCTACGGCGATCTCGACGTGGCAATACTCGAAGTGGCCGAAGTGCTCGATAATGGCGAATTGGTGCTCGGCACCGGCGTGGGAAATGTGCCTACGTATGCAAAATATGCAAAAAAGATAATACTCGAGCTCAATGCCAAGCTTCCGGCCGGAATGTATGGCATGCACGATATTTATCTTCCGCTCGATCCTCCTCATCGTCGCGAGATACCCATCTATAAGCCGAGCGACCGCATAGGCGTTCCCACCGTGAAGGTCGATCCCTCTAAGATAATCGGCGTGGTGCACAGCGACTCTTACGATATGGTGAAGAAGTTCAGCGCGCTCGACGACGTTACGCTGCAGATCGGCGCAAACGTGTGCGGATTCCTGCTTGGCGAATTGCGCGCGGGCCGAATACCCAAGGAGTTCCTTCCGTTGCAGTCGGGCGTGGGCAATGTGGCAAACGCAGTGTTGTTTGGCCTCGGCGATGCAAAGGAGATACCGCCGGTACAGATGTACACCGAAGTTATTCAGGACGCCGTAATCGAACTCATGAAGATGGGTCGTTGCGTATTCGGCAGCACATGCTCGCTCACGCTGTCAGACGACACCGAAGCCGAAGTACTCGGCAATCTCGACTTCTTTAGAGATAAACTCGTGATACGTCCCGCCGAAATATCGAATAGCCCCGAAGTGATACGTCGACTCGGTGTCATAGCCATGAACACCGCTCTCGAAGCCGACATATTCGGCAACATCAACTCAACCCACGTGGTGGGCACGAAGATGATGAACGGCATTGGCGGTTCGGGCGACTTCACTCGCAACGGCTACATATCGATATTCAGCTGCCCCTCTATCACCAAGGGCGGATTGATAAGCAACATCGTTCCTATGGCTTCGCACATCGACCACACCGAACATTCGGTCGACGTGATAATAACCGATCAGGGCGTTGCCGATTTGCGCGGAAAAGATCCGGTGCAGCGCGCACACACCATCATCGACAATTGCGCGCATCCGATGTATCGCGAATTGCTGCGCGACTACCTCAAGCTCGGAAAAGGCGGTCAGACGCCGCATATGCTCGAAGCTTCGCTCGAATTCCATAACGAATTCCTCCGTTCGGGCAATATGAGCAACGTTGATTGGGCTAAGTTTGCCTGATTCGGCTTGCGGCTTTGAATGAGCTGCCTGTCCGATATATGACCAAAAAAATATTTGCCGATGCCGGATTTTGTTCAACAAAATCCGGCATCGGCGCATTTGTAATAATATATGTGCGTAATTGTGATAATTATGTAACTTATTGTGTAAATTCGTATGAATTTATGTATCAGTGATTTAATTTATGTTGTAACGGTATAGTAACAAAATTAACATATTTTAATTCGTATAAAATTTTGTCATTTGAAAAGTTTGTATATTTGCAGTGTGAATGATAAAAAAATAGATATTTACTATTAAAAAATAAAGATTATGGGTTCAATCGGTTTTCAAAACAAGCTTATGGAATTGCAAGGCAACATGCTTAATTTCGCGTATATGCTAACTTCTAATCGTGACGATGCATACGACTTGCTTCAGGACACAACGCTGAAGGCTCTCGACAACGAGGATAAGTATGCTGAGAACACTAACTTCAAGGGATGGGTGTTTACGATTATGCGCAATATTTTCATCAACAATTATCGCCGTATGGCTCGTGCAGCGACCATCATCGACAGCACGGAAGATTGCTATCATTTGAATTTGTCGCAGGACTCGGGTTTTGAAACTCCCGAAGGATCGTTCAGCGTACAGGAAATAAATGATGCCATCGAAGCTTTTCCCGAAAAGTATCGCGTTCCGTTCTCCATGCACGTAGCAGGCTACAAGTACAATGAAATTGCCGAAAAGATGGATCTTCCTCTTGGCACGGTGAAAAGCCGCATCTTCTTTGCCCGCCAGCAGTTGCAGGTACGTTTCAGCGACTATCGCTAATAAGCTTTTTGAGGTGCTGCAATGTTGATTGTGCACCAACCGATTCTGCCACATAGATTAAAGAGTAGAGCATCTTTAATGCTATGAAAACCACCGACACACTATATCAAAATTCAAGATAAAAGAAATTTTTAAGGTAATATTAAGGTAATATTTAGGGTTAAGTACCGCATCGTGAGCCATTCACGATGCGGTACTTTTTTTGTGTCTATGCGTCAATGGCGTGTCGTTACTTGACGCGTGAGTCGTAGCTCAGTTTTTTCGAAGTGGTGCCGTCGCGCTTTATTATCTCTACGTTTAGCTTTTTGCTGTCGGCATCTATTTTGAGCAATTCGGTGTTTGAGTTGATCAGTACGGGGAATTGCGCTCCTTCCGTTCCCGGCTCGTTGTATTTGTGGCGGTGAAGATGCGCGCATAACATGAGGTCGATGCCTGCCTTGTTGAGTATTGGCAACAGCAACGACTTGGCGTGCAGCGGGCCGTGCCAGGTGTCGCCTACCGGAGGCACGTGGGTCACTACTACCTTGAACGGAGCTTGCTTGAACTCGTCGGTGGCCACTATTTCGTTGAGCCATTCGGCCTGTTCGGCTCTGTATTCGTCGCCAAAGGTGGTTCCGGAATATTCGATGTCGGTGTCAGGCTTGTCTTCGCCGCCATCGAGCACAATGAAGAATATCGGGCCGCGACGCAAGGTGTAGTACGGCTTTCCGGTTGAGGTCGGGAAGTAGTTCATGTAGTTGCGGGCAAAGCGGCCTCGGCTTTCGTGGTTGCCACGAGCCATGTAGAATGGCGTTTCAGATGCGAATAGCTTTACCGAGCGGTCGATGAATCCGTCGAACAGCTGCTGCTCGTTGTCCATAAAGTTTACCATGTCGCCGTTGAAAAACACGAAGTCGGTGGTGCCTTTACGGAAATTTGAAAGCAGGTCGGTCATTTTTGCCGTGTCGCCGTGCATATCGTTTACAACGAGGAAGTTCACCTTGTCGGTATTACTGTCGGCGGTGGTGAATTTCAGCGGTTTTCGGCCATAAACGTCGGTTGAGGTGTGTCGACCGTATATCACGTAATACGGCTGTTCGTCGGTGACCTCCTTCGACACCACGCGATAGCGGTATGTGGTGTTTTTGTCGAGCTTCTTAATCTTTACTTTGTGGAGCTTTCCTATTACGGCGCGTCCCATGTCGGTGGCATAGTAACGAGGATGAGCCTCTGAATAGAAGTGGAGGTCGTCGTCGGGGGCTATCTCTACCCACGACAGGGCATCTTTGTCGGTGCGCCACACTATGGTGACCTCGGAGTCGGTTACGTTCTGCAAATAAGGTCCCGAAATTATGGAGATTGCGTTGGCTTGCAATGCCGAGGCAATCATCATAACGACCAGTGTCTTGAAAAATCGGAGTGTCATGGTTGTAATTTAATGCATTTCCGCCATCGTCGTAAAACAGCGATGGCGGAAGATATGTTTTTGGGGTTGGTATGTGATTATACTTCTTTCAATCCTACGGTGTTGGCGGTTACTTCTTCGTCGCTTACCTCGTAGTTCATAAGGTCGCCGGCTATGTATTGGTCGTAGGCGGCCATGTCGATCAGGCCGTGGCCCGACAGGTTGAACAATATAACCTTTTCGCGACCTTCTTCTTTGGCCTTGTTGGCCTCGCGTATGGCAGTGGCTATGGCGTGTGAGCTTTCGGGAGCCGGAATTATGCCTTCGCTTCGTGCAAACAGCGTGGCTGCCGCAAACGTTTCGAGCTGTGGTATGTCGACCGCTTCGATCATTCCGTCGTTGCGCAGCTGGCTTACTACCGCACCCGCGCCGTGATAACGCAATCCGCCTGCATGTATGTTGGCGGGCGAGAAATTATGGCCGAGCGTGTACATTGGGATCAGTGGCGTGTAGCCGGCTTCGTCGCCGAAGTCGTAGCGCAGCACGCCTCTTGTCAGTTTCGGGCATGATGCCGGTTCGGCGGCTATGAAACGAGTGGAGCGTTCGCCGCTGAAGTTATGGCGTATGAATGGGAATGATATGCCTGAGAAGTTGCTGCCGCCGCCGAAGCATCCTATCACGATGTCGGGATATTCGCCGGCCATTTCCATTTGCTTTTCAGCTTCGAGACCTATTACGGTTTGGTGCAGCGCCACGTGGTTGAGTACTGAGCCGAGCGTATATTTGCAGTTCGGCGTCGACATGGCGAGCTCTACGGCTTCGGATATAGCCGTTCCGAGCGAACCCTGATAGTTTGGATGCTCGGTGATGATTTTTTTGCCGGCCTTGGTCGACATACTTGGCGATGCTATGACTTCGGCGCCGTAGGTCTGCATTATCGAACGGCGATAAGGTTTCTGGTGATACGATACCTTTACCATATAGACGGCAAGCTCGAGACCGAAATGCTTGGCTGCCATCGACAGGGCGGCACCCCATTGTCCGGCGCCGGTTTCGGTGGTTATGTTGGTTACGCCTTGTTTCTTTGCGTAATAAGCTTGCGCTATGGCCGAGTTGAGCTTATGCGATCCGACCGGGCTTACGCTTTCGTTTTTGAAATATATGTGAGCCGGAGTGTCGAGGGCTTTTTCGAGACCGCGTGCGCGCACGAGCGGTGTCGGACGCCATATTCGGTACATTTCGCGTACCTCGTCGGGTATCTCTATCCATTTGTCGGTGGTGTTGAACTCCTGGCGCGATGCTTCTTCGGTGAACAGAGGAAACAAATCTTCGGCTTTGAGCGGTTCGCCCGTGGCCGGACTGAGCATTGGTTTGGGCTTGTTTGGCATTTCGGCCATCACGTTATACCATGCTTCAGGTATGTCTTTTTCCTGCAAGAGGAATTTTTTCGATTCCATTATGTTACGATTTATGTGGTTTTTGATGAATTTTTATGCAAAGTAACACAAAAATACGTAACCGGCAAACAATTATGATGTATTTTGCACTTGCCGGCCGCGAGGCTGTGTCAAAATGATAAAGTTATTGCGATAATAGATATTATTTGCTCACGTCACAAAAATACAGTAATTTTGTGACATGGGTGAAAGGCAAGGCATATCAATATCAGAAAATGTTGTCCGCGAAAGAATTATGTCTTTGGAAAAAGGAGCGATATTCTTTCCGTCGGATTTTGTGGAAATTGCCTCACCTGAAGCAATCCGCCAAATGCTAAGCCGTATGGTGAAAAAAGCGGAAATCATTCGTATAAGCCGTGGAATATATTATGTGCCCCGTTCGAACAAAGCTCTTGGGCTTGAGTGTATTCCGCCTTCGACCGAAGATATTGCCCAAAGGATAGCGGAGCGAGACCGAGTAAGGATAATACCAACCGGCGACCAAGCGTTAAACCAGTTGGGGCTATCCTCGCAAATTCCTGCAAATGCGGTATACATCACCAATGGGGCAAGAAAGAAAATCAAACTCACAAATGGTCGTAATATCATATTCAGAGAAAGTAATGAGTTACGCCAGTTTGAATTTGTTTCCAACCTAATGATGCTCGCCGTGTCTGCAATACGAAGCATAGGAGAGGAAAACATAACAGAGGATATCGTAGACAGAATAAAAGCAATAGTCAGAAACGTATCCCCCGACATTTATAAACATGACCTTCGGCTTGCTCCGCTATGGGTTAGAAAAAAACTTGAAGAATAATATGATTTTCACAGATCTGACGGTTGACGACCGGCGTGACATAATTGACTATGTTAGCGACAGAACCGGATTGTCGCGTGCGGTCATAGAAAAAGACTGGTGGGTGACGGCTGTGCTAAGAGCAATATTCTCTTTGCCATATTCTGATAATATGTCTTTTAAAGGAGGTACAAATCTTAGTAAATGTTGGAATCTCATAAACCGTATGTCGGAAGACATAGATATTGCTATAAGCCGTGAATACCTCGGCTTTTCAGGAGATTTGTCCAAGAATCAGATTAGCGACAAGCTACGCAGAGCATCATGCTCGTTCGTAAGGAATACGATGATAAATGACGTAAAAAATGCACTTGCGAATCAAGGCTTAACATCAGGCCTTATCAACGTTTCAGTCTATGAAACTAACGTCAGTACCGTTGACCCTGAAACCATATACATTGCCTACAAATCGATATTTGAAGGAAATGAGTATATTCTACCTCAAGTCAAGATTGAAGTCAGTGGACGTTCGATGTCAGAACCGATAACGCACGTTTTCGTTCGCTCCTATATATCAGGCAATCTTCCGAAACTCACATTTGAAGACAATCCTTTTGAGGTCAATGCCGTCATACCCCAACGCACTTTCCTGGAGAAGCTATTTCTGCTCCATGAGGAATTTGCAAAACCATCGGCAGAGATTAGGATAGAAAGGATGTCGAGGCATCTTTATGATGTTCATAGAATCATACAGACCGGTATAGCAGACGAGGCTTTGGCAGATGAGAACCTTTATAATTCCGTAATAGAACACCGAAGAAAATTTATCAGTCTTAAAGGATTGGATTACGATACATTAAGACGGTCATCTTTGAAAATAGTACCTACCGGAGAAATCCGTGACAAATGGAAGGCTGACTACAAGAACACAGTGATGAATATGGTTATGGGAGAAGCTCCATCCTTTGAAGAAATTATGACAGAACTTGAAGACTTGAACAAGCGGATTAACAGGATGTGAAATACTTCAAATTGCTTTCCGATAAAACCAAATGCTCAACTTCAGATAGGGAATATGACGCATAGACTGAAAATAATCATTTGACATTATTGGTGCTTCATTATAAAGATTTGAAACCATCCAATTTTTCTGAAATAGCCAAAAATTAGCCCTAATTTCGTAGCAAACTTACGAAAATGAGCAAAATTTTATGAAAAAGGCGAGATAATACGAGGATTTTGGACAAAAAACTATCTTTCCATTCGACCCCATAAAGTATTTACAAGACCTCCGTTATCGTTACGATGCCATTTCAGGCGAAGAACATGTCTATATGCTTGCCGACCGGCTGCGCGAAGCGCCTTACAGGTATTCTATTCTTGCCGACTCGTTGCTTACGGTGAATTTTACCGGCAGCGATTCGGGCATGGGAAGGTTGTGGTCGACGTGTCCTATCGGTACGTCGAAGGCCACGGGGTAGTCATATTCGCTGACCATGGACGATATCATCTGCTCCATTGTCAGGCTGTCGATGGCAGGGGTGTATTCGGTGAATTTGCCGACTATCAGGCCGCGCAGATTTTTGAGAACGCCGCTTAGCTTCAGCTGATACATGATGCGCTCCACCTTGTACACCGGCTCCGACACATCTTCGAGAAACCATATTGTGTCGGGGCGGAGCATGTCGAACGGCGTGCCGATGAGTCCGGCCAACACGGCCAGGTTGCCGCCGGTTATGATTCCTTCGGCGCTGCCGGTGCGATTGGATTCGTGCGAAGGCATGTCGTATGTCATTTTGCGTCCGCGCAATATGTCGAACAGGGCGCAGGAGTCATCGTCTACCCCTCTCGTCAATGACAGGTGTTTGGCCATGGGCGAGTGTATCGATGCTATGGAGTGCTTGTGCATCAATGCGTGTAGCGCCGATATGTCGCTGAATCCTATTATCCATTTTGCATTGTCGCGCAGCGGTAGCTTGTCGAGCCGATCAAGCAAGTGTATAACGCCGTATCCGCCACGGTTGCACAGGATGGCTTTCGTTGTCGGGTCGAGCAATGCGGCCTCGAGGTCCGAGTAGCGTTGATCGTCGGTGCCGCTGTACGTGCCAGATCGGCCGAGTGCGTTGGGCATTACGTATGGCTCCCATCCCTGCTCCTGCAATACGGTGACTGCATCGAACACGAATTGTGGTTTTATGATTCCGGCCGGCGACAGCAGGGCTATGCGGTCGCCCGGATTTAGTGGTGGAGGCGTTATTACGGTATCGTGCATTGTGGCTATGTGTGGCTTTGGTGTCAGCTTACTTGTACTGTTATTCCGGCGGCGCGCATGCGTTCGGCTATGGCTTGCAGTTCTTCCTTTTCGACTTTTACGAGCGATTCCTCGGGCGTTTTTCGGTCGATGGAGTACAACATTACTTCGCGCGGATTTATTTTTCGGTACGCGGCTATCAGGGCTTCCACTTCGCTGTCGGTGGTGTTGTCGATATGTCGGCCGTTGTGCGATCCGCGCAGCATCATGGTCTGTACGATGCCTTGACGGCCGAATTTGGCTATCTCGTCAATGACCGATTCGGTGGTAAACGCCGGCGCGTTGGGGCGGTCGATGAGACGCATCGTGGCATCGATGGCCGAATCGAGCTTCATGATGTTGTTGTCGACCTTGCGCAGCGCGTCGCTGACCTTCGGATCGTGCAGCCGCGTGGAGTTGGTGAGCACGCTTATCTTCACGTTCGGAAAATATTTGTCGCGGAGTGCAATCGTGTCGTCGATTATGCCGCCAAAGTCGGGGTGAAGCGTGGGCTCGCCGTTTCCCGAAAAGGTTATTACGTCGAGGGGAGTGCCGTTTTGCTTCATTTCTATCAGTTTTTGCTCGAGCTTGGAGCTAACGTCGCCGCGATGGGGAAATCCCGTGGTGCCCGGCCCCTGGGCGTTGAAGCCGGCTTCGCAGTAAAGGCAATCGAACGAACATATCTTGCCGTCGTTGGGCGACAGGTTTATGCCGAGCGACGATCCGAGTCGGCGGCTGTGTATAGGACCGAAAATGGTGGAGTTGAACAATACCGTCTGCATTGTCAATGTTTTTTTGATGTTGAATGTTGTTGTGCCGAGACGTTTTGCTTCGACAATAGGTCGTTGTAGAGCGAGATGTATTCCATCGCTATTTCAGATGACGCATAGCGCCGGCGCACGCTTTCATGGAGCGCGTCGCGGTCAACGTTTTGCTCAAACGCCCATAATATGCCGCGTGCCACGCTTTTCGCGTCGCGATATTCGGCTATATATCCGTTTTTCATATGCTCTACGATGTCTGTCTGTCCACCCTTGCCGAATGTAACGGCCAGGCATCCCGACGCTTGGCCTTCGATGAGGGTGGTGGGGAGCGTTTCGTATAGCGATGTCGACAGTACGACTTTCGATGCCGCATATATCATGCGTATAACCTTCTGATCGTTGATGCGTCCGATGTGTATGTGCGGAAACCGCAGCTCGTCGAATTTGCGCGGATTGCGTATGTCGCCGAAAAATACGGCCGTTGACGTGCGCGCTATTTCGGGGTGGTTGTCGAATATGTAGTTCAGGGCCTCGATGGCGTAGCCTAGGCCTTTTATCGGGTCGTCGAGGCGCGCGGCACCCATCACTATGATGTTGCGCGTATAGTCGATGTTGAAGCTCGTGATGGAGTGCGTAGGCTTGGTTACGAACGAGTTTATCGGAAAGGCGTTAGGTATCACCGACAAGGGTTTGTCGCCAAGCAGGCTGCTTTGCCGGCACAGTCCGGCCAGCCAGTTGCTTACCGCCACGAAATGAATGTTGAGCCCGGCGTAAAGCTCTTTTTTGCGTTGGTGTATTTTGTTTGACAGGTCGCTGCCCGACAATCCGGTAAGGAACTGGCAGTTGCCGCAGCTCTCCTTGTAGCCTTTGCAGTCGTATGAGTGATGGCATATGCCGGTGAGGTTCCACATGTCATGCATCGTCCACACTATCGGTTTGCCGAGGCTGCCCAATCGTCTTATTCCGTTTATCGAAAGCAGCCCTTGGTTTATCCAGCTCAGGTTTATTACGTCGGCTTCGGCTACCCAGGGGTGTTTGTGTATCGCCGTGCCGGTATTGGCTATCGACACTTTGAAAAGGTTTTCGCGCGAGAAGCCGTTCGACACCAATATGCGCAATCGTTCGACCAGAAATTTGAATCCGCGCATGCCTCGACTGCTTATTACGTCTACGTTGCTGTCGTTGCTGATTTTGGTGTATACCACCATTCGAGCGTCGACGCCTTCGTATCGCAAGGCTTGCATTAGCCTGTATGTTACGATCGATGCTCCGCCAAGCATATCGCTGTGGCATATGAGCACCACTTTCAGCGGTCGTGATTTCGTTGCTACCGGCATGCTGTCGTTTGTTGGCAAGCTGTTCATTTTTGCTTCTGTTGTGTTTGTGATGAAGTGGTTTTATGCTTTTCGTTGACTATTCGCGGCACCGGCACTATGTCGATTGATTTTATCGACAATCGGGCCTTCAGGTATTCCCTGAATTTTTCGGCTTGCACCTTGGGCATGTCTGACGAGTAATGCACAAGGGCTACGTTGAGCGTATCGGCTTTTTGGTCGGAGACGTTCGAAAATATCGACCGGCTCACGGCTATGTCCTCCACTTGCGGAAACAGCACCTTGATCTCCGGAGCGAGTCGCAGTGCAATGGCATTTGCCGAGTCTGACCGTTCGGTTATCTGCCGGAGCGAGTCGATGGTCGATTGTTGACGTGAGATGGTTGACTGCGTGAGTATGTAGATGTCCTTTACCGACGATGAGTCCTCGCCCGTGATGGTCTGGTTTTCGCCCTGCACTATGTTGAGCTTGGTGCCGGCGAGGCCGTAGAAGCCGAGTCGCGACGACAGCGCCAGCTCGAGCGAGTCGGCCGGCAGCACCTTGCCTATCAGCGTCACCGTTATCGAGCGCATTCCGTGGTCTATTACCGGCTTGTAGTTGAGCACTTGCGTGTTGGCAAATTTGCACTCTTTGTTGATGAATTCGCCCGCCTGCATGTTGAATTTCGTCTCTTTCAGCATGTTGTAGGTGAGCCATATGCTCGGAAGCATTGTCAGTATGGCCAGGGCGTACACTATTTTTCTTACCTTGTGTTCGCGAGCGTTGTCGACCGTGGCAGCTCCCTTGAAGTTCATCAGCTTTACGCCTATGAACGTGGCAAAAGCTATGTAGATGGAGTTGATTATAAACAGATAGAACGCGCCGAAAAAGTAGCTGAGCTGCCAAGTGGCCAGTCCGTATCCGGCCGTACACAAAGGCGGCATGAGGGCCGTGGCTATGGCCACGCCAGGAATCACGTTGCCCTTGTTGCGGCTACCCAAGGCTATTATGCCCGCGCCGCCGCCGAAAAATCCTATCATTACGTCGTATATGGTGGGCGACGTGCGCGCGAACAGCTCGCTGTGGTTTTCGTTGACGGGCGATATGAGAAAGTACAGGAACGAAGCCAATACGCTGAATCCGGCCGCCATGATGAGATTGCGGATGCATCGCTTTATGAGGCTGAAGTCATGTATGCCCACGCCGAGTCCGAGCCCGATTATAGGGCCCATTAACGGCGATATGAGCATGGCGCCTATTATCACGGCCGTTGAGTTGGTGTTTAGCCCCAACGATGCTATGAGTATGGCTATGATCAATATCAGTATGTTGGTTCCGCGAAACGACACGCCGTCGCGTATGGCCTGTTCGGCTTCGGCCTGAGGCACCAGGTCGCCGGTGAGCGTGAAGTAGTTCACAAAAAAGTTCGTGATGCGATTGGCTATGTTGTTCTCTTTCATATGGCAACGCTGTTTGATTTTCGTTTTAAAATTTGTTTGGTCAATGATGCCGGATTTATTTTCTCTCGCTTGCACACGAATATAACGTACAATACCAGCAATAAGGTTCGTATTATCATGTTAAGCCACTCCATAGAGGTGGTGACGAATATCGAAACGGCGTATAGCGCCAGTGCCGAGAAGAAGTATATGAGCAGCGACGGCACGTCGTAACCTATGGGATGTTTCGCCCTTCCCACGAAGTATGAGGCAAGCATCATGGTGCCGTAGCACCCCAACGCCGCGTATGCGCACCCCATGTAGCCCATGCGCGGCACGAGCAGTATGTTGAGCGTGAGCGTGACCGCAAAGCCGAGCAGCGAGAACCAAGTGCCCCAGATGGTGCGGTCGGTAAGCTTGTACCATAACGACAGGTTGAAGAATACGCCGAAGAAAAATTCGGCTATCATGACTATGGGCACTACTTTCAGACCCGAAAAATACTTGGGGGGTATGAAGTACTTTATGATGTCGAGGTAAAACATCACGCCCAAAAATATGGTCATTGCAAAGATGACGAAATATTTCATGGCATCGCGGAATGCCTGATTCTTGTCGCCTCCGCGTTGGCGGTTTTGGGCAAATATGAATGGTTCGTATGCAAACCGGAACGCCTGCAAAAACATTACCATTATTATGGCTATCTTGTAGTTGGCGCCGTAGATGCCGAGCTGTGCCCATGCCTCGCTTTTGTCGGCAATCAGTTCAGGGAGCAATATCTTGTCGAGATTTTGGTTCATGATTCCGGCTATGCCCAATATGAGCAGCGGAAATGAATATTTCAGCATCTCGCGCCATAGCTTGCCGTTGAATTGCCATTTAAACCCTCGCAACTCGGGGAGGAGGAGCAGAGGCATTGCGGCCGACGCTATGAGGTTGGCCAAGAATATGTAGCCTATGCCGAAATCGGGGTCGTAGAACCATGCTATCGTTCCGGGTGCTTCTTCCCACAGCCACGGGCATATCAGTATGAAGAATAATGCAAAGCCGATGTTTAAGGCTATGTTGATCGACTTCAGCACGGCAAACCGCAATGCCTGGTGGCGATAGCGGAGATACGAAAACGGTATGGCGGTAAACGCATCTAAGGCCACGGCGGCGGCCATGATGGATATGTACGACGGGTTCGAGCCGCATCCGAGCGCGTCGGATATGGGTTGTAGAAACGCCAGCACCGCAATGAAGAATATGGTGGAGCTCGCTCCGAGCGATATCAGCGTGGTGGAGTATACCTCCATCGGGTTGTCGTAACGGTCATGGTTGGTGAAGCGGAAAAAGCCGGTTTCCATGCCGTATATGAGCATTATGAGCACCAACGCACTATCGAATAGATGTAGGTGACTATGCCGTACTCCGCTTCCGGAAACATGCGGGTGTACAACGGCACCAGACACCAGTTGAGAAAGCGTCCGACTATGCTGCTCAGTCCGTAGTAAGCCGTATCTTTTGCCAAGCTTTTTATAGATGCCATCCTATAAGCTTTGTATTTAAGTGACGATGATCAGAACAGCGATTGAATTTCGCTTTGGCGGGTGTGTCCGAGATGCATGTATGCAAGGTCGGTCACTTCGCGTCCGCGAGGAGTGCGCTTTATGAATCCTTCTTTTATCAGGAACGGTTCGTACACTTCTTCTATCGTACCCTGATCTTCGCCCAATGCGGTGGCTATGGTTCCGAGACCAACGGGGCCACCTTTGAATTTGGTTATTATTGTTTGTAATATCTTGTTGTCTATTTCTTCGAGTCCGTAGCGGTCGATGTTGAGCGCTTCGAGGGCATATCGCGCTATTTCGGGGTCGATTGCGCCGTTGCCCTTCACCTGGGCAAAGTCGCGTACTCTGCGCAGTAGCAGATTGGCGACGCGGGGCGTGCCTCGGCTGCGCAACGCTATCTCATGGGCGGCTTCGCCGGTGCATTTTATGCCGAGCAGTCCGGCCGAGCGCAATATTATGCGCTCAAGCACTTCGTGGTCGTAATATTCGAGATGGCAGTTGATGCCGAAGCGCGCGCGCAAAGGCGCCGTGAGGAGGCCGCTGCGCGTGGTGGCGCCGACGAGCGTGAATGGCGATAGCGACAGTTGCACCGATCGTGCTCCGGGGCCTTTGTCGATCATTATGTCGATGCGGTAGTCCTCCATGGCCGAATACAGATATTCCTCCACCACGGGGCTCAGGCGGTGTATCTCGTCGATGAAAAGCACGTCGTTTTCTTCGAGCGATGTCAGTATGCCTGCGAGGTCGCCCGGCTTGTCGAGCACGGGGCCCGAAGTGATTTTAAATCCTACGCCGAGCTCGTTGGCTATTATGGCCGAGAGCGTGGTCTTTCCCAGGCCGGGAGGGCCGTGGAGCAGCAGGTGGTCGAGTGCTTCGCCGCGCATTCGTGCCGCCGCGACAAACACTTTCAGGTTTTCCACTATCTTTTCTTGTCCGTTGAACGAGTCGAACAGCGATGGGCGCAAGGCTTTTTCGAGTTCTTTGTCGCGATCGTTCATGCGTCCTTCGGTAGTGGCATGTATGTCAAAACTGTTATCCATTTGATAAGGCTTTGTCTATTTTCTCAATGATTGTTTCGGGCGCGATGCCGTTGAGGCATGGCGTGTCGCCCAGTCGGCACGGCTTGTTGCCGAATGCCGAGCATGGCCTGCATGGCATGTCGTCGCGCTGCACTCGGAGGTCGCTTCGGTTGTTCCATCCCGCAAATCCGCAGAACGGATGCGTGGCGCCCCATATGCTTACCACGGGCACTCCGACGAGCGAGGCCAGATGCATGTTCGACGAGTCCATCGACACCATTACGTCGACGTGGCTCAGCAGTGCAAGCTCCTTCGGGAATCCGTGGCGCTTCTCGGCCATCGATGTCACGTTGGGATGGCTTTGGCTCCATGCGCCGAGCGTTTCGCGCTCTTTTGCGCCGCCGCCAAACAGAAATATCTTCACTCCATGGCGGTTGCTGAGTTCGGCCACCACGCGCTCCATGAGGTGCAGAGGGTATATCTTGTTGGCGTGCGCGGCAAATGGCGCTATGGCTATCCATGTTTCGCCGGCGGCCTTGGGGGCGGTTATGTCGGCAAATGTGGATTGTGGGGCTTTGTCAGTTCCGAAAATTCCGGTGAAGTTTCCGTCGACCGATATCCCGGCGTGAGCAAATGCGTCGGCATATCGCTCGATCGACGTTTTGAGTTGGATGCGTTTTTTGTTTTTTTCGCGCGTCAGCCGCTTTTTCTCCATTCGGCCCTTGTCGATGCGGCTCGTGGATATGCCGCGCAGACGGCATATCATTCCGATGATGCGCGTGCGCAGCACGTCGTGGAGGTCGATGAACGCATCAAACCGATACTGCTTGTTGAGCTTTCTGAAAAGTCGTATCAGGCCGGTTGCTCCGGCATATTCAACTTTCATGTCGGCTCCGTATATCACGAGATTTTGCGGACTGTTGACAAACAATTGCGCAACGGGAGCCTTGGTGAGAAACACGAACCGTGTGTCGGGGTTGGCCGCGCAGGCGGCATACACCACCGGTATGGCCATTGCCACGTCGCCGAGCGATGAAAATCGCACCACGAGTACAGTGCGCCGGTAGCTTGCCGCGCGAGTGGTCATGTCGTTACTGCTTGTTGCCATATAACACCGGATTGGTTGCCGGGTCGTTATACATTTTCATCTGACGGTAAACCTTCATGTACTTGCGGCCTGCTTCGATGTCGGCGAGAAGCTGCGATATGGCGGCGGTGAGGTCTTCGCGCTGCATCAGCAGTACGCGCAGCTTGTTGCGGCACTTCTCCACATGTTCGGGCGAAGCGTCGGCGCGATTCACCTCCACGTCCATATGATATATCTTGAGCGCGAGAATCGACAGGCGGTCGATGGCCCAGGCCGGACTTTCGGTGTTGATGGTGGCATCGGGGAGCGGAGTCACGTTCTTGTATTTGTCGAGGAAGTAAGAGTCGAGCTGCTCCACCATGTCGGTGCGCTCCTGGTTCGAGCGATCGATGCGGCGCTTTATTTCGAGAGCCTTCACCGGGTCGATGTCCGGATCGCGTATTATGTCTTCAAGATGCCATTGCACGGCGTCTATCCAGTTTTTGCTGAATAAGGTGTGTTCTATCGTATTTTCATCATAAGGGCATGCGGGAACGAAGTCCACGTCGTCGGTCTGGTGATATAATGATGTTACATTCCAGAATATTCGGTTGCATTTTTCAGCGAAATCCATAAGCGATAAAGTTTGTGGGTTATAGAACACAAATATATATACAAAAAATGAGAAAATCTACATTTTTCGTTTTTTTTCAAATTCGGCTGCTTAAGAGTATGTTTACTTTTAACTTTATGAAACCTTTAGAGGCCTTTCAGTTCTGTTTGTAGATTTCATTCAGTCGTTATGGCACCCCATAACTTCCTCACTCAATCTCCAAACATAATCTGAAATTCTCTCTAAATCTTAACATAAGCCAAAAGTAAACATACTCTAAGTAGGCCAAAGTCGGCGTGGACTGACTGTTGCGAAACGCGCGCATATGATTTTTACATTCCGTGTTAAAATTATGATATTAATGAATTAATTTAAGTAATTTAATGATTGTTTGCAATAAAAACACTTGTTATTTTACGAAATAGTAGTATTTTTGCACTAAATACCGGGAAATCGAAAAGAAACACTAATTGCGTAGACCTAAGGATTTAGTGCCATACAGTGGAAATTAATCTTAAACAGCTATTGCAGCCATAAAAAAGATCAATTCGATTTTGAGGTGTGTATGGAAATGCACTCACTCGAAGTGTACGTGTCCGTACGATATTAATATTGTTAGACAAAATATATATATACTTGAATTTTGGTTATGAGGGAGGTGCGCTTCTGTGAAGAAGTGCACTTTCATATTTTTTAGGGGTAGCTGTCATCACAATTGGTGTATTACGCAGCGACGTTGACGGAGCAGACTTTATGTCTCTGAGCTTATTAAAGATTAACGTTCAAGATGCCAAATTGGCTCCTTGAACGGAATTCCGAATCCTTTTTGAAATATTTGCGCAAAAAGAACGAGGCTGCAACCTCACGGCTGTGCCTCGCGATTCATTAAAGCTAATAGCGATAGCTTGTTTTCGAGCAATTATGGGGTCAGCAGCAAAAGCCGGTTGAAGTGTTAAATAACTACACGAGTGTAAAATTATTTTTAGGCGCATAGCTTTGAGAGGCGGAACAGGAAGAAAGGAATGTCGGTCACTCCCCGGAACTGGCTTCTGAAAGCTTTGACTTTGGCGTT